>JAGYOW010000061.1 GCA_018399285.1 Desulfotignum sp.
TTGGCTTATCGGTACAATACGCCAATAACGAAAGTTACATAGAAGGAGAAAAAACCGTGCGGTTACCCAGATTTGAGTATTCAGGACCTGATACTCTTGAGGAGGCGCTGGCGCTTTTAGCCACCCACAAAGAAGATGCAAAAATCCTGGCCGGGGGAACAGATCTTCTGGTCAGGATGAAAAAAGGCCTTTTAAAACCAAAGGTTCTCATCAGCCTCAAAGCATTGAATGAATTGTCCTATATTAAAAAAGACGACGAGGGGATTAAAATCGGTGCCGGAACCCCTCTGGCAGATATTATTTCATCGGACCTGATTCAAATCCAGGCCAGCGCCCTGAGTCAGGCATGCGAAAAAATCGGTGCCGTCACCCTCCAGCATTACCGGGGTACTATTGGCGGCAACATCCTCCAGGACAACCGATGCCATCACTACAACCAGTCAAAGTTCCACCGATCCGGGCGCCAGGCCTGCCACAAAGATGGTGGAAAAATCTGTTATGCCCGGGATGAATCTGACAGATGCAACTCCACCTGCCAGTCAGACGGTGCCACAGCCCTGATGGCCTTAGGTGCAAAAATCACCCTGGCAAGTGCTGGCCACGAAAGAACCGTTGATCTTGAAAATTTTTATACCACGGATGGCATCATGCCCTTTGCCATGGAGCCCCATGAGCTTTTGAAGGAAATTTTTATCCCTGTCCAGGGAGGGCAAAGTGCTTATCATCGACTGGCCTTTCGGTCTGCCATTGATTATCCCATTGTCTGTGCCGGAGTCCTGTTAACACCGTCCCTTACCCAAAAAGATGAAATAGAAGGGGCCAGAATCGTTGTGGGTGCCATGGGTCGATCGCCCTTATTCTTTGCCGGAGAATCCGCCGGGTTAAAAGGGAAAAAATTCACCGATATTGCTGCGTTTCAAGCGGTAGCAGACAGTTCAATGAATTCTGCGGCAACCTTTGCCGTTCACAATGTGGGAGGCACCCTTGAATACCGGTGTGCCATGGTGTCCCCGATGGTGTTCCGGGCCCTTAAAGAAGCTGCTCAGGCTGCAGACAGATAATCAAGTGAAGGATGGAGTTATAAAATGGAAAAAATAGAGATCACATTAACGATAAATGACAAACTTCGTGAGGTCAGTGTGGCACCGAATGATACCCTTTTGGAAGTATTACGGGAAAAATTTGATCTGACCGGATCAAAAGAGAGCTGCGGGGAAGGCGTGTGCGGTTCCTGCACGATTCAAATGGACGGCAAACCGGTTCGATCCTGCCTGACCCTGGCATTGGAAGCTGACGGGTGCCGCATTAAAACAGTAGAAGGACTGGCAAACGGGGACCAATTATCAGCGCTTCAGGAATCATTTATCAACCATGGTGCCGTCCAGTGTGGTTTTTGCACCCCGGGTATGCTTATTTCAGCCGATGCATTGTTGAAAAACAATCCAAAACCCGATGAGAAAACTGTGCGAAAAGCCCTTGCCGGTAACATCTGCCGGTGCACGGGGTATGCAAAAATTGTTGGTGCCGTCTGCCATGCCGGCAGTCCAGATAACCTTTGTCCGGATTGTAAAACAGGGCAGTAACGAAAAAGGAGTAAGAGATGTCTGATTACGCCATCATCGGAAAACGAATGCCCAGGATTGATTCCAGGGCCAAGGTTATGGGAAAGGCAAAGTTTACCGCAGATCTGAAATTACCGGGCATGCTGGTTGGCAAAATCAAACGAAGTCCCTATGCCCACGCCCGAATTTTAAGTATTGATACATCAAAGGCTGAAGCACTTCCCGGTGTTAAATCAGTGGTAACCGGTAAAGACACCGAAGGGGTTAAGTGGGGTGTTTTTTCCTATACACGGGATCAGCAGTTCATTCAAATGGAAAAGGCACGATACATCGGAGATGAAGTCGCCGGTGTGGCTGCTGTGGATGAAGAGACCGCATTAAAAGCACTGGATCTCATTGAGGTTGAATACGAGGAACTGCCGGCGGTGTTTGAATCCATGGAGGCCATGGCATCCCAAACTGAACCCATCCATGAAGATTTTCCCGATAACATAAATGTCCATATCAACATTGAGACCGGTGAAGTGGATGAAAACTTTAAGAAAGCCCACTACGTCAGGGAAGATACATTTGTGGCACCGGAGGATTCCGGAATTCCGGATTATATCGGCGGATTTGCTGGCAGCCAGATTGATTATGACGGGTGCCTGAAATCGGTGTCCCAATGGCCAGTCCCTGCAATGCTTCAAAACCCCTTTCCAATGCATTCAAAATCCCGCTTCACCAAGTAAAAGTTCGAAAGATAGCCATTGGCGGTGCATTCGGCGGTCGATCTGAAATCTGTCCGGCTGACTATATCTGTGCCCTGCTGGCCAAAAAAGCGGACAAACCCGTCAAAATAGAGTTCACAAGGGAAGAAAATTCCATTGCCACCCGCCAGGGACATGCCATGATCACCACCCATAAAACCGGGGTAGACAAAGAGGGACGGGTTCTGGCCCGGGAAACCACTTGCTATCTGGACGGCGGTGCATATATCAGCACCGGACCGATAGCGGTAAGCGTCCCGTTTCTCTCAATGGAACAGGTGTATCGAATGGAAAGTGTACGGTATAATGGTTACAGCATCTATACCAACAAACCCATCAGGGGAATGATTCGGACCCATGGGCGTTGTTTTGCGGCAGGTCTTGACACGCAACTGGATATGATTGCCGAGCATCTTGGGATTGATCCTGTAGAAATTCGGTTAAGGAACGTCCGGAAACCAGGAGAGTATACCAACACAAAGTCAAGGGTCGGCTCCTGTGCCATGAATGAAACCATTCACAAGGCCGTTGAGACATCGGGTTTTAAAGATAAATGGGGCAAGCTTCCCCCTTTTCACGGCATAGGGATCGGCACAAATGCGGTGCAGGTCGGATTTCCCATGGGCATCCGCGGTGGTTCCCAGAGTTTCATCAAATTCAATGAGGATGGAGAGGCAACCGTGATGTCCGGAGTAGTGGATAATGGCCAGGGAAATGACAATATGCTGGTCCAGATTGCTGCTGAAGAACTGGGGCTGCTTCCCGAAGATATTCACCTGGTGTCAGCCGACACTGAGACCACCTCTTCGGATCCGGGGTCCTATTCCCAGGTATCCACCTTTGTGGGGGGGCAGGCTGTCCAGATCGCAGCGGCAAACTGCCGAAAAAAACTTTTTGAGGTGGCTGCCAAGGTATTAAAAGTTAAAGCGGATACGCTTGCTGCCAAAAATCGTCTGATTTTTGTTAAAGATAATCCTGAAAAATCCATCCCCATTAAAAAAGTGGTAAGAATCAGTCTGACGAATTTTAACTCTGTCAATGCCGAAGGTGGGTACTGGCCCAAGGTGGACATGAAACGGGAATGGGTCTCCAATCCCTACGGCCAGATGTGTGAAGCCTTTTCATTTGGTACTACCATTGTGGAGGTCAAGGTGGACCCTGACACTGGACAGGTGGAAGTACTCAATGCCACGGCTTGCCAGGATGTGGGAAAAGCATTGAATCCCCTTGTGCTGGAAGGCCAGTTTGAAGGATCCATTGCCATGGGCGGCCAGGGCGGCATGCTCACTGAATACCATGAATGGAAAGACGGCAGATGCCTGAATCCCACCATGCTGGATTATAAACTGCCCCTGGCCTGTGATATGCCCAACATCGATACCATCATCGTGGAGTCCATTGAACCTAAGGGGCCCTATGGTGCCAAGGAAGCCGGCATGTCCATTGCCATGTCTGCGGCCCAGGCTTATGCCGGTGCGGTTTCCAATGCCATCGGGGTGTATATGGACAGTTTTCCCCTGACGCCGGACAAGATCCTGGCCGCTATTAAAAAAAACAGCCCAAAAACAAGGAGCCAAAATGAAAGCCACGTTGATTGATCATATCTGCCTTGCCGTTAAAAATCTTGAACAGGCCAAAAAAATATATGAAGATACCCTCGGCCTTGAACTGGCCCAGGAATATGTGGCGGAAAGCGAAAAAATAAAAGTGGCCCGGTATTATCTGGGAGATCTTGCTCTTGAATTGATGGAATCCACATCTTCTGACGGAGACGTGGCACGCTTCATTGAAAAAAAAGGGGAAGGGGTTTTTTTGATCTCCTATCGGGTGGATGATGTTGAAAAAGGATTAAAAGAATTAAAAGATAAAGGAAAAAAACTGATTGACAATACGCCAAGAGAATTGTTTGGGAACCGGTATGCGTTTCTCATGCCGCCCAATGAAACCTGCGGGGTTCTGACCGAAATACTTGACGGGACGTATGTAAATGAAGAAAATCAAAGTTGAAGATGCGATAGGAACGGTTCTCGCCCATGACATGACGCGGATAACCAGGGGACAATTCAAAGGAGTGGCTTTTAAAAAGGGACATCTTGTACAAAAAGAGGACATAGCGGAACTGTTAAGGATCGGCAAGCAGTATTTATACGTCCTCGAACTTGGAGACGACCAGCTCCATGAAAACGATGCTGCCAGGAGGATAGCAAGGGCTATTTCAGATCAAACCCTTGACTTCTCAGACCCTAAGGAAGGTAAAATCAATCTGATCACCCAGCATCCGGGTCTGTTAAAAATTAATATTGAGGCATTGCTCAAGATTAATAAGATGGGCCGTATTATTGTGGCCACATTGAAAAACAATTTTCCCTGTAAAAAGGGAGAGATCGTAGCTGCCACGCGGATTATCCCTTTGACTATTCCCACAAAAAATATCCAGGCACTTGAAGCGTTGACAAAAAAAAATAACCCAATTGTGTCTGTCAAGCCTTATTCCCCCTTGAAAGTGGGGGCCGTAATAACGGGATCTGAAGTATTTAATGGTCTGATCACTGATGATTTTGGTCCGTCCGTGGGCAAAAAAATAACCGATGCCGGATGCACACTGATTAAAAAGATCCTGGTTCCCGATGACATCTTTGCCATTTCCAATGCTGTTCTGGAGTTAAAACAACTTGGGTGTGACCTGATCATCACCACGGGAGGACTATCGGTTGACCCGGATGATGTCACCCGCCAGGGGGTTATCCAGGCCGGAGCCAAGGTGACATTTTACGGCAGCCCTGTTCTTCCCGGTGCCATGCTCATGGTCTCACGTTTGGATACCATCCCTGTCATCAGCCTGCCGGCCTGTGTCTTTTACTATCAACAGACCGTGTTTGACCTTATTTTCCCAAGAATTTTGGCAGGAGAAACCATCTGCGGTGATGACATTGCCGCCATGGGACATGGGGGATTGTGCATGAACTGCAAGGTCTGCCATTACCCTGTCTGTTCGTTCGGTAGATAAATGAAAAAGGACATCCCTATGACTGAATCAAGATTACCCAATAGCCCCCATGATATGACAATACCGATCAAAGACCTTGTCATTGCCATCAAAGGTGCCGGAGAAATGGCCACCGGTATTGCCTGCCGTCTTTTTATGGCAAATTTAAACCATATTTTCATGATGGAAGTCCCAAAACCCGTGGCTGTGAGACGGCAGGTCAGTTTCTGCGAAGCCGTATATGATGAACAGATTATGGTGGAAGGGGTTAGGGCAAAAAAATGTTCAGATATCAAAGACATTTCTTCTGCCTGGGAGACCCGATGTATCCCAGTCATGGTAGACCCGGATTGGAATGCCATCAAGGCCATTCACCCCCATGTGGTAATTGATGCCATTATTGCCAAAAAAAATCTGGGCACCCATCGTTCAGAAGCGCCACTGGTCATTGGCCTTGGCCCTGGATTTGAGGCAGGCAAAGATGTGCATATAGTCATCGAAACCAACCGGGGCCATAATCTGGGGCGGGTGATGTTAAAAGGTTGTCCCGAACCCAACACCGGTGTCCCCGGCAATATCGGCGGATACACCATTGAAAGGGTTCTTCGGGCACCGTGTCCCGGTGTGTTCACGTCATCTCTGCCCATTGGCACCCTGGTGAAAAAAAACGATGTGATCGGACAGGTTGACACTCAGCCGGTCATCTCCCGGATAGACGGGGTCTTAAGGGGAAGGATACGAAATCATACCCGGGTGACCAACCAGCTTAAAATCGGGGATATTGATCCCCGGGGGAATCCAGTCTATTGCACCACCGTATCGGAAAAAGCACGGGCTATTGGCGGCAGTGTGCTGGAAGCTATTTTAATGCAGTATAATCATTGAATGAATAACAGGTCAAAGCAGACCATCATATGATAACTTTAGGAAAATAGAATCATGTTGACAAAAGCGTTTATCCCTTACAGCGGGTACTATTCCAGCCCTTTTTCCAAATGGCAGGGCAGTCTGGCAAATGAGAATTCCATTGTCCTGGGATCCCAGACAGCGGAAAAATGGCTTGAAACAAAGGATATCAGCCCTGATATCTTTGATTACTTCATCCTTGGAACCACGGTCGGACAGCCTCATATGTTTTACGGCGGGCCATGGGCCTCTGCCTTGATCGGTGCTCAAAATATTCCTGGAGTAATGATCAGCCAGGCCTGTTCCACCTCTACCACATGCATCTTCCAGGCTGCTACCGGAATTGAAACAGGGACCTATCAGACCGCCTTTGCCCTGATGACGGATCGATGTTCCAACGGTCCCCACACCATCTGGCCCAATCCCAAGGGCCCGGGCGGGCAAGTCATTTCAGAAAACTGGATGATGGACAATTTCAACAATGATCCATGGGCAAAAAATGCCATGATCCAGACCGCTGAAAATGTGGCCAAAGAGAGCGGGGTAACAAGAGAAGAATGTGACGATGTGGCCCTCAGAAGGTATGACCAGTACATGGACAGTCTTGCCAATGACAGGAAATTCCAGAAAAAATATATGGTACCGGTCAATATCACCGTATCCAAAAAGAAAACCATCCAGGTGGCAGCAGATGAAGGTGTGGTTCAGACCACCCGGCAGGGTCTTGAAAATTTAAAGCCGGTACTGCCCAACGGCGCCCACACCTTTGGCGCACAGACTCATCCGGCAGACGGCAATTGCGGTCTCATTGTCACCACAAAAGAAAAAGCCTCAAAACTGAGCCAGGATTCCTCCAGGGATGCACAAATTGTTTCCTATGGATTTTCCCGGGCAAAAAAAGGGTTCATGGCCATGGCTGTGGTCCCTGCGGCCCAGATGGCCCTGGACCGGGCTGGCATCTCTATCAAAGACGTTAAAGTGATCAAAACCCATAACCCCTTTGCTGCCAATGATATCTATCTGGCCCGCCAGATGGGCATTGATGTGAACAGTTTTAACAACTTCGGGTCTTCTCTCATCTTCGGCCATCCCCAGGGACCTACGGCTGGGCGCTTGATCGTCGAAGGTATTGAGGAACTTGCCGACAAGGGCGGTGGATATATGCTGTTTACCGGGTGTGCTGCCGGAGACACTGGAGCGGCTCTGGTAATGAAAATGGGGGCTTAAAATATAAAACATAAAAAGATACGGAGAACAGGCATGCTATATCATGACAAGTTTTGGCTTTTTCCCGTCCCAGTTTATTTCGTAAGTACTGGAACGTGTTCAATCTTATGGATTAATAAAGACTTTACGTGTATAAACAGTCCTCGGTGTTTACTCAACAGGCCTAATACGATATTATCGACGTGAAAAATAATCGTTTATGAAATGTCAACCCAGAAATTATGATTAATTTGGTGTCTTATGGATATTCATGTTCGAATTGTTGAGCTTTTAAAAAAGGAAAAAACCTTCTGTCTGGCAACTGTCCTGACCTCAAACATCTCAGATGTCCGTCCCGGTCAAAAAGCAATTGTATACGATAATGCTGCCATAGTGGGTTCTCTCGGATCAACGCAACTGGATTCAGATTTGGCTGGCCTGGCTCAAAAGGCATTCAAGGAAAATAAAAGCCAGGTGGCTGAAATTGAAGCCGGGGTTAAATTTTTTCTGAACATTCTCTCCCCTGATGCCCAGTTAATCCTGTGTGGTGCCGGTCACATCGCCATCCCTTTAGCCCGGTTTGCCCAGCCACTGAAGTTCCGGGTGGTGGTCATCGACGACCGACCCGATTTTGCCAGCCCTTCTCGTTTTCCAAATTGCAAAATCATTGCTGAAGATTTTACTGCGGCTTTGCGTGATTACCATTTCAGTTCTAACACATATGTCGTTGTGATTACCCGGGGGCATGAGCACGATGCTGATTGTTTAATCGAAATACTAAAAAAGAAAACCATATATGTCGGTCTTATTGGAAGCCGTAGGCGAGTGCGTTTTGTTCTTGAAATGCTGGCGGAAAAAGGGTATTCCCAGGCGAGGATAAATGATGTTTTTACACCCATCGGACTTCCCATCGGGGCTGAGTCGCCCGAAGAGATTGCACTGTCGATTGTATCCGAACTGGTGTGTGTTCGCAGAAAAGGTTCTGTTCAGGCTCGGGCGCTGAGGAATGCGGTAGGAATTGATTTATGAATGATCTGGAAATTTTTAAAAAAGTAATGGAGCTAAAGGAAAGGGAAATAACAGTTTGCCTTGCCACGATTATCGAAACAGCGGGTTCCACACCGAGGGGGACCGGGGCAAAAATGATCATATGTATGGATGGCACCATTTACGGATCGATAGGGGGCGGTTGCGGCGAAAGTCAGGCGCGCAGCGCTGCTTTACGCTGTACATTGATCACCCAAAAGCCTCAGATCCTTGAAATCGACCTCACTGATGATTTAGGTACCAAAGGTGGAGATGTTTGCGGGGGAAAACTGTGGGTTTTTATTGAACCGCTTTAAATCGAGAAAAGTCAAGGGGTGTTTAAAAAAAACCTGAATTTAATTTATAGAATAAATGTCTATTCATCTGGAAATGGAATGCCAGGTATCCTGAATATTTCCTTATAAAGGATTTGGAATCTGAGCGGGCAGGGCGCCGACTTAATATTTTAACAATGGCTGCTTTTCGGGATCATTCCGGCCAAAGATGTCCATGACGATCACCTTAGTCGTTTTTCAGATCCGCCAGCTGTTTCATCAAGTCATCGTATTCATCTTCATACGCCAGAAGATCCATCATCACCGGTGGTTTGACCGAATGGGCCGGCAGCCGGGCTTTGGTGTCTTTAATCAGTATCTCCAGTTCCGCCAGCCTTTTTTTGATCTCTTTTTCGGTTTTCACGGTGCGTGCCTCCTGCTGATTTTTTAGAAATTATGCCGCACAAGTATATCATGGATATCTTGATGGTGTCGATATTGACAAATGAGATCCCGGGCGATACTGTGAAAAATCTTCGAAATCCTTTAAAACAAGGAGACCCGGTATGAGTGACCACACCCCGCGGCTGCTGGACGCACTGGATGCGTTCGAAGACGGTATCTATATTGTGAGCGAAGAGTTTACAGTGGAGTATATGAACCGGTTCATGAAAGACCTGTTCGGAGACGGGGTGGGGAAAAAATGCCACAAGGTGCTGCTTAATTATGAGAACCCCTGTGACTGGTGTAATTACCGGGAGATTTTCGAAAAAAAAGAAACCCGGCATTCGGAAATTTATCTGGAATCGGTGAAAAAAAACTTTGCTTTGTCTGAAATTCCCGTGACCAACCGGGACGGGACCCGGTCCAAACTATCCATATACCGGGACATCACCCGACGAAAGGAACAGGCGGCCCGGCTCAAATCCTCTGAAGAAAGTTATCAGCGCCTGTTCACCCATGCCGGGTGCGGGGTGTTCATTTCCAGCAAACAGGGGCGGTTTCTGGATGTGAACCCGGCGCTGCTCAGGATACTGGGATACCAGGATAAGGAAGAGTTTCTGGCCCTGGACCTGGCCCGGGATGTGTATCTGACACCCGGGGACCGGGAAAGATATCAGCGGATCATCGAGAAAAAAGGGCGGGTGGTGGATTACGAACTTCAGTGGCGGCGTCGGGACGGGCATCTCATCGACATTCTGCTGACCTCTCATGTCCGGTACGGCACCACTGGTGAGGTCCTGGGGTATGAAGGCATCGTGGTGGATGTCACCGAGCGCAAGAAAAGCGAAAACAAAATCCGGGAAGCCCACGATTTTCTGGATAATATCATTTCCTGTTCTCCCAATGCCATCATGGCCATGGACATGACCGGCCGGATCATGCTGTGGAACCGGGGAGCGGAAACTTTGTTCGGACTGTCTGCCGATGAAGTGGTGGACAACATGACGGTCCAGCAGATCTATTCCAGGGAAGTGGCGGCGGAAGTGACCCGGATGATGCGGGATTCGGAATATGGCGGGGTGGGCCGGCTGACCTCTTATCCGCTGACCTTTGAGCGCCGGGACGGGGTCCGGCTGGAGGGCAACCTGTCCGCGTCGTTTCTCTATGATGACAGCAGAAAAGAAACCGCCACCGTGGCTCTGTTCATGGACTTGAGAGAGCGTCTCAAGACCGAACGGGAGCTGGCCGAGGCCCGGCAGCACCTGCTCCAGTCGGAAAAACTGGCTGCCATGGGCCGGCTCACCTCCCAGATCGCCCATGAACTGAACAACCCTTTGTTCGGGATCATGAATACCCTGGAACTGTTGAAAACCGAGATCCCGCCTTCCAACAAGCGGCGACGGCTTCTGGATATGTCTTTATCCGAAACCGTGCGCCTGGCGGATATGCTCAAAAAAATGCTGTCATTTTCCCGGCCGGATGAAACCGAACGGGCCGAACTGGATATCAACTCTGTGATCGACGAGCTTATGGTACTCTATGACAAACGGTTCCGGGAAAACTCCATCAAAGTTAAACTGGATCTGACCCCGGATCCGGGCATCATCATGGCTTCCCGGGATCAGCTGCGCCAGGTGTTCATCAACCTGTTTTCCAATGCCATGTATGCCATGCCCGACGGCGGCATCCTGACGCTTTCCACCCGGCCCAACGGCAACATGGTTTATATCATTGTGGAAGATACCGGCACCGGCATCAAGCCCGAACACCTGGAAAAGGTGTTTGATTCTTTTTTCACCACCAAGACCGACAGTGTCAAAGGGGTGGGCTTAGGGCTTTCGGTGTGTTATGGATTCATTCAGGATCATGACGGCGACATCACCGTGGAATCTCAATACGGCGAATGGACCCGGTTCACCATCAAACTACCTCTGGCGTAACCGGCACTTCTGTGTCGTTTGCTGCTCGTTACATGTAACGGGCAGCCTGTAAAAATCCT
>JAGYOW010000062.1 GCA_018399285.1 Desulfotignum sp.
AAAGCGTTTCACACCCAACCGGGAGGTTCATGAAAGAATTGCCATCACAGGCATGGGCATTGTGAACACCTTAGGCAAAAGCCCGGAACAAGTCTGGGCGGCCAGTCTGGACATGAAGAGCGGTATCACAAAAGTGCCGCCGTCACGCTGGGATCATTCACTGTATTATGACCCTAAGCCCCTTATGCCGGACAAGACCTATTGCCGGGTGGGGGCTTTTCTGGATTTTCCCATCGACCGCACTGAACTGGGGATTCCTCCCCATGATTTCAGGACCATGACCCAGGCCACACGGATTTCCATGTGGCTTGCGGACAGGGCCATCCGGGCATCCGGCATTCTGACATCAGATATCCCCCGGGAAAGGATCGCCGTCCTCGTCTCCCAGAACTCGGGAGAGGCGGCAAGTACGCTTCCCGATATCATTATCCGGGCATATGTTCACGACATCATGGCCGGCATCAAAAAGGCGGTTGACCTCACACCGGACCAGGTCCAGGCCATTGAACAGGCAATCAAGTCCGGCCGCACGGCCCTGGACGACACCACGCTTTTAGGCCGGCTCAACTGTGCCGCCGCCGGTTTTATCTGTAAAAAGTACGGGTTCATGGGGCCCAGCCATGCCGTGTCCGCCGCCTGTGCCACCTCACTGGTGGCACTTTACAGCGCCATCCAGATGATCCAGAACGGCATCATCGACGCAGCGATCGTGGGCGGGGGCGAAGATACGCTCAGCCATCTGCATTTCCTGGAATTTTCCGCCCTGGGCGCTCTTTACGGGCTGTCCGGAAGGGAAAGGCCGGCCCGGGAGACCTCCTGCCCGTTTGATGCCCACAGAGACGGCATGGTCCTGGGTGAAGGCGGCGCAATGATTGTGATTGAGCGGGAAAGCGTCGCCCGGGCAAGAGGGGCCCTTGTTCACGCCTTTGTGACCGGCATGGGCGCCAGCAACAACCCTTTTGGGATGGTGGAATCCTCCAGAGTTTCCCAGCAGATGGCGATTCGCGCCTCTTTTAAGGGGACATCCTATGGGCCTGATGCCGTGGACATGGTGGAATGCCATGCCACCAGCACAAGACAGGGGGACCTGGAAGAAGTCCTTGCCCTGAAAGGATTCTATCATTCCGCCAGGCGTACCGTACTCACGGCATTCAAATCCCAGATCGGTCATACACTGGGGGCCTCGGGGATCGGCGGTCTCATACGAGGCGTGATGGCCATGAAAGCGGGAATTTTCCCGCCCACCCTCAATTACAGGCATCCGGACCCGGAAATCAATCTGGAAAACTCCGGTCTTATTGTCTCTTCTGCACCGCTGGATTGGAAGAACCGCAACGGCGAACCCAGAAGAATGGAAGTCAATGCTTTCGGGTTCGGCGGTTCCAATTATGTGGTACAGGTGGAGCAGGCCATGGACGAAACAGATACGGTCATGGTCTCACCCGGGATGCAAAAAATATCAGAAGTACGGGCGCCCCGGGTCCCGAAGGTTGCGCCGCCCCTTGCCCTGGTTTTCCCCGGACAGGGCGCCCAATACGGCGGAATGGGACAAAAACTGTATACCTCATTTCCCGTTATCAAAGAATGGATGGACCGGGCCGCTGCTGTTGCTGACTTTGACCTGCTTCACCTGATGTTCCATGATCAGGAAAAAAACCTTCAGAAAACCCGCTGGCAGCAGCCCGCCATGTTTGCCCTGGAAAATGCCATGGCCCGATATCTCATTGCGCTTGGCATCCGTCCTGTGGCCATGGCCGGTCACAGTCTGGGCGAATTGACCGCCTTGTGCCTGGCCGGTGTCTATTCCTTTGAAGACGGGTTTCGCATCGTAAACAAGCGGGCCCTGTGCATGGACAAGGCGGCTGCCGCCAACATCGATCCCGGTGTCATGGCCGCCACGGATGCGCCCCTGGACCTTTTAAACAAAATGATCAAAGATGACAATGATATCCACATCGGCAATATCAATTCACCCCTTCAGACTGTTTTAAGCGGCAGCACCGGCGCCATCAGAAGTTTTTGCAAAAATTTAAAGGAAATGGGCCACCGGACCACCCTTCTGCGCGTCAGCATGGCCTTTCACTCGCCGGCCATGCAGGTCATCCATGATGAACTTGCCGCATACATTGCCGGCATTGCATTTCATCCCCCGCAGATTCCGGTCATCTCCAACACGACCCGGAAACCCTATCCCGCAGATCCCCATGAGATCAAAAAAATCCTCATGGCGCACCTGGAATCCACGGTCCATTGGATGGACAATGCCCGGTTCCTTTGGAATACCCACGGGGCCAGGCTTTTTGTTGAGGTGGGACCGGGGAGGTATTGAGCAATCCATTGCACGCTTCCCGGATCATCCAGGCATCCAGACCTGTGTTCGCTCTTCAGAGGCATTGACCTCAGCCGCACTGGCCCGACTTTAGCACAAGGCCATCTCAAGGAACGCCAGGTGATCTGTCAAGTGTCATGAAATCCACGTTCAGCGGGTTTGAGCCAACCTGAATTCCGGGAACCCGTCGCACCCGGATCTGCTGACCCATCTGAGCGTGACGAGCTCATGGAGAAACTGATTCAAATCATGGACGCGACAGGGTTCAACCGGAGACGAAATCCAGCTCCGACATGGACCTGAGAAAAGATCTCTCCATCCGGTCCAGCCGTCTTCCCATCATCATGGATGCGGTGAACGCCAGTTCAACATCACCATTGAACTGGAAGATTTTATCGGATGTCCGGACTGTAAAAGACATTGCCGAAGAGATTCTCGATTAACCGCCGGAAAGCAGGGCAGTAGCCTGCATCCGGCGGCTGAGGCCCTGGACTTGAACCCGGTGCTGATAAATGTGACAAAGGCCTCAACGGATGAGGCACCACTGAAGCGGCTCGCATTTGATCACGCAACGCTAAAATTTGAGAATGCGGTTCCTGGAATTAAGTCCGAGAATCCGTCCTTCCCTCCTCCCTGACGGGAAGACAAAGTGGCCGAACATGCAGGGGATATTCTCCGACCGATTACGAGGTGACCTTCTGCTTCCAATGTGGATTCATGAAGAAATCTCTGGATTCCGGCTGGCGGGGCACGGGAGCATCCGGGACTGAAACGGCACATTGCGGGCCGCGGATACAACTGAACCCTGTTTCGTTTCGGGATGGTCATCACCCTGGCTGAAAAGGAACCATCCGGTCAAGCAGCATGACAGATGTTTCTCAGCTTCTTAAAGGATTCTTTCTCCTTTTAGCACATTTTTACATCTCATCCAAAAAATTCATTGTACTGATTTATTCTGTTAGATATTGGCACACCCCCGGTTCAATTACTGGCGGAGGGGATGCTCGATGTTTTTGAGCGCTGCCCGGGAATACGCTACGTCCGTCCAGTTCCGCACACTGGAAATCCAGAAAATACCCATCTTCAAAAAAGCCACGCACCATGCTTTGGATCGAGGATGCGCCGGTGGAAATGATACATCGTGATGGAAAATCCTTACCTCGGAAGGACATTTGGCCCCGCTCGGTTTTCAAGGATTCATCCCATCTGAATCTATGCCCCGAGACGTTGTCGTCATCGGGCGCCGGGGGTGCCGGGATCAGCCCACCTGGCTCGCCTGGCGCTTTCATGCCCCCGCCTGATCCTGCTGGGGAGAACACGCAATTATCCGCTGGAAAATGGATCCGGCAGAACCTTGGGGAATGTCAGCCCGGGGCGGTTCGATGGATTCCGTGGCGCTGAAATTGCGCGCAGACCCTGGTGGATTTGCACGCCGCAGGAATTGAGGCTTACACACCTGTGATGTGACCGATCCCGAGGCGGTTCAGGCTGTCCTGGCAGAGGTGATCCATTGTTACGGCAGAATCGACGGGATCATCCACAGTGCCGGGATCCTCAGGGACGGCCCTGTAAGCCGCATGACCATGGATGATTTTTCCACGGTCACGGATATCAAATTCTCAGGTGCCTGGCATCTGTTCTTATCGGCCCAAAATGCCGGGTTGAAGTTTTTTGTGGGCCTTTCCTCGGCCGCCGCCATCCAGGGAAATCCCGGACAGGCCAATTACGCTGCCGCCAACCGGATGATGGCAGCATTGCTCAGACACCTGGGCAAAGAAAACAAGGCGGTCCGGTTCAAAGCTCTGATGCTTCCCCCTGTCGAGGGAGCGGGCATGGCGGATGATCCGGAAATCCAGGCACTGCTGAAGCAAAAAGGGGTTGGATACATTCATGTGAATGAACTGGCAGGACTTTTCTGCCGGGAACTCTTTATCGCCCCGGCAGAAGATCATTGGGTGATGTTCATGAAAAAACTGCCGTCTGTGAACACGGTAATGCTCAATGACAGGACCCGGACCAAACCCTTTGGAGATCTGGATTCCGGCCTCCTGTCCTTTGCGCCCGGAGACTTTCCCATGATCGAAAAAATTTCAACCCTGGACCTTGGGCAGGAAAAACTGGAAGCCTGCCGGTCCTTTTCCCTGGAAAAAGATCTCTGGATCATGGATCACCGGCCTTTCAAGTTCATCAAGCATCCCATCGTATCCGCCACCATGGCCATAGAGACTTTTATGGAAGCGGCCCGGATACTGTATCCCCACCTTCAGGTGACAGGGGTCCGAAACGTCCGGCTCATGGACATGATCGAATGCCGGCCCGGGGTTCCGCGTCCTGCCCGGATTTCCTGCTGCAGGACGGGTGACCGCCTTAAAGAGGTGTTGTGCGACACGACCCTGTCGGCACAGGAGATCTCCCCGACCGGGAGATTGATGGACCACTTTGCCCTGCAATGCAGCAGCCAGGTGATGCTTGACGGTGGAGGAGAAACACCTGGACAAGGGTTTCAGGATTTTCCCATCCGTTCGGACGAGCTGAGAACCCAACCCATGAATCGTAAAAAAGTGCTGAAATGGTACAAAGACCGCAGTGGTCTCGGCGGCCGGTACCGGGTGATCGAATTTCTTGACGGCACAGGCCCGGGCGTCATACGGGGCCGGACCATCTATCCGGAAACCTGTGACTTTGCAGATCTTGTGAACGCAAAATACCAGTATTCCCCCTACCTTTTCGAGGCCCTTCTGCAGCTGGTGTGCTGTCATATTGCTGTCACAGACCCCTCAGAGCCCCGGTCCATGATTCCTTTGGAACTCGGGGAGATGCGGTGTTTCAGAAAAGTCGGGACAGGGGAAAAAATAATGCTGGAAGCCCGGTTGCGGGCACAAACCGACGAAGTCCTCACCTGGGACACCCGGGGGCTTGATGACCAGGGCGAAACCCTGATGCAGATCTCCGGGTTGCAGATGAAATGGATTTCAGACTGATCCTGAAGGGGTATGGAAGATTGGAGATCAAAAAAAGACAGGAACGGATATGATAAAAGACAGCCAAAAAACAGCCGTTCAAACCGTGCATTTCTTTCATGGCAAAGGGCCTGTTTTCTATGCATCGCTGCCCTGGGGGTCAATGGCGGGCCAAATGCCGACAGAGCCGGAAAAGAACGGGCCGGGCCAAAAACAGCATTTGATTTCCATACTGTGGGATCACTTTGTCGGTGTGAAAAATCCGTTCCGGATGCACCGGCCATATAACACCCCGGATGCTTCCCCCATCCAGGCCGACCCGTTCATCCGGGTCATTCAGGGCCCTCTTGGCAGGCCCCAACTTTTGCTGGGGGATCATCTGGGCCCGGCCATCTCTTTTTGCAAAAGCGGCAAAACCCGCTGGGCCGCGCTTTGTGGAGATGGGCATGATATCGGTATCGATGTGGCACAAAGCCATGAATTCCAGGGCAAATACCCTTTTTACCGGGTGTTTCACCCCGGGGAACTTGGACATGCCCTGAAACCGGCAGAAGATGATTTAAAAAAGGCGGCGGCCCTGCTCTGGTCTGTGAAGGAAGCTGCGGCAAAGGCTCTGGGATGCGGGTTTCATCTTGTGGACCCGCTGCAGGTGATTGTTTATCCGTCAACAGGCCGGGCCACGGGAGAAACCATGGGAAACGCGGCAGAAAAAAACAGTATTTATGATTTTCCGGTCGGGTTGTCGGAAAAGGCAGTAAAACGATTTCCCAGGGCCCAGGGCCGGTCTTTACGGGTGCGTTCGGTTTGCCAGGGGAAAAGATGGCTTTCCATTGCCCTGTTGCATCGGCCGTCTCAACCAGGTGATGGGCAAAACCGGTGGGTTAAGCAATTCCCAAAGATACAAAATGGAGAGGTATGACCCAGAACAATAAATATGCCATTGAAGTCCATCACCTGACCAAGCGGTACAAGGAATTGTCCGCGGTTGACAATATATCGTTTGCCGTTGAAAAAGGTGAGTTGTTTGCGCTGCTGGGCCCCAACGGAGCCGGCAAGACCACGACCGTGGAGATTCTCAATACCATCCGAACACCCACATCCGGCAAAGTGATGCTTCTTGGAATGGATGTCACCGAAAAAAAATATGACATCATCCCCCGCATCGGGGTCCTTCCCCAGGGATTCAGTTCCTTTGACCGGATCACGGTCAAAGAGACCCTGCAGTATTATTCCCGGCTTTTTTGCCGGAAAAAACCGGATATTGACGGGCTGATGGCGCTTGTGAACTTAAAAGACAAGGCCGCAGTCCAGTACAAGAATCTTTCCGGCGGGTTGAAACAGCGCCTGGGCATCGCGGTTGCCCTGGTGAACGACCCTGAAATCGTGTTTCTGGACGAGCCCACGACCGGGCTCGATCCCCTGGCCCGGCGCGCGATGTGGGAAGTTCTTCTGGATCTTAAGAAAAAGGGGAAAACCCTGTTTCTCACCACCCACTACATGGAAGAAGCAGAGCTTCTTGCAGACACGGTTGCCATCGTAAAAAAAGGAAAGATCACCGCGATGGATTCTCCCGGAGAACTCATAGAAAACAATGCCGATTACCTGGTCGTCATGCTCAAATCGGTGGATGAAACCGTGTTTGACATCGTTAAAAAAATGGGGTTTGCCCCGGACCATGACAGCCACGGGCATATCACGGTCCGGCTTGCGCACACGGACGATGTCCGAAGATTGCTCAACGCCGTCAGGGAAGGCGGGGCATCGTTTACCGGTCTGGATGTCCGCAAGCCCAATCTGGAAGAAGTGTTCCTCAAACTGACGGATGACACTTTTTTGAAACGTGTTGCCGGGATCGAGGAGGCACAATGAACCTGCACATCATCCATGCCAATATCATTGGGGCCAACATCATCGTGAGCATCAAGAGCTTCTACCGGGAGAAAACGGTGGTATTTTTCAGAATTGCCTTCCCGGTCATCCTGATACTGGTATTCGGCACCATTTTCATGGAAAGAGACAATGAAATTTTTGAGTTGAGCATCCAGGACCTGGACCGGACAACGTCATCCGAACAACTTGTGGCGGCGCTTGATCAAAGCGAACGATTCAACATCACACCCGTCTCTCCTGACGCGGATGCCAAACAGTATGCCAAAGACAACAATTTGAATCTGATTGTCATTATTCCGGAAAATTTTGAGATGTCTCTCATGGAAAAAATGGCGGCCGACCACTTTGAAGCCCCCGTCACCCTCACCCAAGTTTACGACCCCGGCTCCTTTGGGGTGACCACCAAAATCGGGGTGCTGGACATGGCCCTGGCCAAAATCAACCAGGAAATGTCCGGTAAACCCCCGCTTATTGCCTCTGAACCCGTATCCATACTAAAAAAGAAATATAGGTTCATTGAATTCTTTGTCCCCGGGATCATTGCCATGGCAGTGATGACGGCCAGCCTGTTCGGTTCAGTGAACGTCAATGCCGAACTGTTGCAGAAAGGCGTCATCCGAAAGCTTTCCACCACCCCCATCACCCGGATTGACTGGATTTTGTCAAACGTATTGTACCAGTTCATTCTTGCGGTTGTATCCACGGCCGTGATGCTGCTGGTGAGCTATGCCGTGTTTAAGGTCAGTCTTGAGATCAATGCCTGGCTGGTGGTGTTTGTGGCCCTGGACGTATTTGCATTTGTGGGACTGGGCATGATTCTCACCCGCGTGGCCAGGGAAGCTGAAAGTGCCTCGGCCGCGGCCGATGCCCTGATGTTTCCCATGATGTTTCTGTCCGGAACCTTTTTTCCTGTGGAGATGATGCCTGAATTTTTACAGACGTTTGCCAGGATTCTGCCGCTGTATTATGTGAACGAGGGACTCAGGGCCGCCATGATCGCTGTGGACCACACGGCTGCCCTGAAATCCGCCTTGATCATCGGCGCGTTTGCCGCCGTGGTGTTTGTTCTCGGGATCATGACAACAAGAATAGGCGGAGAAACCCCATGATTTTCAATGCAAGAGACAGGATCACCCGGGGGCTGTTGTCATTGGCCAGGTCCCCTTTGCCGTTTCATCTGTATTACCGCCGCCATTTTCCATTGCCCGCAGTCCTCCTGATTGAAAACACCAACCGCTGCAACGCCCACTGTGTGATGTGCCCCCGTGAAAAGCTGACCCGGAAACCCGGCGTCATGGCATTTGCATTATTTGAGAAAATCATCAGAGAAGTGTCGGAAGTAAAACGAAAACCCGTTGTGCATCTGCACGGATTTGGAGAACCGCTGCTGGATGAATCATTACCGGACCGGATCAGGCTCGCAAAAGATTTCGGGATAAACCATACCTATCTGGTGACCAATGCCTCGTTATTATTTCCCGAAACGGCAAAAAAAATCATCGATGCGGGACTGGATGAGATGAAAATCAGCTTTTACGGCACGGATGACGACTCCTATTGCCGCACCATGAAAGGGCTGGATTTCAAGGTGGCGTTAAACAATATCATCGAATTTGTGAAAATCAGAAAGGAGATGAAAAAAAAGACACCGAAACTGATTCTTCAATACCTGCCTCAGGAAACCAATGGCGCTGCAATAAAAGACTTTAAAATCCTGGGGCGCGCTGTTCTGGACAAAAAAGTGGGCGACCGCCTGAATGTCAGCGCTCTGGACAATTTCGGTGATGGACGGGAGTACAACCCGGTCAAAGGAAACATAGCGTCTGTCTGTTTTTATCCCTGGTCGGCCATGTCCGTGCTCCGGGACGGCAGGGCTGTGACCTGTTGTGTGGATTACAACGGGGTTCAGGAAGTAGGGAATCTGAACTCCCAGACGATCGCGGAAATCTGGAACGGGCCGGTAATGACCGGCATCCGAAAAAACTTCGGCCGGCTTGACTATAGCGGATTTCCGGTCTGTCAGTGCTGTGACTGGGTACACCGGCGGTAATGGGGGGGGGGTGACGGATGAAAAAAAAGATATTTTTTATATGCGGCTCCATGAACCAGACCACCCAGATGCACCAGATCGCAAGGCACCTTGAGGAATATGACCATGCGTTTTCCCCTTTTTATGTCGACGGATTTGACCGAATTCTCAAAAAACTGGGAATGATCGAATTCACCGTCGCAGGCAACAAACTGTCAAACCGATGCCGGGACTATCTCCGGGATCAGGGTCTTTTGATTGACGAAAGGGGGCGCAACCGGCCCTACGACCTGGTGGTGACCTGCTCGGATGTGTATCTGCAAAAAAATATCTCAGGCAACCGGATGGTGCTGGTCCAGGAAGGGGTGACCGATCCTGAATCTTTCATGTGCCATCTGGTCAGCCGGTTCCGGTTTCTTCCGCTCTGGTTTGCAGGCAATGCATTGACCGGTCTCAGTGATGCATATGAGGTGTTCTGTGTTGCCAGTGACGGATATCGGGATTTTTTCACCCAAAAAGGGGTTTGCCCTGAAAAAATGGTTGTCACGGGGATCCCCAATTTCGACAATTGCCGGCAATACAGCAGCAACACCTTTCCCTATAAAGGCTATGTGCTGGTGTGTACGTCGGCCCTGAGAGAAACGCTCCAGTATGAAAACCGCCGGGCCTTTATCCAAAAAGCGGTTGAGATCGCCGGTTCCCGGCAGCTTATCTTCAAGCTTCACCCCGGCGAAAAACACAGACGCGCCACCCGGGAAATAAACAGATACGCCCCCGGAGCCATGGTGTTTTCGACGGGCAATGCCGAAGAGATGATCGCAAACTGTGATGTTCTGATCACCCGGTTTTCTTCGACCGCCCTTGTGGGCCTTGCCCTGGGCAAAAAAACCCTTTCAGACTTTAATATGGAAGAAATGCGTCGATTGACGCCTGTACAGAACGGTTCGGCGGCCCTGAACATCGCTGGTGTCTGCCGCCGGCTGCTCGAAAGAGAGGACCCATGTTAAATCAATTCATTGATATTGCCACCCAGAAAATTCGTGCCAAACGCATGGCATATTTTGGAAAGCACCCGGATGTGTATACAAAAATATATGCCTATACCCGGCCAAATGTGCTAAAGGCCCTGGGATATTATCCGTATTATCCGAAAATCGAAAAAGCCAATGCCACCCAGGTCACCATTGACGGAAAACAAAAAATCATGCTGGGGTCCAATAATTATCTTGGGCTCACCAACCATCCCAAAGTGATTGAAGCCGGTGTAAAAGCGCTGCGGGAATACGGCTCGGGATTGACCGGCAGCCGTTTGCTGAACGGCAATACCCTGCTGCACGATCAACTGGAAGAACAGCTGGCGGATTTTGTTCACATGGAAAGCGCCCTGGTGTTTTCCACGGGATTCGGCACCAATTTTGGAACCATCGCGACCATCTGCGGTCCGGATGATTTGATTTTCAGTGATGAATACAATCATGCGTCCATTGTCGACGGGATCCGTTTTTCCGGTGCACGAAAATGCAAATACAAACACAATGACATGCAGGATCTGGAAGAAAAGCTGGCCTTTTCAGATCCAAAATACCCCCGGTTCATTGTCACGGACGGCATCTTCAGTATGGAAGGGGATATTGCCAGACTGGATGACCTGGTTGCCTTGTCTAAAAAATACCATTCCCGCCTGATGGTTGATGATGCCCATTCCTTTGGGATTTTAGGTCCCCGTGGCGACGGGACTGCCGCCCATTTTGATGTCACAAAAGATGTGGACCTGATTATGGGGACTTTCAGCAAATCCTTAGGCTGCATCGGCGGATTTATTTCCGGTGAAAAACTGGTGATCGAATATTTAAAACATCATTCCCGGACCATGCTTTTCACGGCATCCCTGC
>JAGYOW010000063.1 GCA_018399285.1 Desulfotignum sp.
TGACAGAAAAATTGCTTTCCGTCATTTTAAGATCTATTTATCATAGTTTCATAAATTCTAAAATTAAAAATTTTGAATAGAAAATATTTTATTAATCTTCCACCAACCAGGCGCGTCTCCCAAAAACCGGTTTTACTCTCTTTTTTCTATCCTTTGGTCCAGAGGATCGCTTTGCGTTTCTCCGGAATCTGCTGTTGCAGGTCTTCGAGCTTTCCAAAAGTCAGGATGTTGGCCATGCAGTGTTTGACACATGCGGGCGCCATGCCCTGTTTCACCCGGCCCGCACAAAACACGCACGCCCGGGTGAAGGTGGGAATATAGGTGATAAACAGCTGGTCATTGGGCAGCCGGTGGATGAATTCCTGTACTTCCACCCCGCCGGCCCGGCCCGCAGGCCGGTGATATTCCTGCTTGCAGGCCACTTCGCAGCTTTTGCACCCCGTGCAGTATTCATAATCGATGAGCATTGCATATTCTGACATGATTCTTATCCTTTCGCCTTGTATACCCGGCACAACATGCTTTTAATGGGCGCACCCAGCCCGCCTTTGCCTTCATTGGACATGGGAATGAGCTGGTTGACGTTGACATCCCACACCCCGAACAAAGAAGGCTCGGCCCCTTGTTTTTCCGGAAACCACCACCCATGCTCGGCCATGACCACATCCGGATGGATGATGGGGGTGGTCAATGCCGTGACCGTGATTTTTCCCAGCCAGTTTTCCACGCACACTTTTTCCCCGTTATGGATGCCCAGTTTTTCCGCGGTATCGGGATGGATTTCCAGCACGGGCTCTTTCTGCTGTTCTCTGAGCCAGGGGATCTGCCGGTGTTCCGAATGGAAAAAAGGCCCCATCCGCCGGCCCGTGCACAGAATCAAGGGATATTTCTTGAAAAGATCCGGGGTGCTGACCGGGCTGTAGGGCGGTTCTTCATGGTATGGCATAGGGGCAAGCTCCCATTTTTCCAGCCATGAGGAATACAGTTCGACTTTTCCGGAAGGGGTTCTGAATCCGGGTTTGCCGTCCGGCCGCAGCAGTCCTTTTTCATGCCGGGAATAGGGTTTGCTGGGATGGCCGTCCGGCGGCATGATCCAGGTTTTTTCCTGCAAATCCTTATAGGTCATGCCCGAGGAAGCCAGCAGGCTGTCAAACAGATCATGGACCGATTCATAGGGAAAATCCTTCATGAACCGCTTGGAAAGCTCCAGGTTGATCTCGATATCCGACTTGCATTCCCCCACATCCACGGTTTTCTTGATGGCCTGGAGCGGGACCCACCAGGCTTTAAGGGAATCTTTTTCCAGGAAACTGGCCGCGGGCAGGATCACGTCGCACAGCATGGCCGTCGGCGTCATGAACAGGTCCACGCACACGGTGAAATCCAGTTTTTTGATGGCATCCCGCCATTTGCCGGGTTCCATGCCTGTGCAGGCAATGGGATTGGCCGTCTGGATCCACATGCCCTTGATCGCATAGGGATCGCCGGAAAAGATCTGTTCCAGCACTTTGTCCGGCTGGGCCCAGGCCCTGAAATCCTTGATAGGACCGTAGTCGTTCATGCCGATGCGCTTTTTGGCTACTTCTTCAGGCAGGCTCAGAATCTCGCCCCCGGAATGGTAGGGATAGGTCACCACATCACAGGCATACCGGGCAATGGCATTGCCGCCGGGGATATCCAGGTTCCCGGTCATGCACCACAGATGGTTGATGGCCTGGGACGTGGGAATGGTGGAGGGAATGGTGTCGATGGGAAGCCCCCAGTGCAGGGCGGACGGCGCGCTTTTCGCATACATCCGGGCCCCTTGAACGATTTTGTCCGCCGGCACCCAGGTGATTTCCGACACCTTTTCAGGCGTGTAATCCGCCGCGTTTTCCTGGTACCGGGTCCAGACGGTTTTAACGGTTGCCAAAGATCCGTCCGCCAGGGTCACACTGAACGCACCCGTCAAAGACGGCGCTGTATCCGGCTTTTTATAGGACTGATCTTTGGAATCCCACACCACAAAGTCACCCGAGGCGGCATCATGCACCACGAAATTCTCATCCGATCCGCCGGCCCGGATATGGCTTTCCCGCAGCAGTAAAGGTCCTGCATCCTTTTCCATGACCAGGAACGGGGCATTGGTCCATTTTTCCACAAACGCCTGATCCCAGAGATTTTCCTTGAGGATCACATGGATAAACCCCAGGGCCAGGGCCGCATCCGTGCCCGGCCGCAGCTGGAGCCACAATTTGGCCCGGGACGCGATCCAGGTGCACCGGGGATCGATCACCAGCAGCTGGGTGCCTCTTTTCATCAGATCCACATACCAGTGTCCGAAAAAACCGTCCGGGCAGGTGGCCGGCAGGTTCTGCCCCCAGATGGTCACGGTTTCCGGGATCTTGTATTCCGGATCATCATACCGTTTCTCATGCCACTGGGACGCGTCCACCACGGCAAAATCCCCCTGGGTGATGGACATCATCATCAGCCGGGGGGTATAGCAGGAAATTCCGGAAAGCCCGAACATCCAGTTGGGACTGCCATAGGCATAGGCCAGCATGGAGATCCATCCCCCGATGTCCCGGCCCGTGCCCTGGTGGAAGATCACGGATTCAGGCCCGTGATCTTCCCGGATTTTTTTCATTTTTTCTTCAATGAGATCAAAGGCCTCGTCCCAGGAAATGGGCGCGAACTTTCCCTCCCCTTTTTTTCCCACCCGCTTCAGCGGCGTTTTCAAACGGTCCGGATGATACATGTACTGGGTCATGGACAGGCACCGGGAACACAGCCGTCCCTGGTTCCAGGGATGGTCGGGATCCCCTTCCACCTTGATGACCTTGTTGTCCTTGACATGGACCAGGACCCCGCATCCGCCGTGACATCCCGGTCCCGGCGACCACGTGGTGGTTTTAATAATCTTAACCCCATCTTTCCGGCTCATAACACCTCCTTGATTTTTATATGGATGCACCGGCCTGGCGGGAGATCCACCGGCCCATGGCCGCGACCTTTTCTCCCATGGCCGGGATTTCATCTTGTCCAAACATCCCCGCAAGCACCACCCCGGCAAAAACAGTATTCTTGTGATCGAATACCGGGGCTGCCACGGCACGGATCCCGGGTGTCATGGATTCATTGTCCACGGCATACCCGTTTTCCCGGCACCGGACAAATTCCGCTTCCAGCCGAACCCGGTCCGCCCGGGTGTTTTCCCCGTAAAAATGCAGGGGCTGTGATGCCAGAATCTTTGCTCTGGTTTCATCATCCATGGCCGCCACAATGGCCTTGCCATGGGCCCCGTGGGTGACGTGAAAACACTGGTTCTGGCGAATGGTCAAAGACACCATCGCATTGCCGTCATATTTCCCGACCACGTAAAACCGGTCGTTTGAAACAATGCCCAGCAGCACTGTGCCGGCGGTTTCTTCGGCCAGGGCCTGGAGATGGCCCCTGGCTGCCGCATGGATATCCAGGTTATCAATCGCCCTGGCCCCCAAAGGAATCACGGCAGGCCCCAGTGAATAGGTCTTGCTGTTCCCATCCCGGACGACAAACCCGTATTCACTCAATGAATTCAATATGGAATACCCTTTGCTTTTGTGAATGCCGACGGCCTCACAGATCCGGGTCAGGGTCATGTCCGTTCCGGGTTGGCTGCCCAGGTACAACAGCAGCTGAGCCGCCTGGCTCACCGCCGGGGACACCGGCCTGGCAGACGTGGTCTTATTTTTTTGGTCCATCCAGCCTCCTGTTCTCTGATACCAAACAAAATTTTCTGTATGCAGAATCTGATTCTGTATATAAAATAATTATCCCGGCCCTGTCAAGCCGAATCATGCGCAAAATTCTGATCCGGATATCTTTCTTGTTTTACTTTGACCCCGTGTGGTACATTGGGCCGGCAACTTCTAAGGAGACGCAAACAGGTGCCCGACACCACCATTGCATACTACACCACCCACGTCAGAGAACTGGTCCGGCGGTATGAATCCGCAACTGTGTCAGACCTGCACGCCCTGCTGGCAGACAGCTTCCCCCCCGGCGCCCGGCTCCTGGAACTGGGATGCGGATCGGGCAGGGATTCCGCGTTCATGCTGGAAAACGGATTTGATGTCACGGCATCAGACGGGGTCCAGGAGATGATCGATGCGGCGGCCGACTGCCACCCGGTCCTTGACGGCCGCCTGCACCATATCCGGCTGCCTGAGGACCTGACCCCGACACTGGGCATTTTTGACGGGGTGTACGCCGTGGCCACCCTTATGCACCTGACCCGGCCGGACATTCAGGAGGTATTTTCCAGAATTCATCGAATCCTTGTTCCCGGCGGCCGCCTGTTTTTTTCCGTGCCCCTGCACAGAGACGATGTGGCGGCCGATGAATTCGATGCCAAAGGCCGCCGGTTCACCCCCCTGACCCATGCCGAGTGGACCGGCCTCTGCCGCCGGGGCGGGTTTGAGATCCTCACAGCCACCCCCACATCCGATGGGCTGGGCCGGAAAACCTTTGCCTGGCTCAACTGCCTGGCCGTGACGGACAGAAATAAATAATTTTAAAAAATATCATAAAATATAATTTGTATTAACCATAAAATTAAAGCATAATACAAACTATGATTGATGATATAGAAAAAACCGCCTTAAAAAATCTGGGCCAGCGATTGAAAACCGCCCGGCTGGCGCGCAATGATTCCCAAAAAGAATTTGCCTGGCGGATAGGAGTCTCCATTCCCACCCTGCAGAACATGGAGCAGGGCAAACCCACCGTAGCCATCGGCACCTGGATAAACGCCCTGAACGTGCTTGACAGGCTCGATGATCTAAACCGTTTGCTGGCCCCTGAAGAATCGTTGTTCGCCCAACACGAACGGATCAAACAACTTTCCGGCCGGCAACGTGCCAGGAGGAAAAAATAATTGCTTCATCTGGATGTCATCCTTATTTTTCCAAACCGTTTAAAAATAAAATGCGGCGAAATCATTACGGGAACGCCTGAGCCCAACGGCAGAACCAAGGGGGCATTCCGCTACACCCCTGAATATTTACAGCATCCGGATGCATTTCCGCTGGACCCTGTCAACCTGCCGCTGGACCCAAAAGAATTTTTATCCAATCGACCCCAGGGGATTCACGGGGTGTTCGAAGATGCCCTGCCCGATGATTGGGGCAGGAAAATTCTGGCCCGCAAAGCGAATCTCACCCTCCGGGAACAGACAGAACCCCGATTTCTGGAAGCACTTGGAAACAATGGAATGGGGGCGTTATGCTTTGAAACCGGCCATCCAGTCAAGGCACAGGATCCCAGTGCCGATATTGTGTCCCTGGACAAACTGCTTGAACTGGCATTGAAATATGACGCCGGCGAATATCTGAACGATCAGGAATTCGCCGCATTGGCATTATGCGGCAGCTCTCCCGGTGGCGCCCGCCCAAAATCACTGGTGCGAGACAAAGACAATACCCTGTGGCTTGCAAAATTTCCCAGACACAACGATCCCGTCCATGTCGAACCCATAGAAGCAGCCACACTGGCACTTGCCCGGAATGCAGGCTTGCCCATACCTGATTTCAAACTCATCCCTGTGGGTTCCCGCAACACGTTACTGGTGAAGCGATTCGATGATCCGGGAAATATCCGCCTGGCAGGATGTTTTTGAAGAATATGGAGTACCAGGTTCAGATATCCCGAAACTTGCCGGGGACATCAATTACCGGATAGCCCAATTCAATAAGAGAAACTGATGATCTGTACAGCAAAAAATGCCATAATGACCTGTGATAACCATTCAGCCCCAAAAACAAGAATGAAAGGACTGCCCCATGACCCACAAATTCAACACCCTGGCCCTTCATGCCGGCATTCACACGGATGACACCCTGTCCCGGGGGGTGCCGATCCACCGCACCACGGCTTACCTGTTCAAGGACACGGCCCATGCTGCTGACCTGTTTGCCTTGAAAGAACTGGGCAATATCTATTCCCGTCTTCAGAACCCCACCCAGGATGTGCTGGAAAAACGGGTGGCGGCCCTGGAAAACGGGGCCGCAGCCCTGGCAGTGGCCTCGGGCACGGCCGCGATTTTCTACACCATCATCAATATCTGCGGTCACGGGGATGAGGTGGTGTCCACGGCCAACCTGTACGGCGGCACCATCACCATGTTCTCCCACATGCTGCCGGAAATGGGCATCAAAGTGCACTATGTCCATCCGGACAAAAAACACGACATCGAACAGGCCATCACCCCGGCCACCAGATTATTGTTCTGCGAAACCATCGGCAACCCGTCCCTGGACGTGGTGAACATTCAAAAAATGGCGGACATCGCAAAAAAACACCATCTGCCCCTGGCCGTGGATTCCACATTCACCACGCCCTACCTGATCCGGCCCATTGAACACGGGGCCCACATCGTGATCCATTCCCTCACCAAATGGATGGGGGGCCACGGCACGGCCCTGGGCGGCATTGCCGTGGACAGCGGTACCTTTGACTGGACCGATGCCAGATTCCGGCTGTACAATGATCCGGACCCCTCCTACCACGATCTGCGGTTTGCCCATGATCTCGGGGATCTGAACCCGCTGGCATTCATCCTGCGGATGCGGGTGGGACCGCTGCGGAATCTGGGGGCCTGCATCAGCCCGGACAATGCCTGGATGTTTTTGCAGGGGATCGAAACGTTGGGACTGCGCATGAAACAGCATTGTGAAAACGCTCAGGCCGTGGCAAAATTCCTTTCGGATCACCCGGCCGTGGCCTGGGTGAGATACCCGGGACTGCCCAGCGATCCTTCTTATGACACGGCCGCATCCCAGTTTGACAACGGGTTCGGCGGCATGGTGGTGTTCGGGCTCAAATCCGGCCGAAAAGGCGGGGAAACATTCATCAACAGCCTGCACCTGTTCTCCCACCTGGCCAATGTGGGGGATGCCAAAAGCCTGGCCATCCATCCGGGTTCCACCACCCATTCCCAGCTGTCAGACGCGGAACTCATTGAAGCCGGAGTCACCCCGGACATGGTGCGGCTGTCCATCGGCATCGAGGACATTGACGACATCCTGGCCGACCTGGACCAGGCCATCAAAGCAGCCCGATGAGGCCTTTGCCGGCTATTTTTTACTGACCGCCAGTATCCCGCCGGCACAAAACAGAATCACGGCCGTGACCCGGTTCTGGACCCGGGCCAGGTTCCGCTGGCGCAGCCATTTGAACACCCTTGCACCGAACAGGGCATAAGCCATGGCACTGCTGCCCTGGATAACAAAAAAACTGGCCGCCAGAACCAGAAAATGGGCCGTGTAATGGGCCGGGTGGATAAACTGGGGAAACAGCACCGTGAACACCAGCACAGACTTGGGGTTGGACATGCCCGTGGCAAATCCTAAGGAAAACTGTTTGACCGGCGAGACAGGCAGGCCCGTGCGGGTCATCTCCATATCCCGGATGGACTGCCGCCAGTTTTTGATCCCCAGCAGGACCAGGTAGATGACACCCACCCACTTGATGGTGTTGAATACCACCGTGGAGTTCTGAACAATCACCCCGAGCCCCAGGTACACCACCACCATCTGGACCATATAGGCGGCCGACCCGCCGAAAATACCCGGCAGGGTCCGGTAAAACCCGTGCTTCACACTGGAGGACATGGAAAACATGGTCATGGGCCCCGGTGTATAGGCAATGGCCGTCATCATCACAAAAAAGGTAAACCACGCGCTTAACGGCATCATCGATCCATATCCTGAAAAAAATTCACCTGAAACTTCTGCCGGATTCTCTCGATGGTTGACCGGTCCGGTTTGAACGGGATGTCCGGGATTCCGGGCATGGGCAGGGTATGGGTTTCACTGAAAGGCGTATCTTTCAGTTTCATGTTGTAGGCCAGAACCATCAGGGTTTCCAGGTTCACCACATCCTCGATATTGTATGCCAGCAGGGTTTCCAGGGCTTTGATATTGCCGGTCTGCTGAAACTCCCGCCACAGCAGGACCGCAAAAAACCCGTCCACACCGTCCAGATCCCCCCGGTCCAGGCCCAGGGCCTTTTCGCATCGCTTCAACCCGCCGCCGTATCCCAGGCTTTTCAGCACATACCGCAGATCGATGTGCGCATGGGCCATCTCAATACCGAAATATTTCTCGATAAACGGCACATCAAAGGTTTTGCCGTTGTAGGTGACGATCACGTTGTACCGGCCGATATCCTCCATGAACGCATCCAGGTTTTGGCCCTGGACATAATAGTTGATGGATTCCCCGTCATACAGGGCAATGGTGGTGATCTCATTTCCGAACATATCCATGCCCGTGGTTTCGATATCCATGAACGCCGTGGTTTTCCTGAACTGCGGAAAAAACCGCCAGTGTTCCCCGGCCGGCAGATGATCCGCAAAATAGGCCGGGTTGTTCTTGTCCAGGTGCTCACAGGATTCCACCATGCACGCGGCAATGCGCATCAGACTTCTGGCGGGAATATCACAGGCATCCGCCGAACCCACCTGGTGCCAGTCCAGCAGCCCCGCCGTCCACAACCGTTTCTCCGTGACCGCCCCGACCCCCGGTATATGAATAAATGAATTGATCAGCATGTCTCTCACCTTTCGCGTTTCAAAATCAAAACGCAGTATAACAGATTGATCGCATCCGGCAATCATGTTCTTTCTATGGCTATTATCAAAGGAGGCGGCATGACACCCAGAAAATCATGCCATTGACAACACCCCCGTATTTTATTATTTATTACATAAAAATATGGGGTTGTTTTATTATGATGTATCGTTCGGCAGAAGCCTATCTTGAAACCTGGATCAACAAATCAAACCGGAAACCACTGGTCATCAGAGGTGCCCGCCAGGTTGGAAAATCCACACTGGTCAGACAATTTGCCGGAAAACAGAAAAAAACCCTGATCGAAATCAATCTGGAACGGCACCTGTTTCTGGATGATATTTTCAAAACCCTTGACACAGATGCGGCTTTAAGAGAAATCGAAGCATTGAGCGGCATACCGGTTACCACCCCCGGCGCCATCCTTTTCCTTGACGAGATTCAATCGACACCGCACGCGCTCCAGCTTCTGCGCCCGATCCCGCCAGCTGATTCTCATGCAGAGAGTCTTCAGGACCATCCCGAGAATTGTCGGAAATAAGGTAAAATACAGCAACATCTCCCGGGAGCACCCCTCCGGAAAAATAAAGGAGATCCTGGATCTTTTGTCAAAAGCAAAAATCTGCCACAGGGTGCATCACAGCCATTGTTCCGGTCTTCCATTGAACTCAGACATCAAAGACACGGTTTACAAATTACTGTTCATGGATATCGGGCTGATGAATCATATCTGCGGCAATGACTGGACGTATCTTCAATCCTTTCCTGACCGTGATCTTGTCAATGAAGGCGCCATTGCCGAACAGTTCATCGGCCAGCACCTTTTGACAGCTCAGAAAAATTCACCATCCCTGCATTACTGGGTCAGACAGGCCAGAACAGCCAATGCAGAAATCGACTATGTCATTTCCCACGGTCCCTTGATCATCCCCATTGAAGTCAAATCAGGAAAAAGCGGATCATTGAAATCGCTGCAACAGTTTGTCACGAAAAAAAACATCTCCCTGGCTGTCAGGTTTGACCTGAATCCCCCGGGCCTCCAGAAAACCGCTCACGGGATCAGTACCGAAAACGGCATTGAAACGGCCGGCTTTTCCCTGCTTTCCCTGCCGTTATACCTGGTGGAAGCCCTGCCGAAGGTGTTGGATGAAATCCGGGAACAAGCCTCATACACGGCTCAGTAACATTACCATCTCTGCCGGATCCTCTCGATGGTTGACGGGTCCGGTTTGATCGGGCATATCCGGATTTTCAGGCAGCCGAAGCCTTCGGCTATTTTAACCTCTATTCCAAAATGGCCTTGACTGTTTTGGAATAGAGGTTAAAATAGTCATATGCGTTACATTCATGATCATATCCTGCAGGACCTGAAACGGAAAATGGTTTTCATCGGCGGCCCCCGCCAGGTGGGAAAAACCACTTTGGCGAAACACATTCTGGACACGGCCGGGTTTTCCGGCAGATACTTCAACTGGGACTATGGCCGGGACCGCCAGGACCTGCTGGCTGAAAAATGGCACCGGGACGACAGCCTGATCGTACTGGATGAACTCCACAAATACCGGGACTGGAAAAACTGGATCAAAGGGATTTACGATACCTGGAAGAACCGGACCCGGTTTCTGGTCACCGGGTCCGCCCGGCTGGATGTTTACCGCCAGGGCGGTGATTCCCTTCTGGGCCGATACCATTACTGGCGCCTGCATCCGTTCGGTCTGGATGAATTTCCGGAAAAAATGACCGCCAAAGAGGCATTTGACCGGTTGATGACCGTGGGTGGATTCCCGGAACCCTTTCTGGACGGTGACCCGCGGGAAGCCAGAAGATGGCGCCGGGACCGGTTTGACCGTGTGATCAAGGAAGATATCCGGGACCTCACCGAAGTCCGGCAGATTTCGCTGCTGGAGTTGTTCATCCACCAGCTGCGCACCCGGGTGGGCGGCCAGATTGTGATGTCCAACCTGGCCGGGGAGATCCAGGTGTCTCCCAAAACCGTGCAGAACTGGCTGGCAGTACTGGAACGGATGTACCTGGTGTTTGCGGTGCGGCCCTATACCCGCAACCTGCCCCGGGCCGTCGTGAAACCGCCCAAGGTCTATTTTTATGACAACGGGGATGTGATCGGAGATGAAGGGACCGTGTTTGAAAACCTGGTGGCATCCCACTTGCTGAAACGCCTGCATTTTCTGGAGGATCGGGACGGATTCCGCTATGAACTGCGGTATATCCGGGACAAGGAAGGCAGGGAGGTGGACTTTGTGGTTGTCAAAGACGGTATGATCGAAG
>JAGYOW010000064.1:0-2500 GCA_018399285.1 Desulfotignum sp.
CGCAAGACTAAAACTCAAAGAAATTGACGGGGGCCCGCACAAGCGGTGGAGCATGTGGTTTAATTCGACGCAACGCGAAGAACCTTACCTGGATTTGACATCCTGTGAATCAGTAAGAGATTACAGAGTGCCTTCGGGAGCACAGAGACAGGTGCTGCATGGCTGTCGTCAGCTCGTGTCGTGAGATGTTTGGTTAAGTCCAGCAACGAGCGCAACCCTTGTCTTCAGTTGCCATCATTAAGTTGGGAACTCTGAAGAGACTGCCCCGGTTAACGGGGAGGAAGGTGGGGATGACGTCAAGTCCTCATGGCCCTTATGTCCAGGGCTACACACGTGCTACAATGGTCTGTACAGAGGGTAGCAAGGCAGCGATGCGGAGCTAATCCCACAAAGCAGATCCCAGTTCGGATTGGAGTCTGCAACTCGACTCCATGAAGTTGGAATCGCTAGTAATCGCGGATCAGCATGCCGCGGTGAATACGTTCCCGGGCCTTGTACACACCGCCCGTCACACCACGAAAGTCGGTTCTACCGAAGTCGCCGGACTAACCCTTGGGAGGTAGGCGCCTACGGTAGGGCTGTAGTGGGGTGAGTCGTAACAAGGTAGCCGTAGGGGAACCTGCGGCTGGATCACCTCCTTATCAAGAATTCTCCAACTCGCTATTTACTTGCAAGGTTTCTTGCCTTGTCGGTTTAGAAATGGGCTTGTAGCTCAGGTGGTTAGAGCGCACGCCTGATGCGTGAGGTCGGAAGTTCAAGTCTTCCCAGGCCCACCATTTCTTGAAAGTGGGGGTGTAGCTCAGCTGGAGAGCGCCTGCCTTGCACGCAGGAGGTCACAGTTCGATCCTGTTCACCTCCCACCATTTAAATCTCCGATAAGCTTTTTCGCTGCTAATCTTAATCGTCAGATGTCATTTGACACTATGGCGCCCAACATGGCGCCTGTGACATTGACAGATAAATAGGTGAAGAGAAGAAGTTAAGATGTTAAGGGCATGCGGTGGATGCCTTGGCGTCAGGCGATGAAGGACGTGGAAGGCTGCGATAAGCTTCTCGGGGAGGCCGTCAACAGGCTTTGATCCGGGATTTCCGAATGGGGCAACCCGCTAGAGTAATGTCTAGTCATCCAATTGCTGAATACATAGGTCTTTGAAGCGAACTCGGGAAGTGAAACATCTCAGTACCCGGAAGGAAGGAGAAATCAAGAGAGATTCCGACAGTAGCGGCGAGCGAACCCGGAAAAGCCTAAACCGAGTGTCTACGGGCATTCGGGGGGTTGTAGGCTCCAAACACGTGATCCATGATTAGATAGCAGAACGTACTGGAAAGTGCGGCCATAGCGAGTGAGAGCCTCGTCGAAATCGAATAGTGGCACATGGAGTACCTGAGTACCGCGGGACACGAGGAACCCTGTGGGAATCTGGGAGGACCATCTTCCAAGGCTAAATACGTTCTTGGCGACCGATAGTGGACCAGTACCGTGAGGGAAAGGTGAAAAGTACCCCGGTGAGGGGAGTGAAATAGTACCTGAAACCGTCTGCCTACAAGCAGTGGGAGCACCTCGTTGTGACCCGCGTGCCTTTTTGCATAATGGGCCAGCGAGTTAATCTGTAGTGCGAGGTTGCCGATGAGGTGTAGCCGAGCGAAAGCGAGTCTTAAATGGGCGACGTATGCGGATTAGACCCGAAGCCGAGTGATCTATCCATGAGCAGGTTGAAGCTTGGGTAAAGCCAAGTGGAGGACCGAACCGTTGTAAGTTGAAAATTACTCCGGATGACTTGTGGATAGGGGTGAAAGGCCAATCAAACTCGGTGATAGCTGGTTCTCTCCGAAATATATTGAGGTATAGCCTCAGGAGTTTAGCGGAGGGTAGAGCACTGACAGGGCTAGGGGCGCTTACCAAACCCTTCAAACTCCGAATGCCGTAAGTTAAGATCCTGGGAGTCAGACCGCGGGCGATAAGGTTCGTGGTCGAGAGGGAAACAGCCCAGACCGCCAGCTAAGGCCCCCAAATCCATGTGCTAAGTGGGAAAGGATGTGGGAATGCACAGACAACCAGGAGGTTGGCTTAGAAGCAGCCATCCTTTAAAGAAAGCGTAACAGCTCACTGGTCAAGTGGTCCCGCGCCGAAAATTTAACGGGGCTTAAGCATGTTGCCGAAACCGCGGGATTTGTCAATAGACAGATCGGTAGGGGAGTATTCCAGTCGCCGTTGAAGTTGGATCGTGAGATCCGGTGGAGGTTCTGGAAGAGCGTATGCTGACACGAGTAGCGAAAAAGCGGGTGAGAATCCCGCTCGCCAGAAGCCTAAGGTTTCCTGAGTAAAGCTAATCTTCTCAGGGTTAGTCGGTCCCTAAGCCGAGGCCGAAAGGCGTAGGCGATGGGAAACAGGTTAATATTCCTGTACCACCAAATAAGCGTTTGAGTGAAGGGGGGACGGAGAAGGGTAAGCCATCCGGGTGTTGGATGTCCCGGTTTAAGGCTGTAGGCGGAGATCTCA
>JAGYOW010000064.1:7500-10600 GCA_018399285.1 Desulfotignum sp.
GCTGCGGATTATCTGAATCTTCGGATTCAGGTAGTGGTAGGGGAGCATTCTATTGTGGGTTGAAGCTAGACCGTGAGGACTAGTGGACTGAATAGAAGAGATAATGCTGACATGAGTAGCGATAATGCCAGTGAGAAACTGGCACGCCGAAAGCCTAAGGTTTCCTGGGTAAAGTTAATCTTCTCAGGGTTAGTCGACCCCTAAGTCGAGGCCGAAAGGCGTAGATAATGGGAAACAGGTTGATATTCCTGTACCATCGAATTAACGTTTGAGTGATGGGGGGACGCAAAAGGGTAGGCCATCCGTCTGTTGGAATAGGCGGTTCAAGCTGGTAGGTGGAAAGAGCAGGAAAATCCACTCTTTCTTTAACACCGAGAAGTGATGAGGATCCCTTTTAGGGAACAAACTGGCTAATCCCATGTTGCCAAGAAAAGCCTCTAGCGAGTTAATTTGGTGATCGTACTACAAACCGACACAGGTAGGCAGGGTGAGTATCCTAAGGCGCTTGAGAGAACTCTGGTTAAGGAACTCGGCAAAATAACACCGTAACTTCGGAAGAAGGTGTGCCCTCATGTAGGTGAAGAGACTTGCTCTCCGAGCTGAAGGGGGTTGCAGAGAAAAGGGGGTAGCGACTGTTTACTAAAAACACAGGACTCTGCTAAGTCGCAAGACGACGTATAGGGTCTGACGCCTGCCCGGTGCTGGAAGGTTAAGGGGAGATGTTATTCACCTTCGGGTGGAGAAGCTTTGAACTGAAGCCCCAGTAAACGGCGGCCGTAACTATAACGGTCCTAAGGTAGCGAAATTCCTTGTCGGGTAAGTTCCGACCTGCACGAATGGCGTAACGACTTCCCCGCTGTCTCAACCAGGGACTCAGTGAAATTGAATTGACGGTGCAGATGCCGTCTACCCGCGAAAAGACGGAAAGACCCCGTGCACCTTTACTACAACTTGACATTGGATTTTGGGTTAGGATGTGTAGGATAGGTGGGAGGCTATGAAATCTCAACGCCAGTTGGGATGGAGCCAACCTTGAAATACCACCCTTCTTAATTTAAGGTTCTAATCCTAATCCGTTATCCGGATTGGAAACAGTGTCTGGTGGGTAGTTTGGCTGGGGCGGTCGCCTCCTAAAAAGTAACGGAGGCGCGCGAAGGTTCCCTCAGGTTGATTGGAAACCAACCGAAGAGTGTAAAGGCATAAGGGAGCTTGACTGTGAGACCGACAGGTCGAGCAGGTACGAAAGTAGGTCTTAGTGATCCGGCGGCTCCACGTGGAAGGGCCGTCGCTCAACGGATAAAAGGTACGCCGGGGATAACAGGCTTATCGCCCCCAAGAGTTCGCATCGACGGGGCGGTTTGGCACCTCGATGTCGGCTCGTCGCATCCTGGGGCTGGAGCAGGTCCCAAGGGTTTGGCTGTTCGCCAATTAAAGCGGTACGTGAGCTGGGTTTAGAACGTCGTGAGACAGTTCGGTCCCTATCTTCTGTGGGCGTAGGAGATTTGAGGGGGTCTGTTCCTAGTACGAGAGGACCGGAATGGACGATTCCCTAGTGGACCTGTTGTCACGCCAGTGGCATAGCAGGGTAGCTATAATCGGAATGGATAACCGCTGAAAGCATCTAAGCGGGAAACCAGCCACAAGATAAGTTCTCCCTTGTCGCAAGACACTGAAGATCCCAGGCAGACCACCTGGTAGATAGGCCGGAAGTGTAAGCGCAGTAATGTGTTCAGCTGACCGGTACTAATAGATCGTGAGTCTTAACTCTCTCTCTTCACCTGTTTCTCTTACATATTTCGTCCTGGTGACCACGGCGGAGGGGATCCACCCGATTCCATTCCGAACTCGGAAGTTAAGACCTCCAGCGCCGATGATACTGCCAGTCCACTGGTGGGAAAGTAGGTCGTCGCCAGGACTTTTTTCTCTTCTCTTGGTTTGAAGTCCACAGAAAGTGGTTGACCTTTTGAAGAAAGGAGGGTTAAGAAATTAACCCTGCCTTTGCGAAGATCGCTTCGCGAAGGGAATTTGAAAGAGCTTGAAGAAAGCGCTTGACGGTTGAGAGGCGAGTGTATAGAGACGTTTCCTCTTGCCGGAAGGCTAAAGGATCTTTGACAAATAAATAGCGAGTTGGAGCAAATAGAACTTGAATTAAGGTTTTATGAGCAACGAGGTTGCTCATAGTTATACGTAACTGGAGAGTTTGATTCTGGCTCAGAATGAACGCTGGCGGCGTGCTTAACACATGCAAGTCGAACGAGAAAGCGGACTTCGGTCCGTGAGTAGAGTGGCGCACGGGTGAGTAACACGTGGATAATCTACCTTTGAATCTGGAATAACCTTTTGAAAGAAAGGCTAATACCGGATAAAGTCATAATGCCTTTGGGCATAATGATGAAAGTCTGCCTCTGATTTAAGCAGACGTTTGAAGATGAGTCCGCGCACCATTAGCTTGCTGGTGGGGTAAAGGCCTACCAGGGCAACGATGGTTAGCTGGTCTGAGAGGATGATCAGCCACACTGGAACTGACACACGGTCCAGACTCCTACGGGAGGCAGCAGTGAGGAATTTTGCGCAATGGGGGCAACCCTGACGCAGCAACGCCGCGTGAGTGAAGAAGGCCTTTGGGTCGTAAAGCTCTGTCAACAGGGAAGAAGTTGTATTATATGAATAGTATAATGCATTGACGGTACCTGTAGAGGAAGCATCGGCTAACTCCGTGCCAGCAGCCGCGGTAATACGGGGGATGCAAGCGTTATTCGGAATTATTGGGCGTAAAGGGCACGCAGGCGGCCATGTCAGTCAGGTGTGAAAGTCCGGGGCTTAACCCCGGAAGCGCATTTGAAACAGCATGGCTTGAGTATGGTAGAGGAAAGGGGAATTCCTGGTGTAGAGGTGAAATTCGTAGATATCAGGAGGAACACCGGTGGCGAAGGCGCCTTTCTGGACCAATACTGACGCTGAGGTGCGAAGGCGTGGGTAGCGAACAGGATTAGATACCCTGGTAGTCCACGCAGTAAACGTTGATCACTAGGTGTAGCGGGTATTGACTCCTGCTGTGCCGGAGCTAACGTATTAAGTGATACCGCCTGGGGAGTACGGT
>JAGYOW010000065.1 GCA_018399285.1 Desulfotignum sp.
GCTTCCTGGGAAGAGTTCGGAAATGTGGAGTTTGTGCGCAATTTCTCCGTGCCCCAGACCATTGATGTGGAAAAGGTGGAAGCAGAATTGAAAAACGGGGTGCTCACCCTTCACATGCCCAAATCCGAGGAAGCCAAACCCCGGCAGATTGAGATCAAGACCGCATAATGTGTATTTGTCAAAACAAACCCCGGAGAATCCTTTTTTGACATACCTTTGAACCGGACCGGGAAGCCTTCTCCGGGTGGCTTCCCGGTTTATTTTTTCTTTCCATAAACCAGGCTCAGCACATACTGATCATCCGGAAAGCATGACCAGGAATGAATGGCCTGTTTTTGTCCGCAATGATAGATCTGATTGTGGATGACTGCCACGTGATGCAGGCTTTCATTGAATCCGAGCCCCAGAAATTTCAAAAATGCTTCCTTCAGGGTCCAGTGGGTAAAAACAGTGGGTGCATCCGGTGCCATGTGCGCTATCTCATCGGTTGTGAATGCAGTTCTCATGAATCCGTCATCCGGCATATTCCCGATTTTTTCAATATCAACCCCCAGGGCCATGCCTGTGTCTGACGTGATGGCGGCGGCCGTGTAATTCCCGCTGTGGGACAAAGAAATGGGGATTTCTGGAAATTGCACCAGATAGGGGGCCCCTTTTTCCCGGTAGTCAATCCGGATCTCATCCAGAGGCATATCCGGATCCAGGATGTCTCTGGCAAGAATTTTCAAAGCAAACCGCCCACAAATCCACTCCATCTGCTTTTTCAACGCCTTGAACCGGTTGACACGCATCAGTTCATCGCTTGACAGAAACGCTGTCCTGAACAGTGAGTGGTCAAATTCCCGGTGCTTCATGGATGATCCACCCGGCGGCATTCCCGGAGAAAATACCCGGTTTTGAATATCTGACAGTGTCAGGATCTGTACAATGATCGGCTGTTTCTGATGACCCGGAAGGTCGATGATTTGGCGATCAGCCATGTCTGGGCGGTTGTTCATAAGAAATCATTGCCTAAAAGACCGGAAATGTCAATTCAGCCGCTGTTTTTTTAAAGGAAAAATGCAAGAAGATCTGCCGTGAGCGGCTTTTAAACCGCTCCCGGGAAAATCCAGGCCGGAACCGATGCTCCGGCCTGGATCCGTGACTATTTCACCAAAGCCTTGTGACTGGTGATCAGGTTGCCCACCACATCGGAGTCCGCCAGCGTGGAGATGTCTCCGAGCTGGTCATATTCATTGGTGGCGATTTTACGCAGGATCCGGCGCATGATTTTGCCGGACCGGGTTTTGGGAAGCCCTGCCGCAAAATTGATGATGTCCGGGGTGGCAATGGGGCCGATCTCTTCTCTGACATGGACTTTCAATTCCTTGAGCAGCTCCGGCGAAGGCGTGGCACTGACATTGAGGGTGACAAAGGCGTAGATGCCCTGGCCCTTGATGTCATGGGGGAATCCGATGACGGCGGCTTCCGCCACCTGGGGATGGCTCACCAGGGCGGATTCCACTTCAGCCGTGCCCATGCGGTGGCCGGACACATTGATGACATCATCCACCCGTCCGGTGATCCAGAAATATCCGTCTTCATCTCTCCGGCATCCGTCCCCGGCAAAATAATAGCCGTCAAACATCTGAAAATACACTTTGCCGAACCGGTCGTGATCGTTATACACAGTGCGCATCTGGCCCGGCCAGGGTTCCTTGATGGCGAGAATGCCGTCACAGGCGCCCTCCAGTTCTTTTCCTTCTTCGTTGAGCAGCACCGGTCTGACCCCGAAAAACGGCAGGGTGGCAGACCCGGGCTTCTGGTCAATGGCATAGGGCAGAGGCGAGATCATGATGCCGCCGGTTTCAGTCTGCCACCAGGTATCCACGATGGGGCACCGCCCCTTGCCCACATGGGTGTGATACCAGCGCCAGGCTTCCGGATTGATGGGTTCTCCCACGGATCCCAGCAGGCGCAGGGAAGACAGATCATATTTTTCCACCCATTTTTCTCCCTGGGCCATCAAAGCCCGGATAGCCGTGGGCGCGGTGTAGAACTGGTTCACTTGCCACTTGTCCACCGTGGCCCAGAACCGGCCCGGGTCCGGATAGGTGGGTACCCCTTCGAACATCACAGAGGTGGCGCCCTGGGACAAGGGCCCGTATACAATGTAGGAATGGCCTGTGACCCAGCCGATATCTGCCGTGCACCAGTAAATATCCCCGTCATGATAGTCAAAAACATACTTGAACGTGGTGCCGGCGTATACCATGTATCCGCCCACATTGTGCTGGACCCCCTTGGGCTTGCCCGTGGAGCCTGAGGTATAAAGAATGAACAGCGGGTCTTCCGCATCCATCCATTCCACGGGACACTCACTTGACTGGGCATCGGCGGCATCATGCCACCACACATCCCGGTCCGGTTTCATGGGGATGTCGGAACCGGTGCGTTTGACCACAAAACAGGTCGCCACTTGGTGTCCCCGTTCTTCGCACAGGGCCAGGGCCCGGTCGGCTGCCGTTTTCAAGGGCACGGCCTTGGCGCCCCGCATCACCCCGTCCGTGGTCACCAATACTTTGCACAGGCTGTCTTCGATCCGGTCGGCCAGGGCTTCGGCGGAAAACCCGCCGAACACGATGGAATGAATGGCCCCGATTCGGGCACAGGCCAGCATGGTGGCGGCCAGTTCCGGGATCATGGGCATGTAAATGGCCACCCGGTCCCCTTTGCCCACGCCTTTTTCTTTGAGGGCATTGGCGAACCGGCACACTTTTTCATGAAGCTGGCCATAGGAGATGGTCAGGTCCTCTCCCTCACTGTTGCCTTCCCAGATCAATGCGGTCTGTTCTTTTCTTTCCGGCAGGTGCCGGTCCAGGCAGTTGTAACAGATATTGGTTTTGCCGTTGATGAACCATTTAATGGAGATCGGGCCTTTGGACAGATGATAGTTGTATTCCCGGACTTTGTCCCATTTTTTTTCCCAGTAAAAATTGTCCGCCATACGTGCCCAGAAATTGTCCGGATCTTCAACGGACTCCTGGTACAGGGTCTGATATTCATCCATGGTTTTGATCCAGGCGTTGTTTCGAAATTCGTCAGGGGCGTGAAACAGGGTTTCCGTCATGAGAGTCTCCTTTTCAGATGAAGGTCAAGAAAAATAGTTCTGCGTTATATTCAATTTTGAAATTCAGCCAGGCCGAAGGGCATCAGCTTTGACGGATCCCGGGAATCAGTTTTTCCCGGGAACGGGCACCGGAATACCCATGGCCGGGGGTTGGGTTTCGGTCTCAGGCGCCCGGGTCATCAGGGCCAGAACGGCGCCGGTCATCAGCAGGGCTGCTGCCAGGATATAAGCCATCTTCGGGGTGCCTGTATAGGCCACGATCATCTGGGATACCCGGGGGAAGATAAACCCGCCCACGCCCCAGGCGGAAAACACCAGACCATAGTTGACCCCGAAGTTTTTCAGCCCGAAAAAATCCTTGGTCACGGACGGAAACAAAGACAGGTTGGTGCCGTAGTTGAACCCGATAAACGTGGCAGCAGTCACCAGCAAAATCACTTGACCCGGTGCAATGAACATCAGGAAAAAATGATGACCGCCTGAAAGCTGAGCATGATGAACAGGGTATTGGCCCGGCCGATGCGGTCGGATACGATGCCGGCGATGATCCGGCCCGAGGCATTGCCCGGCCATCAGCGCCACCACGATCCAGGCCAGGTTTCCCATACCGGACTTGGCCGTACCGGCCACGCTGCCGATGATCATCAGCGGCCCGGAGCCCACGCAGAACATGAGCCACAGCTTTGTAAAACGTGCCCGTTTTCATCATCATCTCAGACGGGGCGAAATCAATGTAACAGGTGCGGCCGGCCTGCTTGTGGCCGTGGCCCGGGCATCCGGATGCACATATCCGGCCGGGGGATTGATCAGAAACAGGCCAGCACACACCACCACGAAATGCCACCCCGAAATCAGCATGGACTGGCTCAGCCCCGAACCGGTTGATCAGCCGGAATTGCTTGGAAGGGCGATATACACGGATGCCAGGCCGAATCCCGCCACCACGATCCCGGCGATCATGCCGGTTTTGGCCGGAGGAAACCATTTGATGGCCGGTGGGGTGGCAGAGGCATACCCGAATCCAAGGCCCGCGCCCGTGAGAACGCCGAACCCCAGTATCCAGACGATCCAGGAAGTGGAGAATGCAATGAGAATCAGGCCCGAACCGGTGAGGACCCCGCCCAGAACCGCTGTCATTTTCGGGCCGGTTTTGTCCTGGACCCGGCCGGCCAGAATCATGGCAAAAGCAAACACCAGACAGCACACGGCATAGGGATCATTCAAAGCGGCCAGACTCCAGTCGAACCGGCCGTCCCCGGCCACAATGGATTCTTTTATGGATTCTTTGAAAATACTCCAGGTGTATAGAATGCCTAAAGCCAGGTTGATGCCCAGCCCGGCGAATGTGACACGCCATCCAATGTTTTTGACCTGATCCATATCGTTCTCCTTTCTATGCAGATGTTAGGGAACCGGTTCAATTTGTGCCAGCAAGCGGTTCATTTTTTGTCAAAAGGTAGAATTGCAATCCATGTGCCAGGGAAAAATATTTATATAATTTATTGATTTTATTATAAATTTTAAAATATTTGCTGCGTCGGCAGGGTGGGGTATTTTACAATTAAAGTTGTGAAAATTTGGAAAAATCGTGGGAAAAAGGGATAAAACCAACGCATGGGGCCGGTGCTACAACAAAAATTGTGAATACAACCCAGGTTGTAGTTTTATTTTCGAATTTTCTGCAGGCGTTTGCTCAATGCCTGCTGGGAAATACCCAGGATTTTCGCGGCGGCGGACTGGTTCCCGCCGGCCTGTTCCATGGCTTTTTCCACCAGGATGTTGGAGGCTTGCTTGAGGGTGGGAAGTCCTTTGTCTGATTCCAGACCGGGCGGCGGGGTGTCCAGGGGGGCTTGCTGAACGGCGGCATCCAGTCCTTTGAACAGATCCGCCGTGATCGGGCCTTTTTCATACCGGGATATGGCATCATGGACCATGGATTTCAATTCCCGGATATTGCCTTTAAACGGATAGGTTTCCATCTGTTCGATCAAGGTTTTGGGGATGTCCGGGATGGGCTTGTCCAGTTCCGATGCGGCCTGGCACACGAACCGGTCCAGCAGCAGGGGCAGATCCAGGAGCCGTTCCCGGAGCGGCGGCAGGGTCAGGGTGTGGGTGGACAGCCGGTAGATCAGGTCCCGGCGGAATTTTCCCTGTTTTTCCAGGGCCCAGAGATCCTGGTTGGTGGAGGCGATGATCCGGGCATCGGAATGCCGGGTTTTGTCCGATCCCAGGGCCAGGTAATCTCCTTCCTGGAGCAGGCGCAGCAGCTTGACCTGGGAGGTGAGGGCCAAATCACCGATTTCATCCAGCAGCAGGGTGCCGCCGGCCGCCTGTTCGATCAACCCGGGCCGGGCTTTGTCCGCCCCGGTGAACGCCCCGGTGACATGTCCGAACAAGGTGTCGGAAAACACATTGTCATCCAGGCCGGCCACATTCACCACCACCAGTTTGCCTTTACGCCCGCTCAGATCATGGATGCACTGGCCGACCAGTTCCTTGCCCACTCCGGTTTCGCCACATACCAGCACGGGCTGGAGTGAAGGGGCAATGGCTTCCACATAATGGAAAATGGAGTGCATTTTTTTGTCCTGGGTGATGATCTGGCGGAAGGCGGCCGGATTTTTGATCTGGGCGAACAGGTCCTGGTGGAGCGGTTTTTTGCCGGTGTTTCCGGATTCTTCCATGGCCAGGGCCTGTTTGACCGCCGCCACCAGCCGGTCTTCCTCCACGGGCTTGATCACATAATCCATGGCACCGATTTTCATGCATTTAACCGCCGTGTCCACCTCGATGGTGCCGGTGAGCACGATCACGGGAATCTTCGGCCAGGTTTTGCGGATGATCTTGAGCAGCCGGCCCCCGTTGATATGCGGCATATTCAGATCCAGCAGGATCAGTCCCGGGATCTCCCGCTCCATGTGCCGGATCACGTCTCTGGCATCATTGATGGTGACAATGTGGTCAAATCCGGCCATACGCAGGGTGGTATCCACGGCCATCAGAATTTCCGGCTCATCATCCACCACCAGGATCGGTTTATCCATTGTCAAGGGTTCCATGTTTTTTTATATAATTTATTTTTTCGCGCAGGGCAAGACGATCCTGGCGGTAAATCCCCGGCCGGGCTCGGAAGCCAGTTCCAGAACCCCCTGCATGTCGGATACAATTTTTTCGGAAATAAACAGGCCCAGGCCCGTGCCGCCGTCATCCCTGCGGGTGGTGTAAAACGGATCCATGATTTTTTCCAGCATGTCCCCAGGCACCCCGGGACCCGTGTCAGTGACCTCGATGGTGACGATATTTTTATGCTGATTGGCCGATGTCATGACCGTGATGGCCTGGTCCGGTTTTTCCAGGGCCTGGCCGGCATTTGTCAGCAGGTTGATCACCACCTGCAGCAGTTTCTGAAAATCCCCGGATACTTTTGGCAGGTGTGTGCCGTAATGTGCCGACACATGGGGGGAGATTTTTTTCAGGGTGTTGTGGGTCAGGGCCAGGGCTTTTTCCACCACCTGGTTGACATCGATTGCCGGGTCGGGAAACGGGGTGCGGGTGTCTGCGGGCCGGGAAAAATCCTTGAGATCGGAAATCAGGGTTTTGATGCGGGTGGATGCTTCCAGAATGGCGGCCAGCATCCGCTGGATCCGGGTGCGCAGGTCCGGGTAAGCCATGTTGCAGACCCGGACGTCCGGATGCCTTGCAAAATGGTCGTCTAAAACCGGCAGAAAAGACTCAAACGCTTTTTTCAGGTTCGGCGCGTTGAGCATTAACATGGTGGCCGGATTGTTCACCTCATGGGCCACTCCGGCCACCAGAATACCTAAAGAGGCCATCTTGTCCGCCTGGACCAGCTGTTTTTCCTGCAATTCGGACCGGGCCATGGCCGCCAGCCTCGCTTTTCTGGATGCTGCCGCCGCCCACACAATATAGCCGGACAGCACCAGTACCACGCCCACGATGCCGGCACAGGCCAGGGTGATTTTTCTCGTGACAGCGGAAATTTCCGCTTTGACATCCGCCACATAGATGCCCGTGCCGACAATCCATCCCCAGGGTTCAAACGCCATGACATGGGAAATCTTGGGCACGATGTGGGTGGGGTCTTCCTTCCACTGCCACAGGTAATCCACAAATCCGGATCCCGAAGTTTGTGTGATCGCCACCATATCGGCAAACAAAGGATTGCCGGCCGGATCCGTGAATGTGGCCACATTTTGGCCCTCAAGGTCCGGGCGGTAGGGATGCATGATCATGGTCGGAGTCGTGTCATTGATCCAGAAATAATCCTTGTGATCATCCCCGAACCGCAGCTGTGCCAGCAATGCCACGGCTGCCTGCTGCGCCTGGGAGGCGGACAGATTTCCCGACGTTTCCCGGCTGTGATAATAATCAAGCACGGACCAGGCGGTTTCCGTCAGGTGCCGGGTGGTTTCTCTTTTCCCGTCCATCATGAACGATTCCATTTGGGGAAGGATGAACAGAAAAATGGTCAGGATAAACAAAATAAGGGTCAGGGCCACCGGAATGACGATCCGGACCGGCAACGCCTGGAGGAGATGGGGTCGGGTATAATGATCGGTTGCCATGGCATATCCTTGTGTCTGACAGTTATGGATTGATTCATGAATGAAAATCGCGGTTGTGTCAAGGAAAGATTGCCGCCTCTGCCGGCCCCTGGCGGCTACATTTGGCAACCCCAATGGATGATCACAACCTTGGACAGTGCGGATCTTGACAAATACCCTAGGGTATAGTATTAGTTCATACAGAATCACATAAAGGAGCTGCCAAGCCCATCCTGAGTACAATGATCAGCTGCCCGGTCTCAACCGCATCGAGGGACAGATCAAGGGCATCAAAAAAATGATTGAACCGCCGCTACTGTGTGGATATTCTGACCCAGCTCAAGGCGGTCAAGGCGGCGTTGCACAAGGTGGAACAGAACATGTTGAAAACCCATATACGCTGCCTCATGCATGCGGTGACCTCGGAGGATCAGGCAGATATTCAGGAAAAGATCGATGAACTGATGAAACTTTGAGCAAACGGATATGACCCGGCTGCACGCAGCATTGAGCCAAAGGGTTGCGGCACCCGAGAAAGAACATGCGCAGTATCCGTCCGCGCCAGATGTGAAACGAACAGTTTAAAATAGACGGCATGACTTATTGCGGCCTGTGTCAGGCGGGTGGAGAATGCCATCAAGGATGTGTCCAGTGTTTCGTCAGCCGCCGTCAACCTGGCGGCGGAAAAGCTTGGTGGCATATGAACCGGGCCGGACAAAAAGGCAGCGATCATCCATGCCGTGGCAGCGGCCAGATCGAAGCTGGCCTGGATGAAAACAGCGACCCGGGCCTGGATGCGGCAAAAAAGAAGAACGCGAAGCAGGGTATCTTCGCCTGGTCATTTCCATCGGATTTGCCATTCCCACACCAGTGTTTGTGGCCATGGCTGGCTGGGAAATGGTGGGATTCCCCCCTTCCGTCATTGATCAGCCCGGGACACAGTCGTACCTTTGCCTGATTCGGTTTGATGCTGACCCTGCCCATTGTTCTGGCCGGGTTCCATTTTATATACCGAGGTTTCCACGCCCTGTTCAAGGGTCATCCCAACATGGATTCTTTGATCGCCATCGGTTCCAGCCTCATCACCTACAGTGCCGTTAACACGGTGCTGATTTTTTTCGGCCGGACCGAATATGTGATGAACCTGTATTATGAAACCGCCGGCGTGATCATTGCCCTGATCAAGGTGGGCAAATACATGGAGACCGTGAGCAAGGGGCGGACATCCGGTGCCATCAAGGAACTCATGGGGTTGGCCCCTAAAACCGCCATTGTCGTTCGGGACGGTAAAGAAGCGGTGATTCCCATCGAAGATGTAAAAGTCGGGGATGAACTGATTGTCAGACCCGGGGAAAAAATTGCCGTGGACGGGACAGTGATCGACGGGCACACTTCCGTGGATGAATCCATGCTCACCGGAGAAAGCATTCCTGTGGAAAAAAATCAAGGGGATACTGTGACCGGTGCCAGCATCAATGAGAACGGCACCATCCGGTACCGGGCCGACAAAGTGGGCAAAGACACGGCCCTGGCCCGGATCATTCAGCTGGTGGAGGAGGCCCAGGGCAGCAAAGCCCCCATCGCCCGGATGGCGGATGTGATTTCCAGCTATTTTGTGCCCGTGGTCATCGGCATCGCCCTGATATCGGCCGGGGCCTGGCTCATCGGCGGGGCCGGGGTGACGTTTTCTTTGAAAATATTCATCGCCGTTCTGGTGATCGCCTGCCCCTGTGCTCTGGGGCTGGCCACGCCCACGGCCATCATGGTGGGGACCGGCCGGGGCGCATCCTTAGGGGTTCTGATCAAGGGGGGGCAGCCCCTTGAGACGGCCGGCCGCATCCACACCATTGTCCTGGACAAGACCGGGACCATCACGGAGGGCAAACCCAGGGTTACTGACATAAAGGCCCTTAATGGATTTGAAGAATCCGACATTCTCCAGCTGGCAGCTTCGGCTGAAAAAGGGTCGGAACATTCCCTGGGCGCAGCCGTGGTGGCGGAAAGTGAAAAACAAAAACTGGCTTTTCTGCCGGCAACAGGATTTTCCGCCGTTCCCGGCAGGGGCATCACCGTGGCCGTGGACCAAAAAGACCTGATGTTCGGCAATCTGTCATTTATGAAGGAAAACCAGGTGATGGACGCGGATCTGCCGGAAGCCGATGTTTTGTCCGGCCAGGGAAAGACCGTCATGTATCTGGCCATGGACCAAAAGCTGGCCGGTATCATTGCCGTGGCCGATGTGGTCAAGCCGGATTCGGCATCAGCCATTGCCCGGCTCCAGAAAATGGGGCTGAAAACCGTGATGCTGACTGGAGACAATGAGTTGACCGCCCAGGCCATTGCCAGACAGGTGAATATTGATCAGGTGGTGTCCCAGGTCATGCCGGGCGATAAGGCCGACCAGGTAAAACAGCTCCAGGCGGATGGCACCCGGGTGGCCATGGTGGGGGACGGGATCAATGACGCCCCGGCCCTGGCCCAGGCAGATCTGGGCTTTGCCATCGGTTCGGGCACGGATGTGGCCATGGAATCCGCCGGCATTGTGTTGATGCAGAACAGCCTGGCCGGCGTGGTCACGGCCATTGACCTGAGCCGGGCCACCTTGAGAAATATCAAACAGAACCTGTTCTGGGCGTTTTTCTACAATTGTGCCGGCATTCCCCTGGCGGCCGGACTGTTCCACCTGTTCGGCGGTCCTACATTGAATCCCATGTTTGCCGCCGGTGCCATGGCGTTGAGTTCCGTGTCCGTGGTGACCAATGCCCTGCGATTGAAAAATTTCAAACCCACCCTGGAACCCGGCGTTCCAGCGCAATCGATTGAACCTGCAACAAAGGAGACACCCATGAAAACCCTTATCAAAATTGACGGCATGAC
>JAGYOW010000066.1 GCA_018399285.1 Desulfotignum sp.
TCTGGATGGTGTGAAAGGCATCCTCTTCATTGCCGATGCGCAGCAGGTCCTCTGGGAACAAGGCATCTTTCGTGATGAAAAAAGGGGCGGCCGGATTTTTGATCCGGCCTATAAACAGGCCGGATTGGGTGACATCCTGATGATCCAGCGGGTTTTGAATCCGATGGGACAAAAGGTTGTAATGAGTGAACGGCCGGCCCAAGGCATAGTCAAGATAGGTCAGGGCTTCTTTTTTCCGGGACGGATCATCTCTGAGCAGCTGAAACGCCTTGATTGTGTAATATACATAATGCGGGCTTTTTTTTCTGCCTTCAATTTTCCAGGTGTGAACCCGGGGAATTTCTTTGAGTACTTTGGCCAGCACATCCGCAGAAAAATCCATACACGAGAAATACCGGTGCTTTTCTGATTTCATCTGATACATGCGCCGGCAGGGTTGGACACAACGCCCTCTGAGGGCGCTTTTGCCGCCGAACCAGGAACTCCAGTAGCACCGTCCGGAGATACCATAGCACAAAGCCCCGTGAACAAAGACTTCCAGACCCATGTCTTCAGGGGTTTGGGCCGCCATGGCCCGGATATCGTCCAAAGAAAATTCTCTGGGCAGGACCACCTGGGAGAAACCGGCATTGCGGGCCGATTTCAGGCCGGCAGGAGAGGAAAGATTGCCCAGGGTGGAAAGATGCAGGTCCTGGGTGATGCCTGCCTGTCTGGCCAAAGAGATGACGGCCGGATCCTGGACGATCAATGCATCAAAGATCACATGCTGCTGCAGTTTGGACAGCAGGCGAAGGGCCTTTGGGGTTTCCGATTCCTTGATCAGGGTATTGAATGCAATATGTACATCAATCTGTCTGGACCGGGCCAGCCGGGACAGTCGGGACAGTTCTTCAATACTGAAATTGGCAGCTTCCATCCGGGCGGAAAACAGTTTGAGTCCGCAGTAAATGGCATCAGCTCCTGCAGCCACGGCAGCCAGAAAAGTGGTCTTGTCTCCGGCCGGGGCCAGGATGGCGGGCGTATGGGAACGCATGGGATCCTTTGATTTTTGAAATTAATAAGACATGCAGTATTGCAATTTTTCTGAATTTTGTCAAAATATCGGCATGAAAATCAATTGTTTTCCATTTCTTGACAAAGGGGATCTGGTGGGTGTGGCTGCGCCCAGCGCCCGGTTTGATGAAATTCGGCTGCAACAGGGGATCATCTGCCTGGAGAAACTGGGATTTCAGGTACAGGTGCCGGATCAAATTTTTGAACAAAAACGGTATCTGGCAGGGGATGATTTGAGCCGGGCCACCGTGATCAATGCACTTGCCGCCGACCCGGACATCAAGGGGATTGTCTGTGCCAGGGGCGGCTTCGGAGCCATGCGCATGCTCTCTTATGTGGACTGGCCCCTGATTCAAGCCCATCCCAAGCTGTTTATCGGGTTTTCAGATGCCACGGCACTGCTGACCGCCGTGATGCAGCGGGCAAACATCGGCGTGATCCATGGTCCCAATCTGGTGTCTCTGGCAGATGCAGACCTTGAGACACGCACCTCGTTTTTGGATGCTGTCACCGGCCATGGGGCCGCATTGAAGATACCCCAGGGGGGGTGTGTGGCATCCGGCCGGGCCACGGGAATTCTGATGGGCGGCAATCTGGCCACATTGACCCATCTGGTGGGAACAAAGTTTGCGCCTGATTTTTCCCGGGCTGTGTTGTTTTTGGAGGATGTGGGGGAACCGGCCTACAAAATCGACCGCATGCTGACCCAGATGAAAATGGCCGGGTTGTTTTCTTGCGTCCGGGCCGTGGTGACCGGCACGTTTGAACGGTGTGATCATCCGGAATACCTGCCTGAGATTTTTTCCGATATTTTTGGTGAATACCAGGTGCCTGTTTTGATGGGGCTTGCCGCAGGGCATGGGAGGGTGAACCTGTCTTTGCCCATGGGATGCCGGGTGGATCTGGATGCCGACGCGAAAACACTGACATGGCCGGCGAAAAAGTGGGGATCATGACAGCGGATCCTGTGTCAAACATGATGGACCGGGGAATCAGGGAAAACGTGTTTCCCGGTGCCGTGCTGTTGTGTGCAAAATATGATAAAATTCTGTATCATCGGGCGTTCGGCGTGATGGATCTGCAAACAAACCACCCCATGAAAACAGATGCCGTGTTTGATCTGGCCTCACTGACCAAACCGCTGGCCACGGCGGTCGCCATGATGGTGCTGGTGCAAACCCGTCAACTGACGCTGGATGTCCGCCTGAAAGACCTTTTGCCGGCCACGACCCAAACGCCCAAAGCAGGAATCACCCTGGACATGCTGCTGAGACATACCTCCGGGCTCCCGGCCCACAGAAATTTTTTTGAACAGGCAGCCGGTCAGCCGGACCCGGTTGCAGTGATGGATCATCTGATTCTCACAGAACCGTTGACAGCATTGCCCGGGGCAAGTCAGGTATACAGCGATCTGGGCTATATGCTGCTTTCCAAAGTGATCCGGATCGTTACACAGACCCGGCTGGACCGGTTTGTTCAAAATCATGTCTATCAACCCCTGGGCATTGAAGCGCTGTTTTTTATCGATGGGGCAGCCCCTTCCATGCCTGTGGATCAAGCCCGGCTGGTGTCCACTCAGAATTGCCTCTGGCGGGGGCGGATGCTCACCGGAGAGGTGGACGATGAAAACGCCTGGGTGTCCGGAGGCATTCAGGGGCATGCCGGTCTGTTCGGGTCTGCGGCCGGGGTGCATCGTCTGTGTCTGGAGATTCTTAAGGCCATCGAACACCAGTCCCCCTTGGTCCTGGAACCCCGAGTGGTTGCAGAATTCATCCAAAAATATCCCGGCCATACCTATGTGGCGGGATTTGATACCCCGTCCCAAACAGGGTCATCCACGGGGCGGTATTTTTCTGCTTTGACTGTGGGACATCTGGGATTCACGGGGACATCTTTCTGGATCGATCCGGATAACGGCGCCATTGTCGTTTTATTGGCCAACCGGATTCATCCGACCCGTTCCAATTGGAAAATTACAAAATTCAGGCCGGCGATCCATGACTGTATTGCCCGATGTATTTTAAGGTGAATCCAGAAAGAATAATATAATAAGATTAGGGTGTCAGACTTTGTTCTTGTAAAAAACGGTTAATTTTGTTAGCAACTACCATTCAGGTAAAAAGATCAATCCAAAGATCAATCCCTGGATCGGGTGAAAACATATTTTAACAAGACTAACGAGGGAAAATGAACTTTATTACGGATTCTTTGCTTGGCGCCTTTTCAAATGACCTGGCCATTGATCTGGGAACGGCCAATACCCTGGTGTATGTCAAAGGGAAAGGCATTGTATTGAGTGAACCCTCTGTGGTGGCCGTGAGAATCGACGCCCGGGCAAAAAACAGGGTTCTGGCGGTGGGTATGGAGGCCAAACGGATGCTGGGCCGGACTCCCGGCAATATCGTGGCCATAAGGCCCATGCGGGACGGGGTGATAGCCGATTTTGAAGTGACTGAAGCCATGCTCAAGCATTTTATCCGAAAGGTGCACAACAATCGGAAAACCATGGTCCGGCCCCGGATTATCATTGCCGTGCCCTCGGGAATCACCCAGGTGGAAAAACGGGCGGTCCGGGAATCTGCGGAATCCGCCGGTGCCAGAGAAGTGTTTCTGATTGAAGAACCCATGGCTGCGGCCATCGGCGCAGGTCTTCCCATTACAGAACCGACCTGTAACATGGTGGTGGATATTGGCGGCGGCACCACGGAAGTGGCGGTCATCTCTCTGGCAGGTATCGTTTATACCCAGTCTTTGCGGGTGGCCGGCGATAAAATGGACAGCTCTATCAGCCAGCATATCAAGCGTAAATATAATCTGCTCATCGGCGAACGCACGGCGGAAATCATTAAAAACACCATCGGCAATGCATATCCGGATCCGGACAATCTGGAGACCATCGAAGTCAAAGGCCGGGATCTGGTATCCGGGATTCCCAAAATTCTGGCCATTGATTCCGAAGAGGTCAGAATGGCCATTTCCGAACAGATTGATGCCATTGTGGAGACGGTGCGTGTCGCTCTGGAACAGACTCCGCCGGAACTGGCAGCGGATATCGTGGACTCGGGAATTGTTCTGACCGGCGGCGGAGCATTGCTGAAAAACCTGGATAAACTGCTTCAGGAAAAAAGCGGCCTGCCCATCGTGGTGGCGGATGATCCATTGTCGACAGTGGCGTTAGGGTGTGGAAAAGCACTGGACAGTATTGATATCTTAACCGAAGTGGTGATCGACTGAGTACATGTTTTCCCGTCGAATGTTAATCGCTGTCGGGATAGGATTGTTTGTCGCAATCAATTTGATAGTGATCAGTCTGACCAGCCGGCAGAATTTCGAAGTGCAGGGCCCGGAAAACGTGTTGATCACATTGACGGCACCCTTTCAACTGGCCGTGCAGCGCTCGGTTTATTTTGTGTCGACTATCTGGAAAAATTATTTTGCCTGTGTGTCGGCAGCCCGGGAAAATACGGTTTTAAAACAACAATTGACCCTGGCAGAACAGATTGAAAACCAGAATCGGGAACTGACCGTGGAGAACGCCCGATTAAAGAAATTTTTGGCATTCTCATCGACTGCATCCGGAACCTATGTGGCGGCCCGGGTAATTGCCCGGGATCCATCTCCCTGGTTTAAAACCCTGATGATTGATAAAGGGGAACGGCACGGTCTGAAAAAAAATGCGCCCATACTGGTTCCGGAAGGCATTGTGGGACAGATCACCAAAGTATCTCCCAATTTTTCCAGGGTACTGCTTATTACGGATCGGAATTCCGCCGTGGATGCCCTGGTTCAGAATACGCGGGCCAGAGGTATGGTCAAAGGCAATGGTGAAAGCAGCTGCAGTTTTGTTTATGCCTTGCGTAAAGAAGAGATTCAGGCCGGTGAGGTCATTGTGACTTCAGGGCTGGATCAGGTCTTTCCCAAGGGGTTGAAAATCGGCACGGTTCTGGTGGTTAAAAAAGATCATTCCCGATTGTTCCAGGATATCATCATTCAGACCAGTGTGGATTTTGATAAATTGGAAGAGGTGCTGGTATATAAACAATGAAATGGGTTTTTGTGGGGATTATCAGCCTTTTTCTCATTGTTTTTCAGACGGTGCTGCTTCCCGGTTTATCGTCATCATTTTATTGTTTTGACCTGACCATTATCCTGATTGTTTATATCAGCCTTCATTTTTCTCATTATCTGGTTATTGCCGTTATTGCCTGTATGGGCGGAATCATGGACAGTCTGTCAGGGGCGCCGTTTTTCCTTTATACCTTTTCTTATCTCTGGATTTTTTTAATCGTTCGACTGGCCCGGCAGCTGGTGTTCCAGACCAGTGTTCCATTTGTCCTGGTCGTCAGCCTGCTGTCCGTCACCATTCAACAGGGTATTTTCCTTTTTTCTCTGTTTGCCCGACAGGAATATACGGGAACATGGCCGCTTAATGTGTCTTTGATGCTGCAACAGATCGCATGGGGAGCGGTGATGATTCCGTTGGGGGTTGGATTGATTTCTGCCGGATACCGGCGCTGGCAGGACCTGATTCAGCGTATTGCCAGAATCCGGGAAACAAGAAGAAATTAACCCATGGTGGATCTGCCTAAAACCAAAGAGCGGGACTGGATGAAACAGCGGGTGATGGCTGCCAGTCTTTGCGTTTTGATCGTGTTCATGCTGTTGTTTTTTCGACTGGTGTATCTTCAGCTGATCAAAGGAGAAGAATATCACCGTTTGTCTGAAACCAATTGCGTGCGGTTGAAAAGCATCAAACCGTCCCGGGGGCTGATTTTCGACCGGCACGGTGAACTGCTGGTGGACAACCGGCCGGCGTTTGATCTGGTGATGGTGCTCGAGGATACCGGATCCGTGCCGGACACCGTTTCTCTTTTAGCCTCTTTGATCGATGAACCCTATGTCGATCTGATGGAACAAATTCAAAAAGCGGGAACTGCCGCTTTTTACAAGCCCATTGTGTTGAAAAAAGATATTTCCAGGGATCAGCTGGCCATTGTGGAGGCCCATAAATTTGATCTGCCCGGAATTTATGTGGAGATTGAGCCCACCCGACATTATATTTATCCGAAAACGGCGTCTCATCTGTTGGGATATCTGGGGGAGGTGAACAAAAAAGAACTGGAAAGCGGAATGTTACCTCATGTCCGGGCAGGAGATCATATCGGACGATACGGGGTGGAAAAAAGTTTTGAATTTTATCTGCAAGGCCGGCGGGGCGGCCGCCAGGTGGAGGTGGACGTGAACGGGCGGGTGGTCCAGGAGCTGAAAACCGTGGCACCCGTGCCGGGACACAATCTTCACTTAACCCTGGATCTGTCGTTGCAGCAACTGGCTGAAGACCTGCTTGAAGACCGGGATGGGGCGGTCGTGGCCCTGAACCCGGCCAATGGCGATGTGCTGGTCATGGCCAGCAATCCGGGGTTTGATCAGAATGACTTTATCGGCGGGATATCCACCCGCAACTGGCAGGCACTGATGAACAATCCCGGTCGCCCCATGATCAACAAGACTATCCAGGGAGAATATCCTCCGGCTTCTACCTATAAGATACTTACCGCCATTGCCGCTCTGGAAGAAAAGGTGATTGATGGTGACGACACCACCTTTTGTCCCGGATTTTATATGTTTCGGGGTCGACGGTATCATTGCTGGCGCAGACACGGTCACGGGCATTTAAACGTTGTGGATGCCCTGGCCCAGTCCTGTGATGTGTTTTTCTATCTGGCCGGTGAAAAAACCGGGGTGGATGCGCTGGCACAGTATGCCAACGGGTGCGGATTAGGACGTCCCACGGGTATTGACCTGGATCATGAGCGTCCGGGATTGATTCCGACGTCCGCATGGAAACGGGAACGTTTCAATGAAGCCTGGTTTCCGGGAGAAACCCTGTCCATCAGTATCGGTCAGGGGTTCAACCTGGCTACCCCGCTTCAGATGGCCGTATTCACCGCAGCCATTGCCAACAAAGGCACCCTGTACCGGCCCAGGATCGTCACCGCTGTCAAGGATGTGAACGGCAATGTGGTGAGGGAAATGGATCCGGAGATCACGGGGGGTATTCCGGCCAGCAGACAAACCCTGGATCTGGTCAGAAAAGGATTGACCGAAGTGGTGGAAGGAGATCGGGGGACGGCAAGAAGTATTCGGATCAAGCAGATCGAAATGGCAGGGAAAACCGGTACAGCCCAGGTGTTCTCCCGGAAAACCGGTGAAAAATTCGATAATGAAAATCAGAAGAGAACCCTGCGGGACCATGCCTGGTTTGTGTGTTATGCGCCGGCCCAAAATCCGGTGATTGCGATTGCCGTGATCATTGAACATGGAGAACATGGCTCTTCGGCTGCCGCTCCTGTGGCCGGAACGCTGGTGAAAAAATATCTGGGCCTGCCGGGGCCCGAAGAGTCGTTTGATGCAGCATCTGAAGGATAAAAATAACCATGTTTGACCGACGTCTGATAGAACATTTTGACTGGGGATTACTGGTGCTGATTCTGCTTATCGCCGGCACCGGATTGATGGTTCTGTATTCGGCGGTCATGGCCGGATGGCAGGGAACCGGCCTTCATTATCTGTTTAAACGGCAGCTCATCTGGATGGGGGGCGGGGCCGTGCTGATGACCGGCGTCCTGTTTTTTGATTTTCAGAATCTGAACAAACTGAATCTGTTTATTTATGCCGCCTGTGTCACACTTCTTGTGGGTGTCTTTTTATTCGGCCAGTCCGGCGGCGGTTCCCAGCGATGGATTTCTTTTGGCGGGGTCAGTGTCCAGCCGTCCGAACTAATGAAAATTGCATTGATCATCAGTCTGGCATCGATTTATGCCACCAAGGTGTCACCGGAAGGTCTCAACTTCAGACAATTACTCAAACCCGCTGTTTTTTGTATGATCCCGGTGGGGTTGATCGTCATTCAGCCGGATCTGGGTACGGGATTGATGCTGCTGCTCATTGCCGGCGCCATCACCTTGTTTGTCAAGGTCGAAAAAAAGGTGGTTTTGATTCTGGGGGCACTGAGCGGGTGTGTTCTCCCTGTTGTCTGGTTTTTCGGCCTTAAAACCTATCAAAAATCCCGGATTCTGACGTTTCTGGATCCGGATCGGGATCCGCTGGGTACGGGATATCACATCATTCAGTCCAAAATCGCCATTGGATCCGGCATGATCACCGGGAAAGGATTTTTGCAGGGAACTCAGAATGCCCTGGCTTTTCTGCCGGAACAGCATACGGATTTTATTTTATCCGTACTGGCGGAAGAATGGGGACTTGTGGGATGCACGGTACTACTGATGTTATATTTTCTGTTGATCTGCTGGGGATTGAATATTGCCTATAATTGCCGGAATCTGTTCGGATCCATTCTGGCATTCGGCATTACCAGCATGATTTTCTGGCAGATTTTCATCAATGTCGGCATGGTTATGGGGTTGATGCCCGTGGTGGGGATGCCGTTACCCCTGGTGTCATATGGGGGGTCTTCTGTGATCACCAATATGGTGGGATTCGGGATATTGCTCAATATCAGTATGCGTCGTTTTTACACCAGCTGATTGGGTTGAAAGATCAGCGTTTTATGCCAGAGAATGAAATGGGTTTTACACCTGTCAACAGGGGAAATATTTTCTTATTCCATGTTGACAAATCATTACCCGGATGGTACTGAAGTCACGTTTTGAACGGAATTTGGGCTGTTTTTGCGTAAAAACAGCTGGTAAGATATAAGTAGTTGGTTTTTTTATAATTATTTACTGGCGGAGGGAATTTTATGATAACTGTGATTCCTGATATATCTTTGGTGTATCAGATGATCAATTTCCTGATTCTGCTCTTTGTCCTCAATGTACTGCTGTACAAACCCATTCGCAAGGTGCTGCTGGAAAGAAAAGCAAAGATTCAAGGTCTTGAATCCGGCGTTGAAAAAGCCACTGCGGATCTTGTTTCCCAGGAGGAATCCTACAAGAACGGGTTGCGGCAGGCCAGAAGCGAAGGCTTGAAAGAGAAAGAAGCGTTTGTGGAGGAGGCATCAAAACAGGAACGGGAGATTATCGATCAGATCAATCAGAAGGCTCAGGCCAATCTTGCCCGGATCAAGAAACAGGTGGCGGATGAGACTGAGCAGGCCCGAAAAACTCTGGAAAAAGAGGTGGAGGTGTTTGCCAAAGCCATCGGTGAAAAAATTCTGGGGAGGGCCTTATGATGAAAAAAAACAATTTGAGACGCAAACAGCTCAAAGTGTCAGGGATGAGTCTGCTGATTCTTGGATCTGCTGTTGCCACGTCATGGGCGGCGTCCGGCCATGGTGAAGTCCACAATTCCTGGTTGGCCATTGATACCTGGAAGACATTGAATTTTGCCGTACTGGCCATCGCCCTGTTTTTTCTGGGAAGAAAACCGGTTAAAGCATTTTTTTCCTCCCGGAAAAAAGAGATTGCAGATGAACTGAAAGACCTTGAGCAGAAAAGAGCCGAGGCCGAAAAACAGCTGGCCGAATATCAGGCCCGTTTCAATAATCTGGATCAGGAATCCAGACGGATCATCCAGGATTACATCCAGCAGGGAGAAGAAGCCAAAAAACGGATTATTGCCCAGGCGGAAGCCCAGGCGGAAAAACTGGAAGACATGGCCAAAAGAACCATTGAACAGGAGTTCAAATCGGCCAGGATCAAACTCCAGCAGGAAATTTCCTCTTTGGCTGTAGCGCAGGCACAGGACGTTATTCAGAGCGCCATTTCATCTGAAGATCAGGAAAAACTGGTGGACGATTATTTGAAAAAGGTGGTGGCATAATGAAAAATTTAGCAGTATCCAGGCGTTATGCCAAAGCATTGATTCTGATCGGTCAGGAAAACGGGCAGGCAGACCTGTATAATGAAGAACTGGAGGCTGTTGTGTCTTTGTTTGATACACAGGAAGGTTTTGAAGCGGCCCTGACCAATCCATTGTTCAACAAGAACGACCGGAAAAAAGTGTTGGAAGCTGTTCTGGAGGCGGCAAACCTGTCTGTTGTGATGAATTCTTTTCTGAAATTGTTGTTTGACAAGGGAAGAATCGTTTTTTTAAGAGATATCGCCTCGTATTACAAGAATCTGGCTGATGAACTCAAAGGGATCGTTAAAGCCAGTATCACTTCGGCAACACAATTGTCATCGGACGCTGTGGAAAACATCCGGGATGCCCTTTCCAAAAGAGTGGGCAAGACGATTGTTTTGAATGTGGAACAGGATCCAAGTCTCATCGGCGGCGTGGTTACCAAAATCGGTGATCTTGTTTTGGATGGCAGCGTGAAAACTCAGCTGATCAATATGAGGGAAACTTTAAAAAAAGGTGAGAGTGTCTAATGGAAATTAAAGCAGAAGAGATAAGCCAGATAATTAAAGATCAGATCAAGGG
>JAGYOW010000067.1 GCA_018399285.1 Desulfotignum sp.
GGAAAACACAATCGGGTTCAGGTTCATTTGCTCAAACCCGGTCGCGGGTAAATTTTTTTGAGGCATGGTATTCCTTAAATATTGTTGCAGTCACACCGGTTTCCAATCTTTAGCCGGCGCTATCGTTTAAAGCCTGTAGGGTATGTCAATTGGAAGGACACAGGATTCTGATGGATCCGTAGAACAAGGTATCATACACCCATTTGATGGTTTTACAAGGAATTAATTTCCAATATTCTATTTATTCCTTGAAATAAATGGAAAAAGGATCAACAAAAAGGTTGATGGAAAATGGGTGTTCCCGGTTTTCTTGACAGATCAGCCGTGGACATTTATAGTGCAAAAAATTCGAAATTTCAGGGTTAGGCATGCCTGATATTATTTTTTTAAAAGATACCCCGGGAATGAGGAGAGATTTTTATGTCCACGCTGGTCAACATTCTGATTCTAAGTACGGCTGTTTTTCTGGTCGCAAGCTTTCTTCCGGGTATCCGGATAAAAAATTTCGTGACCGCAGTCATTGTCGCCATTGTTTACAGTGTGATCAGTTTTCTGTTCGGCTGGCTCCTGATTTTGATTTCCCTGCCGCTTATAATCATTACATTCGGCTTGTTCAAACTGGTGATCAATGCCATTCTTTTGTGGGGCACGGATAAATTGGTCCAGGATTTTAAAATCAGGGATTTTTTTACCACCTTTATTGCGGCCCTGTGCATCACCCTGGTTGATTCTTTTATAAAATGGGCGTTATAGATTGACCGGGCCGTCGTAAAGTGTCACCGGTGATTTCCGCTTTGAACTCGTCGACATATCCGGTCTGCCGACAGCAGACGGGGCACTGGAGACATTCAAATGCTGCCAGATCCATTTTTCAAAGGAGGTTTGGAAGCGATCACGATGCGGTTCCGCCCCGATATCGGTTCCAGATCATTTGTCTGCCTGCCAGCGGGTGTAGGGATGGTGGATCAGGTTGGCGTTGAGATACCGGGGATCTTCGGTCACTTCCGGACCGGCCCAAGGAGGAGTTGAAAAGGCCTGGTCCGGGGCGATCAGCTCGATTTCCGCCACCAACAGTCCCTGGTTGGCCCCAGAAAACCGGTCGATCACCCATGTCATGCCCTGATAAAAACAGGTGTGTCTGCATTTTTCAATGAGCTTGCCGTCACAGAACCGATCCAGCATCTGCCGGGCATCTGGCACTGGAATTTCATATTCATATTCCGGCCGCACCAGAGCCACGGGCTTGCCTTTGATGGTTAAAACCCCTTTGTCCCCTTTGATGCGGACCCGCACTATCTTTTCAGGGCTATTGAGCAGATATCCCTGGCAGATATCCACCCCCGGTGCCAGGCCCGGTGGCAGGGTGTTGACCAGAAATTTTTTTTCAATTTCAACTCCCATGATGTGACACTTTATGGTTAGGGTTCTTTACATGAAAATAAGATTACTATACCATACTCATTGATGAAATGAACCTGAATTAATTGGTTTTTTTGCTGTAAAAACGGAGAGATCAATATGACAGCAGACCTGCAGCACCCAACAGATAACCGGTTTATTGTTCTGTTGACGGATTTCGGTCATATTGATGCGTTTGTGGGAATTCTCAAGGGCGTGATTCTGTCCATCCATCCAAAAGCCCGGATTGTGGACCTGTGTCATGAAGTGGCACCCCAGGATATCGGGCATGGGGCCCACCTGCTGGACATTTCTCTGGAATATTTTCCAAAGGGCTCGATTTTCTGTGCGGTCGTGGATCCGGGTGTGGGATCCTCCCGGCGGGCCGTGCTGGTGGAAACCACGGATTATTTTCTGGTGGGCCCGGACAACGGGGTGCTGTGGCCGGCGGCCGGCAGAAACAAAATCCGCCGGATCATTCACCTGACCCGGTCCCGGTATTTTCTTCCCCAGGTAAGTGCCACATTCCACGGCCGGGACATCTTTGGGCCGGTGGCGGCTTATCTGTCCGCCGGCATTGATCCCGGGGCGTTCGGCCCGCAGGTTTCCCGCCTGAACCCGTTCACCTTCAAGGCACCGGAACTGTACGAACACGGACTGATTCTCACGGTTCGTCATATCGACGGATTCGGCAATATCGGTTTGAACCTGGCCCGGGAGCAGTTCAGCTCATTTGCCAAAAAAGGGTTCTGCATGCGTGTCAGTCAAACAGATGTCGACAAATATTACGATTCTTATGCTGCCGGACCGGAAAAAGAAGCCTTTGTGGTAACCGACTCCGCCGGATTTATGGAAATTGCCGTGAAAAACGGCCACGCAGCATCGCAGCTTAATGTGGAAAAAAATGATACTGTGTTCCTGACGGCCAGGGGATGAACATGGAAGTTACCGGAAAGTGATTGATAAAAACGGGCGGGTCGATGAGTGCCTGATCCGGAATTGATTGCCAGGCGGCCGGCATCGAAGATTTCCGGGTATCTGTCCCTGAAGGCGACAGTTACAATTGCTTGATAAACTGGCGGAACCGCTCCTCCTGAAAAGGACTGATACTTTTGATCAGAATGCCGACCCCCGATTCTTCCACCCGGACCACTTCAGAGATGAAATCGAATTCTTCACCTGCGGAACTGATCAGGCGAACTGCCAGCTGTTCCCCCGGGGGGATTTTTTTGTATGTGTTGATAAATGCGCCGCACAGTGAAATGTCTTCAACCGTGGCCATGATCCGTTCTTTACCGGTGTTGATGTTTACTCGCAACGATACCGGTTTGCGGGTGTTTTCCCGTTCCTCGATCTGAATCACTTTTTCACTGTCAGGTCCACACATTTTCGCAGATTGAATCAATTGAAATATTTTTTTGTCGGTCCGGGCATCTGTGTTTAAAATTTCTTTGATTAACTCTAGTTTGTCCATTGCCGGCTCCTGAAACCCTAAAAATTTGTTCGGTACACATTTGTCAAGGGTGATAGCATTTTTATATGTCGTGCAGAATAAGTCAACCTGTAAGTTTCAAGGGACGTGTCAACAGACATTTTTGTTGACATCAAATGCGCAAATAACTATTTATAATTAATAAAATGCAGGAAATAAACACACAGACAGTCAAACTGCAGGGAACTTCATCCGAATATGAATAGATCCGACATTCTCCAGGATGTAACAATCACTTGTCCTGCAGAAATAAAAAGCATGAAACAGTTGCAGGTGGGGGTTTTTTTTTCTTCCCGGATGCTGACCCTGGTGATGACCGGGGTTTCCGGAAAAAATGCGCCTCAGAGCCTGATCAACTGGGTATGTATTCCCCTGCCTGAAGATCTGGATCCTGATTCGGACCAGTGGGTTGAGATTCTTGAACAAAGCCTTTCCCGATTTACCGGCCGGGCCAAAAAAGTGGACGTCTGGTGTACCATCCAACCATCGATGCTGAAAATCAAACATATCACCATACCGGATATGCCTATTGAAAAAGTCGGCAATGCGGCATTCTGGGGGTTGAAACGGGAAGCCGATTTTGATGAAACAACCGACATTTTTGATTTCGAGGTTCTGGAAGATGAGGTGGTGGACGGGGTCAAAAAAAAGAACCTGATCGTTTTCAGCGGAAGCAGAAAACGAATCCAGTCTCTGGAAAGAATGTTTGACCGGGCCGGATATCCTTTGCTAGGCATTACAGCTATTCCGTTTGCCTTGCAGAATTTTGTCCGCACCCGAAAAGTGGATCTGGAGGTGCCTTATTTTGCTGTGACGCATATTTCCCAGGATACCTCTGATATCTATTGTTTTTCCCGGGCAGGGTTGTTGCTGGCCCGCAGCCTTCGGACCGGGGCCCTGAACCTGATCGAAGAACTGGACGAAAACCCGGAGATGGCCCGGCTTTTTCTGCCGGGTGAGGCGCCCGAAGTCCCGCCATCGGTTTCCCCCCAGGTGCAGGAGGTGTCCGAACGTCTGGTCAGCAAAATTATTCGTACCGGTGATTACTGCGCCCAGCATTATACCGGCAATACACCCATTACCCATTATTATTTCCTGGGTGAAGTCGATATGTTCGCACCGTTCATGGATCTGGCGCAAAACATGATTCCGGGCGGCGTAAGACTGTTTGAACCGCTGACCCGGGACATGCCGGCGGAATTGCCGGCATTGCCTGAAAAAAAGGATGAACACAGTGCTGTCCTGGTTGCATGGGGTCTCGCGCTTTCCGGTCGAGATCGGACCCCGAATTTTATTCATACCCATCAGGACAAACAAAAGCAGATACGCCGGAAACGCATCACCACCACCGTGTGTCTGGCAGGCGGGATGATACTGGCTGCCCTGGTGGCAATGAATTTGTTTTTTTTCACGGTGCACAAAAAAGACCTGGCATTGCTGGGCCAGCTGGACCGGGAATTGACCAGAATCGGCAAAGATATCACACCCGTGGATATCGATGAGATTGTGGATGCATCCCAAAAAAAGATCAATCACGCAGATGTCTATATTGACCGGTATCGGCCCCTGGGCGTGATATATGATTTATGCCGGATCACCCCGCCCCATATCCGTTTGACCTCTCTGGCCTATGGAAAGGCAGACACTGAAAAAAAAGATATCCGGACCATCCGGATCCAGGGGCAAATTACCGGACCGGGCCTGACGCTGGAGGCGGAACTGGCCCATTATATTTTATCATTGTCTGCCTCTCCGGTGTTTGGTAACATTCAGGTGACAAAAGAGAGGACCCAAGTGAAAAACGCTCAGGATCAACTCCTGTTCTCAGCAACGCTGGAGGCATTTTGAAATCAACGGGCCCTGATTTCTGGAAAAAAATACCGGTTCCCGCCGTGATCCTGGGCGGGATTTTTGTACTGGGGTGCGTGCTGTATGCCGGATTTATGGTATATCCTTTGTATCAGGCGTATGCTCAAACCCGGCAGGCTATTGATGAAAAAAAAGAGGTTCTGGAAAATAAAAGACAAATGGCGGCCACTTATGCCAGAGCCCGGCAGATGACCCAAACGCCGTTTGATACGCAGCTGCCGCTGCCGGAAACCGTCAGTCTGCCCCGGACAAACCTGATTGCCGTGACCCGGCAGCTGACCCGAATTGCCGGGTCCCATCAACTGGATATCCTGGGTCATACTGTTCATATCAACGGTGTGACCGACCAGTCCCGGTCCATTGCCATGACGGTTCAGCTCCAAGGCGGGTGGAACAAATTCAGGGCATATCTGGTGGATGTCATGGCCCTGGACAGCTTCCATGCCATGGACGGGCTGCATATTTATACAGACGATGCCGGAACCAAATACTACACCATCGATATCCGGTTGTGGCTGGAAGCGCAGACATCATGAGCACACGGGAAAAAATAATATTGTTCATGGCCCTGGCAGCGCTTGTTTATGGCGGGCTGGAGTGGTTTGTTTTTTCTCCGGAAAAACCGTCTCCCGGGTCAGTGACACAAAAAAGCGGATCTTCGGCTGAAACTGTTGATAAAATGATGGCAAAGATCATGAATATGGAAATAGAACACCCGCACAAAAAAGCGATGATCGAAAAAATTGAAACCCCATGGGTGCGGGATCCGTTTGTCCCGCCCGGGCTGCAAGCCAGGCAATCGACCGGGGAATCAGACGAAGCCATGTCTGTTCTGCCGAATCTGGTGTATTCCGGTTTTATTTCGTCGGGCAAACATGCCATGGCCATTGTCAATGGAATGGAGTATTTTACCGGCGACATTATTATGGATACCGGATACCGGATCACCCGCATCACACCTGACAAGGTGGTTATACAAAAGGATCAGAATACAGGTGAAATATTTTTCAACGGGGACTGAAACAGGGCTGATGAAACCAGGGAAATCACATCTGAAATATCCGGCTTTCTTGTGGATATTTTGTCTGGGATTGATTCTGGGCGGGTGTACTGCTGCCAAAACATCGGATCAGACCCCGGCCGATCCCATGGAAAAATGGCACCAGCTGGCAAAAACAGCTTATGATGCGGCCGCAACCCCGCCGGACACGTCCGGATCTTTGGATTCGCCCGCAGCCAAAGATCCGATACCGCCTGTATCTGCCAGCCTTCAACCGGTTGTGGTCCCTGATCTGTCATCGCCTGATGACCCATCAGGGCCGGTTCCGGCACAGATTCGCAAGCTGCCCGACCTGCCGGTGACCATGAATATGAATGATGTGTCCGTGCCGGTTTTGCTGCGAACCCTGGCAAAAATTGCGGATCTGAACATGATGATCAATGACGGTATCACCGGACAGACCCAGCTGGTGGTGAAAGGATCTCCATGGGATCAGGTGTTTTCAGGGCTTCTGGATGCCTATGGGCTGGCCTATGAATGGACCGGAGATATCCTGCAGGTGTTCAGTGCGGCGGATTTCAAAAAAAGGCAGTCATTGCTGGAGGCCAGAAACGATTATGAAAATGCCAAAATCCGGCAGGAACTGGCACGATCGCAGCTGGCATACCAGAAGCGGCGGCAGGAACCCCTGATTACAAAAATTGTGACCATCCGTTATGCCAACCTGGAATCGCTTCATCAGAACCTGAACCAGTACCTGGCAGTGGCCCGGAACGAAAAAATGTCTTCCCTGGATATTTCATCGGCCATGTTGCCCATTGATAATGCCGCATCAGAAGCCGATGCCCAGATCCGTCCCGGAGAAAAGGGCAGCATCATGATGGATGCCACATCCAATGCCCTGATCATTCATGCGTCTCAATCAGATATCGATCAGTTGATGCCCATCATCCAACAGCTGGATCAGCCGGCAAAACAGGTGTTGACCGAGGCCTAATATCGTCGAAGTGGAATCCAATACCGTAAAGCTCTGGGCATTCCAGTGGGGCGGGGCTGGGCAATTTCAAAACCAGTCTGACAAGCAGATTTCCGTGGGGCGGAGAGGATATCTCTCCGTTTGGTCAGCAACTTCAGGATGGCACGTTTCTCAACCCGGTGGACGGCAATGTGGTCAACCTGCCCATGGTGGCGGAAACCGGGCCGGAACCTGGGGCGTCATGGCTCCAGAAAGTGGGCAGTTTTGTATTGTACACCCAGCTGATGGTCTTGCAGGAGGAAGGGGTGCTCAATATTCTTTCCAAACCCTCCATCACCACCCAGAACCACTGCAGCCATTATCCGGGAAGCGGCAAGGAAGTGCCTTATTGTGACGGTGGTTGGAAGGTACGGGATCGACTAAACCGTCAATATTGAATGGAAAGAAGCGGTCATCAAACTGGAAGTCACCCCCATATCATCGATGGCCAGGCAGTGCGCCTGACATTCTGACCAACAAGGATGAACTTGATTTCAGTGCTTCGGTGAACGGAATCCCACCATTATCACCAAGAATGCAGAGACATCGGTCACGCTGATGGATGGGGCAGACCACGGTACGGCCGGGCCGAACAAGGAAAAGAAAAGCGACAGTGGAGCAGGGGGTTCCTGGGCTCAAGGACATGCCGGGGCTCGTGGTTGTTCAAGAGCACAAACAATGAAAAGGAAAAAGAAGAACTTCTGATTTTCACTACCCGCATATTCTGGATAATCAAATAATTGCGCCGGCAAAAAAAGGATAAAAAAGACGTGGCCGTTCGAAAAAGACTGGGAGAAATTCTTGCTGATGAAGGGGTTATCACCCCGGACCTGCTGAAAACCTGCGTTGTTCCAATTCAAAGAAACCGGACCAAACTCGGGGAATATCTGGCACTGAAAGGGATTGTGTCTGAAAAACTCCATTGTGGATGCCATCGCTTCCCAGATGAATTCAGAAAATTCGAAGCCGGGGAATATGATATTTCTCCGGATCTGGCAATAAAATCATGGATGTGGACAGTGCCACCAATTTAAAGCCGTGCCCGTGAAAAAAAAGTGATGGTGTGCTTACTATCGCCATGACGGATCCATTGAATATCATCACAGTGGATTATATTGAAGTGATGACCGACATGGAAGTGGAGACCGTTATCTGCACAGAGTAGAATTTCAATTATCTGATGTCTGCCATCTATGGGGCATATGCGGGTAAAGACGGGGGTCATGCAGCAGGTGCAGATACTTCGAGATGGATTCGCGGAACCCGATGATGACGAGAGTTCCGAATCCCTGACCGAAACCGATCTTCAGCACATGGCCGAGGATGCACCGGTCATCAAACTGGTGAACTCCATTCTGACCCAGGCGGTCCGGGAAGGTGCCACGGACATTCATCTGAGCCCGGAGAAAACCTACATCGAGATCCGGTTCCGGGTGGACGGAAAACTGCACAAGATCCCCAACCCACCCAAAAAAATGTTTCTGCCCATGGTGTCCCGCATCAAGATCATGGCCAATCTGGACATTTCCATCTCCCGGATTCCCCAGGACGGGCGCATGACCATCAAGGTCCAGCAAAAGGAGGTCAATGTCCGGGTGTCCACCATTCCCACCATTTATGGCGAAAACGTGGTGCTTCGTCTTCTGGACACCAGTTCCGGCATTCATACCCTGGATAAATTGGGGTATTCGGCCAATGACATCGCAGGGATCAAAAAAATGATCAAGATGCCCTATGGCATGATTCTGTGCACCGGCCCCACGGGCAGCGGAAAAAGCACCAGCCTGTTTGCCATGCTCAAGGAGATCAATTCCCCGGACACCAATATCATTACCCTGGAGGACCCGGTGGAATACCGGATGGAACATATCCGCCAGGCCCAGCTGAACCGGCGGGCCGGCATGACATTTGCCTCGGGGTTGCGGTCCATTCTGCGTCAGGACCCGGACGTGATCATGGTGGGGGAGATCCGGGATACCGAAACCGCCAATGTGGCGTTGCAGGCGGCTTTGACCGGGCATATGGTTTTTTCAACCGTGCACACCAATGATGCGGCCGGGGCTGTTACCCGGTTCATTGAAATGGGTGTGGCCCCGTTTCTGGTTTCCTCGGTCATGCTGGTGATCATTGCCCAGCGCCTGGTCCGACGGGTGTGCACCCATTGCGGTGAGCAGGTGATCCCGCCGCCTGAATTGCTTGAATACTGGGGAATCCCCCCGGGGGACAGCATCCGGTTCATGAAAGCCAAAGGATGCAGCCACTGCCTGGATACCGGATACCGGGGCCGGGTGGGGCTGTACGAAATATTGTATATCGATGATGCGGTCCGGGACATGATTCTGAGCGGAAAAACCGCCAAAGAGATCAGCCGGCTGGCCCATGAAGCCGGCCAGCTCCGGACCCTGAAAGAAGATGCGGCCCGGAAAGTCATGGACCGGATCACCACCCCGGAGGAGGCCATGTCCGCCCTTCAGGTGAAATAAACCGGTTGTGCCGGCAGGATAAACAACATGGCATTGTATCAGTTCAAGGCGATTGACGAGAACGGCCAACCGGTTTCCGGAGAGATCGAGGCAGACTCACGGGATGCGGCGTTAGGGCTTGTGTCGGGCCGGGGCCTGATTCCCCAGACAGCGAAAAAGAAATCAGGCGGGTCCGATATCATGGGGTTTTTGAACAACCTGCCCCTGCCGGGCCGGCTGGTCAAGACCAAAGACCTGATCCTGTTCACCAAACAGTTCAAGACCATGGTGCAGGCCGGTGTTTCCATTGTCCAGGTGTTTCAGATTCTGTTGGAGCAGACCGAAAATCCTCACCTGCGCAAGGCCATTGCCAGGATGGTGGAGGATATCAGGGAAGGCCGGTCCCTGTTTCAGGCATTTTCCGACCATCCGCGGATTTTCCCCCGCCTGTACTGTGCCATGATCCGTGCCGGAGAGGAGTCCGGTGCCCTGCCCGAGATCATGGACCGGCTGATCTATGTGATCACCCATGAAGAAAAGGTGAAAAACGATATCCAGGGAGCGCTGCGGTATCCTATGTTTGTCCTGGCCGTGCTGGGCGGGGCGTTTCTGGTGCTGCTGACCTTTGTGGTGCCCCGGTTTGTGGATATCTTTGAGCAGGGCGGTGTGGAAATTCCTCTGCCCACCCGGATCTGCATGATGATGTACACGTTTTTATCCCAGTTCGGGGGATATATGCTATTGACTGCCGGAGTCCTGGTGGTGGCGGGGTTTTATTATGTCCGGACCGATACCGGGCGCCTCATGAAAGACCGGCTGCTCATGGGCCTGCCGTTGATCGGACAGCTGCTGGTCAAATCCGCCATGTCCCGGTTTTCCAGTATTTTTTCCATTCTTCAGGCCAGCGGTGTCGGTGTTCTGGAATCTTTGCGGGTGTTGACGGACACCATTGACAATGCAGCCATTGCCGTGGAATTCAAAAAAATCAGGAGTCAGCTGGAAGAAGGACGGGGCATTTCAGGCCCGTTGAAACGGGCCAGATATTTTCCCCCCATGGTGGTCAGCATGGTGGCCATTGGTGAGGAATCCGGTAACCTGGACGGCATGCTCAAAGAAATTTCAGACCATTACGATGCCGAGGTGGAATATGCCACCAAACGCCTGGCCGAAGCCTTAGG
>JAGYOW010000068.1 GCA_018399285.1 Desulfotignum sp.
CCCGGAGATTTTTTCATGAGCCCCAAAAAAGAAGGGGCCTGGGTCACCCGGTCCAATGATTTAAATTACATATTTCCCAACTGGCCCCTGGATCTGACCGCACACAGAAAAACGCTGGCACAGGCCGGGTATACCTGTTTTATCACCCTGGAAGAACCCGTGCCCAAATATGTGTCTCTCAAGAACCGCCCCGGGCTGTGGAACTGGGATCTCAGGCTTTTGTAGCGGTTTTGATTCCCCGACCGCCCCACCCGGGGTCGGGGAATCAAAATTTTTCAGACGCAGACTGGATTCAGGCTGTCTACTGGGTTCAGGGCTTGATCCGGATGGATGGATACAGACCCTCCAGCTCTCCAGTGCGATAGGGCTGGATAATGTTAAAAGAGATATTCTGGTCATCCTGGGCATGACCCCTTTTCTCACCGTTGTTGTAAAGTGCCCCGTTCAGCAGCAGAATATTTTGCAGCCGGTTTTTAAACGTCTCGATGAAAACCGATCCCTTACCGTTAAATGTCATTTTACCGATGGTCAGACTGTCTCTCACCTCTGCCAGATCATCCAGGGAAATGGCATGGGTCTTTACATCCGCCTGGGTCCGAATCAAACCCCATATCAGGTGATCATCGGCAATATGAATGGGTTCTTCCGGGTCCATGATGGTGTGGGGCATTATGATACAGCCTTCCCCCAATTGAATGCGGGCCGTTTCCTTGCCATTGAGAAACGCGTTGAATCCCACAAAACACCCCTGCCCCACATCCGCATGAATGATCTTGCCGCCATGGGCCGTGATACACATATCGGCCAGAGAAGAATTGATGATATAGGTGTTTTCCTGGGCATTGGACCCATCCCCCATCTCGGCATTTTCCAGAAACGCCCGCTGGGCCACCAGCACATTTTCGCCGATGCGGGTATCCCCCTGAATGACGGCATACCGGTTCACGGCCGACGTGAACGGCGCTTCGACAGGCTCCAGGTTCATGACTTCAAACAGCCGCTCATAGTCGGCTTCCCTGTTTTTCACAAAGTCATACATGATCCCCCGGGGCTGAAACTGGTCATTGATCCCCACAAAATAATCCAATGCGGTTTTGTCATATTTGAATTTGAACTCAAAATGTTGATTGCGGATCCAGATGGTCCCGGGTTCGATCTTTCGATGGAACAATTCTCCCACCTGGATATAGGAAAAATCTCCTACAATACAGGAATGCAGGTTCATCAGATCCACAGTGGAAAACGGTCCTAAAAAACATCCTTCCAGGGTGGAACCGTGAATATTTACGTAATGGCTTGAAATGGTGTTTCTAATGCCGAATTCTTCCGGACTCTCAGGGTTGTGGGAGTTGCTGTGCACCAGAGTTTTGTACAGCAGACTGTCCCGGATGGTGATCATTTCATCTTCTACCAGAGGAATATCTTTGGCAGAACGGATTTTGTCTCCTTTACGTTTGAGCTCGTCTCCCCGGATATCGCTTTTGTAAATGGCGGAACGGCCCACATAGCACTTACCTAAGAAATAACTGCCCGCGATATTGGAATTTTTAAAGTGAAAATAGATGGGATGATGGGAGGTGATACCGTAAAACGCATAAAAATTGAGCATTTTTTCATGATCCAGTGCATGGGTCACAAAGGGTTCGGTATCAAACCCAAACTCATCCAGGTTCACGTTCACACGGCTGATGATTCGGTCGGCCAATTGCTGTAACTGATTCATTGTCGTGCCTTTCTTTTTTTAAAATTTTTGAAAATGCATGCCTGTATATGTCGCATGGTGTATACATGCTGTTTGGTATACCATAGATAAATTCTTTGAGACAAGACATATCGGATCTCAGGGTTCTGATTTATCTGCCGCTTCCTTGGGATCGTTCCCCAGCCGGCGGTATAGCGTCCGGCGGCCGATTCCCAGAAGAGCGGCGGCTCGTCGCTTGTTCCCTTCGACCCGGGCCAGCACATGATGAATATACCGGCGTTCAATTTCTGCCAAAGGCGGCAGGGCCGTATTGTCGGCAGGAAATGCCAATGCAGGTTCAAATACGGACACTGACACGTTTTTTGATGTCTGTGTCCGGATACGGGGCGGCAGATGGGCCACCCGGATCCGGTCTCCGGTGGTGAAGGTCACCGCACGCTCCACGGCATTGCGTAATTCCCTGACATTTCCGGGAAACGGGTATTGGGATATCAAGTCCAGGGCCCTGGGGGAAAATCCTTTTAATGTCTTGCCCTGTCCTAAAGAAAAACGGCGTAAAAACCGGTCGGCCAGAAGTTCAATATCTTCACCGCGATCCCTGAGGGGCGGAATCCTTAAGGCAAATGTCTCCAGCCGGAAAAAAAGATCTTCCCGAAATTCACCGGTCCGGACATCCTGGTCAATATCCCGATGCGTGGCCGCCAGAATCCGGACATCCACCTGGTCTTCAACATTTTCACCCACACGCCGGAGTTTGCCGTCCTGGAGGACCCGCAACAATTTGGCCTGAAGAAACAGCGGCATTTCCGAAATTTCATCCAGCAGCAACGACCCGCCTCTGGCTTCCATAAAAATCCCCTGGCGGCTTTTTCCGGCACCCGTGAATGCCCCCTGGGCATGACCGAACAACTCCGTTTCCATCAGATTTTCGGGAATACCGGCACAGTTGACAGGCACAAAAGGACCTTGGGCACGATCGCTTTCCTTGTGAACGGCCTTGGCCACCAGTTCTTTTCCTGTACCGCTTTCACCCAGGATCAGTACGGGCCCCCGGGCCTTTGCAACCTGACGGATCTGCCCGAACAAATACCGCATGGGCCGGCTCTGACCGTATATGCCGTGAAATCCTTCTGAAGACAGAAATCCACGCATCCGGGTGATTGTTTTTGACAGATGTTTTCTTTCCAGGGTGCGTTTGACCACCAGAATAAAATGTTCCAGATCCAGGGGCTTGGCCAGAAAATCATCCGCACCGGCTTTCAAGGCTTCCACTGCCCGGGAAATGGTTCCAAATGCCGTGATCATCAGAAATCCCGGCGGAAAATCCAGGGCCTGCTCCTGCAGTCTGTTTAAAAAAGCAAGCCCGTCCATTCCGGGCAGTTTTAAATCACATACAATCAGATCCGGCAATGTGGTTTCCATGGCCGTCACCGCTTTTTCAGCACTGGGCATCCAGCGGGCATCCAGCCCGGCATCCTGAATTTCTTCACATAAAAGACTGCCAAGTGCCCGATCGTCTTCAATAATCCATACCTTTTTTCCCGGACCGGTTTCAGTCTGGCTTAATCATTGGTTACTGCTCCTGCTTATAATTCCGGTTTCCGGCAAGGTATCGCCAGGATAAAACAGGCACCCCATCGTATTTTTCAATTCAACCGAACCGCCATGCTCCTGTGCAGCGGCATGGTACCACGGACAACCCCCAAACCCGTTCCTTTGCCCACGGACTTGGTTGTAAAAACGGATCAAAAATTTTAGTCCGGTTTCAGATACCACTCCGGGACCATCATCTTCCACATAAAACAAAACAAAAGGATTCCGGCATATGCGGGTCAACATCACTGTCGCACCGGGTCTGCTTTGAACCACATTTTTCAAAAAGGTTTACCAGGGCCTGCTGTATCCAGTTCCGTCCAGAGATACGATCGTCTTTGTATCCGGTGGTGTGCACAAAATTTGTGACTGGTTCATTTCCGGCCGCTTCCTGAACGGTTGAGACGGCTGATTCCATCAACCACGGCGACACATCCACCGGTGCCTGCCCGCCGCAACAATTTTACGGCTGAAATCCAGCAGTTGTTTGATGATATATTCCATGCAGCTCTTCATTGCGAATGGTTTCAAAGACCCGGACCAGATCCTCAGACAGATCTCTGGTCGAAGCGCCCACTGGGCGGCCGCCGATCGTGCTCAAAGGGTTCCCAGTTCATGGGCCGTACCCGCAACAAACCAGCTTTAATGCCGCCAGTTCTCATTCTGACGTTTTCTTTGTGTGAAACAGGTTCACGGGCGTCCTGTTTTCTTCGGTGCGCCAGAATAGTTTTCCGGGCCTCGTTCATGCGATTGAGCATATGGTTGAATGTTTTCCCCAGAACAATGATTTCCCTGGGACCGCTGTATTTGAATCGATGACGGTGATCTCCTTTGGCGATGCGCGTCATACTGGCAGTCAGGCGGTTCAAGTGGACGCCCACGGCCCGGTGGTGACCGTACAGCACCACGCCGGAAAGCAGCGCCACGAGCACTGTGAGTATCAGTGCCGCATGAATCCTTAATGTATTGAAGTTTTTGATAAATTCGCTTTCTTTCCGGGTCAGCTGCAACAGCCCGTTGATTTGTCCGCCCGTATCTGTGAGCGGCAAAAAATAGGAATATACCTGGCGTCCACCTATCTGCTCATATTCGCCACGTTTCCGGCCTTTTGCCGCCAGTTCAGTCATCTTTTCACGCTGTTCCTCTGGCTCGGCCAGGCCAAGGTTCAAGATCCGTTTACCCAGGCTGTCATACACATAAGCACTGTAAACCCGGCCAATGGCGAAAACCGATTCCAACGACTGCTGCATGCTCCCCATGCGGTCTTTTTCCAAAGCATAGCTGAGCGGCATCTGAACCGCTCTGGCCACCAGTTCCAGATCGGTCTGCATCTGTTTTTCCACCTGTTTTTCAATGGAGTTGAGGGCTGCATATCCAAAAATCCCCAAAGTGAATACCATGGGCAGCATCACATAAATCAGCAATGCGGTCCGGGAATGCATCGTGTTTGGAAACAAAGTGATCATCGGCATAATTTTTCTCCCAAGTGTCATAAAAACACCTGCATATATAACACATGTGTCATTTAGATACAAAAAAACATCCCTGCCAGGACTGAATCAAAAAGAAAACCATTGGGTACAAATGATAATATTTTCCATATTATCAATAAGATATAATAAAAAATAACTGGTTTTTAATTTTTTTCATTCTGCCGGCACAGTTCTGGCTATATCAAACAGGCAACGGCGCCCCGGTTTCAGGGGTGACGTTGAAAACGTGCAAAAGGCACGGCATATGATTTATTTCAATGTATTATTCAATTTATTAAAGGAGAACCCGATGAGTACTTTCAAACAGTTGTCAACCATTTTTCTTATTGCCGCCATCACCCTTTTGATCGCCATGGTCCTGCCTGGAACAGCCCAGGAAAATCTTGTGCAGGAAAACGACGCTCCCCAGGAAATCACAGACAGCGATCTGGACAATGCCGCTGAAGCTTATGCGCAAATGCAGGTAATCCATGGTGAATTTCAACAGTCGGTTCAACAGACCGAAGACAATGAAGCGCGGCAGCAGCTTCAAAATCAGGCCAATGACCAATTGATTGAAGCCATTCAGGAAACCGGACTGGATGTTGACACGTTCAACCATATCATGGCTCAGGTCCAGTCCAATGACGAACTCAGAGAAACGTTCATAGAAAAAGTTGAGAACATTGAATAAATGCAGACCATTTCAAGGAAGGTTACTTTTATGAATAGATATGGGCAAATCGCAATATCAATTATTTTGTTGATGCTTCTGGCGCTGGGAATGATCGGCGCTTCAGGATGTGATTCACAAGATCCTTCTGAACAGTCTTCATCAACCACATTGCCGGTGACGCCCGCAGAGCAGCCGGACGATTCAGGCGGCATGACCGCGTCTTTGCCGCCTGTCACTGAAACGGATCTGGAAAAAGCGGCCATGGCCCACAAAAAGATCACCCAGATCAACCAGGATCTGCAGCAATCGGTTCTGCAGACTGATAATATGGATGACCGCCAGGACCTGCAGCTCAAAGCCAATAAAAATATGGTTCTGGCCGCTGAAAATGCAGGACTTGATTTTGAAACCTACAACCGCATCATGCATCAGGTCCGATCCGACAACCAGATGGAAATGGTGTTCCAGAAAAAGCTTGACGCCCTGGAATGATGCGTTATTTGAAAAATCTCAACAAGCCGTGAAGGTTGGTCAGCGGATGGGGCGGGCACCCGGGAATGAACAGATCCACCGGCAGGATACTCTCCAGGCCGGAAGCGATCTCCGGGCTGCCGTAAAACGGCCCGCCCGTGATGGTGCAGCTGCCCACGGCAATCACCACCCGGGGTTCAGGAACGGCTTCATAGGTCTGAAGCAATGCGGTTTTCATGTTCCTGGACACCGGGCCGGTGACCACAATGGCATCGGCATGGCGCGGTGAGGCCACAAAGTTGATGCCGAACCGGGCCAGGTCGAAAAACGGGGTGGCCAGCACGTTCAGATCCGCCTCACACGCATTGCATCCCCCTGCGGACACCTGACGCAGCTGCAACGATCTGCCGAACAGTTTTTTGAAATGCTGTTTGGCATGCCGGGCCAGATCCGGCAGGGTCCCGTCGGTCATCAGATCCGAGCGGTTTGCCGCAGAAATCTCAAAATCATTGGTAAAAGAGACAAAGGTCTTTTCCGAGATCCGTTCACACGTGCCGCAGAACACGCACCGTCCCATATCGATCCTTTTTTTTTCAACATCGATGGCATCCTGGGGACAGGCATCGGCACAGGCCTGAATCACGGAAGGGTCCGCATCCTTATTGATATCGGGCCGTCCCCGGTACCGGGGAAACACGGCAGGTTTTTCTTTGGGGTAGTTACAGGTGCGATACCCTTGTTCAAACCGGTTTTTCAGTACACTGAGCATGGTGACAAACTTTCTTTATTAGTAAATATCACAGATCAAACCCGCAGTAGGACAGGTTGAAGCTCTTGTTGTTCAGGGGAAAATCCGAAATGCCCGTGTCCCGCAACGCCATGGCCAGGCCGTTCCAGTTGTGAAAGGACGGATCCTTGACCTTGTACCGCAGAATATTGCCGGTGTCATCGGTGAGAAGCGCATGGGACACTTCCCCCCGCCAGGCTTCGTTCAAAGTAACGCTCAGGCTGTCCGGCGGCAGGGTCGGCATCTGGCCGGACGCCACCCGGGTGGTCACAGGCCGGTCGATCAATGACTGGATCATCTCCAGGGACTGAAGCACCTCGTCTCTGCGCACCAAAGCCCGGGCATACACATCTCCGGAGGGTTTGGGATTTTCCGGTACCTTCAGATACCCGTACCATTCCGTGGGAAACCAGCGCCGCACATCATAGGAAAGCCCGCTGGCCCGGCCGGCCGGCCCCACCAGGCCCAGGTGTCCGGCATCTTCAGTGCTCACCTGCCCGCATCCTTCAAACCGGGCCCGCACCGTGGACGCACTGAAAATCAGATCCAGCACATGTTCCACCTGGGGTTTGAGTTCCACAATCCGGTCGTTCAGGGTCTGGCGGACCTCATCATTCAGATCGAACCGCACCCCGCCGGGCCGCACCAGGCCCTTGCCGAACCGGTTGCCGCACAAAAGCAGGGACAGGTTCAGAAAATCCCCCCGGATCCGGCCGAAATAGTTGGCCGGCGGCAGAAACGCCACATCCATGCACAAAGCGCCCAGGTCCCCGATATGGTTGGCCAGACGCTCCAGTTCCAGGGCAATGGTGCGGATGATCTTTGCCCCGTCATCCACAGCCACGGATGCCAGGGCCTCCACGGCCTGGGCCATGCACAGTCCATGTCCGATGGTAGTGTCTCCGGCCATGTTTTCCGTCAGAATGGGCAGGCGTTTGGGTGTCACCTGCTGCAACAGGGTTTCCACGCCCCGGTGCTGGTATCCCAGCTGGATCTCCAGATGCAGGACCCGCTCCCCGATGCAGTTGAACCGGAAATGACCGGGCTCGATCACGCCAGCATGCACGGGCCCCACGGCCACTTCATGGATATCGTCTCCGGCCACCTGATAGTAGTCATAGTTGCCCGGGATATCCTGGGTGTAATCATTGTTGAACACATCCGGTTTGTTGCGGATGTGTTTGTGATACCGCACCATCTTGAGCCAGGGATGGCCCTGGGGACGGATGCCATATTGCTCGGCTATCTCCCGTTCAAACAGATGGAACGGTTCACATTCCGACGTCAAGGACGGATACGTCTCAGGGGCATCACATCCGGCCGCCATAAGTTCATGGGTCCGCAGCACCATGAGAAACTTCAGGGTGCCGCCGTCCTCGTAGGCGAAAAACTGCACCACCTTGCCGCCGTTTTTCACAATGTCCAGGGCCTGAGTCCGGAACGTGTCAAAGGGCAGATGAGGGATATCGGCCCGGGAAATGGGCCCGCCGTTGGGAATGGGTATAAACGCTTTCATTGCAGTCCTCCACCAATGGCATGCACGGCATCGACAATGGTCTGATACAGGGCATCCGGAATAAAAAAGCACAGAATCAGGGATGTCAGCAGCAGCACATACTGGGGCCATACCATGCCCGGGGGTTCCTTGAACGGAAAATTTTTGTGATCCGCTGCCGATTGGGTGCCGGTTTCTGCCGGGGTGTCAAAGCAGATGGCCATGACCTGTCTGGCAAATCCGGCAAAGATCACGCACAGGCTGAAGATAAAGATGCCTGCGGCCAGATAGTGGCCCGTTTTAAATGCCGCCATGATGATGAACAGCTCTCCGATGAAAATCCCGAATGGCGGGAATCCGGAGATGCCGGCAAATCCGGCGAAAAACGCCACAAATGTTTTGGGCATCTGTTTTGCCATCTGCCCGGTGTTGGCAATGAGCCGGTCCTTGTATGCCATCAGGATATTGCCGGAGGACAGAAACAGCGAAGATTTAATCAGGCTGTGGTGAATCATGCAGATCACGGCCCCGTAAACCCCAAGTCCCCCGATGCCGGTGCCCAGAGCGATGATGCCCATGTTCTCGATACTGGAATAAGCCAGCATGCGTTTGTATTCGGTCTGTTTGAGAATATAAGTGGCCGCCGCCACAATGGACAAAAGCCCGAACACGATCAGAATGGTGCCGGAAAAATCACTCAACCCGGCAGATACCATGATCTTGTTGGTCTTGAAAATCCCTAAGTAAGCACAGTTCAACAGCACCCCGGACAGCAGAGCCGACGCCGGGCTAGGAGCCTCACTGTGGGCGTCGGGCAGCCAGGTGTGCATGGGAGCCAGTCCCATTTTGGTGCCGTACCCCACCACGATAAAGATAAACCCTGCCTTGAGCCATGCCGGATCCAGCTGACCGGCCACGGGGGTCAGGGCGGAAAAAGACATGGCCGCGGTCACGCCCCCCAGTTCCATGGAAAACGTGAGAAACAAGGATCCCACCAGGGCCATGGCAATGCCCACTGAACAGATGAGTACATATTTCCAGGTGGCTTCCAGGGAGGCCCCGGACCGGTGGGTATAGATCAGAGGGGCACTGGCCAGGGTGGTGGCTTCAATGGCGATCCACAGCACCATGATGTGATCCGACAGCGTCACCATGGTCATGGTGGATAAAAACAGCAGCATGAACCCGGTAAAGATGTTTTCGGATTTCAGGCCGTGGGCTGCAAGATACCCCGTGGTGTAGATACTGATCAGAAAAAACAGCAGCGAGATCACCAGAAGGGACAGCAGCCCTTCCGGGGTCACGGCAAAATATTCAGCAAACCAGGCCTGGGGGGTGTTTTTCCACAGCAGCAAAGACAGTACCAGGTGAACCGCACCCGTCAAAACCAGCAGCTGACGGCTGAGGGCTTTGGGCAGGACAAAGGCCAGCAGGCCGGTGACAAACGGGGTGATAAAAACCATTTCAACCATAAGGGCCGTTCCTATTCTTTCAGGGTTCTCAGAAGCGAGGTATCCACATCATCAAAGGTCTGCTTGATGTTCTGGAGGATGACGGCCATGATCATGACCCCGGCCAGCACATCCAGCAGGATGCCGAATTCCACGATATGCCGTGCCCGCACCGAAAAAGTGGTGCCCATCAGGTAGATCCCGTTTTCCAGCATGATATACCCGATCACCATGGCGATGGCGTTTCTTCTTGCCATGAGCAGAAACATGCCCGTGACCAGCAAAGAGAGGGCAGCCGGAAACAGCAGCCGGGAGTCACTGATGGAGGGGATGTTCAGATACCGGGAAATGACAGCGGCGGCCACAATCAGGCCCAGGCCGAAAAACAACGAGGCATGGTACCCCACAATGGGTGCCACATCCCGCTGGATGGCGACTTTACGGATGGCCAGATGAATGCTCAACGGGATGAGCACCCCCCGGATCACCAGGGTGGCAATGGTGAAAATAACGGCTCCGGTTGCCATATGCGGTGTGATAAAAAAAGGAATGATGGACACCACGATGCCCTGAAACGCCATCACCTTGATCAGGGACGGCACCCGGCTGGAACCGAATGCGAACAGCACGGACAACAGCACCAGGGTCAGCAAAGTGTCAACGGTATAAAGGGTCATTGAATCAGCTCCAGGGTAATGATGGTTGCAAAAAACGCCAAAGCGAATGAGGTCAGCACGAACTGGGG
>JAGYOW010000069.1 GCA_018399285.1 Desulfotignum sp.
ATATACAGAAACGCGGACTGGTGGAGATTGTCTCCTGTTTTTTTCATTGACCACAGTCCCAGCACAAAAATACTGCACAACACCAGCGGGATGATGCCTAAGGCGATCTTTGTCTGCAGTTTCATTTCAATTTTGTTCCCTGTTACCTGTATACATGGTTGCCGGCAAGGGCCAGGATGTCCGGGGGTATGACGATATTCAGGTTCAGGGCCGTGGTCAGGTTGATGCCCAGCTGAAACCGGGCCGGGGGCGTCACCGGTATGGTGCCCGGGTCCGTCCCCTGCAGGAACGCCGCCACAAAGTTGGCTGCTTCCCTTCCCCCGGCTTCCAGATCCGGAGTGATGTGCATCAATGCCCCCATTTTCACGCTGTCCATGGTCTGCCCCATGGCTATGGGAATGGCTGACCGGTCCAGAAGCAGCCGGCTGTAATCCGGATGTTCCCCCATGGGTCCCTGGGGTTCCCACCAGAAATCCACACGATCTGACAGGGCCTGAACCCCCTGGGCAGCAGCCGCCAGCATGGCTGGCATGCCGGCCGGCACTTTTTCATATGTGACGTCATGGACGGCGAACCGGAAATGGGTTTCCTGGGCTTCAATGCTTTTCAACTGCCGGAGATCCCCCATGGCAGACGGGTATGTGGAATGGATATACCCGAAAACAATCGGCCGCCCATCAGGTTCGGCCTGGCTGACCAAGCGCATGGCCATGTCGGTGCGCACCTTCGCCGGCACGGTGAATACCCGGCCGGTGACATTCGTGCCCGTGGGTTCTCCGATCTTTTCAATCAGCCCGGCCCCCACCGGGTCAGTCACCTGGAAAAAAAAAACAGGCACCCCGGTGTTTTTGAGCACAGTCACGGTGGCCTGGGATGCCAGGGTGGCAATGGCGGCCACGGCATCGGGCCGGCCCTTTTCCAGGATCCCGGACAGCCGGGTTTCAGCAAACTGCCGGTCTCCGTTGGCCCGGATCACGGTCAACGCCATGTTGTCGCCGTCTTTGTAACCGGCGGCTTCCAGCTGGTCGACAAAATATCTCAAATGGGTTTCACATGCCGGCACCGGCATGGTGACCACCACCACCACCTGTTTGACATCATTGGCTGGTGCATAAAAAGGCAGCAGCAGCCCGCAGACAATCCCAGCCATTACTACAGCCCAACGCTTTTTTTTACACCACCACCTGTTCATGATCCTGCCTTCCTGACCTTTTTCCATTTGATTTGTCCGGCACCCCGTGATATGTTCATTCTGTTCAATCTGTTTATTGTGTTACCATTTTTAATTGATTTTGAAAAGGATATTTTTGGTTGTGACAGACGAGCTTCTTACCGTCCCTCAGGCAGCCAGGCACTGCGCCATGAGCCGGGGCACCATCTGGAAATATGTCAAGTCCGGTGAGATCAAGGCGTTCATGACCCCCGGGGGCCAGTACCGGATCCGGCAGACAGATTTCAACGCGTTCATGAAGCGCAACAACATGTATCCCCATGCCTCTGACGAACCGGACAGTCAGCGGATCCTGTTGGTGGATGACGAGCCCAAAATCCTTAAAATGCTCACCGCCATGCTCTCTTCGCCTGAATATTCCCTTGAAACCGCCAAAGACGGCTTTGATGCCGGTGTGAAACTCATGACCTTCAAACCCGGGCTGGTGATCCTGGATCTGATCATGCCGGGAATGGACGGATTTGAGGTGTGCCGGCAGATCAAGACAAATGCCGACACCGCCCATATCAAGGTACTGGCTGTCACCGGCCATGATTGCCAGGAAAACAGAGACAGAATTCTTTCGGAAGGGGCCGATGCCTATCTGACCAAGCCGTTTTTCAGAAATGAACTGATGCGGACCATTGACGTCTTGTTGAAAGAAAAATCCCAGCCGGAAAAAACGAGCGCCTGAGGAGATACCATGCGAATCCTGATCGTGGATGACCGGATGGAAAACCGGTATCTGCTGGAAACCGTGCTCAAATCCGAAGCACATGACACCGTGTCTGCAGAAAACGGCCAAAAAGCCCTTGAATGCCTGGCATCAGGTTCATTTGATCTAATCATTTCCGACATCCTCATGCCGGTGATGGACGGGTTTCAACTGTGCCGGCACTGCAAGGCGGACCCGATCCTTGGGCACATTCCCTTTGTCTTTTACACCGCCACTTATGTGGATCAAAAAGACGAGGCCTTCGCCTATGAAATCGGCGCGGACGGATTCTTGAAAAAAGGCATGGAACCGGCAAATTTTCTGACCGCCATTCAGTCAGTGATAAAAAACTTCGGGCAGGGCCGCCCCTCCCCCAAATCCCCTGTGAAAAAAAAGCCGGAAGAGAAACCTACAAACATTACAGCGAACGTCTGGTCCAAAAACTTGACCAAAAAATGCAGGATCTCAAAGAAAAGGAAGAACGCCTCAACATGGCTTTGGAGGCCTCCAGCGATGGCCTTTGGGACTGGAACGTCCAGACCGGTGAGATCTATTTCAGTCCCCGGTATTACACCATGCTGGGATATGAACCCTATGAACTTCCCCAGACCTATGAGACCTGGACCGGGCTGCTGCATCCGGATGACCGGAAAACAGCGGAAAAAACGATCCTGGATCATATTGAAAAAAAATCCGCCCCCTATGAACAGGAGTTCCGGCTGAAAACCAGATCCGGGAAATGGAAATGGATTCTGGGAAAGGGCAAGGTGTTTTCAGTGGATGAAAACGGCCGGCCCCTCAGGGTGGTGGGCACCCATACAGACATCAGCCGGCTCAAGGCAGCGGTCCGCCAGGCCAGGGAAACCCAAAAAGAGCTGAAAATCCGAAACCAGATCGCCCATATTTTTTTAACCACCCCCGGAGATGACATATATGAAAAAATTCTGGCCCTGGTTCTGGACATGACCCAAAGCCGGTATGGCATCTTTGGATTTATCGATGATGCAGGAGAATGGGTGTGCCCGTCTCTGACCAAAGACATATGGGAAAACTGCCAGGTGCCGGACAAACGCATTGCCTTTCCCCATGCCACCTGGACCGGCATCTGGGGACAGGCCATGACAGACAAAACGTGCCGGTATATCAACCAGCGTCTCCATCTGCCAAAAGGTCACATGACCATAGAAAATACCCTGGATGCCCCCGTGGTGTACCAGGACCAGCTGGTGGGCAATCTGTTGATCGGCCAGAAAGACACCGGGTACACGGACGATGACCAGCGCCTGATGGAGATGGTGGCCGACCAGATCGCCCCGGTGCTGAAAACCCGCCTGGAAAGGGACCGGGAGCAAAAGGAACGAAAGCTGGCGGAAATCCGGCTTCAGCAGGTCCAGAAACTGGAGGCCATCGGCAGCCTGGCCGGGGGCATTGCCCATGATTTCAACAACATTCTTTCCGCCATTCTCGGGTATGCCCAGCTGGCCATGGACCGGCTGCCGGAAAACAGCCCGGCCCAGGCGGATCTCGAACAGATATACAAGGGCGGAGAGCGGGCAAAAGACCTGGTGATGCAGATTCTTGCCTTCAGCCGACAACAGAAGCAAAATACCGTCCCCATTCAGATCAGCGCTATTGTCAAAGAGGTGTTGAAATTTCTCAAATCAACATTACCCAGCTCCATTGAGATCCGGCAACAGATCGTTCCGGATACAGGGATCGTCATGGCGGACCCCACCTGGATCCACCAGATTCTCATGAATCTGTGCACCAATGCGGCCCATGCCATGGACAAAACCGGCGGCATCCTGACGGTCAAACTTTTCAACATGACCCTGGATCCGGACATGATTGCCGCACTTCCGGATCTGGTGCCGGGAAAATACCTGAAATTGACCGTGGGCGATACCGGGCACGGGATCCCACCGGACATCCTGCCAAAAATATTCGACCCCTATTTCACCACCAAAAAACGCGGGAAGGCACCGGCTGGGACTTGCCACGGTGCGGCATCATGAAATCCTGCAACCGGCGGCATCACCGCTTCAGTCAACCCGGACAGGGCACCACATTTCAACTTTATTTTCCGATCATTGAAACCCCGAATGGCATAGAAACTGACTCTCCCCCGTTTCCGGTTGCCACCACCATAAGGATGCCCGGATTCTGGTTGTGGATGATGAACCCTCCATTGCAAAAATGGGCAAACAGATTCTGGAGCTGATGGGATACCAGGCCGAAGCCTGCACCGATCCGCTGGACGTCCTGGCCCGGATCAAGGACGACCCGAACCAGTTCGATCTGGTGATCACGGACCTGACCATGCCGGGCATGTGAAAGGGGACCAGCTGGCCATGGATTGATGAAAATCAGGCCGGATTTGCCGGTTATCCTGTGCTCCGGCTTCAGCATGAACATGTCCCAAAAGCAGGCGGATGCCGCCGGCATCAAAACGTTTCTTTCTAAACCGATATTGAAAAACAAACTTGCCGTGGTGCGCGTGACGTGCTGGCGGAGAACAAGCAAATAAACAGTATTGAGCAAGTGAACTGTCTTTTTTCAATCTCCCCGGTTGACAGACTCAGATATAAGGAACGATTACCCTTTGCTTTTCCCAACCAATCATTGAAGAATATATTGAGGTACTTAACAGGCTTGGTCTGAAAAACAAGAATGAAGTACAAAACCTGACAAAATTATTTGCCGAGGGGTACAATTCAATTTTCACTGCCAGAACACCTGACCTTGAGGTTGTTAAAGATGACAAGGATCGACGGGAAAACATCAAAAAAGCACTGATGGCTATGAAGCCACCCGGTTTCTCCCGGAGGATTTGGCGCGGTAAAGGGCATTATCCGCGCGTTTCAACAAATCGTCAATTCCCTGGGAGGGGTCTGTCAGCTCTGTCACCCCGATGCTCACGGTAAATGAGATCAGCGGTCCATCAGACATTGGGATCGATTTTTGTTCAACCGTCTGCCGCAGCCGCTCTGCCACAGCCACGGCCTCGGGCAGAGCGGTTTCAGGAAGCATCAGCACAAATTCCTCGCCACCGATGCGACCGGCAACATCCGTGCTCCGCAGCACGGATTCAAGTGTGGATCCAAGCGCCTTCAGGGCCTTGTCACCCATGTCATGGCCATGGGTATCATTGATATTTTTAAACCGGTCCGCATCGACCATCAGGATGGAAAGAGGACGGGAATACCGCCGGGATCTCTGTATCTCTGCTTCAGCCAACATCATGAACCGGCCCCGGTTGGCAAGCCCCGTCAGGCTGTCGGTAGTGGCCATTCTTTCCAGTTCTTTTTCCGCCTTTTTCCGAGTGGTGATGTCTCTGATATTGCCGACCGCATAATATCTGCCCTCGTTTCTGAACGCGGCCATCGACATTTCAACGGGAAAACAGTCCCCGTTTTTCCGGTATGCTTCCAATTCCAGAACCGAATTCAACAAATGGCCCTTTCCTGTCCGGGCGAATCGTTCGATCCCGCTAGCAGACTCTTCATGGTGCCGGGCCGGTGCAATCAATGAGTGAATCTTTCGGCCTAAAGCCTCTTCACTTGTCCAGCCGAATATTTTCTCCGCCGCCGGGCTCCAGAAAAGAATGGTTTCCTCATCATCGATCATGACATAAGCATCATAGGAAGCCTCCAGCATGGCCCGCATTTTTCTTTCTTCATTTTTCAGTGCCAGTTCCACAAACTTACGCTCGGCAATATCCTTCACTGTTCTGAACACAAAAAAAACCACGGTCAGAAAAAACAGGGCCATCAACCCGTGCATCATCCAGGAAAACGGGTGATACACGCTCCAGCCGTCTGCCGGTCGGGCTGCCATCTGCCAAGACCCTGAAGGAAAGGCCACGGTCATGAGCACGGATTTTTCAGCAGGGTCAAACAAAGACAGATCGCCTTGAAATACCTCTCCCCGGTCACCCGTTCCGTCTGTTCCCCGGATGGCAATCTCCAGATCTTCCAGCCTGTCAAGCCCCACGTTCGTAAACAGGCGGTCCACATCCATCACAGCGGACACCACCCCCCAGAACGCTGGAGGGCTGGCGGTTCTGACGATCACCGGGGCCCTGCCGATCAGGCCCCAACCGCCCTGCACCAGTTGAATCGGGCCTGCCACAACCATATCCCCGGTTTCCTGCACCATTTTCACCAGTTCCCACTGATCTTCAAGATGCCTGTAATCCACCCCCAGCATCTGCTGATTGCCCGCCAGGGGATAGATATATTCCATAACAAAATCCGGGGCTGCTCCCAGATTTTTCAACAGATTCTGTCTGGCCATAACCCCTTTGGCATACAGCTGGAATTGTGCCTGTGACAGCGTTGGATTTACTGAAATATAATTAGCCGTCCCATACACCAGCAGCAGATTTTGAGTGATTTCTTTTTCAATGTGTGCCCGGAGTGCGGACAGTTTCAATGACACGGACATGGCCTGATCGTTTTGATACCGAAGGTTCATCTGGTAGGCCATGAACATATCCATAACCAGAAAACAGATAAAAATCAAACCACTGATTTTTAGAAACCGTCTGATCAAAACAGATCCTTTTTCATTATTATGGCTTTTGAGCCTGAAATTCCTTCAATCGGGTGTACTCAACCATCCGGTCCAGGGTTTTCAGGGTGAACACCTTCCCCCGGGTGGCAATAATCATTTTTTTCATATCTTCCCTGCGGACCCCGAAACCACGGCCTCCGATACATGCAATCACCTCATACCTGGGATCATCAATGTTCCGGCCGGCAAGACTCAGTTCGCCAAGATGCTGAATGCGGGTTACTTTGTCCCGGGCGGTTCCGTCATCCTCGGTAATCTTTGCTTCTATGATAATCTGGGGATTGAATTCACTGGGGATGATGAAATCCGGGGACTGGTCAAACCCCTCGATCCGTTCAGCTCGCTTGGTTTTCCGAAAACTGATGCCAGCGTTGGTGAGTACCTCTTCAATGGCAGATTCCAGGCTGTCGCCGATGATGTCACTCACAGAATCCCTGTGTCCGGCAAACGGCCGGCCCAGAACCCGTTCATACAGCAGCATGGCATAAGGGGCACCGATTCTGGAAAGATTTTTGATGCTGGATAGTCCCTGTTTCGTATCGGCTTTGTTCAGGCGGTGCAATTGATCCTGCCTTACTTTTGGCGCACCTGTGGATAATAATTGACAGGCCGTCTGGATCAAGGCTTCAACCCGTTCCCTGACCACCCCGTTGATATTGAGTTTTGTTTCAGGGGCCATGCGGATTTTCCGGTCAAGGGCGCGCACAAACCCCTGGGTAACGGACACACCGGTCCGCTGAGTGCTCACATACCCCCATTCCGGGGGTGTAAACCCCAGCATGGCACGCAGAACCACCAGGGCAATCGGATCGGAAACCGTTACCATAAATATCTTATCCGGATCAAGCCGGGAAAATCCATTGGTAACCGCTTTTAACGTCTCATATCCCCGCTCAAAAACCGGGTATTCTACAAACCCGGCCCCTTTTGGCATGACCAGAAATTCGGATTCCAGACAGGAAAACACACTGTCAATATACACATCAACATCATCGAGGATCTCATCAATCCCCGTCTCAAAAGGGAATTTCGTCATGGTCTGTTCCATATTTTTCAATACGTTCATTAACGGCAAACAGCGAGACTTCATCCTTTGTCGTATCACAGCCGGTTTCAATAAACTGTTCAATTTCCACCAGACGGCCGAAATGCAAAAGCCAAGCCCCGACTTTCGCTATCCGGGACGCGACCGGTTTGTCTTTCTCCCACCCGGACCGCAGAGACCAGATGGCCAGACGAACCAGATGGCCGAAAATGATACATCGGATATCACCCGGGGTCGGCTTGACATGGCCCGCCTTGAGATAAATCAGGTCTGCCTGAACAATTTGTGCCACTTCCCGTGGTGAATCAGCCAGCCATTTGCGCTGCATGGTCCCGGTGGACCGGCAGACAAATACCGTGTCAATAATGGATGACCCCGTGCCGTTGATATGAATGGAACCACCCATTTCACCGGGACATGGCAAGGAAGCTGAACAGACCAGGCCGGCATCCAGAATTGCCACAGCCACGGGATAATAGGCTTCCAGTTTGTTGTGGTGATAGGTAAACACCAGCGGAGATCCATTTTTCAAGGCCTTTGCCATGCGTTGGAACACCGTTGAAAGGCCGTGGGTGAAATGAGTAAAATCACGGCCCATGTCTACATTTCCGGTCAGCTCTTCCGCGTTTCTGGTAGATGGGGCGCTAAACGCGGAAGACGTCTGCCCCACCAGTTTTTTCAACCACACATAACAGAAATCCATGAGTTCGGCATACTGGACATTACCAAAATAAGGGGGATCCGTGAAAACCGCATCCAGTGAATTGTCAGGCAGATCCGCTGCCGCTGCATCCCGGCATGAGATGTCCACCCGCCGGACATCATCACACCCGGTCCCGTTGAACCGGTCTCCGATCCATTCTTTTTCAATGGGGATTATCTTTTTTTTACGCCCGACAACCTGTACCTCAAAAGGATGGTCACAATACGCCTTGGCTTTTTTGAACTTTTCAATAATGTTGGCCCAGCCGCCGCTGCCCACACACAGGGTGCGGCCGGGTTCCACAATACCCAGAAAATTGGATTCACATTGCATCAACCCGACAGGAAACCCATGGACTGAAAAGATATCAAGGGATTTCAAAACTTTTGTATCATAACGGCACAGCATGTTCTGATACCGGAGCAGATCAGACAGATTGGTGGCCAGGGCATTGCGCACCCGTTCATTTGGCACCCGGGCAATCAGTTGCGCGGACAACTCCAGCCCCAGAAGCTGCCTTGGGTTGAACATTTCCCGATAATACCGATACCCCCACCGGTGCAGCCGGTTGGTTTCATCTCCGCTGGGGATGCTGTCATCGGGAACAAATTGGGGGGTGATGGCTTTCCATCGGTTTTCCGCGTCTTTTATGTTTTCAATGTCCTTTGCATCCGGTTTTTTGAAAAACCGGCCGGTATGAGACGGTTTGCACGCCCGGCAATAATATTCCATGGCAAAAACGCGGTGGCCCAACGGTCCGGTTTCCGGGGCCGGAAACCGGTTGTCCGTGCCACAGTGATCACATTTACAATGCCCTCTTTTTGCAGGTCCCTCATACCGCAGGTCTGCCTGGCAATGCCGGCACGGCCCGGGATTTTTTCTGTCTTCGGATTCCGTCAGGTCCCCGCAAACCGGGCAGACAAACACATTTTTGGGGTGTCTGGCATCCGTGGCAATTAAATATTTTTGAAACAGATCGATCTGTTTTCCACAGGTTTTGCAGTTAAGATGTTTTATCCAGAGAAAATATTTGACATCCGCTTTTTCCGACCCGCAGATCATACACTTTGTGCGGTAAAGATGGCCGATCTTCGCTTCAAGGGATGCCCGCAGATCAGCGGCAGCTTCGGTATATGCGGCCAGATCCAGGTGCTCGATCTCCTGTTTGACCACCCAGTAAGCCATGGGATTGATATCAAATCCGGTGACATCACAGCCGGTTCGATTGGCTTCAAGCATGGGGGTTCCCCCGCCCATGAACGGATCTGCGACATGAAGGCCTGAAAAATTGACCGATTGATAAAACGTCTCCCGAAGCGGTGTGTTGCTGAGAAATTCAGACAAAAGCAGGCCCCGGAACAAGGTCCCCGGGCGTCTGGCAAACCATTTGTGAACCGCGATCACCGGGCGGTAGTTCTGTTGGACCTGTTTTTCTCTCAAGGCCAGATCAGCAATGAACGCAATATCAAACTCTTTTTCAATCATCTCTATGTTCCATCAATTAAAGATGAACCTCAATCGCGCATCCGATCACTCGATTCGAAAGTTCATCAAATTCCATCCTTCATATCCTTCGTGGTCTTCGTGGTAAAATTGAAAGCCACCATCGCCACACAGGCCGTTTACCGCTGCCACCCGCCGATCAGGTGCAGATGCAAATGGAAAATCACCTGCCCCCCGCCCTTTTCCACGTTGAACAGCAGTTTGTATCCGGATTGGTCCACGCCCTGTTCTCTGGCCATTTTCGCGGCCAGCTGAAACAGTCCCCCCACCAGGGACTGGTGCGAAGGTGTCAGGTCGTTGACACTGCGGATATGGGTTTTAGGCACCAGCAGCAGATGGACCGGGGCTGCCGGGCGGATATCTTTGAACACCACATAGGTGTCGTCTTCGTATAAAAACCGGGTGTCCGTCTCTTTGTTGGCAATTTTACAGAAAAGACAGTCGTCAGGCATGTGTTACTCCTTTACAGATTCCGGGGGATAGGGGTCATTGTTTTCGAATTTTGCC
>JAGYOW010000007.1 GCA_018399285.1 Desulfotignum sp.
CCTTCCGGACGGTCTTTCAGTTGCAGCGGCCACAGAAAAAAGCCTGAAAACATGGGACCGGGAGCCCCTGCGGCGGACCCAAACCTTTGGACAGTGAACCAAGCAAGTTAAGCTACCATATACCATATTCTGCACGGCGTGAGCAGAAAATTTTCAAATGCGAGAATGGGCCCTCAAATACCCGTCGGAGTATTTGAAAATTTTTCTGCGGATCAGGCCCCCGGCGCAAGGTCTTCAGGCAGCCTCTGCAAACGGATGAGGCAGCTCATAGTAGATCTCATCAGGTGTACAGTCGGAAAGTCTCTGGTGAGACCTTTCGTGATTGTAGAACCGGAACCATTTTTGGAGACCTTGCCTCAAATCTCTGCCATTGTCAAACGACCACAGGTACAGATACTGGTATTTCAACGTCCACCATAATCTTTCAATAAAAATGTTGTCTAAAAAACGGCCGCGGCCGTCCATACTGATTTTAATTCTGTTCTCCTCTAAAACATTGATAAAGGAGTCACTGGTAAACTGGCTGCCCTGGTCGGTATTGAATATCTCAGGACATCCATATTTGGCTATAGCGTCTTCCAGGGCTTCTATACAAAAATCGGCCTCCATTGAATTGGATATCCGCCAGGACAATACTTTCCGGCTATGCCAGTCCATGATGGCCACCAGATACATAAATCCTTTTTCCATTGGTACATATGTGATGTCAGCAGCCCATACCTGATTGGGGCGATTTATTTTTAATCCCCTCAACAGGTAAGGATATACCTTGTGCTGCGGATGGGGCTTTGTTGTTTTGGGTTTCGGATAGATGGCTTGCAAACCCATCAGCCGCATTAAACGCTGGATGGGTTTCCGTTTGATTTTCCAGCCCAATCTCCTGATATGATTTCGCATTGACCGGCTCCCGTAAAAAGGTGTTTCCAAATATTGTTCATCAATGATCCGCATTAACTCCAAATCCCTTTTTTTGGCAAGTTTTGGCTTATAATAGACTGAGGATCGATTAAGGCCCAATAGGCGACATTGAAATGCCACACTGATTTTGGAGCGGTTGAAATCTATCATTTGTCTCCGTTTATCACGGTTCAGAGATTGAGCTTTTCGGACAAAAAATCGTTGGCCACCTTCAGTTTGCCGATTTGTTTATACAATTCATCGACTTTGGCTTCATTTTCTTTTTTAGATTTTTGACCTTTCCCAAAGACATCGGCTGCACTCTCCAGTAAAGAGCGCTTCCACCGGTTAATCATGGTCGGATGCACCCCAAATCTGGCTGATAATTCTGACATTGTTTCTTCATTTTTAACTGCGGCAAGGGCAACTTTAGCCTTGAACTCCGGACTGTACATTTTCCTTTTCTTTCCCATGTTGCTCTCCAATTTTAAATTTCAAATGAGAGCTTAGCACATTGTCCCGTTTTTGGGGACCGCCGCAGTCAGATCCGGTCTTATGACTCCGCCAATGTTCCCAGATGAAACCGCCCGGCACGGGTCGTTTGATCCACCGGTACCGGCAGGTAAGGAATTTTCAACACGGTTATGCCAGCAGCCGCACCAGCAGGATCCGAAAACCGATACCGATGAGCACCAGCCCCCCAACGATCTCCATGCGCTTGCCCAGCATTGCCCCCAGATGCCGCCCGATGCGGATGGCCAGCAACGACATGCCCGAGGTAACCACCCCGATGACGATGCTCGGAAACCAGATAGCCACCCCCAGCATGGCAAAACTCAAGCCCACGGCCAGCGCATCAATGCTCACGGCAATGCTCAGCATCACCATGGTCATGCCCCGGGACGGGTCTTTGCCATGGGATTCCGGATTTGGATCCAGCCCGGACATCACCATGCGGCCGCCCACCACCATCAGCAGAAGAAACGCCACCCAGTGACTGACCGCCTGGATGAACACCAGAAGCCCCAGTCCCAGGAACCAGCCCAGCACCGGAAACAGAAACTGGAACAGCCCGAAATGAAAGGACAGCCGGAACACGGCCCGGGCATTGCCGGCATATCCCGCCGCTGAGGCAGCCAGACTCACGGCGGCCGCATCCATTCCGAGGCCCAGGGCGATCAGAAAAATGTCCGCTGCTCCCACGCCCCTCCTTTTTCAAAACCATCCCTGGACAACGGGTTCATTGATTTACAGGCTGATCACTGCGGCATCACAGGACAAATTGATGAATTCCGCAGCCGATGCCATGCGGGCGCCCTCGATCAGATCTTCTTCCTTGATCTGGCGGGCACTGGCACAGGGGGTGCACACCAGAATCGGCACCTCATGTGCCTGAAGATAGGCCAGAAGATCATCGGCCACATCCCCGGTGGCCGCTCTCACATGGGTAATGATCCCTTCTTTGGCCAGATATACCCCTTCATCCAGTAAAAACAGACTGGTATTTTTCCCTTCCTTGTGCGCGATGGTGGCCAGGTGAATGGCCCGGGTCGCCCGATTGGTGTCATTGGTGCCACACGACAGTGCGATTACCACATTGTTTGTCATTGGATGCTCCTTTTTTTCATGGATTCAAAAAATCAAGCTTCCGGGATCAAACCCCGGTCCGACTGGATCACAGCGTATGGGACGTCCGAACCATTTCCACCACGGGCAAAGGGCCTAACGGCTCACCGGGAAGCAGATTCAGCACCTTCTGGGGCATGCTCCGGTACAGCAGCCGGACCTGAATTTCCGATTCCTTTTCCAGGGCACGGTCCAGAGTGATCATTTCTTTTGCCTGCCCTTTTGCCGGAATCCGGTTGTCATGAAGCACTTCCCTGGCCTTGGCCAGGTTGAGAACCGGATTGCCTTTGCCGTCCCCGAACACCGTTCTGTAGATCAACGTATTTTCAGGCAGTTCCTTTTTGTCATCCAGAATCCCGGTTTCAAAAATCCGGTTCCCGTTCTTGTCCTGGATAATGACTTCCAGCCACATCTGGCGCATGTCCGCCAGACCCGTGGGCAGGGAATGGCCGGCCCCGGTATTGGAAACAATGATACCCAGCTGATTTTTGTCCAGATTCGACAGATCCAGATCCAGGTTGGCTGCATGCTGCAAGCGCTCTTCTGCCATGTCCGGTTTTTCCGAATCTCCGAAAGATGCCGGCACACCTGAATTGGCCCCCACAAAATAATGGGTGTAGATATGGGGTCTTTCCATGCTGTAATCCGCAGCAGATCCCGGGTTTTCAGGCCGTTCCGTGGTGGCGGTGGCCGGCACGCCGGGCCGCTGGTACATATGGCACCCCTGACAGGTGATGCGTTCATCCGGGTCATCGGAATTATACGGGCTGTTTTTCCATTCCGTGTAAGTGGTTTCCAGATCCGTGCCGAACGTCACATGTTTGACATCATGGCAGGTGCCGCAGAATTCAGCACTGTCATGCAGGGGGGAATAGGCCGCCTCGTGAAAATCAGGTTCTGCATCGTCAAACGGCCCGTGCTTGATACCGGGATCATCTTCCCCATACCCGGGTTCCAGCACCAGCCCGTTGTTGTACATCTTCTGCACATCCACTGCGGAATGACAGTAATCACACTGAATGCCATGGGTAGCGATCTCCGGAGTCTTTGACAGATCATCAGACAGTTTTTCCGGAAATCCGGTGATCACGCCCACCGGGGTATGGCATTTCACGCACGACTCAGCCTCGTCGATCTCTCCCTGGTCGGTAAGCCCCTGGCGCAGAAACAATGCCACCCGGTTATATACCGGATCCTTGTGGGCCAGGTTGTGCATGGAATTGGACCATTGCTCGAAAATTTCATAATGACATCCCGCACAGGTATCCGGATCAATGAACCGGTCCAGGTCCAGTGTCTGAGCCGGATTAGACAACGCAACAGCTCCCCACCCGAGGACTGCCGGGACAATCGCTAAAATCATCGCTTTGAAAATGTTGCTGTGGTTGCAGATCTGCTTTTTCATGACATTGTTCCTTGTTTTACCCGTCCTTTGGAAAATTGTTTCACTTCTCCGTCCCGGGTCAGAATCATCCAGTCACCATTTTTTTCCAGGGCCGCCACCAGGCAGTCCACATCAGTACCATCGCTGAGGGTGATTTTGCAGGCACCGGAATCATCCGGGGTGTCCACCCGGTCGAACTGCCGGTCCCGGGCCATGGTCCTGAACATTTCCGTTCCTTTTTCAATGGCAAGGATCCGGTCATACGCGGCCGGATCCTTGCGTTTAATTTCCCGGCGCAGGTCCCGGACCTGTTGCTTTTGTTCGGCAATGGTCTGCATGACCTTTTCCATCTCCTCTTTTTGGTCGGATGGGATGGAAAAAAGAATGTGTTTGTGCAGTTCCATATCCGTTTCAATATACGAAATTTTCTTTAACAGATTTTCAACCTGGGAGTGCATGTGATTCCTTATGTTGTAAAAATTATTTTTCCAATCCGGCGCCCGGCCGGTCATTCTTTTTGACTCAGGAGGGACAAAGTTTTCCTTCCCGGGCCGCTTTTTCATTGCCCTGGATAATCCATTCCATCAGACGTTTCAACCAGTTTTTTTTCTTTTCTTTTTCAGACATGAGGTATCACCTTGTAAATGAGCAGTAAATGCCCTTTTTCTATTTCTTTGCAGGTTTCATATGCCAAAGACAGATCCAAAGATGTATTGAACAAAGACAGGCCCTGACCGAACACGGCCGGTACCAGCGTCAAATGGATCCGGGTGATGAGGTTTTCTTTGGCAAACAAAGAGTTGATGACCGATCCGCCGATCAGGGCGGCCCGTTCAAACCCCTGGCGCTTCAGATCCGCCAGTATCTTTGCCGGTGCCTGGCCGGTGAACACCAGGGACGGATCATCACTTTTCCGGGTCTTGTCCCTGGTCAAGACAATGTTTTTTCTTCCCGGCAATGGATGGCCGATGGTGTCAAAGGTTTTGGATCCCATGATCACCACGCCGGCGTTCCGGGTGATCTTTACAAAATACTGCTTGTCTTTACTTCCGGTCCAGTTGACCAGTTCCATCTGATTTCTGGCGATTTTACCGTCCACGGTCATGGCCATGAGCAGAATCACTTCCATGGGTTTCTCCATGATATCAGTCTGCCTGTGTATCCGGCCAGGGCCGTTCAGATTCTTCCACCTGATAACAGAACCGGGACCAGGAAAACTCTTTGCCCGACAGGGGACAGCGCAGGGTGACCTTGTGATCGGTCACATGGATCACTTCCCAGTCTCCGGACCGGGGAGAATCTTTGATACGGATTTTCTGTCCGACTTTAAAGGGATACCCTTTGAACACGGTGACATTTTCCAGCATACGATACCTTCCTTTTTTATTTTTCGATATTGAACGGCCGGGTCATGGCAGAGGGGTTCACCAATTGCCGGAATTCGTCTTTGGTCAGATACCCCAGATCGCAGGCGGCCTGCTCCAGGGTGATCCCTTGGGCATGGGCTTTTTTGGCGATCACGGCGGCCTTGTCATATCCGAATTCCGGGGCCAGGGCCGTGACCAGCATCAATGAATTTTCCAGATGAGTCTGAATATTTTTTTGATCGGGTTTCAGGCCGCGGACGCAGTGTGCCATGAACGAATCCGCGGCATCCCCCAGCAGCCGGGCCGACTGCAGGAAATTGTAAATGATCACCGGTTTGAACACATTGAGCTCAAAATGCCCGGATGATCCGGCCACCGACAGGGTCGTATCATTGCCCATCACCTGGGCGCACACCATGGTCAGGGCTTCGGCCTGGGTCGGGTTCACCTTGCCGGGCATGATGGAGGACCCCGGTTCATTGGCCGGCAGCTGAAGCTCGCCGATACCGCACCGGGGACCGGACCCCAGCATCCGGATATCATTGGCGATTTTCATGAGACTCACGGCCACGGTTTTAAGTGCCCCATGACAGGCCACCAGGTCGTCATGGGCCGCCAGGACCGCAAATTTATTGGGGGCCGGTACAAACGGGTGTCCTGTGAATTTTGCCAGCATCTTTGTCACTTTCACATCAAACCCTTCCGGGGAATTCAAGCCGGTGCCCAGGACCGTGCCGCCGATGGCCAGGCGGGCCAGCAGAGGCAGGTGATCCATCAACACCCGGATGTCCTGTTCCACCATGGCCGCATATCCGGAAAATTCCTGGCCCAGGGTCAACGGCACCGCATCCATGAAATGGGTCCGGCCGATTTTGATGATCGTCTCCCATTCCCGGCTCTTTTGATCCAGTTCCCGGTGAAGGGCTTTCAGGGCCGGAATCGTGACCGTGACCAGCAGATCATAGGCTGCCATGTGCATGGCTGTGGGAAACGCGTCATTGGAGGACTGGGATTTATTGACATCATCATTGGGATGCAGCTTTTGCCCGGACAGTTTCCGGGCCCGGCCGGCAATGACTTCGTTGACGTTCATGTTGGTCTGGGTTCCGGACCCGGTCTGCCATACTTTTAACGGAAAATGACCGTCCAGATCTCCCCTGATGATTTCATCGCACACCTGCACGATGTCCTGAACCCTGGCGTCCGGCAGCAGCCCGAAACTTCCGTTCACCAGGGCTGCCGCTTTTTTCAGATATCCAAACGCCCGGATCACCGGAATGGGCATGGTTTCATCACCGATGTTGAAATTTTCAAAAGACCGCTGGGTCTGAGCCCCCCAATACACGTTTTCAGGGACACGGACCTCTCCCATGAAGTCTGTTTCAGTGCGTGCCGTCATCATCTCTCCTAAAAATGAGGATAAACAGATGTCAAAACATACCATCTGAACCGGGAGAGTGTCAATGAAGATGCGATCCCGCCCGGATCAAAGCCCTGTTCAGCTGAATCTGCCTATCGCTGTTTTCTTCCTTTGAACCGGACGGCACACACCGCTGCCAGCACCAGAAAATTCACTGCAAAAAACAATGGAAACCAGAAAAACGTATCCCACGAACACGGTTTTCAATGGTTTCACCAGACAGACCCGCCGCCGGATCCACCCCGGCTTTGGCCAGTTTCAACACCAGTGCGCAGGCCACCCCAACAACCCGTAGGAAACATTGTAGGACAATCCTTTGAAGCTCAGCACCGTGGCCCTTTGCCGGGAATCGGTTTCCCGGTTGATAAGCTGACAAAAAACCGGTGAAATTCATGGCGGCAAAGGTATTGACCGGCACGATTCCCACCCAGAGCCGAATCCGTTCATGGTAATAAGCCCTGCCACGGCCAGGCCCGCCGTGATCAGAAGCGCTGTCTGGGAGACCGGTTTTCCGCGATCTGCCGGGCGATTTTCGGCACCACCACCCCCAGAAGCGCCACCACCGATCCCATGATGCCGAACAGGGATTCCGGAATGCCGATCATTCGGTAGTACTGGCTGGACAGGGTGATGACCAGCGGATGGTACCGTCCAGCAGCATGCCGAACAGCATCACCCACAGGACAAACGGGGTCTTCATGATCCATACGGCGTTCAGGGTCACAGCAGGGGTTTGTTTCACCGGACCGTTCCGAGGACTCTGCCGCCGCCTGTTCCGGCTCCGTCATCTTCCAGGGTGCTCACAAATGCCAGCAGGAGCCAGCACAAGGTCAGGTATAACCCGAGAGCATGGTCACCTCACGGGTCAGTGTGACACCAGGCCCATCAGGCCGCCAGCCGGCCCATGGGATGGGGATCATACACCACGGCCCCGACAGTCATGGCAATCCACAAACCCGATGGCCTGGTACATGAGCACCTCAGGGGACCCGGCCCCACTGGTCGGCCATACCCGCCTCGTTCAGGCTGTCATAGGCCAGGGCCTCGTCCGCACCGCTGGCAGCCGCCTCTGCCCAGGCCGCTGAGCACCCGGTTCACCAGGAACACGGAAAAAATCAGCATCGGGTCGATCCGGGGCATGAAACTGATGATGCCGATTTCAACAATCATCACACCCGCGGCAAAGTTCAACAGCCGCTTTCTGCCGATGATGTCGGCCACCGCACCGGACGGGACCTCCGACAGCACGATGGTGGCGGCCCAGACCGCGTTGAGCACCGAAAACTGGGCCACAGTCAGACCGAAATCCAGAAACAGAATGGTGAACACCGGATAGTAGAATCGGGAATTGAAAAATACCCGGAACGCGATGAACCACCGGATATTGGGGATGTCAAACGGGGTTTTAAAACCGTCAGTCATGGGCACCTTTTATTTTTCATTCTATGGATTCATGATTCAAGATTGTTCATTTACCACAGTAGTGTCATCAAGTCACGTGTCAATCCATGCACCGGCAACCACCGTTTTGCCGCAATCCCTGCCATTTTCCGTTGCTTGGCACCTGTAACACGGCGATTGATTTTTCACAAATTTATTCCAACCATGTCCTTTTTTGTTTTAGAAAAGTCTCCAGCCATGGTTCCGTCGAATATTTTGTTTTGGAATAAAAAAACTCTTGACAAAAATAATATTTGGATGTTACCAATAAACTACCGTCCGGTAGGTAGGCAAACATGCCATATTTCTCTTTTTCGGGCTACATGTTGAACAGATCTGAACTTCACATCGGTATTTACCAAAAACTTAGGAGGAATCTGCACCTGTGGGAACCACAAAAAAAATCATAAAAAAAGCCGCCATCAACCTGTTTTATAAAAAAAGCTACTTTGCCACTGCCATGAGCAATATTGCCCTGGACAGCAATATTCGCAAGGCCAGTATTTACCACCATTATGCCAGCAAAGAAGATATCCTTTTCGATATCCTCATGACAACAATGAGGGCACTGGATGTCTATATCGACAACTGTCTCCAAGGCGTCGAGAACATTGAAAACAGAATGCGGATTGCTGTTAGGGCCCATGTGAAATTTCATTGTGACAATCAGAAAGAAGTACTGATTTCCGACACAGAGCTCAGAGGTCTTACAGCCAAAAATTATAAAGCGTTTGTTGCCCTGCGGGATGCCTATGAAAAAAAATTCCAGGATATGATCGCTAAGGGAATTACCCAGGGATATTTTGCAGCGGGAGATGTCAAGGTCATTTCCTATGCTATCCTTACCATGTGTACAGCGGTAGCCAACTGGTTCAAGCCGGATGGGCGGCTTTCCGGAGATCAGATTTCCACTATATATGAAGAGCTTGTTGTAACAGGACTTTTAAAGGAATCACTGCCCCTTCACTCTCTGGCGACACCGATCTTCAGAGAATGAAAAAGGCATTTTATTTCAATGTTCAACCCCAAAAAGGAGAGACACAATGAAAACCGAAAAAAAAGCAGGAAATCGACTGTTTGGGACCAAAACCAGGTATGGTCAATACCTTTTTTTCATTCTGACAACACTACTCCTTGCCGCATTCATGACCGCGTCCTGGGCTTATGCCGGCGGTACATATAAATGGAAAATCAGTCAGGGCATCGCAGAGGACCATCCCGCTTCCGCAAGATGTAAACAGTTTGCAAAAATTTTAGAAGAAAACTCCGGCGGAAAAATGAAACTCACCTATTTTCCGGCCGGTGCCCTGGGGGACTGGTCCGAACAGATCGAGGCCAACCGGATGGGAACATTGGAAATCGGCCTCAATGCCGGATCCACCTCCTATGATCCAAAAACAAATCTCATGTTCATGCCATACCTGTTTTCTTCCTGGGATGAGGCTCGTGCCGCCATCGGGTCAGAGGGATGGCTGACCCCCATATTTAACGAGCTGTATTCCGGTATCGGGCTCAAGGTGCTGGGTATTTATCTGAATGCCTGGGATGGTATGGCATACACCGGACGGGTAAAACATCTGGTCAAAGTACCGGCTGATGCCAATGGAATCAAAATGCGGGTGCCTCCCATCAGAATATTTGAGGTGTACATACCCACCCTGGGGTTTATCTCCACGCCTGTGGCCTATTCAGAAACATTCACCGCCCTGCAGACAGGCATTGTTGATGCCAGATCCGCCTGCCCGGCCGTGGAGGCCTATGTGATGAGAGATGCCATAGACACCTTTGTGTTAAGCAAAGATGCTTTTGAATACTGGTTTTTGACCATGAACAAAGATCTTTGGGACAGCCTTTCTGTTGACGATCAGGCCATACTCACCGCCAGTGCCGACAAGGTTATGGCGGAACAGGCCGTGGCAGCGGAGCAGGATGAAAAAGATTTTATGGACAAACTCACGGCCGCCGGCGTCAAAGTGTATGAAGTCAGTGATGCGGAATGGCAGACATCGGCAAAAGCTGTCAGAAAAAATGCATGGCCTGTTATTGAAAAAGAACTTTTGGGATCTGAACTCATGGGTAAAATCTCACAATATGCCACTCCTATTTCCCAATAGAAAATTTTGTGTCTGGAAAGGATTTTTCCTTTCCGGACCAACCCCGGCCAAAGGATGTAAAAATGACCACAAACACCATTCAAGATACCTTTGCCGCAATCGACCAGGGGATAGCCCGCGCCTTTTCTTTTCTGCTTGTTGCCGGCGGCATTGTCATGACCTTGACAGTGGTGCTCCAGGTACTGCTGCGCTATGTGTTCAAGCTACCGCTTTTCGGGCTGGAGGAATTTTCACGCCTGGTGGCCATATGGATCTATTTTATGGGAGCGGTTTTCAGTACAAGAGATGACAACCATGTCCAGGGAGGCGTGGCTGACAAATATATCACAAATGAACGCGCAAGATTATTTCTGCGGACTGGTGTGTGGGTGTTGTGTCTTTTCACCTGCGGCTTGTTTCTGTTTCATTCCGGCACCTATTCCTGGTGGATATACGGCACAGGGGAGCGCACCACCGGCCTGTGGTGGCCGAGAATCATCAGTGTCAGCAGCATGTTTTTCGGGGCCTTTTTCATGGCTGTCTACAGTCTTGCCAATACAGTCAAATATCTCACCACGGCGTTGCATTATAAACACGATCATCAAAGGAGCGTCCCATGACCATTGTTTTTGGTATGTTGCTGATCGTCATTCTGATGATGCTGTCAGGGGTTCCTGTGGGATTTGCCTTCGGCCTGGGCGGGTTTGGCATTCTCTTTCTGACCGGCATTGACCCCAGGTTTGCCATGCCGGCCGCTTTCAGGTCCATTGAATCATATACCCTCATGGCTCTGCCCCTGTTTATCCTGGCCGGTGGGCTGATCAGTGAATCTGGAATTTCCCGGCGCCTGCTGAACTTCACCATGTCCATTGTGGGACGGACAAAAGGGGGCTTAGGGGTTGTCTGTGTGGTTACCTGCACCATTTTCGGAGCGATTTCCGGGAGTGCGTCCGGTGCCATTGCCGCCATCGGCTCCATCATGATTCCGGAAATGACAAAACAGGGCTACCCCCGGGGGTATGCCACCGGGCTTGTGGCAACATCTTCCATGCTGGCGCTGCTGATTCCCCCGAGTATTCCCATGATCGCCTTCGCCATGACCGCACAGATCTCCATTCTGTCCGCGTTTTTAAGCACTCTGATTCCCGGCCTTTTGATGATGACCAGCTACAGCCTCATCAACATTTTTTTAAGCCGGCGTATGGAAAATCTGACCGTTGCCCCTAAACAGCCTTCCAGAGAAAAAGTCAGAGAAATCGGGCGCACCACAAAACAGGCCACATTTGCCCTGTTAATGCCGGTGCTGATACTGGGCGGCATTTACGGAGGGATTTTCACCCCCACGGAAGCCGCTGCCATATCCGCCATTTATGCGGTGCTGGTAGGGCTGATCCTTTACCGGGCCATGACATTCAAAAAAATGTTTTCCACCATAAAACAGGCCATGATCACTTCCGGTGCTATCATGATTCTGCTGTTTTTCATCTTAATGGTTTCCCGGATTATGGTGACCCAGCAGGTGCCTCAGCTGCTGACCGAAGCCATGTTCAGCATCACCACCAACAAGTGGGGGGTGCTGCTCATGCTGAACATCATTTTACTGGCCATGGGCATGCTGGTGGATGATGTGTCCGGCAATATTCTGTCCGCCGCCATCCTGCTGCCGGTGGCCCAGTCTGTGGGCATTGATCCGGTGCATTTTGCCGCCATTTCCGTGACCAATCTCTCTTTGGGCAATGTAACCCCTCCCTGTGCCCCCATGCTGTATCTGGCAGGCATGATCGGCGGCAACCTGCCTTTGAACGAATATATCAAACCTGCCGGATATTTCATGATATTCGGCGCATTGCCTGTGATTCTCATGGTAACCTATGTACCTGAATTTGCGCTGGTGTTGGTTAACCTGTTTTTGCGATAACCTGTTTTAATGGAGATTCCCATGAAAGAAGACATTGTTGAAAATGAAACCGTATTGTACCACCGGGAGAAAAATATCGGGATTATCACCCTGAACCGCCCCCACCGCCTGAATGCCATTAACCTGGATCTGCTCAAAGGGTTCATGGCGCAGCTCGGGGCGGCAAAACAGGATACCCGGGCAAAGGTCATTATCCTCACCGGCAAAGGCACCTCTTTTTGCGCAGGGGAAGACCTCAAAGAGACGGCTTCAGGAAAAAGCATGGAACAGTGGATGGATGAGGCGGAACGGCTCCAGGATGTCCAGCGCCTGACCATGCGGCTTGGCAAACCCATCATTGCAGCCATATCCGGATATGCCCTGGGCGGGGGATGTGAATTTGCCATGGGATGCGACATCCGCATCGCATCAGACACCGCAGTGCTGGGATTTCCGGAAACCACGGTGGGCATGACCGTTACCAATGCCGGCACCAAAATTCTCACCCATCTGGTGGGCCTGGGAAAGGCCAAGGAACTGGTATTTACCGGGGACTTCATTGATGCCCAGGAGGCGGAAAAAATCGGCCTGGTGAACAAAACAGTGCCACAGGAATCGCTTATGGCGGAATCTATGGCCATGGCCCAGAAGATTGCCGGCCGGTCGCCACTGGCGGTGAGCCTGTCCCGTACCGCCATTGATATAGGTATGGAATCGAGCTTTGAACAAACCATGGAGCTGGAAAAAAGCCATCTGCTCATGTGTTCACAAAGTGAAGTTTCGTTTGTAAAAAAACGGCTCAGGGAAATGGGTGGCAAATAACCGGATCACTGCCGAAAATCAAGATCTGTCACAGGAGAAAAAATGGAACATACAATATTTAATCCGGAGATGGAGTCCATATCTGTACCGGAGTTAAAAAAATTGGAGCATGCCCTGCTGCTGGACCAGATTGATTATGTATATGCAAACAGCCGGTTTTACCAGGATAAATTTACGGCTGCCAAAATTGAAAAAGCGCGGATAAAAGATGTGCAGGACCTGTCGCTTCTGCCCTTTACCACCAAACAGGAGCTGCGGGAATCCCAGAAAAGAATGGCCCCGTTCGGAGATTTTCTGGCCGCACCGCCGGCACAGGTCAACCGGATCCACCGGACATCCGGCACCACCGGCAGCTTCATCTACACCGCCCTGACAAAAAAGGACCTGGATCTGACCCACAACTGCGGGGCACGCTCTTTCTGGGCAGCGGGGCTGCGGCCCCATCACCGGGTGGTGCACTGCCTGAATTACTGCATGTGGATGGGGGGATACACAGACCATGCCAACCTGGAAACCACCGGTGCTGCCGTCATCCCCTTTGGTGTGGGAAACTCAAAACAACTGATTCAAATCATCAGGGATGCCGGGATCAATGCCATTTCATCCACCCCGTCTTACCCCAACTACCTGGAAAAAGTCGTCCGGACAGAGTTTGCCATGGAACCCCGTGAACTGGGCCTTGAGTTGGGATTATTCGGCGGAGAACCCGGACTGGAAAACCCGGTATACAGAGAAAGGATCGAATCCACCTGGGGCATGAAGGCCCAGAACGCCAACTATGGGGTGTCTGATGTGCTGTGCAATTTTGCCTCGGTATGCCCGGAAAATTACAAGCTCCACTTTCTGGGACAGGGGGCCCTGCTTGTCCAGCTCATTGATCCCATGACCCTGGAAGATATCCCTGTAACAGACGGTGCCGTGGGGGAAATGGTACTGACCCATCTGCAAAAACAGGCCCAGCCCCTGGTCAGGTACCGCACCTCAGATTTGATGGAGATCCTGGAAACCGGCCCGTGCAAATGCGGCAGAACAGGGTTCCGTTTCAGAATCGTGGGACGGGCGGATGACATGCTCCATGTAAAAGGCATCAATGTGTTTCCCAACGGCATTGCCAGGGTCCTGGCAGATATGTTCCCTGACGTCACCGGTGAATTCCAGATCATTCTGGATCACCCGTCCCCGTATACGAGCCTGGATATCAAGGTGGAACACGGCCCCCACATCACCCCGGACCAGATACCGGGATTAAAAGCAGCCATTGAAAGCAAAATCAAAGAGGCGTTGAATTTCAAAGGGAATGTCGAACTGGTGGTGCCTGATTCCATTGAGCGGACCAGAATGGGAAAAGCCAGACGGGTCATCCGCAAATTTTGATACCGGCAACCCTATGACACCCATCTGTGCAGATCTTGCAGCAGAATACCAGGCCCTGGATGACCTGGCAGCCGGCCTGGCTAAAAACCAATGGTTTCTGGAAACCCGGTTTTTCAACTGGACCGTGTTTGATGAACTGGCCCACATCGCTTTTTTTGACCATGAAGCCCTGCTTGCCATTGATGATCCCGCAAAGTTCAAGACCCGGGCCAGGGTCATAATGAAAATTGTGCTGTCTGAAGACAACTGGCCGTCCCATTTCAACCCCATGCTGGGCATAACCGGACCAAATGAACTGCTGGTTTTCTGGCGCGATACCCGGTCCCGCCTGGTGCAGCGCCTGCAGGGCCTGGCCCCTGAAACCACATTGCCCTGGTACGGTCCTGATATGCGGGCCCATGCCTTTGCCGCAGCCCGGCTGATGGAAACATGGGCCCATGGCCAGGATATTTTTGACGTCCTCCACCAGAAAAGAACCCATTTCCCCCGCCTTTACCATGTGGCCCATCTGGGTGTGATTACCTTTAAATGGAGTTTTACGGTGCACGGACTGAACCCCCCGGATATCCATCCCCGGGTGGTGCTGACCGGTCCGGGAAAAAAGATCTGGGAATGGGGAGAACCCGGTGCCCCGGACCAGGTCCGGGGCAGTGCAGAAGATTTTTGTCTGGTGGTCACACAGAGACGTCATGTGGCTGACACAGACCTGAAATGGCGGGGCAGGCATGTGGAAAAATGGCTTTCCATGGCCCAGGCATTTGCCGGTATTCCCCAGTATCCGCCGAAACCGGATAGCCGGGCCATGGCTTTCAATAACACCCATACCCTGACCGGCACAACAAAAAATGAAAGCTGTTAGCTGAGTACTGATGGCTGACGGCTTTCATATAAAAAAGGGGGGAAATCATGTCTGAAATCACCAAAATCCTGGTGGCCAACCGTGGGGAAATCGCCTGCAGGATACTGCGCACCCTTGACTGCATGGGTATTGCCGGGGCCGTTGTGTACCATCCCGTGGATGCGGCAACACCGGCAGTGAAAATGGCTGCCCAGGCTGTGGAGATACAGGGCCGTTCACCGGTGTCCGCCTACCTGGATATGGAAAATATCATCACTGCCTGCAGAAAAATCGGTGCAGATGCCGTGCATCCGGGATTTGGATTTTTAGCGGAAAATGCCGGCTTTGCCGAACGGCTGGCAGAAGAGGGCATTGTTTTTATCGGCCCGCTGCCGGATACCATGGCGTTGATGGGCAACAAACTGACAGCACGCGCTTTCTGCATGGAAAACGGGTTTCCTGTCCTCCCCTGCGTGTCTGAACAGAAAACAGGAAAAGCGTTTACAGCCGCTGCCAGGGAAATCGGGGTGCCGCTTCTCATCAAGGCTGCCGCCGGAGGGGGTGGAAAAGGAATGCACATTGTGCACGATTTTCATGATTTGGACACCGCTGTCCCTCTGGCCAAAGCAGAGGCCCTGCGGTTTTTCGGCAGCAATTCGGTGTATGCTGAAAAATATGTGGCATCCCCACGGCATATCGAGGTGCAAATCATGGCGGATCACCACGGCCATGTCCTGCACATGGGAGAAAGAGACTGCTCGATTCAGCGCCGCTTTCAGAAAATCATTGAGGAAAGCCCTGCCCCGGAGCTGGCACCTGACCTGCGCCGGCAGATCTGTGACACAGCGGTTGAGATCGCCAAAAAATCAGGTTACCGCAATGCCGGTACTGTTGAATTTATCCTGGCACCTGACGGGCAGTTCTATTTTCTGGAAATGAACACCCGCCTCCAGGTGGAGCATCCGGTGACGGAAATGGTGACCGGGCTGGATCTTGTGGAACTGCAGGTACGTGCTGCCCGAAATGAATCCTTTTCTTTGACCCAGGATGATATCAAAACAAACGGGCATGCCATTGAGCTGCGCCTGTATGCGGAAGACCCGGAAAAAGAGTTTATGCCTGCCACAGGACAGCTGCTGGCCTATCATCTGCCCCGGGGGGAGGGTATCCGCGTAGAAAACGGATTTGCAGAAGGGATGCAGGTCTCTGCCGCCTTTGATCCCATGCTGGCCAAACTGATCGTTCATGACACAAACCGGGAAAAAACCATTGATCTGGCATTGCAGGCCCTCAGAGACACCCTGGTCCTGGGAGTGACCACCAACGCGGACTTTCTGATGCGGATTCTGTCCCATCCAGCCTATGGTTCCGGCCGAATACACACCGGGTTTATTCCCCTGTACCAGGCAGAGCTGCTGCCGCCGCCCTTGACCCAGGAACAGCGCAGCCTGCTGCTGGCTGCTGCGGCCCTGAGCAGCCGGGAGTTCATGGATACCGCCTTTGCAGTGCCGGAACCCCATGCTTTTTTCGGAAACTGGAGAAACTGATATGAAGCGCAGAATCGATCTGCTGGGCAGCCACTATACGGTCACCATTCTCACCAGGCCCGGAGAAACACACATGACCGTGGATACAGAAGCGCCTCGGCCCGTTGCCATCACAAAAGTAACCGATACAAAACATCTCATCCACATGGGGGAAAACCGGGCCCAGGTGCAGATGGCTGTCAAAGGAAACATGGCATATATCCGTGCCTTTGACCGGACATTTGTCTTGGGCATTGTCAATCCTGTGGAACAGGCTGCCCAGGAAACAGGAAGTTCCAGCACCACCATCTGTGCGCCCATGCCGGGCATGGTGGTGGAGATCACGGCAGCTGCCGGTGACCGGGTTGCCAAAGGCCAGCCCCTCATGACCATAGAAAGCATGAAAATCCTGACAGTGCTCACAGCACCCAAAAATGGCCACATTGCCGGGATACTTTTTAACCCCGGTGATGCATTTGACAAGAATGCGGTGTTAATCACCCTGGCAGAAAAAAAGGAAATGTGACATGCGGCGCATCACCTCCAAAATTGATCCCCAGTCCGGCGAATTTTTTACATATGCGGCCCACAACCGAAAAATTCTGGCAGCATTTCACGAAAAACAGCACCACGCCCGTTTCACACGCTCAGAACGGGATGTGGAACGGCTGCGAAACCAGAAAAAACTGCTGGTACGCGAGCGCATAGACCTGCTGCTGGATCCTGGCACCCCGTTTCTGGAACTGTCCACGCTGGCCGCCAACCTGGCCTATGATGGCAGTGTGCCGTCAGCCGGGCTGGTATCGGGCATCGGTATTGTCAACGGCCGTGAAGTGATGGTGATGGCCAGTGACAGCACCATCAAAGGGGGCGCCTGGTATCCCCTTACCGTCAAAAAAATGGTCCGCACCCTGGATATCTGCCTTGAAAACCATTTGCCGGTGGTCCACCTGGTGGATGCGGCCGGTGCGTTTCTGCCGCTTCAGTCCGGATTATTCCCGGACCGGCACATGGCCGGCCGCATTTTTCGCAACCAGTGTATCCTGAGCGCCAAAGGGATCAGACAGGTGGCCCTGGTGCTCGGGCACAGCACGGCCGGGGGTGCCTATATCCCTACCTTAAGTGATTATTCGGTCATGGTGCGGGGAACCGGGGGGGTCTTTCTGGGGGGCCCGCCGCTGGTCAAGGCGGCCACCGGAGAAGAGGTCACCGCGGATGAACTGGGCGGTGCCGACGTTCACAGCACCATCAGCGGAACTGCTGATTATGCGGTTGATTCTGAAAAAGAAGGCCTGGCACTGGTCCGTGAAATCATCGGCACCTTTGCCCGACCATCCAAAATGGCGATGGAAAAACGCGACGCAGAAGAACCGTATTACGATCCCGGAGAGCTTTACGGCATTATCCCGGATAATGTAAAAAAACAGTTTGACATGCGCGAAGTGATTGCCCGGATTTTTGACGGCAGCCGGTTTCATGAGTTCAAACCGGATTACGGGGCCACAGCTGTCTGCGGATTCGCTTTTCTGTATGGCTGGAAAGTGGGAATCGTGGGCAATAACGGGGTTTTGTTTTCGGACAGCGCCCAGAAATGCACCCAGTTCATGCAGTTGTGTGACCGGGACCTCATACCTGTGATCTTTTTGCAGAACATCACCGGATTCATGATCGGCAAATCATATGAGCACGGCGGCATCACCAAGGACGGGGCAAAAATGCTCATGGTGCAGAGCAATCTTTGTGTGCCCAAACTGACCATCATGACCAACGGCAGTTTCGGCGCAGGCAATTATGCCATGTGCGGCAGGGCATTTGATGCCCGGTTTCTGTTTTCCTGGCCCAATTCCCAGATTTCCGTCATGGGCATGGAGCAGGCCATTAAAACATTGACCCAGATCCATATCAACGCGCTCAAACGTCAGGGAAAAACCTTATCCCCGGAAGCAGTTCAAAAAATCAAAGAAGAGGTTTCCAAAGATTACATGGAAAAAAGCAGTGCCTATTATGCCACATCAGAACTGTGGGATGACGGCATCATTGATCCTGCAGACACCCGCAAGGTCCTGGGCATCTGTCTATCAGCAGCACTGCATCGAAAGATAAACACAACCTATAACGGCGTGCTGCGGATATGAGACAAAATGTCCGGGCGGAATCTGCTCGGACCATGGTCATTTTATTTTCGGGCTCATTTTCACAAATGTGCGGCTTAACGGGCTGGAAAGATCCGTTCAGGGTTGAGGAAACCCCGAAACTGGGGTACTATGGCCCGCATGATCCATGAAACAAGGAACAGACGGTATGAAGACAGCCCATAAAGGCCTGGTCCTTCTTTTTCTGGCCTGCATTCTCTTACTGGAGCTCTCAGGAACGGCCCATGCAAGGGAATACACGATCCAGGGCCGCACCATGGGCACGTTTTACACGATCAAGCTGGTGTCAACCAGACAGCAGTCCATGGACCTGTGGCAGAAACAGATCGACACCCGGCTGGCACAGGTCAATGCCGGGCTGTCCATGTATGATCCGGACAGTAACCTGTCCCGGTTCAACCGGACAGAACCCGGCCGGCTGTTCCGGCTGTCCCGTGATTTCGCCCGGGTCATGGACACGGCCAGAACCGTGTTCACCTTGACGGACAGGGCCTGGGACGGCACGATCAAGCCCCTGGTGGACCTGTGGGGATTCGGCACCCGGGAGCCCACCGACACCCTGCCGGACCCGGATGCCATCGCCGAGGCCCTTGCCCTGACAGGATTTCAGCACCTGACATTTGAAAACAACCATGTAAAAAAAACAAAACCCGGCATCACCCTGGATCTGGGATCCATTGCCAAGGGATACGGGGTGGACGCCGTTGCAGGGGTCCTGACCCGGGTCGGGATTGACGACTTTCTGGTGGAGATCGGGGGTGAGCTGTACGGCTCAGGAATGAACCGCCATAAAAAACCCTGGTCCGTGGGCATTACCCATCCGTTGAAAACCGGTGCCGATACCGGCCTTTACAAGGTGGTGAATCTGGAAAACAGGGCCATTGCCACCAGCGGGGATTACCGCAACTTTTTTGAATTCCGGGGCAGGACCTACTCCCATATCATCGATCCCAAAACCGGATATCCCGTGGACAACCAGGTGGTCAGCGCGTCAGTCATTGCCGACACCTGCACGTTTGCCGATGCCCTGGCCACAGCCCTGGTGGTGATGAACCCGGAGGACAGCCTGGCCCTGGTGGACACGCTGGAAAACGTGGAGTGCCTGATCATCCAGAAAACTTTGACCGGTTTCAAAGAATTCGCATCCCGTGGGTTTCACACCTTTGTCCAGTGATCCGTCCGGCCGCAACCCGGGTTTTCAGGCCGGGTTTTCCGGCTGATATTTTTTCCCCTGAAATGTATCCCGTCGCACCAGGGCCTGCTGGATCAGGTTGAAGGTTTCCCGGTACCGGCCGGCCCATGCCGGGGCCCGCAGCTCACTGCCATGGGGATCCCCCGTGATCCGCTGAATCACCATCTGTTCCGGCAAAAGCTCCAGAAAATCACACACGGTTTCCACATATTCCGTCTGTGTCATGGGCTGATACTCTCCCGCCAGAAACAGCCGGTCCAGCGGCGTGTCTTTGATCACATACAGAAGATGAATCTTGACCCCGTCAATACCGGAGTAAGCCAGATACCGGGCCGTGTCCAGCATCATGTCCCGAGTTTCTCCGGGCAGCCCCAGAATCACATGAGCGCAGATCCGGATACCCCTTCCCCGGGTCATGGCCACGGCGTTTTCAAAATCTTTCAGCGTGTGCCCCCGGTTGATAAACGCCAGGGTAGTGTCATGAACTGACTGAAGCCCGTATTCCAGCCACACCAGATACTTTTGCGCATAGGACCCGATCAGGTCCAGCTTCGGTTCATCCACACAGTCCGGTCGGGTGCCCACGGCCATGCCCACCACCCCCTCGCAGGAAAACGCGGCATCATACATCGCCCGCATGTTCTCAACCGAGGTGTAGGTATTGGTAAACGACTGAAAATAAGCCATAAATTTCCTGGCCTTGTATTTTTTCATCATGGGAATCTTGCCGGCCTCGATTTGCTCCCTGATGCCCATACCCCTGGCAAAGGCCCCGGTACCGGACCCTTTGGCATTGCAGTAGATACAGCCTTTGTTTGACAGAGTGCCGTCCCGGTTGGGACAGGTCAGCCCGGCATCCATGGCAACCTTTTGAACCCGCTCGCCGAACAGGCCCCTCAGATAGCTGTTGTAGTCAGTATACCGCTTTGATCGATCCATGAACAAGATCCTATCGTGTGAAATTTTTAACTACTTGAATAATTATCACTCACTTTCGGGTTTAAAAAATTACTGGCTGACTTTCGTTTTTCTAACAAACCGGAACCTTGAAGTGCTGTAGTCATATTTACGCCTGTCCCGCACAAACACGAGTCTGGCAGCTTGTCCGCCTTTCAACGCTACCAATGCACTTGCCAGAATCTTTGCCCGGCCCCGGGACAACAGCCCTACCGCTTTGGACCGAGAACGGTCATAAGGGCTGTCATCCACAATCAGAACAGATTCGCGGTCTTTGTCTGTCAGCCGATTCAAAAAACCTTAAAGCTTGGTGCCGATACCCAACAACAGCTTTCTCCAGTTGGATTTATCCCCCTTCAGAACATCACAGGCAGCATCTTTACAAAATGCCAGGTTGTCGTTGATTGCAATGCCCTGAAAAAATTGCCCATAACTATCAAGATTCATTGCATTTTTCTGAATGTCACTGATTTTAATTCTTTGCCGGGTGATCCAGATAGCTCTCAATAAAGGATTTCACGGCCGGTCCATATCTTCTGGTTCTGCTTGCACCGCTGTGGCCGGCATCTTTGGCAATATAGCAGGCCACCTTTTCATGAGCAAAACTGTGTTTAAGTGTCATAGCAAAGGATAAGGGAAACCGCCGGTCTTTTTCCCCGTGAATGAGCATGACCGGCATTTGGATACGTTGTGCCACCCGGGCCGGGCTGTAGGTTTCAGTTGCACCCCGGTACAGAATGCGCATCCAAAGCACAATTGCATGGCCGAAAAATTTGCCGAAAACCGGATTGAACCATCGGTAAAGGCTTAACAGGGCCTCTTTTGTATGGGCATAGGATGCTTCCAGAAACAGCAGCCGCACCATGGACGGATGTCGGGCCGCGGCAATGATGGCACCGGCGGATCCGGCGGAATGGCCGTACAGAAGCACGGGTTCATTTACCCATTGGATGACCGATTCAATATCTTCGGCAAACCGCACCGCGTTCATACATTGTCTGGAACTGGAATTGCCATGATCCCGGGCGCTGTGCATCACGGTGGTAAATCCCCACTGGGCAAAAATCTTTGCCCGTTTCATCATCCGGTCCCGGTTTCTGCCCCAGCCATGGGCAAACACCACAATACCCCGGGACGGACCTTTGGGGTCGATGCGCCATACCTCCAGATATCCGCCGTCAATGGCCGGTATCCGGATGTCGGTAACCGTTCCCCACCGGGGCGGGTCCGTGACCGGTTTTCTGGGAATCTGCTGCACCAGCCAGGTGAGAAACAACGTGGCGGTCACATAGATCAGAGACACACCTGTCAGAATATACAGCAGGTTCATCACATACGGCAGCAGGGTGGTATCCGGCACATCCATCGGGCAGTTCCTTTCATCAGGTTTGACGGCAACCCCGGCATTATGCCAGACATGGAAGGGATTATCCAGTATGGGATGGAAATATCTGCCATTGTTTTTAATTGACACCAGACAGTGCGGCAGGATAAGGTTTCAGCAGCCTGAATGTTTAACAAGGAGAAAGTAAATGGCACAATCCAAATGCAGTACCTGCCGGTTTCGAAAAAAATATGATAAAAATCCGCAATCACTGCTCGGGCGGTTATGGCGGTGGCACACAAACTGGTGCCCCGGCTGGAAAAAATATATGCAATCCCTTCCGGAAAATGAACGCAAGGTCATTAAAGAAAAATATAAGATAACTGATTGAACGCTATGGCAGCCTCAAAATTTCAGGGATTACTGCTTCACGATTTCTTATAGGCCAGAGTCTTGAGCTTCACCAGGTTGTAATCCCGGGTCCCCAGTCCGATCTTTCCCGCATAAGCCAGCTGATGGGACCAGTCCACATCCGGATACAGGCCTTTGAACTTGTCCTCCCCCGGGGCCAGGCAGGTCTTTAACTCAGTATGGGGCAGGCCCGGCTGCTGATTCACCAGATCCACGCTGGCCTGGTCGATGGCCACGGGATCCAGGGATGCCACCACCCCGATATTGTTGACAATGGGTGATTCCGTGTAGGACAGGCAGTCGCATTTGGGGGCAATGTCCGTGATGAAATTGATGAACAGGCATTTACCGGGCTTGTTTTTCACGATCCCATAGGTATATTCCACCATTTTTTCCATGAATACCGGAATAGTCTGGTTCCAGTTGATGTTAATGGATCCGGTGGGACACCGGACAATGCATTCCGCACACCCGATGCATTTTTCTTTTGTGATATAGGCTTTCTTGTCTTCCAGAAAAATCGCTTCCCCCGGGCAGTGGGCCGCGCATTCGCCGCATCCGATACAGGTCTTTCGCTTGATTTTAGGCGACACATTGGAGTGCTGGTCCAGTTTGCCTCTGCGGGAGGCAGACCCCATACCGATGTTTTTGATGGTGCCGCCGAATCCGCTCAGTTCATGACCTTTGAAATGGGCCACGGAAATCAGGGCCCCGGCCTGCATGATTTCGGACCCGATATACACCTGTTCGCAGTTTTTCAGTTTCACAGGGACCGGGGTTTCACTTTTGCCCAGCAGGCCGTCGGCAATGATGATGGGCGCGTTGTCCATGGACGAATAGGAAAAACCGTTTTCAATGGCGGTTTTGATATGGGACACGGCATTGGACCGGGTGCCCACATACAGGGTGTTGGCATCGGTCAGAAACGGCTGTGCACCGGTCGTTCGGATGGTTTCAATGATTTTCCGGATAAAGACCGGCCGGATATAGGCGGTATTGCCCTGCTCACCAAAATGAAGTTTGACCGCGGTGTGATCATTTTTACTTAATATGTTTTTGATTCCAGCTTTTTTTAAGAGCCGGCCCAGTTTCCCGGGCAGGTTTTCCCGGGATGTGGCAGTCAGATCCATGAAAAAAACGTCAGCTGGCATACAATCCTCCTTGGATTTGGTTTTTAAATGGTCATACGCAATTTTGCATGAAAACTCAACCCGGGATTTTTTTGTTCAGCCAGATCCATCCCATCACAGGGCCGGGTGTCAGGCACAGAAATGCCGTGTCGATTCCCCATTGCCGGATCCAGAAAGTCACCAGTTCAATGGAAAAAATGGTGATGACAAATCCGATGCAATTGACCAGTGTTAACGCGGAGCCCACATATCCGGCCGGGGCAAACCGGGTGTTTAAACAAGAAAACTGAGGAGAATCCGCCACCACGGCCATACCCCATAACAGAATCACGCCCAGAGCCACTGGGCGGGGCAAATAAAAAAAAGCCGGTGACATCAGGCAGCATAGCGCGGATATGATCAGGGCCGTGCCGGCCACGCGCCGGCTGCCCCATCTCACGGAAAGTATGCCCCCGGCAGCACATCCCATGAAACCGGCCCCAAAAAAAATAAACGCCCACATGTCAGCCTGATCAGGAATCATGGCAAAAAACAGAATCGGTATGGTTGCCCATACCGCGTACAGCTCCCACATATGACCGAAATAGCCTAAGGCCGACGCTTTAAAATAAGGATTCACAAACAGGTAACGGATCACTTTGGGGTCAAAAGGAGATCCCTTGGGCAGAAACGGCCCGTCCCCCACAAAAAAAACCTGAATCAGTCCGCCGGCCAGGCATGACACACTGGTTATCCACAGGATCATTCCCGGGTCTCCCTGCCAGTGAACCGCTTTGATCAGATAGGGAAATCCGGACGCCAGGACCAGGGCCCCCACCAGAAATCCCAGGGCCCGTCCCAGGGTGTCGGGATACCAGGATGCCGCGATTTTCATGCCCACGGGATAGATGCCGGCCAGAGAGATGCCGCATAAAAACCGGGAAGCCAGCAGAATTCCTCGGGAAGGAGGAAGCAGGGCTCCCCCTAAGTTGAATACAGCGCCTGCCAGCGCACAGACGAAAAACACCCTTACCGGAGGAAACCGATCCGACAGATTCAGGAATGCAAAGCTTAAGGTGCCGGCAATAAATCCCGCCTGCACGGCAGACAGTAAAAACTGCTGGTCAAAAAACGCGGCATTGGCGGCAAACCAGATGGAACCGGACAAAAACTGGGCCAGAATAATCAGCAAGAGTCGCATAAACAGGGAAGTCTTTTTTCAATCCATGGTCTGGAGCAGCCGGAACAAGGTTTTTTTTGCCAGGATATCTCCGGAAACAATGCCTGCCACCCGGTCTTTTTTTACAATGGGCATGGCTGATATTTCGTGGTTTTCCAGCATTCTGACACAGTCCAGGATCGGGGTGTCCGGACCGGTAGCGATCACATCTGTTGTCATCACCCGGGTCAAAGGCGCATCCATGGGCAGGTGGGAGGCCATGGCCCGGGTGATGTCCCAGTTGGTGACAATACCGATGAGTTTGCCTGTTTCAGACACCACATTGACAATGGATACCCGGGATTTGACCAGCAGTCTGGCCGCATCCGCGATCTGCCGGTCCACACCGATGGTGGGGGCGTCTTCCATGACATCTTTGGCCGTCCTGGTTTTTTCCATGGATGCGATGCGCCGGATGCTGATGGTTTCAGCCACATCACAGGGCAGACTGTCCGCATCCTTGCACAGGCCGTCAATGAGTTCTTCCATATTGTTGCGAATCACGGTTTCCAGCTTTTCCACGGCCGCTTTCCGCCGGATTTCCGCCAGTTGGGCAAACGCCGCCTGGTTTTTGTGCAGCCAGGCATCGATTTTTTTAGGATGTCCCAGAATGTCTCTGGGAATCAGCAGGTCATCCGGGGTGGGAATCATGCGTTCGTGGGCCGCATAAATCACGCCACCGGAATTCACCAGAAAGTCCTTGGCAATGAGCACCCCTTTGTCCCGGTAAACATGGCGTTCCATGTGCCGCCGGGCCGCTTTTTTCGCCGGATCGGGAGAATAGGTGTTGGCGCCTTCCACAATCAGCTGCCAGTGTCCCATCCGGTCCACGGTCATGGACGGATTCGAACTTGCGTCCACATCCAGATAGTTGGATACGGGAGATGCCGGTATCAGGCAGAACCCGGATTCCCTGAGCAGGTTGTCGGCACAGCTGGAATAAATGGTCCGGGAATCGGCGTTTTGTGTGCCGTGGAGGATGGTGTCGTGAAAATAGCGCCGGGTCACTTCACCGAACTGTTTCCACAGGTCAAACAGCTGCTGCCAGGGCAGGCCGTTTTCATTCATCAGAAACCCGTGGGCATCACTGATGCCCTTGATGACCGGAGGGGTGTGCGGATCATATTCGTGAAAGATCCGGGCCACATGGGCTCCGACCGCACCGAATCCCTGGATGAGGATGGTCTGGTCTTCCGGAAAGGGAAGAGTCAGGTGCCGGAACTGGGGCAGGTTTTTGAGCCGGGGCAGCTGTTTTACCAGGGTCTTGAACGCCACCACCACCCCGTTGGCAGCCCCGCCCAGCTCATCGATCCGGTTTCCGCCCATGTCCGCGGGTTTGGATACGGCGTTGTTGAGCCCGTTTTCAATGGCGAATCGTTTCATGTCCGCATCATTGGTGCCCACATCCGGGCCGGGAATATAGATTTTGCGGTATCGTTTCAACAGCCGCCCGAATCCGGTGATGACGGCAGGCCTGTCAGCCGGGGTGAGATCTTCGGGTCGGACAATGCCGGATTTTCCTCCCCCAAAAGGCAGGGCTGCGGCCGCATTTTTCAATGTCATGCCCCGGGCCAGATTGTGAATGATGTCCGGGGTAACGTCCGGCAGCATGCGGGTGCCGCCCATAGAAGGCTGCCCCATGGCCAGGTTGTCCACCACCAGAAACCCGCCGATCTCCAGCGGGCTGTCCTCATCCCACATGCAGACCACCAGCCGGGGACCTAAACGGTCCACCCGGATGCCTAAGCGCTGAAGCCGGTCCACATCCAGGGGGCCGAATTCCATGAACCGGAGCGGGCCGTCCTTGATCAGCCGGTTCTGCCACACTTTGTCCGGCAGGACCTTTTGCAGCAGGGCTTTCATTTTCAATGGAATCATGAACCTCTCCGTGAATGGGGTGAATGATTGCCGTTATTGTCTTTCATACCCGGAAAAATGTCAAAATAAAATATTTTTGAACCTGACAGGCAGGCCCATGTAGCGGAATTTTAACGTGTGAGGCATATGGCCGCCCCGGTGGGGGTGTCTTACTGCCGGACAGGAATCCACGGGGTGGCTCCGACAGTCCGTCAGCAAGACACCCCCACCGGGGCTCCGCTGTCATCAGCGACGAGTGCCGGGTGCCTCTTTGCTTGACGTAGACGGGTCTGCGTGGTATGGAACATCACGATTTTACGAGATAAATGAAAGGACGATATAATGGCAAAAAATGTGGTGGAAAAAGTGGATGATCAAGTGAAGATCAACACCCTGCTGGTGAGCGTGTCGGATAAAACCGGGCTGGACACATTGATTCCGGGCATGATTGCCGTGAACCCGGATCTGGTGATCCTGTCCACTGGCGGTACATTTGCACGGATCAAAGAGATTCTGGGGCCCGGGGCCGACATGCATCTGCAACAGGTGTCTGATTACACGGGCCAGCCTGAAACCCAGGGCGGTCTGGTAAAAACCCTGGATTTCAAGATTTATCTGGGATTGCTGACAGAAACCTATAATCAGGCCCATCAGGCGGATCTGGTGCGGACCAAAGCCCGGCCCATCGACATGGTGGTGGTCAATCTCTATCCCTTTGCCCAGACCATTGCCCGGCCGGACATGACATTGGAAAACGCCCGGGGGAATATCGATATCGGAGGCCCTACCATGATCCGGGCCGCTGCCAAAAATTTTATCCGGGTGACATCCGTGACCAACCCGGAAGACTATTCTAAAATTCTTGAAAAACTCACCGCCGGCAAGGGATGTCTGACCCTGGCGGACCGGTATGATCTGGCGGCCCGGGCCTTTGCGCACACGGCTGCCTATGACCGGGCCATTGCCGATTATCTGGCCGGCACAGCCGGCACTGCACTTTTATCATGTTATCAACCAGGAGTTTGAATCATGTCTGATGATCTTAAAAAAATGTATAAAACCATTATGGATGACCATTTTCCCTCCCGTATGGAGATTGCTTTTGTGGAGGAAAATACCCGGCAGACCCTTTTTTATGAAAAAGTGTCCTGGGTGATTGACGGGGTTGAAAAAGGCCTTCGCTATGGAGAGAATCCGGGCCAGGAAGCCGCATTGTACCGTTTGATCAACGGCAACCTGACTTTGGGCGACGCAAAGACCATTCAGCCGGGACAGCACCTGGTGTCGGATATCGAGCTGCTCCAGTCCGGCAAGCATCCGGGCAAAACCAATCTGACAGATGCAGACAACTGTCTGAATATCCTGCGGTATTTCACCGACACCCCCTGTGCCGTGATCGTCAAGCACAACAATCCCTGCGGGGCGGCCCGGGGCCACAGTCTTGAGGCGGCGTATACCCGGGCCTATATGGCGGACCGGGTGGCGGCGTTCGGCGGATGCATCGGGTTGAACCGGGCAGTGGACAAAGCCACGGCCCAGGCCATCGCTTCCCAGTATGCCGAAGTGGTGGTGGCACCGGAATTTGAAGACGGGGTTTTGGAAATCCTGGGCGCCCGGAAAAATCTGCGGGTCATCCGCATCCAGGCCATGGACCGGCTCCAGCGTTTTGTGGGAGAGCGGGTGGTGGATTTCAAAAGCCTGATGGACGGCGGGGTTGTGGCCCAGTGGTCGTTTGTGCCAAAGGCCCTGACCAGAGAAGATCTCATACCGGCGGTAACGGATTATCAGGGGCAGACCTTTTCAGTGAACCGGCCGCCCACGGACCGGGAATATGAGGACATGCTGTTCGGGTGGCTGGTGGAATCAGGCATCACCTCCAACTCCGTGATCTATGTCAAAGACAATGTGACCGTGGGCATCGGCACGGGGGAGCAGGACCGGGTGGGCGTGGCCCAGATCGCCGTGGACAAGGCATACCGTAAACTGGCAGACCGGTATTGTTTTGAACAATACCATCAATCCTGTGCTGATCTGAACGATGAAGACAAAAAACAGGAAATTAATGCCAGGGTGGCTGAAGAAAAGGGCGGGCTGATCGGTGCGGCCATGATTTCAGATGCGTTTTTCCCGTTCCGGGACGGCATTGATGTGGGGCTGTCCCAGGGGATCAAAGCGGTGATTCAGCCCGGAGGCTCCCTGAATGATTACCAGTCCATCCAGGCCTGCAACGAATATGACGCAGCCATGGTGTTTACAGGTCAGCGCAGTTTCAAGCATTGAAAAATTGCTGGGGGGCCATTACACACAGAACAAAGACAGCTGATTCCGCCGGGCATCCACATGCTGGACCGTGACCTGAATGGCATCTCCCTGTTTGAGTTTTAACCCGGAGGACGGCAGCCTGGCTTCCAGCATGAATTCCTTGAGCAGAATATTGTAATGGTCCCGGTGGCATTCCAGCACCAGGGCATCGATACTGTCTCCCCGCATGGATTCCAGCAGCTTGAGCAGCCAGTACCGTTTTCTGGCGCCCTGAACCCGGCCGGCATTGGCCATGGGAACGGACACGGCCTGCAGAATTTCTTCCAGATCTTTTTTTGAATAGGCCGGGTTCAGACCCAGCACCGCTTTAATCTGGCGCTGGGTGAGCAGATCATGGTATCTGCGGATGGGAGAAGTGGCCGTGGTGTATGCCTTGACCCCCAAACCGGAATGGGGCTGGGGAGTGGTGGTGACCATGGCCCGGCTCAGATGCCTGCGCTGCATGAGATTGGGCAAAAGTGCCGTTTCAATGCCATTGAACAGCCGCTGGCTGGGGGGCGGCTGGGACCGAAATACCGCCGGCATCTGATGATCGGCCAGAAATTTGGCCATCAGGGAATTGGCAAAAATCATCATTTCCGAAACCAGCATCCGGGAAGGGTTTTCCCGGTCCACCTTGGCATATCGGATCTCTTTGTTGTCTTCGAGCCAGACATTGACTTCCGGCAGAGTGATCTGGACCGCACCGGCTTTGAGCCGTTTTTCCCTGAGCAATGTGGCGATTTTATGAAGGCTGGTGATGGGGTCATCCTTGCCGTTCAGCAGGTTGGCTTCCATGTAGCTCATCTGGTGATGCACCTGAATGATGCTGGGGATGATCTGGACATCCCGGATTTCAAAAAACCGGCTCATCTGGATCATTGTGGAGATGGCCGGCCGGATTTCCCCCTGTTTGAGGCTGCACAGATCATCGGACAGATCTGCGGGCAGCATGGGCAGTTTATCATCGGGCATGTAAATGGAACTGGCCCGCTCCCGGGCCGCCATATCAATGGGATCTCCGGATTTGATATACGCCCCCACATCAATGATATGAATCCCCAGGCGATAGCCCTGGTCGGTGTTTTCCAGGCTGATGGCATCATCATAATCCAGGGTGGACTGGCCGTCGATGGTGATCAGAGGCACCTGGGTCAAATCCTTACGGCCCTGGTCCTGATAGACACGGGTACTGAAGGACGACAGAAGGCGGCCTGCCGCCTTGACTTGCTGAGAAAATCGGGTGGGAATGCCCAGGGACAAAAGATCCACGTTTTCATCCACATCCCAGATATTGGATCGGACAAAAAATTGAAACAAGGGGTCCGGGGTTGTCAGGCCGGCGTTTTTGAGCATCTGTCTGGCTAAAGATGCATGAACACTGTCATTTCCGAACAGGTAATAATCTTTCAGGCATTCCAGAACGTCGGGATCTGCATCAAAGGAGGTTTCCGGTTCCGTCTGCATGGCGGTCAGCCAGGCCACCCCTTGCTGAATCAGGCGGTCTCTTTTTTCCGCTTCTTTGATCTGGCGCTTTTTGGCATCCACCTGTGCCGGTGTAAACGGAGAAAAACAGTTCTGATTGAACTTGAAATACAGGCGGTCATAAAAAACCGCCCGGATCACCGCAGCTTCATGGTCGCAGCACAACGGGGGATCAAAGCAGAAAACCGTCATGGCGGACAGGTCGATATTTTCAGATTCTTCGTGAAGAATTTCCCAGATTTCAAATATATCGATCTGATCGGACAATTGCCCGCGGGTTTGGGCCGTGGCTTTTAACTGGTTGATCAGATGATTTCTGGGCTGGGTGACGTCCAGACATACCTGTGAGACATGAAGCAGTCTTTTTTCAGAAAGACTGACTTCCCGGCTGTTTTCATTGAGTAACTTGAGCTTGTCTTTTTTTTCGCTTAATATTACTGCTGTTATGATTTTCTGTTGATCAATATATTCAACAATGGTCCCAATTTTCATGAATCAGACAATAGCAGGAAGGGGGGGCAAAGTCAAATACAGAAACTGAGGCCATTGTCTTGAAAAATCGGCAAAATTAACGTAAAATCAAAGACCTGTATGGGAAAGAAAAGAAAATACAAGCCGAAGCTGGTGGGGCCGGATGAAGACCTGTTAAAGGCGTTCACCCGAAAATCCGACACCCCCCGTTCGTTTGCGTGCAAAAATACCTCCGCACCCGTGAACCGCCATGGACTGCCCGTGGTGGACCAGGTGTTTTCCGATTCATATGCCGGGACCTGCGAAAAAAAGTGCCCGCCAAAAGCCGAAGATGGCCCTGCCCAGGATTTTACCGCGTTGCTGGAATCGTATCTGTCCAGACCCCGGCAAAAAAAACAATCAATACCTTCTAAACCCATGCCGTACCATAAAAGAATCAAGCGGTATCCGCCTCCGGAAAAAGACCTGGACCTGCATGGGTTCACCGCGTTAGGCGCCCAGTTAAAAGCCCGGTCTTTTTTGACCACCTGCAAACTTCAGGGCTATTTTACCGTGCGGATCATTGTGGGCAAGGGGCTGCATTCCGATCTGGGACCGGTGCTGCCGGATACCATTGAAGACCTTTTATCCCAGTTAAAGGCCCAGGATATTGTTCTGGGGTTTGCCTGGGAGCGCAAAAAAAAATCCCGGTCCGGTTCCGTGATTGTGTATCTTCGCCAGTTCAGCGATTAAGGGGCCGGGTTGCCCGTAAAAAGACATGTCCCGGTTGTGGGTGGAAGTGATCAGGATCACTGGTTGAGCTGATATTTTCTGACGGCCCGGTTGTGTTCTGCCAAAGTTTTGGAAAAATAATGGGTTTTATCATTTTTGGACACAAAAAACAGAAAATCGCTTTCAGCCGGGAACAGGGCCGCTTCAATGGCTTTTGCCCCGGGATTGGCAATGGGTCCTTTGGGAAGGCCGTGCATCTGGTAAGTGTTGTATTCAGTTTTTCTGCGCAGATGCCGGGTCCGGATCCGGCCTTCAAATGCCGGATCCCCGTATATGACGGTGGGATCACTTTGCAGACGCATGCCTTTTTTCAACCGGTTATGGAACACCGATGAGATCACCGGCTGTTCCGATGCCACACCGGCTTCGGTTTCAATCATGGAGGCCAGGGTGACAATTTCTTTGAGGGTGAATCCCAGATCATCTGCTTTTTTTTCCCACTCTGGCGTGTATACGGAAAAAAACGTGGTCACCATTTTTTCGATGATTTGACGGCAGGTGGTGGTTTTGGGAAAGAAATAGGTTTCAGGAAACAAAAATCCTTCCAATGTGTGGGACGGGATGCCAAGGTCTGCGATGACGTCCGGATCCCGGCAAAGGGCTAAAAAAAGGTCCGGCTCACACATGCCGGTTTTCGCCACCACGGATGCGGTTTCCGCCATGTCCAGCCCTTCAGGAACGGTGAGCCGGTACAGTTTGATCCGGGCTTTGAGCAGTTGATCCAGGATTTGTGCAGGAGAGGCCGGTGTAAACAGCCGGTGTTCACCGGCCTGAATGCGGGTGGCGGTTTTCTGATACCGGGCATAGGCCCGGAAAACAAGCGCATTTGGAATCAGACCTGAAGATTCGAGATTTTTGGCAATCTGCTTCAGGTGCTGCCCGGGTTCAATTACAAAAATGATTTCTTTGTCATCAACTTTTAAAGGGGTATGCAGCGTATGCCATACCCAGATGCCTGTGACCACAAAAAATAATCCTGCCGGGATCAGTAATCCCAGCAGAATTTTTATACGGGTTTTCAAGGGCCTGGTACCATTTTTTGAAACTATTTTACACCATTCCCCTGAAAGAGGTAAAGGTCAAAGCGATGATCCCTGCGGTGATCAGGCCGATGGAAGTGTCCTGCAGCGGTTTGGGTACCCGGCCCAGATTGACCCGTTCCCGGACTCCGGCAAACAGCACCAGGGCCAGTCCAAAGCCCACGGCATAGGAAAAAGAGGACATCAAAGCTTTGGTAAAGACAAATTCATTACTGATATTCAGCAGGCAGGCACCCATGACCGCACAGTTGGTGGTGATCAACGGCAGAAAAATTCCTAAACCGGCATACAGGCCGGGGATGCTTTTCTTTAAAAACATTTCAACAAATTGCACCAGAGAGGCGATGACCAGAATAAAGGACAGGGTTCTGAGGTATTCGACATTCAGGGCTTTGAGCAGAAACATGTCCACGGACCAGGTGATCATACCGGCCATGACCATGACAAATACTACGGCCATGGACATGCCCACAGCGGTTTCCATTTTTTTGGAAGTTCCCACAAACGGGCACATGCCAAGAAATTGAGCCAAAAGAATGTTGTTGATGAAAATACTGCCAATGGCCAATTCAAAATATTCCATGGGGTTGACTCCTTATTTCTTACTGATCAGATTCATTCCGGCCAGCATCAGTCCCAAAGCCGCAAAAGCCCCCGGGGCCTCGACCATGTAGGTAAAAGGCTGGTACCAGGTAGTGATGTCAAAGACCGGGTTTCCTCCCCAGATGGTAATGGTGCCGGCACCCAGGATTTCCCGGACAGCGCCCAGACTGGCCAGAGACAGGGTGAACCCGATTCCGATGCCCAGTCCGTCCGCAACGGCCAGAACGGGATTGTTTTTACTGGCAAACGCTTCTGCGCGGCCCAGTACAATACAGTTCACCACAATCAGGGGGATGAAGATTCCCAGTTTCAAAAACAACGGGTAGGTAAATGCCTGCATGACCAGCTCCACAATGGTAACAAATGTGGCAATGATGACAATATAGCAGGCAATTCTCACTTTGGTGGGAATGACATTTCTCAAAAGGGAAATCAACAGGTTTGAAAATACCAGCACAAAAGTGGTGGCAAGGCCCATACCGATACCGTTTTCAACGGATTTGGTCACCGCCAGTGTGGGGCAAAGCCCCAGTACCAGCCGGAAAGGAGGAATTTCAGCCCATAGTCCTTTTGTGAATTCTTTCGCCAAGGATTGTGCCATTTGTGTATATCTCCTTATTCCCTTACTGGATCTGTTTTATGATTTCGGGTTTCAGGTTCTTATAAAGGGTCTGAGCCTGGATGGCAGCCCGGGTAACGGCCCTGGAGGTCACAGTGGCGCCTGACATGGCATCAATGGTACCGTTGTCCGCTTTCAGGGCCAGGTTGGTGTCCATGGTTTTATCATTGAACTGGGAAACAAACTGCAGATCATCTTTGGCCCGGGATCCCAGCCCGGGCGTTTCTGCATGGGTGGTGACCCGTGCGCCGACCAGACTGTCCTTGTCCAGACTGATGGCTACCATCAGGCCGATATCACCACCATAACCCCCTTTGCCCAAAGTTTCGAAAGCAACCGCCATGGAACCGTCTGCCATTTTTCCCGGAAAGATCTGGATTGATGCATCTTCGGTTTCCAGGTTGAACCGTTCTTTAAGCGGGTCATTGGTCACATTTGAAAATAGAGATTCAATGGCCGGGGCTTTCTGAAATTTTAGAATCTGTTCTTCAATCCGCAGTTCCGTCCCGGATTTGACAGCTGCCAAAAGACCACCGGAAACAGAAGCAAGCAGAGTTAAAACCACAATCATGCTCAGCATTTCACGCATTGCTCATATCCTTTCCCAAAGCGGTTGGTCTGATGTTGTCCAGCAACGGGTTCACAACATTCACCAGCAGAATGGCCAGAATGGTGCCATCTGCATAGGTACCGATATTGCGCATTAAAATAATCATGAAACCGGCCAGAAATCCATAAATAAACATGGGAATCCGCTGAACCGGAGAAGAAGCACTTTCCGTGATCAGAAAAAATGCCCCCAGCATGGTGTATCCGGAAAACAGATGAAACCAGGGTCCGGCATATTTCTGCGGACTGGCCATGTAAAAAAGGAATGCCGTCACCAGAATCCCGGCAATAAAGGAAACCGACAGTTCCCAGCGGATATAGCCCCGCAGAATCAGGTAGATGCCTCCGATGATGAGTCCGAGGCTGAACGTGGCGCCGATGGCACCCACTTCTTTTCCCATGAACAAATCGTTCAATGGAAACAGTTCGGTGGCGGCACCCTGGAATTTCACAGCAGCCAAAGGGGCCAGTGCGGTGAAACTGAATTCATAGTTCACATAGGCCGTGTTGAAATCAAAAAACATATTCCAGGCCAGCATCAGCACGGCCATACCCAGTAACGCCGGGTTGAATGGGTTGGCACCGGTGCCACCGAAAATCATCTTGCCCATGAATACCGCGACGAATGTCCCCACCACCACCACCCACCAGGGGATGACCGCCGGCAGCATCATGCCGAACAACAGCCCGATCAAGGCTGAATCCAGGTCACCAATGGTGGATGGTTTTTTGGAAATCATGTTGATGATCTGTTCCCAGAGCATGGCACTGGATAGGGACAGAGCCAGCACTCCCAGAGCCGGGGCACCGAATTGCAGGATTCCGAAAATCGCTGCCGGCAGCAGGGCCAGGATAAAATTGAGATTTTTTTTAAACAGACTGTCTCCGTCATGCCAGAACGGGGCATGGGAAACGGTGAGTTTCGTGTTATTCATGGACAGTCTCCCTTTATACGTCGGTTCTCAGTTTTTGCAGTTCATGTTTTCCCAGCCGGATATACTGGGACAACGCAATGTGTGCGGTACAGACATAGGCGCACAGTCCACAGTCGATACATGATTCCAGATCGCATTTGTCGGCAGCGGCTTCATACTGAGCTGCCTGGAGAAACCGGACCAGCAGATTGACCGGTATGTCGGCCGGGCAAACCTGGATGCATTTGCCGCAGTTGACACAGTTGTTGTCTGACAGCGGGGTAATGGTTTTCCGGTCCTGGACCAGAATCGTGTCCATATCCGGTGTCACCGGGTGGTGAGGGGTGAATGTGGCAAATCCCTGCATGGGTCCCCCGATGACAACGCGGTCCAGTTCATTGATCTGAATGCCCAGCTGGCTGAAAATCTGGCCCAGCGGGGTACCGATCACCGCTTCCACCCGGTGGCGGGTCCCGGTTTTGTCAATCAGAGTGATACATTTTTCAAACACCGGGGCGTTGGTTTCAAACGCCCGGGCCAGAGATACCACGGCTTCGGCTCGGATATAACAGATGCCCATTTCCTCGGGGGTTTTGCCGGCCGGCAGAATTTTGTCCAGATGATTTTTCATGATCATGGCAGGCAGGGTTTCCGGATACTCCAAACGCGCCGGCAACAGGGTCATGCTGTCGAACCGGACACGGTCCTGGAGCCTGTCCGGCAGGACCAGATATATCTTGGGCACCTTTGTGATCTGTTTGAGGATCTGTACCCCTTTTTGCAGTGTTGCGGCGTGCACCGTGCCCATATACTGGGAAGTGGTGGTCAGCAGGTCCGTGTCTGACACCATGATGATCAGGGAATTGACAGGGACCTCGGTCCGGGCAAGACGGGCGAACGGGGGTGCACCGGGCAGGTGATTCAGATGCCGGGCCGCAAAGGACAGCTCGTGTTTCATTTCCGGATATTCGATCTGATCGGTTGCCTGTGTGTCCTTTTCTATGGCAATACGGGTGCGCAGACCGCTGAAATCATCGGCAGTGAATGTATCAATGGATTTTATGGTGCCTGATACCGGTGAAACCGCATAATCAATGCTGTCTTCATACAGCTGAAGTTTCTGCCCTTTTTTGACGGGATCGCCTTTCTGGATCAAAACGTCCCGGGACCCGTCAAGGGGTTCGGGTAGCAGCAGTGTCAAAAGGGCGGGTACATCGATTTTTTGGGGCGCTTCAGGATCGGGTTCCAGCAGGTCGCAGGTCAACCCGGGTTTGGACAGCGCAAAGAAAGATCGTTTAATCATGAGTTACGTCCTTGTTTCAAAAAGCGGTTGTCATGACTGACGCAAGACAAAGGCGGCAGAATAACGGATTTAAAGCACATGACAGGCATTACAATCGACCGGTCCTGCGCCGTAATCCGCATGGCACCCGATGCATGTCTCGTGAAGGGCATCCGTTCTTGACGGCATGTAATCGTCTCCGGTCTCCTCATGGCAGTCACTGCAATTGTATGTCTCATCATCATAGATGTTGTGATGACAGTCCAGACAATCCAGGTAATAGTCCTCCGTGTGTATCTGATGCGTGAAAAGGACTTTTCCGGCATCGTTTTGAAACATGATGCGAACCGGATCCGCCGGTTCGGGAGGGGAAAAAGCAGCGTAACAGACGATCCCTGTGATCATCAAAACAGCCATGATCAAGACCGCAAACTTCAGATGTGGTTGTGATGTCATATGTCAATCTTCCAGTCTAAGGGGTTAGCGTTTATGTGACAAACCCACAACTGGCAGCGTATATAGTATATTGCTGCTGGGTTGGCAAGAAAAAAAATTATTTTGGAGACGGCTTGCAGGCGGGCGCTGTCACTGTTTTTGTTTTGCGGATCAGCACGGGTTTGAATTCACTTTTTTGATTCATTGCCGCCGATTTTTTGTGAAGAATGAAAAAAGCGATGCCAAAAAAAGAAAAACCCAATACCATGGCGGCAAATGACGCATTGACCTGGAGTAAAGGGCCTAAGCTGTCGCCGATCAAGGCACCGACGACCAGGCAGAGAATAGGAACAATATATATCAGAAAGGTCAGCAGCAACGCGGATTTTGTCTGCATGCCGATCAGCACGGAATCTCCTGATTCAACCCCTAATGTGTTGGGGACTTCTACAATCATTTCTTTTCCCTGGTGAATGGTGCCGCAACTGCCTTTGGCCGCACAGCTCTCACAGGCTGCGGCCCGGTTGGTTTTAATCAGCGCCACATCCGGAGTGGCCCGGGTGACAATGCCCTGTTCAGTAATCATGGTGTGTCCTGTTTCCTGGATTGTTATGTTAATATGGTTGTGTCAGGCGCTATGTCCGGTGCATTATTACCCTTTCCGAAAACCCCTGTCAAATTTTTGTTTTTTTATCTTGACAACCAGTGGGTGATCTTATATAAACGTCGAGTCTTGATTCAAGACATGCTCCCCAGTAGCTCAGTTGGCAGAGCAATTGGCTGTTAACCAATGGGTCCGCGGTTCAAGTCCGTGCTGGGGAGCCAAATTAAATGTCATCACCCCGACAAGATGGTCCTCCTTATCTTGTCGGGGTTTTTTGTTTTTCCCTCCGAAGTCTTTTCAGCCGGAAAAAATTTTCTTCCCTGCCGCCATTGAGTCGATTATTGATTATTTCTATGGAACCTATGATCTGTGACAGAAATTTTGAATTTGATCTGAAGCTGAAAATAAGAAATAATATTTTTTTTAAAAACAAGCCATCAAGGAGATGAGATGAATCAGGCATCAAATAACCCCGTGCAACCCATCCGGTTGACCCAGTGTGTCAAAGGGGCCGGGTGAGCGGCCAAACTTCCGCCGGGGGACCTGGCGGCAGCGTTGGAAGGATTGTCCGTTCCGACGAATGAAAACGTTCTGGTGGGAATGGGGACGGCAGATGATGCCGGGGTCTACAGAATCAGTGATGACCTGGCCCTGATCCAGACCGTGGATTTTTTCACGCCCATTGTGGATGATCCGTATGATTTCGGGCGCATCGCCGCGGCCAACGCCTTATCCGATGTCTATGCCATGGGAGGCATCCCCAAAACCGCCATGAATCTGGTGGCGTTCCCTTTGGGATCCATGGATATGGCGGTTTTGAAAAACATCCTGGCCGGCGGAATCCGCATCCTGGAAGAATCCGGTACCGTGCTGCTGGGCGGGCACAGTGTGGAAGATGATGAACTCAAGTATGGATTGTCCGTCACAGGCTTTGTGCATCCGGACAGGATACTGGCCAACCAGGGGCTGAAACCCGGTGATCGGCTGATTCTCACAAAACCCCTGGGCACCGGTGTCATGAACACGGCGGTCAAAGCCGGTCTGGCTTCCCGGGGCCAGATAGAAGAGATTACAGAGCTGATGGCCACTTTGAACCAGGATGCGGCCAAAGTTATGACCCGGTTCCCCATTTCCGCCTGTACTGATATCACGGGATTCGGTCTTCTGGGGCACCTGGCTGAGATGGTATCCGGCACGCCGGCGGCCGTGCGTATTGTCAGTGATCAGGTACCCCTGATCGCCGGGGCACTGTCGTTTGCTGAAATGGGCCTGGTGCCGGGCGGCGCATTCCGGAACCGTCAGTTCCGGAGTCCCATGGTATCCCTGGCCGATCATATCCGCCCGGCCCTGCGGGATCTTCTGTTCGATCCCCAGACCTCGGGGGGCCTGCTCATGGGGTGTCCGGAAAAACAGGCCCGTGACCTTGTGGCAGCGCTGCACGATCGAGGCGTATTCAGTGCGTGCGTGATCGGGGAAGTGTCGGACCGGGAATCTGGAAAAATAGAGGTAGTCTGACAATTCAAAACGGAAATGCCGGACACAAATTAACCCATTCACAAATGAAAGAATAAAAAATGACAACCGATATCGATGCCCGGGGACAGGCCTGTCCCCAACCCGTCCTGATGACCAAACAGGTGGTGGATAACGACCGGCCTTCCCGGTTGTCCGTGCAGGTGGACAACCAGGCCGCCGTGGAAAATGTTTCCCGGTTTCTGGGAACAAGGGGATATGAGACCACGTCGAACGGACAGGGGGGGGCCTTCACGGTTTCCGGGATAGACGTCTCGAATTCAGAAAGGGAAAACAATGCCGCTGAAAGCGTTGAACCTGTAACGGCAGTGCCGGACTCCTTTCACAGGGAAGAAACCGGGAAGATGCTGGTGCTCATCGCTTCGGACCGGATGGGGGCTGGGGATGATGACCTGGGACAGAAATTGATGATCAGTTTTATTAACACGCTGGGAGAAATGGGCAATGATCTGTGGCGGATCGTGTTTGTCAATAACGGGGTTAAGTTGACCATTGCGGAGTCTCCGGTGCTGGAATCACTCACGGCATATGAAAAACAGAATATTTCCATCTGGGTCTGCGGCACCTGCCTGACCCATTTTGATCTGCTGAATGAAAAACAGGTGGGAGAAACCACCAATATGCTGGATATTGTCACGGCCATGCAGCTGGCCACCAAAGTGATCACACTCTGAAGCAGGGAAAAATACCGATTTTTTACTTTAACCGGTGCCTGAAGCTGTGATAGGATGCAGGAGTCACTTTTCAAGGGAGGCTAATATTATGACTCAGACATCTTCACAACAACTGGTTACAGATCTGTTCGCCGCTGCAGGCGTGAAAATCAACGGTGAAAATCCCTGGGATATTCAAATAAAGCAGAATTTCTTTTTCAAACGGCTGATGGCCGGCGGATCCTTGGCTTTGGGTGAAAGTTATATGGACGGGTGGTGGGAATGCCCCAGACTGGACCAGTTTTTCGATAAAATTCTTCAGGCCCGGCTGGATGAACAGGCCATAAAATCCATACATGCCGTGTGGTGTCGTGTCAAGGCGATGTTGACGGCATCTCCGGGAAAATTCAGAGCGTTTGAAATCGGCCGGCGGCATTACGATATCGGCAATGAACTGTTTTCGCTGATGCTGGATAAATCCATGAATTATTCCTGCGGGTACTGGAAAAATGCCGATACCCTGGAAGCAGCCCAGGAAGCCAAAATGGAGTTGATCTGCCGGAAATTGCAGCTGGCACCCGGTATGCGGGTGTTGGACATCGGTTGCGGATGGGGGGGCTTGTCTGCGTATATGGCACAAAAATATCAGGTGAGCGTGGTGGGTGTCACCGTGTCAAAAGAGCAGGTGACCCTGGCTACGGAACGGTGCCGGGAACTGCCTGTGGAGATCCGGCTCGTGGATTACCGGGATCTGAATGAACCCTTTGACCGGATCGTGTCTGTGGGAATGTTCGAGCATGTGGGAAGGGCCCACTACAAAACCTTCATGGCCGTGGTTCACCGGTGCCTGAAGGATCAGGGGCTTTTTCTGCTGCACACCATTGCCGGTAACCGGTCCGTGCGCAGCAGCGACCCCTGGATTTCCAAATACATTTTTCCCAATTCCATGGTGCCGTCCGGCCGCCAGATCACAATGGCGGCGGAAAAATTTTTCATTCTGGAGGACTGGCACAGTTTCGGTCCTGATTATGATCCCACTTTGATGGCCTGGCATGACAATTTTGTGGCCAACTGGGACAGGATCAAACACCGGTATGACAACCGGTTTTTCCGCATGTGGACCTATTACCTGCTGGCCTGTGCCGGCACGTTCAGGGCCCGAAGCAATCAATTGTGGCAGATTGTTTTCTCAAAAGGCGGTATCCGGCCGACATATACCAGTGTGCGATGATTCAACGGTCAGGGGTCAGGAGAGATCAGCCCTTTGGCAATGGCGTATCGGGTCAGATCGGCCACGCCCTGAATGCCCAGCTTGGACTTGAGGTTCCGGCGGTAGACATCGATGGTTTTTACGCTTAAATTCAGGATTTCTGCGATTTCTTTGGAACTGTGACCTTCAGAGATATGGACCAATACCTGTTTTTCCCGTTTGGACAAACGACTCAGGCGATCCGGTGAATCCCCCACCAGCAGGTGAGTGATTTCCGGACTTACATACACATGGCCGTCCAGCACTGATTGAATGGCGGTCTCCAGTTCTTTGAAAGAGCAGGATTTGAGCACATAACCGGATGCGCCGGCAGTAAGCATGCCTTTGACATAAATTTTTTCCGTATGCATGGACAGGGCCACAATGCGGATTTCCGGATGGATTGCCAGAATTCTACGGGTCGCTTCCATACCGTTGAGATCAGGCATGCTGATGTCCATGAGGATAAGATCCGGGGCGGCTTTTTCAGTTAAGGACACGGCCTGGGCCCCGTTGACGGCCCGGGCCGTGACAGTGAATTTGCCGGTTGCTTCAAGCGCCTTGCAAATGCCGTCGTGAAAGACCCGGTGGTCATCCACAATGATGATGGTTTTCTTATTCATGGGTATGAGATTCTCTGGGATTGACCGGCGCAGTCAGCAGAATTTTCGTTCCTTTGCCGGGTGTGGATGTGATGGTCAGGGTGCCGCCGAAATTCTGAATCCGTTCAGACAGACTGTACAGACCAAACCCGTGATCCTTGGATGGTTTCAATGTCTGAACATCCATGCCTGCACCTGAATCTTCCACCTGCAGACAGATATCTGGTTCAGACACCCTCAGTTCGATTGTGGCGTTGGGGGTGCCGGCATGTTTTTGGATGTTGGTCAGCAATTCATTGACCGCCCGGTACAAGGTGAGCTTCAGCGCATGGGGCAGCGGAATGGAATCGGTGACTTTATTGATGTACCTGTATGTGGTCCCTTCCCGGGCATTGATCTCTTCGATCAGCGCCCCAATGGCGACATCAATATCAAAGTCATCCAGAATCGGGGGAGACAATTTGTAAATCATTGTTCTGATTTCGTGAACCGCTTGTTCTATAATGTCTTGAATGACCCAGATCTGGTCCGGCCGGGGCGGGTGATTGGATTCCGCCAGATTTTTTGTCCGTGAAATGCCCAGGCCCAATGTCTGGACAACGCTGTCGTGCAGATCCGCAGCGATCATTTTCCGTTCTACTTCATCCGAGTGAACCAGGTATTCATTGAGTTTTTTCAGCCGGTCCGCCTGATGGGACAATGCTTGAATATGGACTTTTTCCCTTTGCTGGGACTGTTGCAAACGATGAATCATTTCATTGAAGGCCCGGGACAGTTCCCCGATTTCATCGCTGCCGTTTTCCGGGGCTTTTTCTGAATACACTTCCTGGGATATCCGGCGCGTCAGGCGGGTTAACTGCTTGAGGGGACGGATAAACCGTATGATGGTTGAATAGATGACCCCCATGGCCACAAACAAAATAATACCGGCATAGATCATGAAATTTTTCAGGATATCTGACAGGTTGTGATCCATTACTTTGCGTGTCTGCTGAATGGAGTTGAGCAAATTTTTCTCGCTGCTGACCAGCACAATATGCCAGTTGGTTTGAAGGAGACGATGGGATGCCAGAATATAGGACTGGTTTTGTATGGTCAGCGTGTCCAGGTATGACGTGGCATTTAAAATATGACGCGCGGTTTGTTCAATGACAGACTGCCGGGATTTGGTAAGATTCAGCGGCAGGATATCGTTTGAATGCTTGAAGCGGGTAATGTCTTCGTCCAGGCCAAGCAAGGGCAGCAAGGCAACAGGAAAAGAGATCAATCGGCCCTGTGAATCCATGAGAAGCGCAAAAAAATCCCCGGAAAGGGCATCTGGATTCGAAAAAAGTGGATGGTCTTTGTCCAGATCCTGAAACATGTCGGCCAGAGGGATGTCCATGCCCGTGACTCCTTTGAGCCGGCCGTTTCCATCCAGTATGGGGGCAACACCTGTCATCATCAGTCCGGGTGCCACATCATCTTTGTAAGGCCGGGTCCAGCGAAACCCGTAGTCCGCTTCGGACTGTTGGATAAACGTGGTCATGGGTTCACCGTTTCGGATGTCAAAATCAGCAGGGTCCGGCAGGTTGAAACACGCCTGCCGCATGTCCGGATTCAACGTATAGTATTTTCCGATTCCCGTCCGGGTGATGATATGGGCGGCCATGGCCCGGTGGCAGTTTTTTTTGGCCATGATCAGATACAGATCCATTTCCGCCAGGGCTTGCAGTTCCGATACAATGGGCAAAGACAGGGTGTCATTTCCCCAGAATGCCGTGATAAGAGGGTCGGATTCAGGGGTATACCATATGGCGTTTTCAGAATTGCGTATCAAGGACGGAACCATGGAATGGAAAGCATAGCCGGCTGCCAGGCGGGTATAGATTTCACTGGCTTTCATTCCCAGAAATGTCACGGATGTTTGATAATGTAAAAACATTTCATCATATTTTCGGGCTTTTTCCTGGGCCATGCCGGCCAGATATTGATTGGCCATCTGTTTGATTTGTCTGGTATTGGCGATATCTGCGAACTGACCCAGATTTTTCAGCGATTGATTGACCAAAAAAAACAAAAGCGTGGTTAAAATCAGTATGTAGATGACAGAACTGCTGAACAGTTTGATGGAAAGCGGTATTTTTTTAAAAAAAGTGTTTTTTTCCACTGCCATGGATTGTACCTTAACATTATTCCCATGGACTTTGCAAGCCATGGAATTCGCCGGTTGCAGTTTCTAAAGTTTCGATAACGGGCATCAGCGGTTCAATGTCCAGTCGTAATACAGATATTGGATAGAAATTTCACCGGTGGCAGCGGTGTTATCCAGCGCCTGTTTCAAGGCATCATCTGCATACCGGCGGATGATGCTTAAGGGGTTGCCTGAAAAATCCGCTTCAAACCATTTAAAAATCCGGCTGACAAAAAGGGTGCCGTTTTTTAAAAACGTGTTGCCCGGATGGTTGATGAATCGCCGGGTCTGATCATCCAGGCGGGATTCCAGGGTGTCGCCTTCATAGGGTTCGTTTAAAAGCGGGGGGCAGCTTTTCGCCGCACAATTGATGGCAAAATGCATTCGTGGATCCTTGAACCGGGGCCTGAGAATGTCATGTTCGATATGGTCCAGATTCACCTTGAACCCGTTGAGGGGAATGAATTTTTTATTCCAGGGATTGGAAAAAAAACCGCCGATCTCCTTGATGGAATTGATGCCCGGATACCGGGTCAGGATCAGCTTGATGGTAAATGCGTTGTACGCGTTGATATAAAAGGCGAACTGGTGATGGTGAGATAACGTGCCCGGGTCTGTGGCACTTAAAATGGCCAGGTATTGATCCAGTTTGGTTTCATCCTGTTTGAACCCGTCATAGTCCACCCGCCCGTTTTGGACATGGGCTTTAAGCAGTTCGGCCCACAACCGGTTGTCCACGGAATCTGCGGCAACTGATAAATCAGGGGTGGCCAACCCCATTGAAATGATGACAAATATGAAAAAAACCGCTGGTTTCATTCTGCCAGTTAACCACAGTTTTTCAGTAATTGCCACCGGATTTTACGATCTTCAAATGTCATGGCCCGGGTTTAAATCCTGCCGATGCCGGCAGCCAGATTCAACCCGCCGTGGAAAAAAGGAAATGGTTTAAGGTTGAGATAGTTGAGGTCACTGAATTGCTTACCGGGAAAAATCAGTCCCGCGCGCCAGCCTTTAAAATCCATTGCCAGCTTCCGGATGATTTCCCGGTAAAAGGCGGTGGTATCCAGATGATTTTCCAGGCGCCTTCCATAGGGCGGATTCAGCACCACGACCCCTTTTTTACGGGTGAATTGATCCGGATGCAGATCAAAAAAATTGTGTTCAAAAGCATGCACCGGGGCCAGAAACGCATGGTCGGACAGATTGCGGGTCAAGGCGGCCAGGGCATGCGGATTCACATCAGAGGCAAATATGGAAGCGGCCGTTGAAAACTGCTGTGCCGCCTGTGACCGGGCATGGGCAAACCCCGCCGGGCTGAAACCGGGCCAGGCTTCACAGGCAAATCTGCGATAAAATCCCGGCGGGATCCGGGCCTGAATCATGGCCCCTTCAATGGCAAAGGTGCCGGACCCGCACATGGGATCCATGAGCACGTCCTGTCCGGTGAATCCGGCTGTTTCCAGGATGGCAAAGGCCAGGTTTTCCCGCAACGGGGCCGCGGTCACCTGTTTTTTGATGCCGCGTTTGAACAACGCAGGGCCTGACATGTCCAGGGAGATCTCAAACCGGTTGTTTTCAGCCCGGATCATGACCGTTTGCGACGGGATGTCTTTTTGCGACGAAATGTCAAACCCGGAACCACAAAGATCCGTGTCACCGGGTTTGACGTCTAACGCAGCCCGGATGATGGGGTCACACCTTTGGGCGATGGCATCGGAATGATATAGCCGGGAAGTATGGGTGGTCACCTGGATGGACGGGTCAGTGCCGGCCGGCAGAAACAATTCCCAGTCAATGTCTGACAATTTTTTTTCCAGCAAAGAAAAATGAGTGGCCCTGAATCGGGCCAGGCGCATGAGAATTCGGGATGGTGAGCGCAACCACAGGTTGGCCGGGCAGGCATCGGCTAATTTGCCGGAAAAACTCACCCCGCCGGGCACCACCTGAATATCGTGAATCCCAAGGTTCAGGCGGGTGAGTTCTCTGGCACACACCTGCCGGAGCCCGGGCGGGCATACAGCGAAAAATTCATGGACCCTGGCACTGACACGGCGTTTGACCCGCCTGGCAAAGGCCGAATCCGTCATAAAGGTGTCAGTTTTCTGGGTCGCAGGAATCCAGAATCCGCTGAATCCGTTCCTGGATGAAATCAATGGCTGCCGCAATGGTGTCGGGTGAAACAGGCGGGACATCGGAACCCAGGCGCTTGACCTCTGCTTCATCCATGTCAGCGATTTTGGATACGGCAAAACTGTCCACGGCTTCCCCCTCGGGCAGCAGTCCGCATCCCCCCACCACGCCGAGAAATTCATCTTTGTGAAAAACAGGGACCACCAGTTTGGTCAAACCGGCGTCGCATTCTTCCACCAGGAGTTCACGGGATTTTTTCACCATGGCATTCATGTTCATATGTGCCGCCGAGCAGATAAAAGTCTGGCCTTTTTCAATGGACTTGATGGCAGGGCACAAGGGGTTGGAAAAATTTTTTACCGTAGTGATACGCACGCCTTCGGGGTTGAACACAGACCCCTGAAGGTTGAATTTCTCATACAAATCGATTTCCAGCGCTTCCCATGTTTCCAGAGGACAAATATCTAAAAGGGTCATATCAGATTCCTGAAAATCTTAATTATATTCAAGCATGATGTGAATGTCAATGGATTCTGGAACCCCGGGATGGTGACACCTTGTTTTAAGGGGTAAGATAGGAGGGTAAGATGCCACCATCCCGGGGTTCCAGACATTTTTTTTGATGTCGGTTTGGTACCGGGCATGCAGGTCCATGCCCGGCACAGGATTTACCAGTGACCTTCAGTATTGGCCGCAGATGAAAATGTGTATTCTCCCGCCTTGAATCTTTCCACGGCCGATTGAACCGTGCCGCTGACATCGTTGGCCACTTTGATGTTGGCGGCATCCAGTGTTTTAAACGCGTTGGGTCCGCAAAATCCGGTCAGCAGCACCTGGGCCCCTTTTTCGCTGACCGCGGCAGCCGCCTGAATACCGGCCCCTTTAAAGGCGTCCTTGTTGGCGGCGTTATCGATGACTTCCACATCCAGTGTTTCGGAATCCACCACCAGAATATAGGATGCTCTTCCGAAACGCGGGTCCACATCGGCAGACAGATCCGTGCCCGTGGCTGTAATGGCAATTTTCATGAAATCTCCTTATTGTCCGCCGCCACCGCCGCAGACCTGGTCATTGGTGATTTCCGGCAGTTTGCCGGCAATGAGATCCATGACCACGGGCTCGATTTCCGGCCGCTGGTCATCATGGAACACGTCAATGCCCACCTGACGGAATCCCATCAAAGGCCGCATGCCGATGCCGCCCACGATCAGGGCGTTGACCCGGTGTTCCGCCAGCAGATTCACCGGTACCATGCATCCGCCCTGAACATGTTCCTGGTTGTCCAGCGTGGAAACCCCGGTAATTTTGCCGTCTTCCACATCCACAAAGGTAAACACGTCACAATGTCCGAAATGACCGGAACGAGTGCCTTTGAGGCCTCCCTCACCATTGGAGGGAATCGCGATTCTTCCGTTTTTCATACAATCTCCTTCAAACTGATATTTGGTTGTTCATGGTTTATTACATCAACCGTTCTAATTTCATGGCAGGATGCGTCATCACGGTTTCCCAGATGTTTCTGACCGCTTTGGCAGCCGGGCAGGTATCATCATATTCCAACAGCGTCTGAATCTGGATCATGGCTTTGGTAAAGACCGGATCAAAAGGAATTTTCCCTGCCACCAGAATATTTTTTTCCCGGGCAATGGTTTCGATGGCCCGGGTCTGGTCCAGGTTCAGATCAAATTTATTGATGCACACCATGGCCGGGATCTTGAAGTGGGCTGCCAGTTCCCCCACCCGTTTCATGTCATGGATACCCGACACCGTGGGTTCTGCCACGATGAGAATGGCACTGGCCTGGCCGATGCTGGCAATGACCGGGCATCCGATACCCGGAGGCCCGTCCGTGAGAATCAAATCAATGTGTGCGTCTCTGGCCCGTTTTTTGGCCTGTTCCCTTACTAAGGCCACCAGCCGGCCGGAATTTTCTTCTGCAATGCCTAACCGGGCATGGACCATGGGACCGAATCGGGTATGGGACACAAACCACTGGCCGCAGGTTTTCGGGGGAAAGTCAATGGCGGATTCCGGGCACATGTCCACACAGACACCGCAGCCTTCACAGTTCAAGGCATCCACGGTATATTCTCCCTGATTTTCATCAATGGCATCGAACCGGCACAGTTCCAGACACGTTCCGCAGCCGGTACAACGGTCCGGAGCGATGACCGCCTCATTGCCGCCCACAAAATCATGGGTTTCCTGAACATCCGGGGCCATAATCAGGTGCAGGTCGGCTGCATCCACATCAGCATCACAGAGCATCAATGAGGACTCAAGCCCTGCAAATGCGGCAGTCAGGCTGGTTTTGCCAGTGCCGCCTTTTCCACTCAATATCACCAGCTCTTTCATGGGGCACACTTTTCTGAATCTGCCAGAAAGCAGATTTTTTTGTAAAGGGTTTGAAATTTTTCTTTGTAATCTTCCTGCTGTGAGATGATCAGATCGCCTTTGGAATAGGCCTGGGCAATGGCCTTGTCATAGGGGATTTCCATGAGAACCGGCAGGTTTTTATCTTTGGCATAGGCATATACGGCATCATCTCCCATTCCGGCCCGGTTGATGATCAGGCCGTGGGGAATATTCAGCAGCCGCACCGTTTCCACAGCCAGTTTCAGGTCATTGAGTCCGAATGGGGTGGGTTCTGTGACCAGAATGACAAAATCAGTGTCTTTCATGGCGGCGATGACCGGACATGATGTGCCGGGCGGGGCGTCGATCAAGGTGATACCCTGATCCGGGGCCCGGTGGGATTTCACCTGGCGGATCACGGGCGGGACCATGACCTGGCCGATGTCCAGCAATCCCTGGCCAAAATTCATGTCCGGCAGCGGCACGGTGCCGGTTTCCACGGTGCCTAAAATCCGTTCTTTTTCAGTGACGGCATTTTCCGGACAGATGACCGTGCACCCGCCGCAGGAATGGCACAGTTCAGGAAACGTGACCACGGTGTTTGCCGTGACTGCAATGGCATTGAACCGGCAGATGTCCATACATTTTTTGCAGAACGTGCACCGGTCCAGATCGATTTCCGGCACAGGTGCAATCACTTTTTCCCGGGATTGGATTTCCGGGTGCAAAAATAAATGGAGGTTGGGTTCTTCCACATCACAATCCAGCACCGTGACCGGCTGATTCAATGAAGCGGCCAGATTGGCGGCAACCGTTGTCTTTCCGGTACCGCCTTTTCCGCTTGCAATGCTGATGATCATTTATGATACCTCTTTTAAATTACAATTAGGTTCAGTTTTTTCAAGATGGCCACCAGTTTTTCTCCGGATTCAGCATCCGGGGCCGGTGGCAGCTGCATGAGTACGCCATATCCTTCATACGTCTCATGAAATTCATCTGCAGATAACGTGCTGACGGCAACACAGCTGGTCATGGGACTTGTCATGATCACTTGTTCCACCAGTTCCCGGCCGGTCATGTCTGCCAGGGTTTCGTCCGTGATCACCAGATCAATTTTTTTCCCTTTGTCCCCGGCCCGGGAGATGCGTTCCAAAACGGATTTCCCCGTGTCGGTCCACTGAATATCCATTGGAGACTGCTGTAACACCCCTGCCATTTTTTCAAATGTCTGTTTGTCTTTTGCCGCCAGTACCGCGTATATCATGGTTTTTCCTTAAGTTCTTTGTCCTGTTTTTGAACCATACCGGGTTCATTCAACACCCATTCTCACAAAGCAAGGCCTGTGCCATTCAGTGTATTTTTGTACATAAAACAGTGTTTGCTCGAGATATCAGGCTGTTGCCCGGCACATTAGCATTTTTTGTCAGAGGATAGATGAAAAGATGCAGTGCCAAAGTTGCGGTTGTGCGACCTGGAGTGTCGTTTCTGAATCAGTGCAGGTGCCCCTTTATCGGCACGTATCCATATAAACCCCCGCGGATCGCCTGAATACAGGACTCACCGAAGCATGTGTCAGAGATAAATTTTTTGGCATAATGCTTGCTTCAACCTAATAGTTCATTGTAACATATTTGATAGATCCTGAGCTAAGGGAGGTGTCTTGATGTCAGATCCCAGCAAGCGTCCGGCGGATACGGGATCTGCCCGTGTCGGAATACAGGAAAACAGGCAGCTGTACCCCAAAAATTCATGGACGATCCTGGTGATCGACGATGAACCCGATGTGCGGGATGTCATGGTCATCAGCCTGGAAGATGCCGGTTACAGGACCCTTTCCGCGCCGGACGGTGAAACGGGTCTCAGGCTGCTGGAAACCCGGGCACCTCAGATCCTTATCACGGATATCAAGATGCCGGGCATGAGCGGCCTGGAAGTGTTGAAAAAAGCCCACCTGATCCGGCCTGAAACCCAGGTGATCGTCACCACGGGATTTGCAGACATCAAAAAAGCGATCACCGCGTTGCAGTACGATGCGTCTGATTTCATCACCAAACCCGTGGACGACACCACGTTGCACCTGGCCTTGAAGCGGGCCATGGAACGATATCAAAATCAGAAAGAACTGGCGGATTATACGCGGCTTCTGGAACAGACCGTCCTGAATCAGGAAAAGATTCTGCACCAGGAAAAAATGATGTCTTTAGGCCGCCTGGCCGCCAGTATGGTCCATGAGATCAACAACCCGCTGTCCGGGATTCTGAATTATATCACGCTGATGATCCGGCTGGTGGAAAAACCGGGGTGGGACGGGGCCGGTCAAAACCGTTTTAAAGAGTATCTGACCATTATTCATCAGGAAACCCGGCGGTGCGCTGATCTGGTTTCCGGACTGCTGCAGTTTTCCAGAAAATCCAGCCTTCAATTCAAGCCCGTGGATATCTGCGAGCTCATCGAGTACAGCCGGATGCTTTGCAACCACAGGCTGGAACTGGCGGATATCGTTTTTAAAATTACCTGTGATCCGACAATTCCAAAGGTGTCGGGCGATATCAACCAATTGCAGCAATGTGTGATCAATCTGATTTTCAATGCCATTGACGCGATTGAAGGAAAGCATCCGGCAGCATCGGACAGTATGAAGGAACCTTCTCTCACGGCCCGGCCGGCGGGACGGATCCGGATCAAGGCAGATATCGAGCATGCGGATCATCAGGCATGTATCCGGGTGTCGGATGACGGCAAAGGCATTCTTCCCGAGGATCTGCCCCGCATTTTTGAGCCGTTTTTTACCACCAAACAGGACGGTCACGGTGTGGGCTTAGGCTTGTCCACGGTGTACGGCATCATTGAACACCACAACGGCACCATTAGCGTGGACAGTGAGCCGGGACAGGGAACCTGTTTCACCATCCGATTGCCTGCGTTAGATGAAACCACAAAAACAAAGGAATCAAATTCATGATACCTGACTATTTGCCAGTACGTGTGGGGGTTTATATCTGTCACTGCGGCGTGAACATCGCCGGAAAAGTGGATGTGGCAGATGTCAGTGAATGGGCCGGATCCCTGCCCCATGTGGTCGTTTCCAGGGACTACAAATTCATGTGTTCCGAGCCGGGTCAGGCCATGATAGAAACAGACATCAAAGAATATGGACTGAACCGGGTGGTGGTGGCGTCCTGTTCCCCGAGGCTGCATGGGAAAACCTTTATGGAAACCTGCCGGAGAGCCGGGATCAATCCGTATTATTTTAACATGGCTTCGGTCAGAGAACAGGTGTCCTGGGTGACCAGAGACCGGGACCGGGCCACCCGCAAGGCCCGGCGCCTGGTGGCGGCGGCTGTGAGCCGGGTGGCCTTTCATCAGCCGTTGACCACGGGCCTGTCCAAGGTGCATCCGGATGTGGCCGTCATCGGCGGGGGCATTGCCGGGATGCAGGCAGCCATCGATATCGGCAATGCCGGGCTTACGGTGCATCTCATTGAAAAAGACAGCACCATCGGCGGGCACATGCTCCAGTTTGACAAAACCTTTCCCACCCTGGACTGTGCCGCCTGCATCGGTACGCCCAAGATGGTGGAGGTGGCCCAGAACTCAAATATCGATCTGCACACCTTCAGCCGGGTGACGGAAGTGACCGGGTTTGTCGGCAATTACACGTTGGATATCACGGAAAAACCCCGGTATGTGAATGCGGATCTGTGCACGGGATGCGGCGAGTGCGCCACGGTGTGTCCCGTGTCCATTCCCAGTGACTGGGACATGGGACTGTCGAACCGAAAAGCCATTGGCAGAAGTTTTCCCCAGGCCATTCCAATTACGTTTCAGATTGAAAAAAATCAGACCGCGCCGTGTACCCGGACCTGTCCGGCCGGCATCAATGTCCAGGGATATGTGCAGCTGGCCAAACAGGAAAAATATGATCAGGCCCTGGCATTGATCATGGAAAAGGCCCCGTTTCCCGGGGTCTTAGGCCGGGTGTGCCCCCATCCCTGCGAAACGGCCTGTGCCCGGGGAGAAACAGACAAACCCGTGGCCATCCGCCTGCTCAAACGATATGTGTCCGACATGGCCGGGCCGGATGCCCGACAGATCCCGGACATTGTTGACAAAGAAGAAAAAATCGCGGTGATCGGGGCCGGACCGGCCGGGCTGACGGCGGCCTATTTTCTGCGGCTGAAAGGCTACCAGGTCAAGGTATTCGAGGCCTCCGACCAGGCCGGTGGCATGCTTCGGACCGGCATCCCTGCGTACCGTCTGCCCCGGGATGTGCTGGATCAGGAAATCCAGCACATCTTGGACCATGGCATCGACCTGAAACTGAATGCCTGCCTGGGAAAAGAGGTGGATCTGGCAGGTTTGAAAGAACAGGGCTTTTGTGCCTTTTACCTGTCCACGGGGGCCCATCGCTCCCTGAAACTGGGCCTGGAAGGCGAAGACACTTTTTCCGGGGTCATGGACGCGACCGCGTTTTTAAGACAGATCAATCTGGGAGAAGACACGGCCTGTCACGGCAAGGTCCTGGTGGTGGGCGGCGGCAATGTGGCGATGGATGCGGCCCGGTGCGCCCGGCGGATTCCCGGATGCGAGGTGACCCTGGTCTACCGCCGCACCCGGGAAGAGATGCCGGCCTATGCCGATGAAATTCAAGGGGCCCTCCAGGAAGGGATCACCATTTTAGAATTGGCCAGTCCGGTCCGGCTGGAAGTGGATCAGGGAAAGCTCACACAGGTGGTGTGTCTGAAAAATGAACTGGGACCGCCGGATGCTTCCGGACGGCGGCGGCCCGTGCCCGTGGAAGGATCGGAATTTGTCCTGCCCTGTGACACCCTGATCCCGGCCATCGGCCAGTATCCGGATGACCTGGGAATGGATGGGCTGCCCGGGATCGAGATCACGGGCCGAAATCGGGTCAAGGTGGATGGCATCACCTTTCAGACCGGTGAACCCGGCGTGTTTGCCGGTGGAGACCTGGTCCTGGGGCCGGCCACCGTGGTCCAGGCTGTCGGCCAGGGCCGTGCCGCAGCTAACTATATCCATGAATTTATCCAGGACCCGGCCCGGTTTGAACCGGGGGCCGATACGGGCATGGCGGATACATCCGTCACCGGACCTGCGGACATCACGGGGGCTGACTGGAACACGGCTGACGGGGCAGCGCCTTTGTCTGAAAACAGATCCGAAAACAGGTTCGAAAAAAGCACTGACAAAAGGGCTTTGAACGCTTTTACATCAGAGCCTTCGGGTGCCGTCCCCCGGGCCGAACCGGCCTGGATGGACCCGGATCAACGGATTTCAGGGTTTGACGAGGTGGAAGCCTGCCTCACCCCGGACCAGGCCCTGGCAGAAGCGGGCCGGTGTCTTAACTGCGGGATCTGCTGCGAGTGTAAAGCGTGTGTGGCCGCCTGCGAACGGGATGCCATTAACCATGACATGAAAGAAAAACACTATCAGATCCAGGCGGGCAGCATCATTCTGGCCACAGGCTATGACACCCTGGACCCGACGGCCATGACCCGGTTCGGTTACGGCCGGTACCCCAATGTGTACACGGCCCTGGAGTTCGAGCGCTTAAGCAATGCCACGGGCCCCACGGGCGGACAGATCCTGATGCGCGACCATGACCGGACATTCACACGGCCTCCAAGGTCCGTGGCCATTGTGCATTGTGTGGGGAGCCGGGATGTGAATTTCCATGAATACTGCTCCCGGGTCTGCTGTATGTATGCGTTGAAATACACCCACCTGATCAAGGAGAAAGTGGGCCATGACACAAAGGTGTATGATTTTTATATTGATATGCGCTGTTTCGGCAAAGGGTATGAAGAGTTTTACAACCGGTGCCAGCAGGAGGGGACCGTTTTCATCCGGGGCAAGGTGGCCCGGATCACGCATCAACCCGGGGCTGACGGGGATTCGGAAACACTGGTGGCCGTGGCCGAAGATACCCTGATGGGAGAGGTGATTGAAGTGCCCGTGGACATGGTGGTGTTGTGTACGGCCATCCAGGCCCGACAGGATGCGGGAGAGATCGGCCATGTCCTGGGGCTCAACCAGGGGGCGGACGGGTTTTTCCTGGAGGAACATCCCAAACTCGGGCCCGTGAATACATCCACGGAAGGCGTATTTTTAAGCGGGTGCTGCCAGAAACCCATGGACATTCCGGACACGGTGTCCCAGGCATCCGGCGCTGCGGCCAAGTCCTTGTCCCTGGCGTCAAGGGGTCAGGTGGAGATTTCTCCCACTGTGGCCAGCATTGATCCGGATATCTGTGCCGGATGTCAATTGTGTCTGGTGCTGTGCCCCTATGGGGCCATTGAATTTGATGAAGACCGGCAGGTGTCCGTGGTCAATGAAGCCGTGTGCAAAGGATGTGGTTCCTGTTCCGGGGCCTGTCCCAGCGGTGCAGCCGTGAGCCGTCATTTTACCCGAAAACAGATGTTTGCCGAAATCAGCGGTGTGCTGGCGGAATTGTGAATCTGCCGGTATTCATTGCCAATGACTATTAGACTGTTTGATTATTTGACTGTTTGACCATTTCAACAGGAGGACCCCATGACCCAGACCGTAATGGAACCATCACAGGCATCACCCGCTAAAAATCCATCTTTGGCCGGAGATGCGTTCGAACCCGTGCTCATTGCATTTGTGTGCAACTGGTGCACCTACACGGCCGCGGACCTGGCCGGTACCTCCCGTCTGACCTATCCGGACAATGTCAGACTGGTGCGGGTCATGTGTACGGGCATGGTGGATCCCCAGTACGTGATCAAGGCGTTTCTGGAAGGGGCCGATGCCGTGCTGGTATCCGGGTGTCATCCAGGAGACTGCCACTATATCAATGGGAATTATAAAGCCCGGCGCAGGATTTTGTTGCTGAAACAGATTCTGCCCCGATTCGGCATCGATGCGAAAAGGCTTCGGCTGACCTGGATCGGGGCCAGCGACGGGATCGAATTCGCCCAGACCATGACCCGGTTTGTGAAAGATATCAAAGAGATAGGGCCGTGTCAGGCCCGGCTGCAACCGGTCATCTGAACACCAGGCACCCATTGTCCAATACGACAGGAGAAATTATGATTGCATCCATTCAAACCAAAAACCAGTCCATCACCCGGACCCTTCAGGATTTTTTTGCCGACCTGCTTAAAACCGGGGCCGTGGATGCCGTGCTGGTGCCGTCCCGGATTTCAAAATCCCCATATGTCAAACCCTGCCTGATCACTTCTGCCGATCAGATGGACCAGACCGTCCCGTTGGGGCCGGGCTTTTTTGTCAATGCCGGCCCCATGGTGTCCCGGCTGACCCGGACAAGGGCCGATGCCACCATCGGGGTGTGGCTTCGTCCCTGTGAAGTCCGGGCCTTTGTGGAACTGACCAAACTCAGACAGGGGGGCAGACAAGATGTAATTATTTTGAGCATGGACTGCCCCATGGCCCTGTCCCGCAAAGACTATGAAGACTGGGCAGCCCAGGGGGAAGGGGGACTCGGGGATGTGGATAAATGGATTCACACCGTGTATCAGAAACCCGTGACAAAAGCGGATGCATGGCCCGTGGCCCGGGCATGTCAAGTGTGCGAAAGCCCTTATCCCGTGAACGCGGATGTGTCTGTGATGCTTATGGGCGCAGACCTGGACAAAGAGATCCCGGTGCGGGCCGACACTGAAAAAGGAGAAAAACTGCTGGCCGCACTGGACCTGACAGACAATGGCCAGGAACCGGCACAGCGCAAAGCCATGCTGGCGGATCTGACGGCGGACCGCACCGCAGCATTTCAGGCCATGGACGAGGAAATGCTCGTCCGGACCGGCAGCATTGACGCGTTGAACCGATTTTTCAGCGCCTGCGTCAACTGCTACAACTGCCGGAGCGTGTGCCCGGTCTGTTATTGCAAGGAATGTGTGTTCAACACGGATGCCGTGGCATACGCTCCGGCCCAGTACCTTTCCTGGGCCGACAAATGGGGTCAGGTCCCGATGCCCAATGATACCGTGTTTTTTCACCTGACCCGCCTGGCCCATATCGGGTGCACCTGTGTGGGGTGCGGCCAGTGCACCCTGGCCTGCCCCAGTCAGATTCCCGTGGCCGACCTGTTCATCAGTGTCACCCGGAACGTCCGGAAGGCCTTTGACTATGTCCCGGGCAGGGATGATGCGGAAGCGCTGCCCCTGTCTGTGTTTCAGGAATCGGAATTTACCGATATCGTGGGAATGGGAAACAAGGAGGTCACATGACAGATCAAATCGGCAAAACCCTGGTGATCGGCGGCGGTATTTCAGGGATCCGGGCATCCCTGGATCTGGCCCAGGCCGGCTTTCAGGTGATTTTGATGGAACAGGCGGACCGGGTGGGAGGACTCTTGTCCCAGCTGGACACCCAGTTTCCCACCTCCACCTGCGGCATGTGCCGGATGCTGCCCATGATGGACCGGGATCATGTGGACCCCCAGTGCCTGCGCCGGGGGCTTGCCCATGACAACATCGAGATCTGTGTGTCCACGGACCTGATCTCCCTGACAGGGGAGCCGGGTCATTTCACGGTGTCTTTCATCGCTCAAACGGATGGGGGCCGGCAGGAATGCCCCGTGCTGGTGGTGGATGATGAAAAAATCGTCAGAGATTCCATGAAGGAATGGCTCAGGGAAGAAGGATATCCGGTTCAGACGGCAGAGTCAGCGGCCACGGCCCTGGAACTTCTTAAAACAGGGAATTTCAAGGCAATGCTCACGGACATCAAAATGCCGGGTATGGACGGGGTGACCCTGTTGACCCGGGCCAAAGAGATCCAGCCGGACCTGGCCGTGGTGATGATGACGGCATATGCGGCCGTGGACACGGCCGTGGAAGCCATGAAACAGGGTGCGCTTGATTATCTGGTCAAACCCTTTGATCCGGATGCCGTGCTTTTGATGGTGGACCGCATCTATAAAGATGCCGTGGCCCAAAATGCCCGGATCGATACGGTGGATGCCGTGATACTGGCAACCGGGGCCACTTTTTTTCACCCGGACCAGGGTATCAACGCTTATGGATACGGCCGGATTCCCGGCGTGGTCACCAACCTGGAGTTTGAACGCATGCTCAGCCATGCCGGCCCGGGGGGCATGGATCTGACGCATCCTGTGACGGGCCGGCCCGTGACCCGGATCGCCTGGTTTCAATGTGTGGGGTCCAGAGATATCCAGACCGGCACCCCGTTTTGTTCTGCCACCTGCTGCATGATTTCCGTCAAGCAGAGCCTGCTGGCGAAAACCATGTATCCTCATGTGACTGAGGCCTGTGTGTTTTATATGGATCTGCGCACATGGGGCAAGGCATCGGATGCATATGCCCGGCAGGCGGAAGCGGCGGGAGTCCGGTTTGTCCGGGCCCGGGTCCATTCACTGGCCCCGGGCCTAAAAGAACCGGACGGGGCCATTCCGGTGGTGTGGATGGACCCGTCCGGAGAGCGGAACCAATCTTTGTTCGATCTGGTGGTCCTGGCCCCGGGACAGCATCCGGATGCGTTTCTGACCGGGTTTGTCAAAGACCAGGAACTGACTGCAGATGACTGGGGATTTGTCCGGCCGGAACCTTTTTTACCCGCACACACCAGCCGGCCGGGGATCTTTGCCTGCGGCAGTGCCACCGGACCCAAAGATATTCACGATTCCGTGACCGGGGCCACAGCGGCAGCCCTGTCTGCCATGCAGGTGATGGCCGGGGCCGGCCGGCATCTGGTTCAGAATTCAGAACAGACGGAATCGCCGGTCCAGCAGGCGGCTGGCATATCTCTTTTCCCCGGAGCCCTGGTCATCGGCGGAGGAATCGCCGGCATGACCGCAGCGCTGGCCATTGCAGATCAGGGGTTTGAAGTGGATCTGGTGGAAAAAACCGATCATTTGGGGGGAAATCTGGTGTGGCTTAAGAAAGGCATCCAGGGGGCGGACGATTTTCTGGAACAGCAGATGGCCGCGGTCCAGGCCCATGACCGGATTCGGATTCACACCCGCAACTGTGCGGCAGAAACAACGGGCCGTCCCGGCCGATGGATCACCCGGCTGACACCGGTTGAGGACGCTGTGGACCAGTCTGCCGGAGTCCCGGTCCGGCACGGGGTGGTGGTGCTGGCCGTGGGCGGTGTCGAAGCCGGGCCTGACGCGCCGGAACCGGATCAGAAATCCGGCTTTTATACCCAGCAGCAGTTTCAACAGCTCCTGGACGGCAATGACATCGATTCAGGTTCGCCCCTTCAGGTGGCCCTGTTTCAATGCCACGGCAGCCGGGAACCCGGCCGGGAATATTGTTCCCGGGTCTGCTGTCCCCGGTCCCTGGACCAGGCCATGCAATTGAAATCCCTGAATCCCGACACCCGGGTGGTGATTTTTTACCGGGACATGATGACGCCGGGCCTGACCGAGGCCGACTATACGGAAGCCAGAAAAAAAGGGGTGGTGTTTGTGCCCTATGAGCCCGGGAATGCACCCAACCTGGCTGCGGAGGATACCGGGTGCAAAGTGACCTGGACCGACCCGATTCTGGGGCGGGCCATGGAAATGGATGCAGATTACGTGATTTTGGCCAAAGGCATCCGGTCCGGACTGTCCAAGGATCTGGCACACATGTTCGAAGCCGACCTGGACGGGTCCGGATTTTTTGACCAGGCCGATATCAAGTGGCGGCCCGTGGAAGCCATGGATCCCCGGGTGCTGGCCTGCGGCATCTGCCTGGAACCCGGAAGTCTGGCCCTGACCCTGGCCTCAGCCCGGGCTGCGGCCGCCAAAGCAGTATCCCTGCTGGGCCGGCAGACCTTTTTCCCGAGTCAGGACACGGCCCGGGTCAGAAGCGCGTTCTGCAGCCTGTGCCGGATCTGTATTGACGCGTGCCCGTTCAATGCCCGGTTCATCGATCCGGAAACCCGCACACTGAAGGTGGATCCCCTGGCCTGCCAGGGATGCGGGATCTGTGCGGCTGCCTGTCCCTCCGGGGCTGCCGTGGTGGCGGGCCGGTCTCTGGCACCCATGATGAAAACCATTCATGCCGCGTTAAACGCGCCGTTATAAAGGAGTGAGTATGCACCTGACAGACATACGCGAAAAACTGGCGGCCCGGCCGGACCTGACCCGGCACCTGGCGCAGGTCAAGGAACAGATGGCCACCTGCATCCAGTGCGGGACCTGTTCGAGCTCCTGTCCCAATGCCGGATTCATGGATATGACGCCCCGGCGCATGTGGCGGGCCGTGCTGACGGACCGGGTGGACATGGTTTTTTCCAGCCAGACGTTCATGCTGTGTGCCAGCTGTTATGTGTGTACCCTGCGCTGCCCCCGGGGACTGCCTTTGACCGATGCCATGGCCGAACTCAAGCAGGTGGCGTTTGCCCTGGACCTGGATCGGTTCAGGCGGTCCACGCGGTTTTATCGGGCATTTATGGACAATATCCGTCAATACGGCCGGGTCCGGGAAACCGAAATGATGGCCCGGTATTTTCTGGCGGTCAAAGACCCCCGGGTGCCCATGTCATACACGGGCATGGGCATCAAGCTCATGGCTAAACACAAACTGCACCCGCATTTTCCCACCCTGGGACCGGGCCGGCTGGGGCCGCTGTTTGAACGGGCAACGCAACAACAGGAGCAATGACATGGACTATCTGTATTATCCGGGCTGCTCCCTGGAAGGCACAGCCAACGAATATGATCTTTCCTGCCGGGAACTGTTCAAGGCCCTGGGGGATTGCCTGACCGACATCCCGGACTGGACCTGCTGCGGGGCCACAGCAGCCCAGTGCGTGGACGCGTTTCTTTCCGTGGTGCTGCCGGCCCGGAATCTGGCCCTGGCGGAAAAAACCGATACCGGCCTGGATGTGCTGGTCCCGTGCAGCGCCTGTTACCTGAACCTGAAAAAAGCCCGGCAGGATCTGCTGGAAAACAGTGCCCTGCAGGCTCGGGTGAACCAGGTGCTGGCGCCGGACGAACTGGCGGTTAACGCCTCCGTGCGGGTCCGGCATCTCCTGGATGTGCTGAGCCGGGACGGGGCCGTGGACCGGGTGGCCGAACTGGCGGAAAATCGCATGAAAGGGTTCGTGGTTGCGCCATATTACGGATGTCAGTGTCTGCGGCCTTTTGCGGAGTTCGATGACCCGGAACAGCCCCGGTCCATGGATGCCCTGATCCGGGCCACGGGCGCGGATGTGCTGGCATGGGACATGGGAGGGGTGTGTTGCGGGGCTTCCACGGCCACCACCAAACCCCAGGTGGGAAAGGAACTGGTGGGCCGGATTCTGGATCAGGCAGGGGATGCCCATGCCGTGGTGACCGTGTGCCCCATGTGCCAGATGAACCTGGAGCGGTTCCAGCCCCGGCCCGTGCCGGTCCTGTATCTGCCGCAGTTTTTAGGGTTGGCCCTGGGACTGTCCGGCAAGTCTCTGGGCTGTGACATGAATCTGTCCGATATCAAACCGGTGCTGTCCCGGGTGGCTTCATGAACCATTTGTTGAATTATTTCCGGCACAGCCTGGTGTTCCGGCTCATTTTCATTGTCAGCCTGACAGTGGTTCTGTCCATTTCGTTGTGGGCCTTTGTCAATGTCAGAAATTTCAAGGCCCGGAACATGGAAAACCATATCGCGTCAACGGACCGGCTGAGCAATTCCATCAAACTGGGGACCCATTATGCCATGATGCTCAATTCCCGGGACGACATCAACCAGATCATCAACAATATCGCCCGCCAGCCCGGGATTGAAAACATCCGCATCTACAACAAGGAAGGCCAGATCAAATTCACCAATCAGCCCCATGAGGTGGAGCAGTTTGTGGATATCAAGGCCGTGGCCTGTGATATCTGCCATAAAAAGGATCCCGCACCCTCAACAATCTCTCTTAAGGAACGGACCCGGATCATTCAGTCTTCGGAAGGACACCGGCTTTTGGGCATTGTGCAGCCCATCCGCAATGACCCGGGGTGCGCCACCAGTGACTGCCATTTTCATTCTAAAGATCAGACCATTTTAGGGGCACTGGATGTGGTGGTGTCCTTGAAAGAAACCGATGCCCAGGTGGTGAAAATGGAACAAGGGGTTTTCAGCCTGGCGTTTTTCACGATTCTGATCACCTCGGTCATCATTTTTTTCACCACGTTGTTTTTTGTGAAAAAACCCATCATCAAGCTGGTGGAAGGCACCCGCCGGATTGCCAGCGGTGATTACGAGGCAGACATCGATATCGGCCGGGCCCATGAAATTCAGCCCTTAGGCAAAGCGATCCAGCAGATGGGCAAAAAAATCGGAGCCCATCAGGCAGCCCTCAAAAAACAGAAAAACGAATACCAGGCATTGTTTGACAATGCCCCGTGCATGATCGCGGTGCAGGATAAAAATTTCCGGCTGATCCAGTACAACCGGGCGTTCAAGGAACGGTTCGATCCCCGGCCCGGTGATTACTGCTATTCGGTTTATAAAGGGCTGGATCATCAATGCCCGGACTGCCCCGTGGAAAAAACTTTTGCCGACGGCCAGTCCCACTACGGGGAGACGGAAGGGGTCGGCCGCAAGGGCCAGAAAAAGCACTGGATCTTCATCACCGCGCCCATGCGGGATGAAAACGGTGACATTGTGGCAGGCATGGAAATGAGCATCGACATCACCCAGCGCAGACACCTGGAACAGGATTTGAAAAAATCGGAAGAAAAATACCACGCCATTTTCAACAATATTTTCAATCCTGTATTTGTGGTGGACCAGGAATCACTTGAAATTCTGGACTGCAATATCAAAGCCGTGGACCTGTATCATGCCGGCGGAAAAAACCTGACGGGAAAATTGTTCAGTGATTTTTTCCCTCGAGAGGATCAGGCGCACATGATCCGTCAGGTGAAATCCAAAAAAGAGATCTCCAAAGTCCAGCATATCAAGGCGGACGGCAGAAAAATCGATGTGGACATGTGGGTGGCCCCGGCGGAATACTCGGGTCAGAACGTGTTTCTGATCACCATCAATGACATCACCCTGCGTCTGGAAACCGAGCAGCACCTGCTCCATGCCAGCAAAATGGCCACTTTGGGCGAGATGTCCACGGGCATCGCCCATGAGTTGAATCAGCCCTTGTCGGTCATTAAATCTTCGGCCAGTTTCTGCCTGCGAAAGATTCATAATCAGGAGTCTATTTCAGAAGAGATTTTCCACAAACTGATCGGAAAAATCGACATCAATGTGGACCGGGCCGACAAAATCATCCAGCACATGCGCCAGTTTGCCAGAAAATCCGATATCAGGCTGGTGAGAACCCGGATCAATGACGTGATCCAGCAGACCTTTGACATGCTCAATCAGCAGTTGAAAATCCGGGGGATCCAGGTATTATGGGAGAAGAACGATGCGTTGCCCGAGATCCAGGCGGACCCGGACCGCCTGGAACAGGTTTTCATCAACCTGGTGATGAATGCCAAGGATGCCATTGAAGCCAAATGGGAGGCCCGGGGAAGCGGTGATGACGGCAAAGACCGGATTATGATCCATACGTTTGTGGCCAATGACAAGGTGGTTGTTCAGGTGAGCGACACAGGCATCGGAATCCGGAAAGAGGCAAAAGACCGTTTGTTTGAACCGTTTTTCACCACCAAGGAAGTAGGCAAGGGAACGGGCCTGGGCCTGTCCATCTCCTATGGGATCGTCAAGGACTGCAAGGGAGATATTCAGGTGGACACTCCTCCGGACGGCGGCGCAAAATTCACCCTGATATTTCCGGTTCCCGAAGCAACGGACGAAGATATCGAATATGCCTGAAAGGAGGCGTTCATGGACAAGACACCCTTCACCATTCTGATCGTGGACGATGAAGAAGATATCAGAGAGGTGCTTGAGATCGCGCTCATGGACATGGGGCATGAAGTGCTTTTGGCCCCGGACGGGAAAAAAGCCCTGGAACTGTTTGAAGACCATCATCCGTCCATTGTGATCACGGATATCAAAATGCCGGTCATGGGCGGTATTGAACTGCTCAAACAGGTGAAACGCCGATCTCCGGACACGCAGGTGATCATGATCACCGGACACGGGGACATGGATCTCACCATTGACAGCCTGAAATTCGGGGCCACGGATTTCATTACCAAACCCGTGAACGTGGACATCCTGGAAATAGCTGTGACCAAGGCCGTGGATCAGCTCATTGCCCAGCAGAAACTGGTGGAATATACCCAGAAACTGGAACTGCTGGTGCTGGAAAAATCCAAACTCACGGATCATTTATCCTCTTTAGGCCTGATGCTGGGCACGGTATCCCATAACATCAAAGGCCTGCTCACCAACCTGGACGGCGGGTTGTTCATCGCCCGGTCCGGCCTGAAAAAAAAGAATTTTGCCGATATTGCCGAAGGCATGGATCTGCTGTCCCAGGCCGTGGAAAAAATCAAGCAGCTGATCATGGATATTCTGCTGTATTCCAAGGAACGGTCCATGGATATTCAGCCCGTGCCCCTGGATCAGTTTATCAAAGATATTCAGGAAACCATGAAAATGAAACTGGCCAGCCATCCCATCGATTTTCAGGTGAAATCGGACAATGCCCCGGCCACCCTGAACCTGGATCCGTCTTCCATGATGTCCGCACTGGTGAATATGCTGGATAATGCCGTGGATGCCTGTGTGGAAGACAAAGACCAGACCGGTCACTTCATCCGCCTGACCATCGAAGAAAAGGGCAATCAGCTGGTGATCAAGGTTCAAGATGACGGGTGCGGCATGGATGTGGAAACCAAGGCCAGGATCTTTGACCTGTTCTTTTCTTCCAAACAGGTCAAAGGCACGGGGTTTGGCTTATTCATCGCACGGAACATCATCGCCCAGCACAAGGGCACCATCACCGTGGAATCAGTCAAGCGCCGGGGCACGACCTTTACGATTTTCCTCCCACTGGATCCTTTGCCGGACCAGGGGGTGTGAACGGCGTTCCCGCATTCCTCCAATAGTCTTTTCGAAGTAAGGATTTCCACACCAAAATCCTCAACTCCCTTGAAATCCTTTCTGTTGAAAGTTGTTATGGATTTCACACCAGATGCCACAGCCAGTTCGAGAACGTGATCGTCTTTAGGATCAGCGAGAAACGGTCGCCAAGCCTTTTGATATATATACCATAGCTTCTTCAGGTCTTTCTTTTCCGCCGGAATCGCCGGCATATCCCAATACTAGCGGGGTTGATGAATGATAAATAATCTCGGTTGTAGATGAACATTATTCGTTAGTAGGTTGAATTAATGGAATAATTTTGAATTGATTTACATCTACCACTCCCATATCGGTAATTCGTAATTCTGGGATCACGGCCAAGGCCATGAAACTTAATGTCATAAATACATTTTCATGAGCACTCCCCATAATCTGTGCGGTTTCTTTCACTTTACGATAACTGGCGATAATTTGTGGAAGTGGATCAGAAGCCATTAAACCTGCTATTTGTAAAGGAAAGAAAGTGACATTTCCATCGATTAATGCCCCCATTCCTCCACCACGAGCAATCATTTCATTTGTTAGCTGAGCCATATCACGATCATTTGTGCCAACAACAATTAAATTGTGATTATCATGTGCAACAGTAGAAGCAATAGCCCCATTCTTAATCCCTATTCCACGAATTAAACCATAAGCCATTTGGTTAGTGTTATGATGTCTTTCGAAAACCGCAATTTTAAGGACATCTTGTGCCACATCTCCGCGTATTTGCGAAATTCCATCAACAGTTTGGATTGGCCACTTGGCAATGACTTTCTTTGTGAGCAAACTATCTTTCACTGTTTGAATAATGTTTACTGATACTGATTTTTCAGTTCCTTGAAAAGGAATGATAAAATCATCGGCAGAAAAGGTTTTAGAAATATGCATACTATGTAAGAAGGCTGAATAATCATACTCTGGCTTTGTACTATTCAGCTCCCCATCTTTTACTATGATTTTTCCTTGATGAATAACCGTATCAACGGTTAAAGATTCCAAATCGTTGAATATTACAATATTTGCGCTATACGATGGTTCCAGTCTACCTGTTAATCTTCTATGCGTTCGATCTAAAAATGGTTGTAAATAGTTACTTGAATTCACTGTAGCCATTCGTAATGCTGTTATTGTTGCTTTTTCAAGTTCCATTTTGCCTTGGTTTTGGAATATTTCTCGAGCTCTTCGAACAATTCGGTCAATATGTCCTTTTTCATATAATTCCGATGGAGACAAATCATCCGAACAGAACATTATTTTGTCAAAATTAGCTTCTTGATCGATTAAGTCGGGAAGAATATTATCTAAATCTCTGGTGGCACTTCCGTAGCGCAATGCGATAAACATTCCTTTTTCAATTTTTTCTTGCACTTCCTTAGCGGTAGTTGCTTCATGATCTGACATTATGCGGACAGTTCCGTCAAGATGTCCATTAGAAATATAAATGTCCAAATCTTGACCACTCACTCCTGGTGCATGCCCATCTATAATTTTTTTATTATTAAATACAAGGTCCACTTTTTTCCGTGCATCGCCTATATCATGAATAATTCCGGGAAAATTCATCATCTCACCCAGACCATAAACTCGATCATCCTCAATTAATTTTTTAATTTCAGCAATTCCGATCGAAGCGCCAGAATGTTCCATATGGGTGGCGGGAACACAAGAAGGGATACCTACATACATATCTAAAGGCAATTTATCTGCTTGTTCTAACCATAAGGTTATCCCTTTAACCCCTTCCACATTTGCAATTTCATGCGGATCCACAACACATGTCGTTGTACCGTGTTGAATTGCATGATATCCAAATTCCAGCGGGGGCATCATGCAACTTTCAATGTGTAGATGAGATTCAATTAAACCGGGGGAGATGAATTTTCCCTTTACATCAAGAACTTCTGTATTTTCAGGGATATCAGTAAAATCAGGGTGGATTTTTTTAATGTAATCATCAATAATCAGAAGATTTTCTTGACGAATTTCTTCCTTAAAAGGATCTATGATAAATCCATTTTTCAATAAAATTGCAGTCATTTTTTCCTCGATATTCTTTATTATTGATTTATGGTTTTTCGATTTATAGATAGTGGCTGGCCGGAAACCCCTTGTTGCATCTGCCTTTTTTCAAGAGCACCATATTTATAACACCCTGTATTTGCATTGACAATTGACGAATTTCGCTAAATGTGACAGCGCTTTTTTCGATAATTGTTTCCTTGTCCTGACAGGAGAATTGCTGTGCACCCCAATTTTCAAATCACAGTTCAAGTACTCATCCGGATTCAATTCCAGTGAATAAGACGGCAAAAAGAAGACTTCTATTTCGTCTTTATGTTCTTGAAGCCACTCTTTGACAACATGGCTGTGATGAACCCTCAAGTTATCGAGAATTAAAAAAACCTTCTGACCGGTATCTTTCACCAGTCGTTTCATAAAACGGATCAGGGTGTCAGCATTCATCTTTTCTTTATAAATCATAAAGCGGACCTTGCCCTGGTTTGTGACCGTTGAAATCAAATTTACACGCTGGCATCGTGGATGCATTTTTATCGCAGAAGTGGAGCCGCAAGGGGCACAACTTCTGCCATGATAGCTGTCATTGCAAAAGCCGGTTTCATCTCCCCAATGAATTTCAGCCTTTTCCTGTTTTGCACGATTGGCTATGGACGGATACACTTCATTCAACCAAGCCTTAACCGCTTTAGGGTTTTGCTTATATGCCTTCCGGAGGGGTTTCTGGGGGGTGAAATTCCAGCGTTTCAGGTATTCGCCCACCGTACGTATTGGCATGTCGATACCATAGACATCTTTTATCACCTGCCCAACAGCTTTGCGTGTCCATAGTGCAAAAGGAAGCTTTAGTTGATCAGGGCATTTGTCAACGATCGCCTTTTGAATGATCTTCTCCTGGGAAACATCCAAAGTTCTGCAACTGCCGGTTGGACGCCCTCTTTTCTTGATCTGAAGGGCCTTTTTTCCACCACTTTGGTACGCTTTGTACCATGCACAAATGGTCGTCGCTTGTACATGAACAATTTCAGCAATCTGCTTGTAGGTCTTTCCGGATTTTTTGAGCTGGATTGCCATCTGCCGGAGTTCCTGCTGGGCTTCTGTACTTAATTTCCTAGCATCTCGTTTTACCATGCCTTTGACCATAGCACATCAGAAAAAATATTTCGAGTATTTTTTTGCTGAGTTAATATATTAGCTAATGACCCCGGATGTGCCCATTGACCCATGGCATATTATCTCCTCAGATGAGATCATGCTCTTCCATGCCGGCACCCCCATGATTATGATGCTTCTTTATCCAGATGGGTCTTGCCCCTTTTTTTTGATTATTGACTTTTATAACCTTTGAATGTCGCGTGACCCTCTGACCGGAGCGGGTGTGGTATCCCTGTTTTTTTAAAGGTTGACTCAAATCCCTCAAATATCGTATTATCCCGGGATATTTTAACCCCCTAACTTTAAAAAAGGAGTGACCCGGGATGAAAAAGTGGACCCTGTTACTGCTGATCTGTTCCATTGCGATGCTGGGCTTTTCAGCAAATACTGTTGGTGCGGAAGACAAAAAGATCAAAGCCGGATTTATCTATGTGGGACCGGTGGTGTTATATTCCAAAATATTTTGAATCAAATCCCGCGATATTTTTCACATTAAATTGACAAACTTGAAATTTTTTTGAATTATTCTGCCCAGGTTTTTATCAGATTATTTTGGCTGAAATGAAAAGGGCGATATGGTTTGCAGCCCATCGCCCTTTGAATCGGGGGATTATAAAATCCCACCCAAGATGGAAAAATGATAGTGAAAGTCAAAGCAAATATCAAGCAAATTTTCAAACTGGGCAAAAAATTTAAATGGCAAAAACCAGGCAAATGTCTTAACTGCAACGAATCAACCCTTTGGGGGCACGGGTTTGTGCTCTCATTTTTTGATGGATTTGATCAGGGCCTTTACCTGAAGCGGTACCGCTGCCCATATTGCCGTACGGTTTTCAAACTGAAGCCTTTTGGATATTTCAAGCGGTTCCAGGCTGATACCAGGCTGATATTTTCAAGTATCCTGAGCCGGATATATAAGGGCAGATACCTGCCGGGATTGTCATGGAGCAGGCAGCACTTCTGGTTTGTCGCCCTGCAACGAAACATAGCGGCTTATCTGTCCAACACTTGGAACAAAGGGGTTATTGCAGGTTTTGTCGAACTGGTCAGGATGGGCAAAATCCCGGTTACCAGGTCAATTTAATGATCAGGCGCTACCGGTTTTTTCACACCCTACCGCATGCTGTTATTTACCGGATGGTTTGATTGTCATACAAGCCTTGAAACTCTAAATTCAAGGAGGATGTATGACAGAACAACAGAAAAAAGAGATTGCCGTATTTCGTTTCGGGGTCATTGGCGAGTTTGTTACCGGCGCAGAACTCGATTACGGAGAAAAAGAACGGTTATTACAGCAGAAGTGTGCCCGCAAATGGTCGATTCCTTATTCCGGGCGGACCCGTCTTTCCAGAAGCACCATTCTGGGATGGATCAGGCGGTACAACGGCAGGATAGAATCTCTTTATCCCAAAGACCGGTCTGACCAGGGAAAATCAAGATCCTTTGATGACGAAACCGCTTCTCAGATTATTAAGCTGCGGCTCGATAAGCCTGATGCTACCGTTGATACCCTGATCGAGTCCTTGGAAAAAATCACCTGCCAAACCTACAGTTACTCAAGTGTCTACCGATTTTTGCAGTCCCGGGGACTAATGAACACCGCCCGTCCGGAAGACAGAAGAAAATTTGAGGCCCAGCATCCCAATGATTTATGGCAAAGTGATGTGATGCACGGTCCTCAGGTACTGGTCCAGGACAAACAGAGAAAAACCTATCTGATTGCTATCATGGATGACCACTCCAGGTTGATCACTGCTGCCGGATTTTATTTGTCGGAGAATTTAAAAACATACCTCACGGTGCTGGAACAGGCCTTTTTAAGCCGGGGGCTACCCAGAAAACTATATGTGGACAATGGCCCGGCGTTCAGATCTCATCATTTAAAATATGTGGCAGCGTCTTTATCCATCGCCCTGATCCATGCAAGACCGTACAAGCCCCAGGGAAAAGGTAAAATTGAGCGCTGGTTCAGAACCGTGAGATTGCAGTTCCTTCAAAAGTTCACCGGCAAAACCCTTCCGGATTTGAATACCGCTTTTGATAAATGGCTCAACGATGTTTATCACCAGCGCAAACACGGCAGCACCGGTGAAACCCCGTTTAAAAGGTTTACCTCATCCATGGAATGCATTAGGACGGCTCCGCCGGATCTGAAAGACCATTTTCGAAAAACCCTCCGGCGCAAAGTAGCCAAAGACCGGACCATCACCCTTAACGGCAATATGTTTGAAGCACCGGTAGCTCTGATCGGAAGACATGTAGATGTCAAATACCATGAAGATACGCCCCAAAAGGCTGAAGTGGTTTATAAAAGCAAATCATACGGCTTGTTAACCCCTGTGGATCTGTCGGTTAACTGCCGTGTTAAAAGAGATCGATGGAACGAAAACGATATCCGGATCTTCCCTAAATATTCTGATTACAAGGGAGGTCAGCTGCTATGAGTGACACATACAGAACCTTTTTCGGGTTGTCCAAGGAGGCCTTCCCGGCCCAGATTGATATTGATGAAATCCTGGTCACCCCTGAAGTTACCGGTGTCAAAAACAGATTTGACTATGCCGTCCGTTTAGGGTGCAGTGCTGTTATTACCGGGGATGTGGGCAGCGGCAAATCAACCGCCTTGAGATATTCGGCTTCATTGCTGCATGCTTCCGAGTACAAGGTGTTTTACGTGACAGCCTCAACCGGTTCCATTATTGAACTGTACCGCCAGATCGTCGAAGAACTGGGCATTGACAGATCATCCACATCCAGGGCCGTCATGACCTCCATTATTAAAAATGAGATCCGGGAGTTTGTTCAGGGCAAAAAGATGAAAACGGTGCTGATCATAGATGAAGCATCCCTCCTGCGTATGGAAGTATTTGCAGAACTCCACACCCTTGTCCAGTTTGAAAAGGACTCCAGAACCTGGTTGCCTGTAATCCTTGCCGGTCAGCCGACACTGATTGATAAGCTTCAGTACCGGACGTCCATCCCGTTTGCTTCACGAATCGTGGCCAAAAGCCATCTGGAGGGCCTGGATATCAATGGGATGAGATCCTATCTTGTTCATCATTTGAAATTGTGCGGGGTGGATACCAACTTCTTCTCTGATCAGGCGATAACAGCGATCCATCAGGGATCAGGCGGTCTTTTACGAAAAGCCAACAACCTTGCCAGAGGATCGCTGATTGCGGCTGCCGCGGAAAAATCCATGACAGTGTCGGCGGAACACGTTCGCATCGCATCCTCTGAAATTTTTTAACATTGGAGATGTCATGACTGAAGAACAACTTGAAACCAGAATCGAGCAGATCGTCGATCAAATGGGATATCTAATGATGGATATCCTTCTCATGAGTCTTAAAAAAATTAATACGGAAAACCAGCTTCTTCATGAATTGCTGGAGATACGGCTGGCTGATCAAAAAGAAGAATTTTACAATTTCGGTGAAACGGAGCCGGGCTCTGCTGGGGAGCAACCCGGTAAGGGATAACCGGAAGTGGGTAGCATTAAATAATGCACCAAGGGGGAGGCGGGGAACCCTGCTTCCCCCATCTTCATTATTTAAGCTTTCCCACCCATGCCTTAAAAACCCAATAAAATCAGTCTGAGCGAAGCGACTTCCCAATTTGTTCAGAATAAAACCAAACATACCCAACCAGTTCAAAATAATCAGAAAATAAAAGTCAGGATAAAAGACAAATCAACACCGCTGATGGGAAAACAGAAGCATCGCCGCTCATCGGACAGCTTGAAACCCTGATAAAAGGCATGCTGAACCCAAAGACCCTCCTGGACCTGATCCGGCATTTCATTGTATTTGAAGCCTCCAAAAAAGAAGACCGGGAAACCGGCATTATCACCATGGAGACCGTTAAGAAACTGGCATCTTACCATCAGTACTATGCGGTCAATCTGGCCGTGGAATCCACCCTGAGAGCGGCAGGAACGCCGGAGACACCGGGAACAGCCGAAGACCCCAAAGCCTATGGTCTGGCAACGGTCACCTCTCAGCCCAAAGGGGACCGCAAAGGGGGTGTGGTATGGCATACCCAGGGAAGCGGAAAATCTCTGTCTATGGTCTTTTATACCGGCAAGATTGTTCTGGCCATGGATAATCCCACAGTGGTCGTCATCACCGATAGAAACGATCTGGATGACCAGTTGTACGATACATTTGCCGCCTCAAAGCAGCTTTTACGCCAGGAACCGGTTCAGGCCAAAGACCAGGACCACCTCAAGGAATTACTCAAGGTGGCCTCCGGGGGCGTGGTGTTTACAACCATTCAGAAATTCTCCCCGGACAACGGCAATGTCTACGAGACCCTTTCCAATCGCAGAAATATCGTGGTGATTGCGGATGAAGCCCACCGGACCCAGTATGGATTCAGTGCAAAGACCATTGATGACAAAGATGCACAAGGAAACGTCATCGGTAAAAAAGTGGTCTACGGGTTTGCCAAATACATGCGGGATGCCCTGCCATATGCCACCTACCTGGGGTTTACCGGGACCCCCATCGAGAGCACGGATGTGAACACCCCGGCGGTATTCGGCAACTATATTGACGTGTATGACATTGCCCAGGCCGTGGAAGACGGGGCCACGGTTCGGATCTTTTATGAAAGCCGTCTGGCCAAAATCAGCCTGAGTGAAGCGGGCAGAAAACTGGTGGCCGACCTGGATGCCACCCTGGCACAGGATGACCTGACAGAGACCCAGAAGGCCAAGGCCAAATGGACCCAGCTGGAAGCACTCATCGGCAGTGAAGACCGGATTGAACAGGTAGCCCAGGATATCATCGGGCATTTTGAATCGCGCCAGGAAGTGTTCGAAGGAAAGGCCATGGTGGTTGCCATGTCCCGAAGGATCGCCGCGGATTTGTATGCCGCTATGGTGGCCATGAGGCCCGGGTGGCACAAAGATGACTTGAAAAAAGGCGTGATAAAGGTGGTGATGACCTCTAAGTCTTCAGACGGTCCTGAAATCTCAAAGCACCATACCACCAAAGACCAGCGCCGGATGCTGGCGGAACGCATGAGAGATCCGGAAGATGAACTCAAGATAGTCATTGTGCGGGACATGTGGCTCACCGGATTTGATGTCCCCTGCATGCACACCATGTATATCGACAAGCCCATGAAGGGTCACAACCTGATGCAGGCCATTGCCAGGGTGAACCGGGTATACAAGGACAAGCCGGGTGGTCTCGTGGTGGATTACCTGGGGATTGCCTCGGATCTTAAAAAAGCCCTGTCCTTCTATTCAGACAGTGGCGGCAAAGGGGACCCGGCCATTGCCCAGGAACAAGCCGTGACTCTGATGCTCGAAAAGCTCGAAGTGGTCTCCCAGATGTATCACGGATTTGCCTATGAGGACTATTTTGAAGCCGAAACCGGCAAAAAGCTGTCCATCATCCTGGGAGCGGAAGAACACATCCTGGGCCTGGAGAACGGAAAAAAACGGTACATCAATGAGGTCAGTGCGCTGTCCAGGGCGTTTTCCATTGCGGTCCCCCATGAGCAGGCCATGGACGTCAAAGATGAGGTCGGGTTCTTTCAGGCGGTCAAATCCCGGCTGGCAAAGTTCGACGGAACCGGATCAGGCCAAACAGACGAAGAAATGGAGACCGCCATCCGTCAAGTCATCGACAAGGCCCTGGTGAGCGACCAGGTGATTGACGTGTTTGATGCGGCAGGAATCAAAAAGCCGGATATCAGTGTGCTTTCAGAGGAGTTCCTTTTGGAAGTCAGGGACATGGAGCACAAGAATGTTGCCCTGGAAGTCCTCAAAAAGCTGCTCAATGATGAAATCAGAAGCCGGACCAAAAAGAACCTGATCCCGGATGGTGTTCGGGCGGGATGTGGTTTTTAACATCAACAGAGAACCCTGGTCCGGGCAACCCCGTGCTGCACGCAGACCGGATCCATGTGACCGGAGACATGGGATTGCCGGCAATTAAGGAATCAGCTTTGATCTTTATGAAAATGAAATTTTCGGCATTGCCGGGGTGGCGGGAAACGGGCAGCGGGAACTGGCGGAAGCCATCACAGGAATCCGAAAAATCGACAAAGGACAGGTGCGCATCAACGGCAAAAATATCACCAACCTGTCTCCGCGCAAAATATATGACCACGGGATCTCCATGTCCCTGAAGAACGCATCCGGTTCGGCATTGCCCCGGGTCTGTTTCTTTATGACAATGCCATCTTGAAACAGCATCACTTAAAAAATTTTCCGGGGACATTTTCTCAGATACCAATATATCAAGGATCACACCGGAATCTTGTGACGGAATTCAACGTGTCTACACCTTCCATTAACAGTCAGATCAGAAACCTGTCCGGCGGCAATATTCAGAAACTGATTCTGGGGCGGGAAATCAGCGAACAGCCCCAGCTGCTGGTGGCATCCCACCCCACTTACGGCCTGGATGTGGGGGCCACGGAATTTTTACGCCAGCATCTCGCTCAGACTGCGCGGCCAAGGCAGCAGCATCCTGCTGTTTTCGAGGATCTGGAAGAGATTTTGAGCTTTGCGACCGGATCGGTGTGCTTTTGCCGGTGAATTCATAGGCATTTTGATTCCCATGATGATCGTCTGTGTGATATCGGCCTGATGATGGCCGGATCCAAACAGTTCTGATTTTAATTTTAATAGAGTTGTCCCATGATACATGTCACATCCTCAGACAGATACCGGATCACCCGCTGGCGGGGTCGTGATGACTAATATCTTATCTTTGGCCGCAGGACTTGGGGTCATCAGTTTTATTTTCATGATTGCCGGGGTCAACCCGCTGTTCGCCATTTCAGAAATTTTCCAGGGATCGTTCGGTTCTGTATACGGGTTCAAAGAAACCGTCACCAAAGCCATCCCTTGATACTCATCGGCAGCGGCCTGACCCTGGCCTTCCGGGCCAAGTTCTGGAATATCGGGGCCGAAGGCCAGTTGCTCATGGGCGCGATCTTTGCCACCTGGACCGGTCTGAGCTTTGGAGACACCCTGCCTGCCTGGGGCATTATTCCGCTGATGTTTGCCGCCGGTTTTCTGGGCGGTGCGTTGTGGGGCATCATTCCGGCCATTTTAAAAATCAAATATGCCATCAACGAAGTGATCTCCACGCTGATGCTCAATTATATCTGTGCCCACATCCTGACCATGCTCATTGTCGGCCCCTGGAAAGGGGCACAGTTCGTTCCCGGCACGGATTCCCTGCCGGAAGCAGCGATACTCAGTGTGATTCCCGGATCCCGGATCATTATGTCACACTGATTCTGGCCCTGGCCTGTGCTGCTATTCTGACCATGATCATTTACTGGACCCGGTTCGGATATGAAGCCCGGGTGGTGGGGGAAAATCCGGAAGCCGGCAAATATGCGGGCATCGATTTTCTGAAAACCACCCTGATCCTCATGGCCATCTCCGGCGGACTGGCCGGCATGGCCGGTGTGGGGGAAGTCGCCGGCATTCATCAATACTTAGGGTATCCGGATTCCATGTCATCGGGATATGGATTCACCGCCATTATCGTGGCATGGCTGGCCAAACTCAACCCATTGTATACCGTTTTATCCGGCCTGTTTTTTGCGGGAATTCTGGTGGGGGGGGATGCCATCCAGATTTCTTTGGGACTGCCGGCCGCCACCGTGGACATCGTCAACGGCACCCTGTTGATCTTTCTGATCATGGGCGATTATTTTCTGAACCATAAAATTTCCATCACATTTTCAACCCGATAGGAACCCCGACCATGGAAGAGATCATCATATCAACACTTCAGCGCACCCTGGTGGCGGGCACACCGCTGCTTTTGGCCACCACCGGGGAAATCATCTGTGAACGAAGCGGGATCCTCAACCTGGGCGTGGAAGGTGTCATGGCCCTGGGGGCCGTCACTGCCTTCATTGTCACCATGACCACGGGGTCCCCCTGGCTGGGGGTGCTGGCGGCACTGGTCGCCGGCATGGTCATTTCCATCATCCATGCCGTGGCATCAGTAACGCTTCAGGCCAACCAGGTGGTGTCGGGCCTGGCATTGACCATGCTGGGACTGGGATTGTCCGGCATGGTGGGAAAACCCTATGTGGGCAAACCGCTGACCATCAAAATGGAAAATATCACCATCCCCGTCCTGTCGGATATTCCTTTCATCGGCAAGGCCGTGTTCAGTCAGAGTCCCTTTTTTTTCCTGGCCATTGCACTGGCATTAGGGGCCTGGTTTCTGCTGGAAAGAACCCGGCTGGGCATTCAGATCCGGTCCACGGGAGAAAATCCCAAAGCCACGGAAACCCAGGGCGTGAACGTATTTCTGATCCGGTATCTGTCCGTGATCATCGGCGGCGGTTTTTCAGCGTTGGCCGGGGCCCACCTGTCCATTTCCTATTCCAAATCCTGGATCGAAGGCATGACCGCAGGAAGGGGCTGGATTGCCATTGCCCTGACCATTTTCGCGTTGTGGAACCCGGGCCGGGCCATCTGGGCCGCATTTCTGTTCGGTGGAATTTTCGTTGTCCAGTATCTGATGCAGCCTTTGGGGATATCGCCGAATTTTTTAGCCATGCTGCCTTATATCGCCACATTGTTGATTCTTTTGCTCATCAGCCTGAAAGACCCCAGAAAACTCAATGCCCCTGCCATGCTTTCCACGCCGTATAAAAGAGGCGAGCGCTGATATTTATTTTGATTTTTGGTTTTTTATGATAATTATCATACCATAACCCTTCAACCAGAAATCAGGTACTCTTTTTTTATGAGACGCATCAGTGCAATAACAGCCATTTTTTTTATGGTGATGACTTTTTTACCCGCACCGGCAACTGCCATCTCCATACCGGATGAACTGGAACTGGCGGATGAATTCATGCAGGTGATTCACCAGCAGCAGGTCATTTTAGATGATCCTGCGGCCAATCATATGATCAATGAAATCGGCCGGCATATATTGGCACAGCTGCCGCCCCAGCCTTTCAATTTTTCCTTTTACCTGATCAATGACGGCACATTCAATGCCTTTGCCAGCCCCGGAGCAAACATCTTTGTGCACCGGGGATTGATCACGGCCCTTTCCAGCACGGATGAACTGGCCGGGATTCTGGCCCATGAAATCGCCCATGCCATCAGCCGGCATGTGTCTCAATCCATTGACCGGTCCAAACTGGTAAATATGGGCACCCTGGCCGGGGTGCTGGCCGGCATTATCGTGGGCTCGGCCGGCGGCGGCGGTGAGGCAGCCCAGGCCCTGACCATGGGATCCATGGCCGCCGGATATTCATCCATGCTCACCTATACCCGGGAAAATGAAACCGAAGCCGACCAGAAAGCCTTTACAATGCTTCAACAAACCTGCTTTTCTCCAAAAGGATTGCTGGACAGTCTCAACAAACTGAGGGCTGCGGATTACATGGGCATGGAAGGTATTCCGGATTATTTCAAAACCCATCCCGGCACGGGTTCACGCATCGCCCATCTGTCCGCGCTGCTCTCGGATTACACCCATGAAACCCCTGTGGAGGATACCTTCCCGGTCACGTACAACTACGATATGGTCAAATACCGGATCATCGGGTTGTACGAACCCGTTGCCGACAGTATTAAAACCATTGAATCCCGAATTTCCGAAGATGCTTCCAACCCGGCACTGTATTATGGGCTGGGCCTGTTGTATGCCAGGGAAAACCGGCGGGATCAAGCCATTGTCCAATTGCAGAAAGCCCTTTCGTTCGATCCCATGGACCCGCTGATTCTTCTGGATTTAGGCCGCATCTACGCCCTTGACGGCCAGTATGACAAAGCCATGAATATCCTGCCGGGAATCCAGTCCGATCCGGTTCTGGGAACTTGGGCCCGGTACTACCTGGCCGTGGCCCAGCTGGAATCCGGAGATGTGCCGTCAGCCGAACAGAACCTGACCCGGGTCATCGAGACATCCCCGAAATCTTTTCCCAGGGCCTATTATCACCTGGGTGCCATCATGTCCCGAAAAAACAGGATTGCCCTGTCCCACTATTACTTAGGCATCTATTATGATCTGATGCAGGATTCAAAAAATGCGACCCGCCATCTGAAACGGGCGATAGACCAGGGATTGGATGATCCGGATACAAAGACCGCCGCAGAAGAACGCTTAAAACGGATCTCCTCCGGCAAACGCCCGTCCTGACAACCTCATCACACCCGGTCGAACCGGTCGAATTTCATGCTGAATGTTCCCCGGCCCTGGGTGGCGGAACGCAGGGCTGTGGAATACCCGAACATTTTAGCCAAAGGCACGACGGCATGGATGATCTGGATATTGGCTTTCGGGGCAATGGATTCCACTTTCCCCCCCCGGGAATTGAGATCGGCAATGGCGTCTCCCATATAGGTGTCCGGCACAAACACCTCCACCTGCATGATCGGTTCCAGAAGCGCCAGGGATGCACTTTCCAACGCCTCTTTGCAGGCCATGGACCCACACACTGAAAATCCCAGTTCCGTGGATTTCCCTTCCTCAAACGCCCCGCCCAGCAGAATGATTTCCACATCCACCAGCGGATATCCCTTGAGATACCCGCCTTCCAGGCTTTCCCGGATACCCTGTTCAATACCGGGCACAAATTGAGGCGGAATCTGGGTTTCAGGGGCCTTGTTCCTGAAAAGAACGCCGGTTCCCCGGTCCAGGGGTTTGAGCTGAATTCGGACTTTTGCGTAATGGGATTTGCCGGAAATCTCCCGGTCAAATACGGCCTCACCCGTGGCCGGCGCTGTGACCACCTCCCGGTACACCACCTGGGGATTGCCCACATTCACCTGGGTGTTGAACTCCTTGCGCATCCTTGAAATAATGATCTCCAGATGCAGTTCTCCCATGCCCGACAAAATGGTCTGGCCGGTTTCTTCATCTTTGGACACCTTGAGGGTCGGATCCTCGATGGTGAATTTTTCAAGGACCATGTCCAGTTTTTCCTGATCCGCATGGGTTTTCGGTTCGATGGCAATGGAAATCACCGGATCTTCGTATTTCATTTTTTCAAGAAACACAGGATGATCCACCGAGCAAAGCGTATCACCGGTTCCGGAATCCTTCAATCCCACAATGCCCACGATATCCCCGGCAGACGCTTCTTTGAGACGTTCCCGCTTGTTGGCGTGCATCAGCAGGATCCGGGACAATTTTTCCTTTTTCTTGAGCACGGGGTTGTACACGTCCGACCCGGCTTCAATTTTCCCTGAATAAATTCTGGCAAAAGACAGTTTCCGGCCTTCGATCATGGAAACCTTAAAAATCAACGCAGCCAGGGGACCGTTTTTCTCCGGAGGAAAATCAAGGGGATCACCGGTTTCAGGATGGATGCCCCGCACCGGGGGCACATCCAGGGGGCTGGGAAGAAAATGCGCGATGGCATTGAGCAGCGGCTGAATGCCTTTGTTTTTCAAGGCACTGCCGCACAGCACGGGCACCAGTTTGTGGTTGATGGTGGCTTTCCGGACGGCAGCGATCAGATCGGCCCGGGTAATTTCCTCTTCTCCCAGGTATTTTTCCATGATGGCATCATCTTCTTCGGAAACCGACTCCAAAAGTTTTTCTCTGTATTCCATGGCCAGGTCCGCATATTCTGAAGGGATCTCATCCACCACATATGTGGCGCCCAGGCTTTCATCATCCCAACGGATCTGTTTCATGTCGATGAGGTCGATCACCCCGTCAAACTGATCTTCCGCGCCCATGGGAACCTGAAGCAGCACGGGATGGGCCCCCAGTTTTTCCTTGATGGATGCCACAGCCCCGAAAAAATCCGCCCCCGTGCGGTCCATTTTATTGATAAACGCCATTCTGGGAACCCGGTACCGGTCCGCCTGGCGCCACACGGTCTCCGACTGGGGCTCCACACCGCCTACGGCACAGAACACACCAATGGCGCCGTCCAGCACCCGCAGGGCCCGTTCCACTTCCACGGTGAAATCCACATGCCCCGGCGTATCGATGATCTGGATAGTGGACTGCTCCCACTGGCAGGTGGTCACGGCCGAGGAGATGGTGATCCCCCGTTCCTGTTCATCCTGCATCCAGTCCATGACCGCTTCGCCATCGTGGACTTCACCGATCTTGTGGGATTTTCCGGTATAGTACAGGATCCGTTCCGTCACAGTGGTCTTGCCCGCATCGATGTGGGCCATGATGCCAATATTTCTGATCTTTGATAGGGTCTTTTTCTGCGTCATTGTTATATATCGATATCTTTGAATAATTGTGAAATTGTGCCGGCAAGGGCGGTAAATCAATGGTATTTGATACAGTATTGCCTGGACACTGTCAAGAAAATAGCTTGCAAAAACCGGGATGGTTTAATAAAATTAAATTTCTTAACCAAACCAAACAATCTTGGATATCCCGGAACCATTAGAAACCATTATTTAAAATTTTTATAGTTAAGGATATGACCCGGTTGCTTCCCGGATTTGAAAAAATTGTGGAAGAAAGAATCAAAGCCGCCCAGAAAAAAGGCGCGTTTGATAATCTGGCGGGCAAAGGCAAACCCTTTGTTCTTGAACCGTCCCATCCGGCGGCGGATGATTGCCGTCTGGCCTATAAAATGTTGAAAAATGCGGGGTATCTGCCCCCTGAAATTGAATTAAAGAAAAAAATCACCCAGGCTGAACTGCTGCTTGAAGCAACGGATGCCGCATCGGCCCAGCACCGGGAGATCACAAAAAAACTCAATTACCTGTTAACCAGACTTGATTTTCTCCGGGGCGGCATATCGCCCCTGATCACAAACAAATACCAGGAAAATATTATCAGAAAGTTATCATGAAGTTAAATAAAACCGACAAAGAAGGGGTGTTTAAAAATATATTCATCGCCTACTTTATTTTGCTGTTCCATGTGGTGCTGCTGGCAGGCATTGCCGTCTTTGTGGTCCTGATCAAGGGATTTTTTGAGTATCTGCCCTGGATCATGGCAGGTGCCGGCCTGCTGGTGGCCCTTTGCGTATGGCTTGTGATCCGCCAGATGCGTAAAAATTCCGCACAGATTCAGGATATTCTGTCCGATGAACAGTTGAAGCATCGAAATGTGGAAATCAGTTTCATGGGCGGCCTGGCATCTTTTAAAGTTCAGTCCAATGCGGAAGATACCCGCCGTCTTTTGACGTATCCTGAACCGGACAATCTTTCTCCGGATACCCGTTTGATTGAAACGGACATGGATAAGGCAGAACAAAAAATGAATCAGCTGAATGCATTGTACGAAAAAGACCTGATCACCAAAGAGGAATTTGATCAAGCAAGACAATCCATTATCCAGGGATAAGGAAACGCGTATGAAAAAATCAGACTCGCCCTGCTGGCCGGCGGCATCTCTTCGGAACGGTCGGTATCATTGAACAGCGGCAGCAGGTATTTGAAGCACTGGACAAACAAAAAGTACGATATTCTGCGTTATGATCCCAAAACCGATCTCAAACAGCTGGTCATGGATGCCCCTGACATCGATGCGGCCCTGATCATTCTCCACGGCCCGTTCGGAGAAGACTGGCACAGTCCAGGGCCTGCTGGATCTGCTGGAGATCCCCTACCAGGGAGCCGGAGTTCTGGGATCGGCTGTGGCCATGAACAAACTGCTGTCAAGCGCCTGTATCAGACGGGGATATCCCAACCCGGATTTTGCTCCTGACCGCCAGGGATGTTACTTGGACATCCCCCAACTGATCCGGGACTTGGGCCTGCCCCTGGTGGTGAAGCCCGCGTGTGCCGGATCCAGCGTGGGCATGACCATCGTCAAAAAAGAAGCGGACATGGACCAGGCCATTCAGGAAGGATTTGCCCATGATGACACCTGATTGTGGAAAGCTATATCCAGCGGTGTAAGTTTGAAGCCTGCGGGGTCTGGGCAATGACGATCCGACCGCCCTGCCCGTGATTGAAATCATCCCCGGCCAGGGCCATGAATATTTGATTTCAACGCCAAATATGTGGCCGGCGGGGACCGAAGAGATCTGCCCGGCCCGCATTGATGACGATCTCACCCGCCGGGTCAAGACTGGCGGTCCGATCCCTGGGCCCTTTTTCTCAAGGCTATTCCCGCACGGACATGATGCTTGCCGGCGGTGATCTGTTTGTCCTGGAAACCAACACCATCCCCAGTATGACGGCCACCAGCCTGTATGCAGTCGGCGGCCGAAGCCGGATATTCGTTTTCCAGACTGGACACACTGATTCAACTGGCCATGGAAGACACAAAAAATAAAACCAAAGGAGAGGTCAATGAAAATACTTATTGTAGAGCGGCGGCCTGTGAGCACACCCTGGTATGGAAAATCAGCCAGAGCCCCGTGGTTGAAAAAAAATTTTTTGCGCCCCCGGCAATGCCGGCACCCGCGGGATCTGGCGGAACCGGTTCCCATCGATGCCCGGAAGATATCAGGCCTGGCGTTTGCCGAAAAAATGAGATCGATCTGACCGTAGTGGGACCGGAAGGCCCCCTGGTGAAAAGGTGCCGATGCGTTTGGGGGCAAGGGGCTGGCCGTGTTCAGTCCCAGCAAAGCCGCAGCCCGTCTGGAAGGCGGCAAAATGTTTTCTAAAAACCACATGAACAAGTACAACATCCCCTGTGCCAGGAAGGCGTTCACCGACCCTGCCAAGGCCAGGGCCTATGCCCGGTTTTATAGGCGCCCCCTGTGAGTCCAAGGCTGACGGCCTGGCCGCCGGTAAAGGTGATCATCTGGCGACACCCTGGAACAGGCGGATCAGGCCATCGAGGAAGATGATCATGGAAAACCGGTTCCGGGATGCCGGTGCCACCGTGGTGGTGGAAGAGTGCCTGACGGGCGAGGAAGCCTCGTTTATCATGTACTGACCGACGGCAAAACCGTGCTGCCCCTGCCCGAATCCCAGGACCACAAACGGGCCCTGGACAATGACGAAGGCCCCAACACCGGCGGCATGGGCGCCTATTCTCCAGCTCCTGTACTGGATCACATGCTGCGCACCAAAGCCATGAAAGAGGTGATGATTCCGGCGGTCCAGGGCATGGCCAAGGAAGGCACCCCGTTCAAGGGTGTACTCTATGCCGGACTCATGGTGAACAAAGACAAGATCAAGGTCCTGGAATTCAACACCCGGCTGGGGGACCCGGAAACCCAGCCCATTCTCATGCGCCTGAAAAACGATCTGGTGCCGCTGATGGAAGCCTGCTGCAACGGGACCCTGCACCAGCATGCCGTGGAAATCGACCCCCGGGCCGCTGTATGTGTGGTGGTGTCTGCGGGCGGATATCCGGGGGCTTATGAAAAAGGCCATGCCATATCCGGCCTGGATGCGGCCAATGAGATCAAAGGCACCATGGTGTTTCATGCCGGCACGGCCATGGACGGCGATTCAGTGGTCACCTCAGGCGGCCGGGTTTTAGGGGTCACCAGCTTAGGTGATACGGTTCAGCAGGCCATTGATACGGCCTATGCGGCCTGTGAAAAAATTTCTTTTACCGATCATTTTTATCGCAAAGATATTGGTGCCAAAGCCGTGAAACGGCTGTCCATCCCGCCCAAAGTCGGGGTGATCATGGGTTCGGATTCCGATTTCAGTGTCATGGAAAAAGCCCTGGCCATTTTAAAGCAGTTTGATATTCCCTATTACGTGACCGTGGCTTCGGCCCACCGAACCCCGGACCAGGCAGCCCGGCTGGCATCCCAAGCAAAAGAAGACGGGGTCCAGGTCCTGATCTGCGGGGCTGGACATGCGGCCCATCTGGCCGGTGTGATCGCGGCCCACACCACCTTGCCCGTGCTGGGAGTGCCCATTGATTCCTCGGCCCTCCAGGGGCTGGACGCATTGCTGGCCACCGTGCAGATGCCACCGGGCATTCCCGTGTCCACCATGGCCATCGGCAAATCCGGGGCTCACAATGCCGGCATTTTCGCGGCCCAGATCATCGGCCTGTCCGACCCGACCGTGGCAAAAAAACTGACCGCATTCAAAAAAGACATGGCTGCCAAAGTACAGAAAAAGGCCGCATCCTTTGCCTGACACATCCACGCCGGGGCCTGAAGCCCGGCTGAAAAAACCGCTGCGGGTGATCCGGATCGATCCGGATCACCCGGCACCCCAAACCATTCACCAGGCTGCGGCATTGATCCAAAACCAGGGCGTGGTGGTTTTTCCCACCCAGGGCCTGTATGGTCTGGCAGCAGATGCCCGGGATTCTCTGGCCATCAAAAAAATATTTCACATCAAGCACCGGCCTGAAACCAATCCCGTTTTGATCCTGATCCACAGTCCCACGGATCTGGAAGAACTGGTGACCCATATTCCGGATGCAGCCCACAGGCTGATGCAGGCCTTCTGGCCCGGGGGCCTGACCCTGGTTTTCGAGGCAGCACCCCGTGTCAGTGATCTGCTCACCGCCGGTACCGGTAAAATCGGGGTTCGGATCCCGTCTCACCCCGTGGCCCGGGCTCTGGTCAAAGCCGCGGGCCGTCCCATCACCGGTACCAGTGCCAACCGGTCCGGTGCCCCGGGATGCAGCCAGATCAAAGACCTGCCTCAGGACCTGATCCGGGCTGCGGATCTGGTGCTGGATGCCGGCCCCTTAAAAGGCGGCACCGGCTCCACCATCCTGGATGTCACCTGTGATCCTCCCCGGGTAATCAGGCAGGGGAGAATTCCCTTTGATTCGATCCGGCAGGTACTGGGGCCCTGAAATTTCTCCGGTTTGCCCGGCACGGGGTTGAAAATTGATTGACAAACCAGGTTTTTTTCATTATTTAAGTATTTTCGTGCCGGAGTGGTGGAATTGGTAGACGCAGAGGACTCAAAATCCTCCGCCCGCAAGGGTGTGCGAGTTCAAGTCTCGCCTCCGGCACCACACACAACCGCAGTCTAAATTTTTTCCTGCCCCTTTTCGATCTGTCTCAGGGCAGATAATTAAAAATTGTTCGCCACCCCAGCGGCCCAGAATATCAGAAGAACGGATTCGTTGTTTGATAAGCATCACCAGATTTTTGAGCACAACATCCCCCACATGATGCCCGAAAGGATCATTGATGGACTTGAAATGATCGATGGTGAATCCCACAACTTTTCCTCTGACTGAAAAGGAAAACGGCGGAAAATTATCCATCCGAACACCGCTATCAAACTACATGCGATATATTTCTTTTCCCAAATTTGAGTCAACCACTTTCTCCTCAGGCACAAGAAAATGACCCACTGATGCTGGCTGCCTTCCGGCGGTCTCACAACCGGTTCACATCCATAAAAAAGACATCATCTTTATACCACATGATTTAAAAAACTATTTCAGAGCCAGAATTTCATGGTCTCGCCATATTTGGACTTTTCCACAACCCCGTTGTGTGATATGCAGTGACCGGACAAAATAATCTAATTTTGCAATGGGTATTTATATTTTTTATCAGATATTGTAGTATTCACAAATTTGATTAAAAAGGATCCACGTGCAGCACAAAGCCAAGGTAAGGAGGGAGACAGAATGGAAGATCGGTTGAGTGAGATACTTTCACCCTATAAAGGAAAACGGGATGCGCTGATCCCGATTTTACAGAAAGTACAGGCAGAACTGGGTTATCTGCCGGATGAAGCCATGCTTGAAATCGCCAGAGTGACCGGCCTCCCGGAAAGCCGGGTGTTTGCAGTGGCATCTTTTTATGCCCAGTTCCGTTTCACCCCCAGGGGCAAACATTCTTTTATGGTATGCCGGGGAACGGCCTGCCATGTCCGGGGGGCGGAAAAGATTCTGGAAGAAACAGAAAGGGCTTTGGGTATTGTTGAAGGAGAAACCACTGAAGATCAGGAATATACCCTGGAAACCGTGGCCTGTATCGGCTGCTGTGCCCTGGCGCCCTGTGTGATGATCGATGAAGATGTGGAAGCCAAGCTGACCCCTAAAATGGTTTCGGAAATAATCGACAGGAGGAAAGCAAAATGACGTTTGCTGAAATACAGGAACAGGCCGGAAAAGAATGGGATGAGCTGATAAACGGGCAGAAGCCTCAAATCGCCATCGGTACGGCCACCTGCGGCAGATCCGCCGGTGCCATGGCCGTGGTCAAGGCATTTGAAGATGGACTGGCCGAAAAAAAAGTGGACGCCAGCATTCGTGAAGTCGGGTGTATCGGTCCCTGTTACGCCGAGCCTCTGGTGAACATTGACAAACCCGGCAAACCCACCATCTGTTTTAAAAATGTCAACCCCGACATGGTGACGGAAATCATCGATGCCTATCTTCTGGGCGATGATCCGCTGCCTCAGTATACATTGGGCACATTGGGACAGGGTGAAATCAAAGGCGTGACAAAAATTCTGGACACCCCTTCTTTCAAACCCCAGGAGCGCCGGGTATTCCGCAACTGCGGGATTATCGATCCCACCAATATCAATCATTACATTGCCAACCAGGGATATGAAGGGCTTCACAAAGCCCTGACCACCATGACCCAGCAGGAAGTGGTGGATGTCATGAAAGCATCCGGCCTGCGGGGCCGGGGCGGCGGCGGATTTCCCGCCGGCCGGAAATGGGAAGCCGGACTGGCCGCCAAAGGCACGCCCAAATATGTGGTGTGTAACGCGGATGAAGGTGACCCGGGCGCGTTTATGGACCGGGCCGTGATCGAAGGCGACCCGCATTCGGTTCTGGAGGGAATGGCCATCGCCGGGTACACCATTGGCGCGGAAACCGGCTATATCTATGTGCGGGCGGAATATCCCCTGGCCATCAGACGTCTGGAACGGGCCATTGCCCAGGCCCATGAAAAGGGATTTCTGGGAAAAAATATTTTGGGAACCGACTTCAACTTTGAAATCAAAATCTTTCCCGGTGCCGGCGCATTTGTCTGCGGTGAATCCACAGCCCTCACCCTGTCCATCGAGGGCAAACGGGGCATGCCCCGGGTGGCCCCCCGCCCGCGAACCACGGAAATCGGACTGTATGACAAACCCACATTGCTCAACAACGTGAAAACCTTTTCATCGTCTCCCATGATCATCACCAAAGGTGCGGAATGGTTTGCCAGCGTGGGCACTGAAAAAAGCACGGGAACGGCGATTTTTGCTTTGACCGGCAAGGTGAACAACTGCGGGCTCATTGAAGTGCCCATGGGAATCACCCTCAGGGAAATCATTTATGACATCGGCGGCGGCATCTCGGACGGCGGCACGTTCAAGGCCGTCCAGACCGGCGGACCTTCAGGCGGTTGTCTGCCGGCATCTTTGCTGGACACCCCCATTGATTACGACTCCCTGGACGAAGCCGGATCCATCATGGGTTCCGGCGGCATGGTGGTCATGGATGAAAAAACCTGTATGGTGGATGTGGCCCGGTATTTCCTGGATTTCACGGTCATTGAATCCTGCGGCCAGTGTGTGCCGTGTCGGCTGGGAACCAAGGAACTCTTGGAAGTGCTCAAGGAAATCTGCGCCGGAAAGGGCCGAAAAGAAGACCTGGATCTGCTGTATGAACTGAGCCTGGCCATCCATGCCGGGTCCATCTGCGGTTTGGGACAGACGGCTGCAAATCCGGTGCTCACCACCCTGCGGTATTTCAAAGAAGAATATGAAGCCCATATTTTTGAAAAACGGTGTCCGGCCAAAGTATGCAAATCGTTGATTTCCTTTGTTATCCGGGAAGACAAATGCGTGGGATGCGGCATCTGCGCCAGATCCTGCCCCGTGAGCGCCATCTCGGGTGAAAAGAAAAAGGTCCATGTCATTGATCAGTCCGTCTGCGTTCAGTGCGGGGTGTGCCAGGAAAAATGTCCAACCAAATTCAGCGCTGTGGACTGCGTGTCTCCCAGAATTAAAACTTCGACACCTGAAAAAATGGAAACGACCTGATCTTTATTTGAAAATTGATTGAAATTTGTGGCTGGATGATACGTTCATTCAGCCACAAACCGTTTTCAGACATGAAAAACGACAAAAGCCCGGCATGAAACATTGCCGGGCTTTTGTCGTTAAAAATTTAATTGATGGGTGTTACGCGGCCGGTTCAATATTGATGGCACACACTTTGAGTTCCGGAATCTTGGCCACGGGATCCAGCTTGGCGTTGGTCAGCCGGTTGGCTGCGGCCTGGGCAAAGTGAAACGGCATGAAAATCGTGCCGTCTACGGCTTTATAGGACACTTTGAGCTTGGCACTGATCTGGCCCCTTCGGGAGGATACGTTGACCACATCTCCCGTGCCCAGTCCCAGTTTTTTGGCATCGTTGTGAGAAATTTCCACAAAACACTCCGGTGACATCACATTCAACCCTTCCGTCCGGCTTGTCATGGTCCGGGTATGGTAATGGTACAGCACCCGCCCGGTGGTAGGCATATAGGGATAGTCCGCATCCGTCTGTTCCGCCGGCGGCTGGTGCTCGATGGCATGGAACAGCCCCTTTGCCCCGGTGAACTGGGTGGTGCAGAATCGGGTGCCGGGATGGCTTTCACCGGGCAGGGCCAGGCTATTCCGCCTTTTTCGATACGCTCCAGGTAATCCCCGGTAAGACGGGTCACGGCACACAGATCTCCTGGGAAATCTCATGGCTGTTTTCATATGTCATGTCATAGCCCATGCGTTTGCGATCTCACACAGGATCTCCCAGTTTGGCCCCTTCCGGGGCTCCACCGCTTTCTCACCCGTTGAACACGGCGGTCGAGTGGCAAATGTGCCGTCTTTTTTCCGCCCAGCAGCAGGCCGGTAAGACCACATCCGCCAGGGCCGTGGTTTCGGTTTCAAAAATATCCTGACACGAAACTCAAGATTGGAAAAGGCTTTTTCCGCATGATTCAGGTCGGATCAGACACCATGGGGTTTTCTCCCATGATATACAAGGATCGAATTCTCCTTCATAGGCTTTTTCGATCATTTCCGTCACGGGCAGACCGGGCTTGGCCGGCATGTCCAATACATTCCAGGCAGCCTATATTTTTCCTATCCTCATTGGTCACGGCCTGGTAGGGCCGTATACACATGGGAAGTCCGCCCATATCACAGGCCCCCTGGACATTGTTCTGCCCCCGCAACGGATTGACACCGCCGCCGGGTTTGCCCAAATGCCCGCACAGCATGGACAGGTTGGCCAGGGACTTGACATTGTCGGTGCCGCAGGTATGTGGGTGATGCCCATGCAATAGCAGATGGACGCCGGGGCTTGGCGAATTCCCGGGCCACCCATGATGTCCTGGGCCGCGATTCCCGTAATCTCTTCGACCAGTTCCGGAGTATAGGATGCCACCACATCCTTGAGTGCATCAAAATTTTCCGTGCGGTCTGCAATAAAGGTTTTGTCATGCAGATCTTCTTCGATGATCACATGCATCAGCCCGTTGATCCAGGCGATATCCGTTCCCGGGTTCGGTCGCAGCCATTTTGTGGCGTTATTGGCCAGCTTGACGAACCGCGGATCAATCACCACCAGTTTTTTGCCTTTCAAGACCGCCCGTTTCATAAACGTGGATAGAACCGGGTGATTTTCCGTGGTATTGGATCCGGCCACCAGAATCAGGTCTGATGTCTCTATGTCTGCAATGGTGTTTGTCATGGAACCGCTTCCAAAAGATGCAGCCAGACCGGCTACAGTGGAGCTGTGTCACAGTCGCGCACAATGGTCGATATTGTTTGTCTTAAGCACGGCCCGGGTGAATTTCTGGGCAATATAATTGTCTTCATTGGTGGCCCGTGCCGAGGTGAGCACGCCCATGGCATCGGGTCCGTGCTTCTCCTTTATTCCAGCGAGTTTTTCCGCCACCAGGTCCAGAGCCTCATCCCAGGAGGCAGGCACCTGTTTGCCGTCTTTTTTAATCAACGGCGTGGTCAACCGGTCCGGCGCACCGACAAATTCAAACCCGTACCGGCCTTTGACACACAGCATCCCATTGTTGGGGGGCAGGTTCCGGTCCGCCCCGTCGATTTTAACGATTTTATTGTTCTGGACATGGAGATCCATCTGACATCCCACCCCGCAGAAGGAGCAGGTGGTCCGCACGGTGCTGGTGGGAACAAACCGGTCATCTCTGAACGCTTTGGTGGGAATCAATGCCCCCACGGGACAGACCTGGACACATTCCCCGCAGAACACGCAGCTGGATGTCATCAATGTGTTGCCGGTTCCGGCGACAATTTTCTCATTGGTGCCTCGAAACCCGTAATCAATGGCCTGGTTCACCTGAAGCTCGTTGCAGGCGGCCACACACCGGCCGCACAGGATGCACCGGGACATATCCCGGATAATGAAAGGATTGTCTTTTTCGATGGGCACTTTCACGGGTTCTCTGTGACGGCCGCTGACCCGGCCCTTGACCTGGTACCGATACGCCAGGGCCTGAAGCTCGCAATCCCCCCACACGGGGCACAATTCCTCTTTCTGTTCGTTTTCCATGGCCTCGATCTGAAAATCGGTCCAGGATTCATCCGCTGATGCGCCGATATCACAGTTGTGATTGCCCGAATCCAGCATCAATCCAATGTAGAATCTGCGGTATTGAACGACCTCCGGAGATTCTGTATGAACCACCATACCGTTTTTGGCCGGTGAACTGCATGATGACACCAGTTTCTTTCCCCAGGATTCCTCCAGCTCCACAATACAGACACGACAGGCCCCGGTCGCCCGGGTCCCTTTCAGATGGCAGAGATTGGGGATATCAATATTATTTTCCTGTGCAACGTCCAGAATGGTCTGGCCGGGTCTAAAATGATAGACGTGACCATTGATGGTAATGCTGTTCTGATCCATGGTGAACCCTTCCTTAATTTTTACTTTCCGGTCATCCCTTTTTCAGGCGATAAACAATCCTGTCGCATGTATCACAGTCCCTGGATGTTGTCAATAACCAGGCATGGATCACTTTTGGCACAGCGTATGGATCAATCCGGCGGATCACCGGAGTGTTTTGATCACTTTCTGTTCCTTTGAAAATTGTTCTTGACATCCGGGTGCTGAATTTTTAGCTTAGCACTTTAGGTTTGACCCTTGTTTCAATGATGGAGATATCATGCCGGAACCGGATCCGAAAATCGAGTCATCCAGTTATCCCATGCCCCTGTCCTCCCGGGTGACGGTGCTGGGCAATCACTACATCAACCTGTTTCTTGTTCAGGGAGACCAGAAAACCGCTTTGTTCGAAGCCGGCATCTCCGGTATGGTGGATACCGTCATCCGCCAGCTGAAACACTTAAATGTTGTACCGGATTATCTGATCATAAGCCACCCCCATTCCGATCATATCACCGGACTTCCGGGACTGATGGCACGGTTTCCCCGAGCACAGATTCTGGTGGGGACCGGTACCAGAGAATTTATCACCCATCCCAAAGCCGGTTTTCTGATGCGGGCAGAAGACGAATTCATGTCCCAGGGTCTTGCCGACAGAGGCCTGCCGCCCCAGCGTCCCCCCATCAGCACCATTCCGGATCTGTCAAACGCCCGGGAGGTGGCAGACACGTTTGTGCTGGATCTGGGAGGCATTGATCTGGAGTTGTTTCCCGTGACCGGGCATTCGCCGGGCAATATTCTGGGACGGGTCAAAGATATGGTGTTCTGCTCGGACAGTGTGGGATTCCATTTTCCGGGCAAAGGATTCTGGCCTTTGTTTTTCACAGGCGCCAAAGAATATCTGGACACGCTGGCACAGATCAGGCCATGGCACCGGCCATTGTGTCGGGACATCAGGGGCCGTTGACGCGGCAGCCACCGCCAGTATCCAGGCCGGCATTGACACGGCCCGGCGTTTTTTGACCGGGTCACCCGGACCTCCTGACGGACCGGGAACTGGAGGCCCCAGCTGTTTCATGAAAGCTACCGGGATGAGTTCACTTTGTACCCGCACCAAAGAAAATATCGCCAACTGCAACCGCCTGTTGATCAAACGGGCGGCAGTCGGCAGCCTGACCCCGGAGGCGTTTAGATGACCGACACCCCTTTTCAGACCAGATCCGCCCGTTGCGGGACGAAATCGACCGCATCGATACACAGATTCCTGACCCTTCTGGCCAGACGTCAAAAACAGGTGGAACAGGTGGCGGACCTGAAAAAAATGCGGCATGCCTGTACCATCCGGCCAGAGAAGAAGACATGATCTCGCGTCTCAGAACCCAGGCCAAAGCAAAGGCCTGGACGGATATCACGGAAAACCTGTTCAGGGTGATCATCCGCCAGTCCCGGGTCAAACAGACCTTTACCATGCAGTACAAGGGGTCCGGCCCGGTGCGCCGTGCTCATCGTCGGCGGTGCCGGACAGATGGGAGCCATGTTTGCCGATTTGTTTGAAAAATCCGGGTACGGGGTCCGGATTTTGACGGAATCAGACAGGAATCGCCCCCCAACTGTGCGAAGGCATCGATCTGGCCCTGGTGTCCGTGCCCATAGACACACCGTGGCGGTCATCAAAAAAATCGCCCCGTTTCTGCCGGCCCACGGCCTTCTGGCAGACCTGACCTCCATAAAAAAAGCCCCCGTGGCAACCATGTGTAAAAGCCACGGCGGACCGGTCTTAGGCCTGCATCCTCTGTTCGGCCCCACCACCTCTTCTTTGGACAAACAGATCATTGTCTACACACCGGGCCGGGACATGACCGCCGGCCACTGGCTGGTGGAACAGATGGGGCTGTGGGGCCATTCCGGTTCAGGCATCGGCCGTGGAACATGATGAGATCATGGAGATCGTCAGGCCCTGCGGCATTTTGCCACCTTCTGTTTCGGCCGTTTTTGTTTTTGAAAAACAGGTGAAAATCCAGCACCCTGGAATTTTCCAGCCCCATCTACCGCCTGGAGCTGGGCATGGTGGGCCGGCTGTTTGCGGATGCCGGCCTGTACGCCCAGATCGTTTTTGCCACAAAAGAACGGCGGGACCTGTTAAAGCAGTTTGTCTCTTCGTTGACCCGGCATACAGAGATGCTTGAAACAAAGTAACATCCCGGCGTATTTACCCGCCAGTTCAACGAAATTGCCGAGTGGTTCGGCCCGTTCAGCGACCAGGCCCTGCGGGAATCACCTTTCTTATCGACCGGCTCATCGACGGTTTTAGCGTGGGCCTGATTTGCAGATCCCCGCCTTTGTTTAACGCCTGTCCCGGATGCTTTTTTCTCCTCTGCTCCCTCACCCGTGCGTACGTTTTGGTATGTTTTTGTCAAGGCATGCGCCTTGCGCCATCCTGTTTAAGTCAATTTCGAGGATGGCAAGTTGCTGGCCCGGCTGACGCGCTGCGGCCGTTCTCTGTCCCCGAATAGGCTGCTAAATCCTCCACCACTCATTCCTCTTCGGAGCGGCGGTGTCCCTTTGTCTATTCGGTCTTTGATTCGCTGCAATCCGGGATGGCTCGACACGGTACTTCCGCTTTTGCTTACGTAAACAAAGAATCCGGATCAACTTTTTCGCGCGGGTCTTTTTTTCATGAGATGTAACAGACGGTCGGTTTCCGCCTGAACTCCCTATGGGCCCGGCTTAATATTGTTTCAAGATCATGGTTCTGTCAGCAGATGCGGTTTGCAAAGCGGGAAATGACCCCGCCCTGGCCCGATTGCCTGCCCCGTGGCATTTCCACCCTTGTCTTCTTCCACGTTGCGGCTTTCCGACAGCAAATTCCCCATCACAACGCTCTGCCCAACTTTTCATGTGTACCGCGCTGACCTGGCCATGCCGCCACGACTCCTGCATCGGCTGCATCATGGGCCGTTCACGAACCCGATGTCTCGCACCTCAAATCGGCTCAATCACCAGTTTTCGCCATACCGTCTCTGATGGTCGGGAACCTCTCGTTCCATCGGGTTGTATCCACCGACGGTCTTTCAACCTTCCTGCAATTTCCAAAAAACGTTCCTTTCTTCTCAGCTGGACTCATCAATTCCCGCCTTGTAGGGCAGTCACGATGCGGCGGTTTGTCCTAGAACCGGAAGGACTCTCCCCAGATCTGTGTCCTGATCTTTCAGGGTTGTCACTGCCAACCTCCACTTTAGTGCATGAAAAACAGCCCTTCCGCCTGGTCTCTTGCCCCCGTACTAGAACCCCGCTCCCGTGCGGCCCGATCGCTCTCGCCTTATACATCACGGTTCCCTGCGCCACCACCGCAACGGTCCCGTGCACTTTCTTCCGTATGGCCCCTGCTCCCCGGAAGCCGACTTGTTCTCTTCGCTCGCTCCCACCCCAGGATGCTTCTTCTGAGCGTTCGCTTGCGCTCGGCCTGAGAAAAACTTCGGACTGTTCCGGTACTGGGTGTACGGACAACTCTGCTGGTTTAAAGCCAAACCGTTCACGGCATACTTCCTAAGCCAATGTCTTCTGTTGAGCTTGATCTCGATGACTTTCTTGATAGGTCGGTCGCGGCAATGGGATTTGCTTCCGGGGCCATTGGAGAGCTTAAAAGCACGGATACGCCGCTTGGACGTTCAATTTTGTTGATGCACCTTTCCTGTGCCCCTGCAGATCCGTCTATCTTGTATCGTTCCTCAGGTCTCGCGCCGTGGTTTTTGTTCTCCGGCCCCGGCCTGGAACCGTCGGATCTGTTGGTTTTCCCGGACTTGAAATCGACCGGTGGGCAGTTCTGGATTCCAATTGTTTGCCGTCTTCGCACTTTTTTCGATGGGCCACGCATCCAGCTGGTCCCTGAGCCGGAGATCTGTTCCGTGAGCAACGCCACTTCAGCCCTGGCCGATGCCGACAGCTGCTGTTCCTTTCAATACTTTCCTTCTGAGATGCCAGCACGGCGGACAACGCCTGAATCCGGATGTCCTGTTCTTCGATTTTTTCCTGGGCCAGCAGCGTGGTTTCGGTCTGATCCGCCAGCCGGGCCGCCAGGCGCATGGACCGGTCCCGCACAACCCCCAGTTCCCGGTCCCGGGATGCCAGTACGGACGCCAGGTCTCCCACTTCCTGCTCCAGCTGTTCTCTGACCTGCTGCAATGCCGAAATATCTTCATTCAGGCTGGCAATGGTGAGCATCTGCTTTTTCAGGGTTTCTTCATCCACCTCAGCCTGTGCCTGATAATCCGCCACCTGGGACATGAGGATCGCTTTGTCTTCGGACAAAGCGATAATGGTATCTGACAATCTTGCCACCTGGGTTTCCAGGCGCCCGGATTTTTCCTTTTCAAGCCCCAGCATTTCCGCCAGCTGGCTCACCTGGGTATGAAGCCGTGTCAGTTCGCTTTCCTGGCCCCGAAGCACCTCACTGAGCAGAAACTGGGCCACCACAAAAATCATCAGAACAAAAATCACCACCATCAGCAGGGCGGACAGCACATCCACATATCCGGGCCAGGCTGTGATGGGACTCGCATTTCGCCGCGCTCTGGATAACATATCCGCTCCTTATCAGGCTTCGGATTCCGGCGGGGAGTCCGGATTTTTCTTTTGCTGCTGTTTGAGCAAAGATGCCATGGCCTGGTTGTTTTTCTGCATCTGGTTGACCAGCACCCGCAGGTTGGTGTCAATATTTCTGAACATGTCAGCGGAACCCCCTGGAACGGGGCCGGGCAATTCATCCACATCCACCAGCCGGGTGACCCCGGACAGCCATTCTTCCATTTCATTGAAAAACCGGTTCTGGGCATGACCGGCCTGAATATCGATAAACCCCAGCACCAGGCTGCCCCCTAAGCCGAACAAAGAGGATGAAAACGCCGTGCCCATTCCCTTGAGCGGATTTTCCAGTCCCTGTTTCAACCGGTCGAACAACAGGGCATAATCACCCGTACCCACTTCCAGGCCGCTGATCACCTGTCCCACCGTGCCGATGGTCTGAAGCAGCCCCCAGAACGTACCTAAAAGCCCTAAAAACACCAGCAGCCCGATCATGTACTTGGAAATTTCCCTGGCTTCGTCCAGATGTCCCCGGATCCCGTCCAGCACCGTGCTCAATGATCCGGCAGACAGCCGGAACCGGTCTCTGTGAATCTCTTCCAGATGTTTGGCCAGAGGCGACAGCAGGGTGGGCGGTTCCACCGTGGAAATGCCGGGGTCTCCGGTGCGGAATTTCTTGATCCAGTTGATCTCGGGCTCCAGCCGCAGAATCTGGAACACGTTGATGGCAATGCCCACACACAAAGCCGCCAGAATCAGGAGATTAAATCCCCAGTTGGCCATGAACGCGGCCTTGAGCGGGGTGAGCAGCAGGGCGCAGACCCCGGCCACCACCAGCAGATAGATGAAAGTCAAAAACAGATAATGCCGCGGATTGGTCATGTCACGCCTCCTTGAAGATCGAATGCACGTTTGTGCCGGAATCCGGCGTTCGGGCATCCGCAATATGAAAATCCGGTTTCACCGGTTGTACGCAAATGATATCCGATTGTCAAGAATCCGCTTATTTGTCTTTTCCATACTGTTTAAGCTTTTTTAACAATGTTTTCCGGGTAATTCCCAGGCGCCGGGCGGTTTCACTCTTGTTGCCGTCAGCTGCGGCATATGTGGATAAAATCGCTTGTTTTTCAATCCGGGACAACGGCGTATTTTCCAGATGGCCGGCCCCATGAGCCATGTCCGGCGTTTCTGATTCCTCCGCTTGTCCAAAGGGCAGATCCGTGCGGGTGATATAATCGGTCCGGGCCAGGACCACGGCCCGTTCCACGGCATTCATCAGCTCCCGGACATTGCCGGGCCAGGCATACCGGATCATGGCATCCATGGCATCCGGTGCCACCCCCTTGATCTCCCGCCGGTTTTTTTTGGAAAACCGCGCCAGAAAATGCAACACCAGCTCCGGGATATCTTCGGGCCGTTCCCGCAGAGGCGGGATAATCACGGTCACCACGTTCAAGCGAAAAAACAGGTCCTGCCGGAACATACCCTGTTTTGCCATGGCTTTCAGATCCCGGTTGGTGGCCGCAATCACCCGCACATCCACGGAAATATTTTCATCACTGCCCACGGGCGTGATTTCTTTTTCCTGGAGCACCCGCAGCAGTTTGACCTGCATGGGCAGAGTCATCTCACCGATTTCATCCAGCAGGATACTGCCTTTATGGGCCAGAAGGAACTTTCCTTTGCGCTTTTTATCCGCACCCGTGAACGCGCCTTTGGCATGGCCGAACAGTTCCGACTCCAGCAGGGTCGGCGTGATGGCCGCACAGTTGATCCGCACGAAAGGCTGGTCTTTCCGGGGGCTGTTGTCATGCAGGGCCGCAGCCGCCAGTTCCTTGCCCGTGCCCGATTCCCCGGTCACCAGCACATTGGCATCCGTGGGCGCCACCATGTTGAGCGTGTCCAGCAATGCGGCCATGGCCGGACTTTTTCCCAGAATATTGTGATGAAGGGCCGTGGATTTGAGACGCTCCTTAAGGTGCTGATTTTCCGACTGCAGAAAAATCCGTTCCAGGATCCGCTCGATGGTCAATTTCAACCGGTCAAAATCCAGCGGTTTGGTCAGATAATCATACGCCCCGATCTTCAAGGCTTCCACGGCCGTGTCCACGGACGAATACGCGGTCATCATCACCACGGGCAAAGACGGGTTGTATTCTAAGATCTGTGACAGGGCCTCCATGCCGGACAGGCGCTTCATTTTCATATCCAGCAGCACGATATCAAAACTGCGGAATTTCACCTGTTCCACCCCCGTATCCCCGTCATCGGCCAGCACCACCTCATACCCCCAGTCCGCTATCAGGGTCTTGAGCATCCGGGCATGGGCCGGGTCATCTTCCACCACCAGTATCTGATGTGTCATTTGCTGTTTTCCTTTTCCTGTGCAGACAGCCGGATAAAAAATGTGGTTCCCTGATCCTTGACACTTTCCACCCGGATCTCTCCGCCCAGGGTTTCCACCAGCCGGTGAACGATGGACAGGCCCAAGCCAGTGCCGTCCGGCCGGGTGGTGAAATAAGGATCAAAAATGTCAGACAATATCTGTTCATCGATACCACAGCCGTCATCTGTGACACGGATCTCCAGATCCCGGTTCAAAGACACATCAACCACCGTGACCGTGAGTGTGCCCCCGTCATCCATGGCTGTCAGGCTGTTCATGTAAAGGTTGAGCAGAATCTGGTTCATGCGGTCCGGGTCCGTGTAAAATGTTGACCGGGCCGACCGGATATCCGTGTGAACGGCAATGGATTTCTTTTCCAGGTCATGGGCCATCAGCTTCAATGAGTGGGAGATCATCTCCCGGATGTCCACCTGTTTTTTTTCCACGGCCATGGGCTTGGCAAACTCCAGCAGCTGGGTGACGGACCGGTTGATCCGTTCCACTTCCTGGACCATGATCCTTGCGGTGTCCTGATCATCCGGATGATCGGCATACCGTTGTTCAAAATAGGTGGCAAACCCTTTGATGGAGCTTAAGGGATTTCTGATCTCATGGGCCACGCCACCCGCCAGTTTGCCGATGGCTGCCAGATGCCGGGTGGTTTCCACCTCTTTTTTCAGTTTTTCCGACAATGCCCTGGCGCTGATCAGCCGGGCTTTGGTGGTGCGGTAGGCCTGAAACGCCATCAAACTGATCACGCCGGCACACCCCAGAATAAAAAACATCACGCCCTGCCCCACGGCATGACGGAGCAACCGGGCCTGGGCCCGGTCCATCTGATCCATGGAAAGCCCCACCAGGATCCATGCACCCGCTCCCAGAACGTCATTTTTCTCCATGCTGATTTCTTTATCCGGAAATGGCCCCACCCCTCTTGTCTGCTGCATGCTATGCATCATGCGCATGGGATGCCTGACAAACCGGCTTTTCATCGGGGTGAACGGCTTGTATACCTCAAACACCTTTTCTTCGCCTTTCAGCAGGGATCGATGAAACACGGGGCTTTCTTGTGAATCAGGCATGTCCGGTATATCCGCCAGAACCTGCCCCACCCGGGCCGGATCACTGTGGGCCAGTATGGTGCCCCCGGCTGAAACAATCATGATATGCAACACTTCCGGCTGAAACGCGGTTTCCTGAAGCAGATCCTGAATCCGGCGCATGCCCCAGTGCATGGTCATCATGCCGGTC
>JAGYOW010000070.1 GCA_018399285.1 Desulfotignum sp.
GGGCTGCGTCGCGATCCGGGTATTCATCCTTGATAAAGGGCCACAGATACTCCACTGTCACGGCATCCGGCCGGCAGATGCCTGACGTGGCGCCCGCTTCCACGGCCATGTTGGACAGGGTCATCCGAGCCTCCATGGACATGGCATCCACCACGGGGCCGCAGAACTCGATCACCTGGTTGGTGGCACCGTTCACGGTGATCCGGCGGATCACTTCCAGTATCACATCCTTGGCAAACACCCCGGGCTGAAGGTGTCCGAAAATTTCAATTTTCAAGGTGTCCGGCTTTTTGAATGCACATACCCCTTTGAGAATCCCCACTTCCAGGTCCGTGGTGCCGACACCGGCGGCAAACGCGCCGAACGCCCCATGGGTGCAGGTGTGGGAATCTCCCATGATAATGACAAACCCCGGACGGACAAATCCTTTTTCCGGAAACAGGGCATGGCAGACCCCGTTGCGGCCGATATCAAAAAAATCGGCAATTTTATGGCGCCTTGCCCAGTCCCGCAGCACCTTGCCCTGCAGGGCCGTTTTGGCGTCTTTGGCCGGGGTCACGTGATCGATGACCGCCTTGATTTTGTCCGGATCAAACACCCGGTCCTTGCCCCGGGCCACCAGATCCTGAATCGCGGTGGGGGTGGTGATCTCATGGCAGAACACCCGGTCCAGGCGCAGCACGGTCACACCGTCAAACGGCTGGTCCACCCGATGGTCATCAAAAATTTTTTCTGCAATCGTCTTGCCCATGGCCTTCTCCTGATTCAGGTTGTTTTTTCTCCGAAATAATCTTCACCATCTGCCGGTGTTACCACCCAGTAGGCCTGAAAAAGCGTGTCCGAGGTGTTGCGGATCAGATGGGGGATCTGGGAAAAGAAAGACACCGAATCCCCGGCCTCGATCCGGTGTTCTTCATCCCCGTAAATCAACCGGGCTGTGCCGGAAATAATGATACCCAGTTCTCTGCCCAGATGACCGTCTTCCGCATCTCCCCGCTCCTGGCCCGGTGCCAGTTCCAGAAAAAACGCGTTAAAGGAATGGTTGCCTCTGGTCTGGCTTTCACCGCACAGTTTTTCATAGGAAAATCCCTTGCGCTTATAGATTTTCCGCTCGTTTTTCCGGATGATCTCCACCTGGGACTGGGTTTCATAGTCTTTGAAGAATTTATCCGGTGATACGCCGTAGACCTCCAGCAGCTGCAGCAAGGTATCCAGAGAAGGGGAGATCCGGTTCCGTTCGATCTGGGACAGCAGGCTGGAGCTGATGCCGGCCTTGGCTGCCACATCCTTGATGGTAAAATTCCGGGTGTTTCGAATGGCCCGTAACAACGCGCCCAGTTTTGTTTTCATAATGTTATGTGTCAGATAAATAAAATGGTTCAATATTCAGTATAATTAAGGTTAATTAAACTATACTAAAATAAAGACCCTGTCAATCCGATTTCTCCAACACTTTCAGCCCATGGGGCTCAAACTGAGTCAGCATCTGGATAAAATCCACAACCCGGTGTTTTTCCACAAGAATGTCATGAACGATCCACTCCTTGTAATCCGTGTCCACAATACTGGCATTGAACTGCCGGACCTGGTTCAACAGCGGGTCATTGCAGTCATAGGGCACCTGAACCCGCACTAGTTTTGCCTGGATCAGCCGGACTTTTTTAGCCGATCCCAGGGCTGCCTCCACGGCATCGGAATAGGCCTGGATCAATCCCCGGATACCCAGCTTCACCCCGCCGTACTGCCGGGTCACCACGGCTGCCACCTGGGTCATGCGGTGGGAGGTCAGCACATTGAGCATGGGTTTGCCGGCCGTGCCGGAGGGTTCGCCGGCATCGGAACAGTGACAGGTCTGTCCCGCATCCCCCACAATATAGGCCCAGCAATTGTGGGTCGCGGTTTTGTTGTCCCTGGAAACCGCGGTAATAAACGCTTTGGCCGCATCAATGGTTCCGGCATGGGTCAGACGGCAGGTGAATGTGGACCGTTTGATTTTGAGCTGGGCTGTGACTATCTGATCACGGGTTGATCGGGCAATGGAATAAAATGGATCGGTTTGGGTCATTGGGTTATCTGCCTTGAAAATATTATCTGTATGCTTTATATCATGACGGGTGTGACATTGTGTGACAAAAAATAAAAATCATCCCTACAGTGAACAGGATTTTTCCATGAGAATTGTGACCCGGCCCGATTTTGACGGCATTGTGTGTGCTGTTCTGCTGCGCCAAGCGCTGGATATCGACACCCCCATCTACTGGGTGGAACCCAATGACGTGCAGAAAAAAACCGCCCATATACAGCAAGGCGATATTCTTGCCAACCTGCCTTATGATTCCCGGTGTTCCATGTGGTTTGACCATCATATATCCAACCGGCCGGATCATGACTTTGAGGGGGCCTTTGCCGTGGCCCCGTCCGCCGCCGGTGTGGTCCATCAGCACTACAAGGCATCCGGACACCTGGATGACCGGTTCGATGATCTGGTGTATCACACGGATATCATCGACTCCGCGGATCTTACAAAAGACCAGGTCCTGCACCCGGAAAATTATCCCCATATCCTGGTGTCCATGACCATCCAGAACCGGGACGGCAAGGACGCTTTCTACTGGGACCGCCTGGTGGAGCTGTTCCGGACCCACTCCATGGATGCGGTCATGGCAGACCCTGACGTCAAAGCCCGGTGTGAGGAAGTCATCCGCCAGAACCGGGACTATGAAGGATATCTGACAACATATACCCGGGTGGCCGGTCCGGTCAGTGTGACTGATTTCAGAAACCTGGACCCGGTCCCGTCGGGCAACCGGTTCCTGGTGTACTGCCTGTTTCCCGAGACCCTGGCCAGCGTCAAAATCCGTTACAGGGATGCCGGAAAAACCCATGTGCTGGTGAGCATCGGCCACAATATTTTCAACCGCGGCTGTCAGGTCAATTCAGGCCATCTGCTGTCCCGGTACGGCGGCGGGGGCCATAAAGGGGCCGGCGGCTGTACCCTGGAAACTGCCGGGGCTCAGGAAAAAATCGATGAAATGCTGACCGTCCTGGAAGCCAATGAACCGATATAGCCTATGCCAGTTTTTCTTTCACGCTGTTGACCTTGTCCGCCATGGTCTGTTCCCGGTCCGTGCGGGTGCCGGCTTTGATGGTGGTGGTGATGCGCGGGGCACCCATGGCATGAATTCTTTCATGACATTGTTTCACCGCTGCAAACACGTCATCCCACTCGCCTTCGATGTTGGTGCCGTAAGCATGCAGCTCACAGGACAGCCCGGCCGCTTTGATGATCTCGTGACAGGCCGCCACATATTTGGATACGGACAACCCCACACCCAGGGGCACCACACACAGATCAATGATCACGTTCATATTCACTCCTTGTCATATTGAATTAACCCTTTGTACACGTTTGCCGCACGGAAAAAAAGGGAATATTGTGTCAGACCAGGGCTACATGGATTTGTCTTCCAACAACTTTAGCAAATTTCTCAAGTGTAGATAAACGAATATCCTTGGCATGATCAGCAGGCAATAATTTTCACATTCCCCCTCCAATTTCATGCTATAGTGGTTTAATCTCGGCTACAGCTTTTGGGGGGAGGTGGGGTCAAAGAATTTGATACAACCTCAGGCGTAGTAAAACAAGGGATGATAACATGAAGGTTCTTTTAATATCTGCAAATACGGAAATGATCAATATGCCGGTTCTGCCATTGGGAATGGCATTTGTGGCCAGAGCCGCTGAAGATGCAGGTCACAAGGTGTCACAAATTAATCTGATGGCAGAACCGGAAGCGTTGAACTCTTTAGAAGAACAAATTCAAAATGTTCAACCGGATATCATTGGCATCTCGGTTAGAAACATTGATGATCAGGCTTCGAGTCAGCCCAGGTTCCTTCTCGACCCAGTGAAAGAAATCATCTCAGCCTGCAGACAGCACTCTGCGGCGAAAATCGTTCTTGGTGGGGCCGGATACAGCATTTTTCCCCGGCACGCATTAACCTATCTTGATGCAGACATGGGTATCCAGGGAGAGGGAGAAAAATCCTTTGTCAGCCTACTGGACAAGATAGAAAAAAATGAATAAGCAGTATCGCACTAAGGAAATACGTCATGTTTCTGCCATGCTGAAAGAATGCGGTATCCGCCGGATGGGATTTCTTCTTTTTGGTGGTCCTGGCGAAACCCGTGAAACAGTGCAGGAAAGTCTCGAATTTGTGGATTCTCTTGCTTTGGAAATGGTCAAAGTGACCGTTGGTCTGAGAATTTATCCAGGTACTGAATTGGCCTCCCATGCAAGACAGAATGGAAATATTCCATTGGATGACAGCCTTCTGTTTCCAAAATTCTACATCGAAAATGGCATGGAGGAATGGATACGAAAAACCGTTGAAGCTTGGATAAAAGACCGGCCCAACTGGATTCTTTAACTACAATTATAGCCCTTCTGATGTTAAATAGAGGACGTTCAAGATTCCGTGTCAGTTAACAGAAAGCTGATATAGTCAGCTTGAAAAAGTGTGGAGTACCGGATCCTCCTGACCTTCCATGAAAAATTTCATGGAAGGTGTATATCAGAGGGGGGGCATTATTGCACGCTGAATAACAGATTGTCTGTTGCGCCTTTGCCTCTGTGGATGGCAGAAAAGTTGCACAAATGCGCCAAAAAGCGCAGGCATCCTAAGCTGAAAAATACCTGCCATAAACCAGGGCCATGATTTCTGAACGATTTTCACATGTTTCACATTTTGTGGCATCAATCCTGAATTCCCGTAAAAGTATAACGATGAAAACAAGGTGGTCGTCCATGGCAGCCAGGACTTAACCATAAGAACCCCACCCACTTCCAAAGCCGTCAACCCGATGGGGTATTGAAAAGGTGTATGGTCCGATCCATAGGGATTTCCCCGTCAGGTGACGGAACCCGGATGTCTTTCCATCTTATCAGGGCCTCTGGATCGTTCACGGAAACAACCGGGCATTCTGCGCTGTGACTGACCTGTTCCACAACACTGCCGCCATACCACTTTCCGGAACTTAATTTTGTGTGGGAACCGAGCATAATCAGGTCAGCATCAATTTTTTCAGCGAATTTCAGCACTTCCAGGTGGGGCAGGGTTCCTCCCCATAGTTGGTATTCATGGTCTATCCCATCCAGGTAGCGGTCACAAAAGTCTTTCAGCTTATGTCGAAATGTATCCATGTCTGACTTGTAATTGGTCTCTGAATATTTGGGATAGGGTGGAACCGGGAGCATGAAAAACGGATATAGGGTGGAACCGAAGTTTCGGGACAATTTTGCGCCAAGACACAGGGCACATTCAGATGAAACAGAAAAGTCTATCCCAACAACGATTTTTTTCAACAACAGTTTTTCCCTGTTAACAGGCCGGCCGATGATCATCACCGGACAGTTTTCACGTGCAATAACGTTTTGGACTGTGCTTCCGATCTTTCCAGCCACCCGGATGACACCTCGCTCTTCAGCGTGTCCTGCATGGGGGCCCATTAGGATCAAGTCAGTATTAATATTCCGGGCCGTGCGTAAAATTTCTTCCCAGGGATAGCCTGTACTGATGCGAATACTCCCTTTTTCAAATTCGGTTAGAATACTGTTGTAGTTTTGTTTGAGTTCATCACACACGCTTTCCAGGTAGTCTGGAGTGATCATTATTTCTTGACCGGTCTTAAAATGCATGATTCGATCTCTAGAGTCTGTGGATACAGACTCTAGAACATGAAGGATATGCAGTTCAGCCTGATACTGCCGGGCAAGATCAATGGCAGTTGAGACCGGAGCATCAACACCTGTTACCATGTCGGTTGCGACCAAAATCGTTTTAAACATTATACGCTCCTTTCTTCATTAAGGTTGTCCGGTGTTGCTGGGCTAGTTTAATGTTCTTGGCATGCCGGCAGCTGCCGGTCGTCTAATCTGAAGCGGAAAGATCTTTCCAGCTTGTTTTCAGCAGTATCGGTCATTACATCCGAATCGATCCGGAACGCACGAATCATTATCCGACGGATCAATGGATCAAGGGAAACGTCAGTATCCACACACATATGCAGGAAATCCCCGGATTCTATAAACGGTTCATACCTGGCTTTTAGGGTTTCAAAATCCCCAATCCTTGCATCTGAAACCGATGGGCTGAAATCCCTCTGCACCAGCCGTTTTTTTATGACCCGGTCTTGTGCCGAGCATTCAATAAAGATGGGTTTGATTCCCTTTTCTTTTACCAGGCTGATCAGATCCAGACGATATTTTTCTTTGCTGTAGGTTGCATCGATAATCACGGAAGTTCCGGTTTCGATCTCCTGCTGGGTCAGAAGTAGTAGTCTGCCATAGGTCAGGGAGCTGGCTGAAGCGCTATAGAATTTTTTTCCGGCAGCGGTAGTGTCCTGCTGATGGGGCTTCAGGCCAAAAAGCGCCTTGCGCACGACATCGGACCGGAACACCTTGATGCCAAGTGCCTTGGAAACTGCTTTGGCAATGGTGCTTTTACCGGTGGCAGGCATGCCGCAGACCACCCAGACAGCGGGCCGGGAAAACTGGATTGCATAGTGGTAGGCAAGATCAAGATACTTCAGCGCTTCCATATGGATTTTTTCCCTTTTTGGGTGTTTAAGCTCACGGCTACTGAGTGATATGCAGTTGACTTTACAGCGAACAACTGCTCGGTAGCATTTATAAAAAGCCAGCAGGTTTAATCCGTTTGTATCATGTGTCCCTTTGATAAATTCATCTAAAAGACAGTCACCCATTCCCGGCTTTCCCAGGAAATCCAGGTCCATCAACAGGAAAGCCAGGTCGTTGATAACGTCTATGTGGCGTAAATGGTCATTGAATTCAATACAGTCGATGATCTGGATGCCCTGGTCTGTAAAATAGATGTGATCGGTACGCAGATCGCCGTGGCAATCACGGATTTTAGCCTCCTTGAACCGTTGGTAAAAAGACCCTTTGCGGCTCTTTAAAAAAGAGAGGGTTGCCCCTTTTACTGTTTCCCAAGTATTTTTATCAATCAGTGTACCGCGCAAGTCCCGGATGTGTCTGAAATTCTCTTCGCAGGCATCACAAAGGTTTTTCCATCCCTGTCCGGCCCGAAGTGATTTGCTTTGGGATGTCGCAAAATAGAACCGGGCAAGCCTGGCGCCCAGGGCAGCCATATTCGATGGATCAATCCCACCCTTTTCGATCAGCTGGTGTAAGGACCTGGATTCAGGAAGCTGACGCATCCTTACCGCGTATTCCAGGGTTTCTCCAGGTCCTCCAATGGTATAGGTACCGTTTTCCCTGGTGATGGCAACTACGTCCAGGTAGATGTCATGGGTCAGCCTGCGGTTTAAAAGAACTTCACGAACACAATAGTGCCTGCGTTTTTTTAAGGTGGAAAAATCCAGAAACCCCAGGTTCACTGCTTTTTTAATTTTATAAACAATTTCCCCGGTTAAAAAGACCATTGAGATATGCGTATCCTGCTCTTGGAGCCGGGCAACCCTGTGGGGATAAAAGTCCGGGCTTGCCATGGCCTGGAATATCTGTTGCTGAATGTGATTGTCCATAATGGTTTCCTTTGATTGGGGTTATACTTAAAATTCCACCATGCTTTCAGGTAGGTAGAGAATACAGGACCCAACCATCGTGCCAAAGCTTTATAAAGCTAATAAAGCAATAAGCATGCCATGGATTAGCTCCCCATGATCAGACGACAGGTCCGGCCCGGTAATGGTTGGATGCCGTTATGGAAAAACCGGATGTGGGCCCTGAAACTTGGTAATAAATTTAAAGGTCAACACTATTATTAAAAGGCCAGGGTGCTACAATTAAAGCCAAAATGTTTTGTAGGGGAATTCCATCCATCGATAACAGTCGGGATTATCCAATGGTTGACCATAAAGGAACGCCAAAATTTTGAGATCGGCAGATGACTCAGGTACAGATTTGCAGGCAAATATGTTGGGGCGGTCAGATTGTTTTTTTCCGATGAATCCCTTTACCCGGGGGGGATTCGGGCATGTATCATTTGATCACAGGATATTACCTGTCAACCTGGCGTTTCTTCAAAGAGAATATGTGGATGCTGTCAAACAGCTGAATCGCCTGCCCTTCTTTAATGTCTCCCCGGAACTGCCGGAGTTTTGCAAGAATTTTGGAGCGGCCCGTGTCATCGGCCGGGGATTGGTCAAATGGATACTGATAAAGATCTGCCAGGTTATCAAATTCGACAGGCACTGCAAAGTCTTCGTGTCGGATCCGGTCAAACGGACTGTGGCGGATGGCGTGCGCGGCAGATGTCAGGGCGGCGGTTTCGTCATCGAACAGGTGAAAAAACTGCTGAAATTCACCCCTGGCCGAAGGCTCCAGAATGATCACCCGGCCGCCCGGGGCCAACACCCGGTGGGCTTCCAACAATGCCTGCCGGCTGTTCTGGTGATGCAGCGAAAGGATAAAAATGACCCTGTCAAATGACGAATTCCCAAGGGGCATATTTTCCCCGGAACCGATGAAAAACTGGGCATTACCAGACTGCTGCCGCGCTTTGGCGACAGCTTCCCTGTCCGGGTCGATGGCAATATAGCGCCGGGTGTCGCGGGCCAGCATCATGGACAGCCGGCCCTCCCCGCAACCGATCTCCAGGACGGTACACCCGGCCAGGGCTGCAAGGCTCTGGATCATGGACATCTGCAAATGGTCTTTATCATAAATCATGGGCTGTTTTCCTGTGTCAGACCAGGCCCGTGGAAAAAAACAGCGGCAGGGAAACATGGATTTCCCTGCCGCTGAATGAAGTGAAGATGATTCAAAAAAAACAAAGGCGATACCGGACGTCAGCGGTTTTTCCACTCAGCCCGGCGTTTTTCCTCGAAACTGGCGATGCCTTCCAAAGTGTCTTCGGTTTTCATCATGGTTTTGAGGAAATAGTTGGACACCAGATCCACGCCCTGGGAGAAACTGGTGCCTAAATGGCGTTTCACAGCCCGTTTGTTGAGCCGGATGATCAGCGGCGATGCCATGCAGATTTCTTTAATATAAGCCTCCACGGCCTCCTTGAACTCATCGTCGTCCGCCACCTGGCTGACAAATCCCATTTTCCGGGCTGCTTTGGCTTTGTAGGTTTTGCCCGTGGTGAGCACCTCAATGGCCTTGGCCGGGCCCACCAGTTCGGGCAGGCGCAGGGCCGCGTAGGGCGGGAAAAAGCCCAGCTTGATTTCGGGCTGGCCGAATTTGGCGTTTTTGCTGGCAATGATGATGTCGCAGGCAATGGCCAGTTCCATGCCGCCGCCCAGGCAGGCACCATGGACCGCACCGATCACGGGGATGTCAATCATGTTGATCAGCTCGAAAATCCGGTTGAACACGGCCACCATTTCATCCACCTGCTCGGGCTTGTGGTCACCCACTTCCACGCCGGCACAGAAACTGGGGCCTTCACCGTTGATCACCAGACATTTAAGGGTGTCATCGGCGGCAATGGCTTCGAGTTCCGCGTTCAGGTCATTCATCATGGGGATGTTGAGTACATTGTGTTTGGGCCGGTTCAAAGTGATCCGGGCCACCTGGTCGTCTTTTTGAACAGTTAAAAATTCGGATGCTGACATATGGTCCTCCTGTGTCTAATGCAGGTTTTCAAAGGTGCCGGTCCGGCATATGTGAAATATCATATACCGGACCGGTGTGCGTGTCCATATCCCGGTTCAGGATTTGATTATCCCCGGATGATTCTGGGGGTGATCAGATGGTGCTGGGGACAGATGGATTTCGGATTCTGGTAGGCGCATCCGGCAAAAGCCTTGAGATAGTTTCTCAGTTCCTTCATTTTCACCACCTCATCCACCATCCCGTGTTTGGCGCAATAGGCCGGTCTGGAATTGTCGTGGTATTCCCTGGCCAGGGTGTTCATCTTTTCGATGATGGGCTCCAAAGGACGGCCCGCATCATTTTCTTTGACCAGGCGCCGGGAATAACTGGCAGCCGCCGCGGTTTCCCCGTGCATCACGTAGATTTCCGTGGTGGCAACCCCTAAGGTGAAGGCGTTGTGCCGGTTGGCCGTGGGACCGCCCATGACATAATGGGCTGCGGCCGTGCCTTTGCGCAGGGTGATCAGCATCATGGGGATGTCCGTCTGCTGGATGGAATAGATCAATGACTGGCCCAGCCCCAAAAGCTCGGCTTTTTCCGCGATATCCCCCACATCGATGCCCGAGGTGTCCTGGAACCAGATCAGGGGAATCCGGTCTCT
>JAGYOW010000071.1 GCA_018399285.1 Desulfotignum sp.
GTTTTTTAATGAAGTTGTAATCCTATGTCAATACAAACACCGCATAAAGCCTTCCGTAAAAGTTTCCGACCCGCACTGCTTTTAACAGTTTTGACTGCGATTGGTGCTCTGTTTATCTGGTGGCTGGCAATACGGACTGACCAATCAATGCGCAAAGACTTGATCGAGCGAACTCGTTTCGCAGCCAGCTCGATAAATGTCGAGCTGATTAAAGCACTGGAAGGTTCAGAGGCCGACCTGAATTCCCCTGAATATATCAGACTGAAAAACCAGCTGTCCTCTATCAAATCAGCTAATTCGGAGTGCCAGTTCGTTTATGTTATGGGAGTTCGAACCAACCAGCACAACACTGCAGATTCAAATCAGAAAGGCAATCAGGTTTTTTTTTATGCCGACAACGAACCAGTCGGATCCGAAGACGAGTCACCGCCCGGACAGATTTTCACAGAGGCAACCGACGATGTGTTCGCCGTTTTCACCACAGACACCGCCTTTGTTGAAGGACCGGTTACCGACCGGTGGGGCACATGGATTTCAGCTCGCATACCTTTAAACGATCCGGAAACCAAACGACTTGTTGCCGTTATGGGCATGGATATTGATGCTGGTAGCTGGAAACGATCTGTAGCAATGAAAGTTGCACTGCCAGTTTTTCTCATACTTATGCTGCTAATAGTTGCAGGCAGCTTATTTAATGTCACGCAAAGCTCAGAAAACAGATTAACCTCTGAAGAAGATAAAAAACAACTGGGCCTGCAGCAAAAAACAGCTCTAGTACTCGGTTTGTCCCTGATTGTACTCATAGCAATTCTCTATTATGGATCACGAAGCCTCATACATAGCGGCTTCGATCAACTAGAGGTGCGAGATGCAGGCAGAAATGTTGAAAGGCTTTTGCTGAATCTTGAGGAAAGACAGGCAACTCTGGATGCTATTGTCAAGGACTGGGCTTATTGGGATGAAACATATTCCTTTGCCCAAAAGCGGAACACCGACTATATCGAAGGCAATCTGAACCCTGAATCACTGGAGACTCTTCGCATTCAGACGCTGGCAATAATTAACTCTGACGACAACCTGGTCTGGGGCGGCACCCTTGATCCTGAAAACTCATCACCGAGCCAGCTGGAAGAAAACTTCAAAAGCTGGGGCAAAGACATATTTCTTGAAACGTTTACCAGTGACGCCGATGATGTTCGTTCAGGAATCCTGCTGCACAACGGCACGCCACTGCTGATAGCAAGCGCCCCCATTCTGACAAGTCAGCGTGAAGGTCCAGCGCAGGGATGTATTGTGATGGGGCAAATACTGGACGATGCCGCGATCGAGCAGCTTGCCACAGTACTGCGACTTAACATCTCTCTTGCACCCCTGAACCAGCTGAAAGATGACTCAGACATGGCCGGCATTGTACAAGAGCTTTCCGGCGGCGCAGCGTATGTGATAAGAAACATAGATAAACGGAGACTGAGTGCCTACGGGTTAATCAGAGACATTAATGGAAAACCGGCTCTGCTTACCGAAATCAACATGCCACGTGAAATCTACCGCAAAGCGATACAAACCACATCCCTTGTTGCCATACTGCTCGCTGTAGTCGGCATACTGCTCATCCTGACGGTGCTCTTGCTGATACGCAAACTGATTTTGGAAAAAGTAGAACGTTTGAGCGACAGTATAAATCAGATAACCCACACCAAGGAATTCTCCACATCAATTGTCTGGAAAGGAAAAGATGAACTGGCAGGCGTTGCCAGAGATGTCAACCTGCTTTTGAACAGCGTCAGGCAGTCGGGACGCAAACTGAAAGAAGGCGAAGAACAACTGGCAGCCACGCTGAACTCAATTGGCGACGGTGTGATTGCCTGCGATCATGAAGGGAAAGTGACAAGCATCAACCGGATGGCCGAAAACCTGACAGGATGGACGAAGGACATAGCCATCGGGAAACAACTGGATGAGATTTTTCATACCATCAACATCGAGACCTGCGAGTCTATTGTCACACCGATTGCGAACGTGCTTATTGGAAGCGCAGATGAGATGAGATCATCAGAAATTAAACTTGTTTCCAGAGATAATACAGAATACCTGATTGATGACAACTGCGCGCCCATTCGTAATGCATCCGGGCATATAATCGGAGCGGTACTGGTTTTTCGTGATGTTACAGAGCAGAGCAAACGTCAGACAAAAATCAGAGAGGCTGAAGCCTTTCAAAGAAAACTGCTGCTGAATCTTCCGGCCGGTGTGGTGATTATAGATCCGGAGACACGCCTGATAGAACTCATTAATGAACATGCCGCGGCGCTTTTCGGTGCATCGCCAGACTCTCTGATCGGCAGAAAATGTCATCGTTTTCTATGTAAAGCACAGGAAGGTGCCTGTCCGATATGCGATCTGGGCAAAACAGTGGATCATGCCGAGCGGGAGATGTTTCGCTCTGATGGAAGCACGTTGCCGATCCTGAAAACAGCCCGCCTGGTTCAGATAAACGGAAAAGACAAACTGCTGGAATGCTTCGTGGATATTTCCAAACGCAAACAGGCGGAAAAATCCCTGAACGAATTCCGCATGGCTGTGGAGCAATCCGCGGATGGTATCTGTTTAACCAATCTTGACGGAACTATCAATTTTGTTAATACAGCCTGGCGCACAATGCACGGTTATGATAACGAAGAACTCAAAGGGCACTCTATTAAAATTTTCCACACTGCTGAACACTGGGAAAAAGAGATCGAACCTAAGATCGGACAACTGAAAACTGATGGGTCATTTCAAAGTGAAGCACAGCACGTGCGCAAAGACGGCAGCACATTCTCCTCACTCATAACCACCTCGGTGATGCGAAATGAAAAAGACGGAGCGGAAGGGCTGCTGGCAATTGCCCGTGACATCACCGACCGCAAAGAATCCGAAGAAAGATCAAAAGCTCTTGCGCAATGTCTTCTGGATTTCAGCACAGACAGGCAGGCCAACATTAACAAACTGCTGGCATTATGTGGCAAGAAACTCGGCGGTTCTTTCGCACATTACACCCGCTGGGAAAACGAACAGCTCAATCTGGTTGGACAATGGCAGACGCCTCCTGAGTTCCAGATTGAAAAACACCTTAAACTCAAGCACGAAGGGAACATTGCCTATGACGTTATCCAGCAAGGAAATGACACGCCTAAGGTAATGAAAAATCTCCAGAACTCGCCCTATGCCAGCAGTGATCCCAATGTGATATCCTGTAGGATGGAAACGGCCATCTGTATTGCTGTGAAATGCGAAGGGCAGTCCCTCGGAGCCCTCTGCATGATCTATCCGCATGCGGAGGAACCAACAGCGGAGCACCTCAATTTTCTGCGTCTGGCGGGGTATGCAATATCGGTTGAAGAGGAACGCCGCAGACAACTGAAAATGCAGGAGATGCTCACTCAGATTGCTGCAACATACATAAACCTGCCGCTTGACCTTGTGGATGAATCTGTTCAGAAATCTCTGGGGGAGCTAGGTCGCTTTGTTGATGCGGACCGGGTTTATATTTTTGAATATGATTTTGAAAAGGACCAATGCCGCAACACACATGAGTGGTGCGCTCAAGGCACTGCGCCTCAGATTCAGGACCTGCAGGAAGTGCCGATCTCCATTTTTCCGCAATGGGTGGAAGCTCATCAGCGGGGAGAGGCAATGCATATCAGTGATGTTCTGAGTCTGAAACAGAAAGACGGCATAAGAGTGATACTTGAACCTCAGGGAGTCCGCAGTCTACTGGCTCTTCCTATAATGGATTCCAATCGTTGTCTCGGATTCGTAGGCTTTGATTTTGTGGGTGGAACACATATATGCACAGAAACTGAGAAACGCCTGCTGTCGGTTTTCGCAGGCATGATGGCAAGCATACAGCTGCGACGCGAAATGGAAAAAACACTGCATACCCATCGGGAAAAAGCCGAAGCTGCCAATAACGTTAAGAGCGAATTTCTAGCCAATATGAGTCACGAAATCCGCACACCGATGAACGGAGTAATCGGCATGCTGGGACTGCTTCTGGATACAGAGCTTAATGCCGATCAACATCGTTTAGCAAAAATAGCGGAGAACAGTGCGGAGACATTACTGACGCTCATCAACGATATCCTTGACTTTTCAAAAATGGAGGCTGGAAAACTGGCGCTTGACAATTACGACTTCAGTTTACGCCAACTTCTTGATGAAACAGTAGCGCCATTGGCAATGAGAGCTCAGTCCAAAAAGGTGGAATTTATCTGTGCGGCCGCACCGGATGTGCCCGATAATCTTTACGGTGATCCGATTCGTTTACGACAGATACTGATAAACCTGGCAGGCAATGCGATTAAGTTCACAGATAACGGAGAGATTGCTGTGCGGGTGGAGTTGAATCAAAAATCAGTGAAAGACGAGCCCCAGGAAGCAATAGAGGATAACAACGAATACTGTGAGATATGCCTTACTGTGAGCGATACAGGAATTGGCATGCCGGAAAGCAAAAAGGAGTTGCTGTTCGAAAAATTCAGTCAACTGGATGCTTCCAGCACCCGGCGTTTCGCCGGCACCGGCCTCGGTCTGGCTATAGCCCGGCAACTCACAGAACTTATGGGAGGACAGATCACAGTTGAATCCGAAGAAGGTAAAGGCACCACTTTCTGCGTCAACCTGAAAATGGCATTGAGCAAAAAAGCCACGGAAGACTCTTATGTGCCGGAGACTCCTCGGCATTGCCTCTCCATTAATGTTCAAGGAGCCCCTATATTGGTGGTAGATGACAACGAAACAAACAGAGAAGTGCTGACCAGACAACTCAAAGCCTGGAACTTCAGCGTTCAGGAAGCCAGAGACGGTCCATCGGCTCTGTCGATTCTGCGTGACGCCCAGGAGGAGGGATTCTTCTTCAAAGCTGCTATTCTTGACATGCAGATGCCTGGAATGGACGGTATAGCTCTAGCACAAGTCATCCGCCATAACCCTGCTCACGCAGCCATGCGGCTTCTGCTTCTGACCTCAATGGGGAACAAAGAAGGCGATCCGCGTTTCAAACAGGCTGTGTTCTCCGCCTGTCTGCCCAAACCGGTAAACCCTTCAGTGCTTTTCAATGCACTGCACGAATCTCTGTCCACTCAGTCAAAGCTGAGTTCCGCAGAAACCACATCTTCCAACAGCCCGAAAACGGACGCTCCTGGCGATGCGCGCATACTGCTGGTGGAAGACAATGAGGTAAATCGTCTGGTTGCCGAGAAAATGCTGAAAAATATCAATCTGCATTGCGATGCTGCCTGTAACGGCGCTGAAGCCATTGAAGCACTGAAACACAAAAAATATGATCTCGTTCTGATGGACGTTCAGATGCCTGTTATGGATGGACTGGAAGCGACACGAAAAATCAGAAAGCTGGAATCTGAAGAGACTTTCCAAACGAGATCCAGCCACACACCGATCATCGCCATGACGGCGCATGCGATGCAGGGCGATCGTGAAAAGTGTCTGAAAGCCGGCATGGACGACTATATTTCCAAACCGGTACAGGCTAAAAAGCTTGAAGAGCTACTCAAAAAATGGCTGCCAAGAGAAATTCTATAGCACCGAAGAAGGCATAGGAACAAAATATGGCTGATTTCATTAATACACAATCGGATGTTCGCAAGAACGTGAAAAAACAGAATATCGAGGATTTTCTGGATTTAATTCCAGATATCAATGAACGTGCCGTGTCATTTCAGGTTTCAGACGAATTTACGGACGCCGCGATACTGGCTGCATTTGAGAAACAAATGACTTTAGTAGTCATGGCACTGAAAACCGCACTTGAAACGAATGATATCGCGGACATACGCCGACAGGCCCATTCCCTGCAGGGCATGGGGGGAGCCGCCGGCATGCCTGAAATATCCGTTGTCGGTGAAGAGCTGAGCCGTGCCGCCCAAAAAGGTGATTTTGCCAGATGCACAGCTTTAAGTCAGCGGCTTGCAGCATGGACCGCCAGCCATTCAAATCCAATCAGCGTTTCTCATTCCAGAACAGAAGTGGCAGATGTTCCAGAAATTGACGGATATATCCTGATTGTTGATGACGAGTATGCAAATCGTCTTTACCTCCGTAAACTTCTCGCATCCCAGGGTGCAACCATTATTGAAGCAGAAAACGGAGATCAGGCACTGGAACTGGCGAAAAAAGAAAAACCGAAGCTGGCTCTCGTCGATGTGATGATGCCGGGCATGTCAGGCTATGAAGTCTGCGAACATCTTAAAAATGACTCAACGACTCAGGATATCACCATCATTATGGTGACTGCACGCACACAGCCTGAAGAAGTTGAACACGCATTCGTTCTGGGAGCGTTCGATTATATACGCAAACCCTTTCACGCCCGCGAACTGATGGCTCGTGTTCGCCACGCACTGGATCTCAAACGCCAGAGCGATGAACTTCGTCAGTGGCAGGCGCGCATGACACGTGAAATGGATGCGGCAGGTGCGCTGCAGAGAAAACTGCTTGCACGTGAACCATATCTCGGCAAAGCAGTTGAAATACGTTTTGCGCATCAAGCCAGCATGAGCGTGGGAGGCGACGTGTTTAATGCCATTCCTCTTCCCGGAGAACGGGTGTGTTTTTATGTGGCGGATGTGGCGGGCCACGGAGTAGCGCCGGCCATGATTGCCACCTTACTCAAGGCTTTGGTAGAAGACGTAGCCTACGAAAAATTCCCCGAAGGTCCAGCGGCAATGTGCAATGACATCCACCATCGGTTCCGTCATTATGTAACTAACCCGGAGTGCTATGCATCATTGTTTCTTGCTGTTCTTTCCCCTGGAGGGCACTGTGCGAGCTTCAATTGCGGACATCCTTCTGCGCTGTTGTTTGGTGCTCAAGGCCAGATTCTTCAACCTCTGGATGACCGGGGTGGTCTGCCAATCGGCCTGCCGGATACGGATGAAATCCATGCGTATAACACCGACGACGAAATCCATACCGTTCTGCCCCCGGATGCGGTGATCAGCATATTTTCCGACGGACTGACCGAAGCTCAACGCAAGGACACCACTGAGTTCTGCGGCATAAAAACATTGTCGTCAATACTATCCGATGTTTTGCGTCAAACGGACATATATGATCCGGCAAACGCTGTTTTTGAACGTCTTAAGGAAGATGGCTACAACCTTCTTCAGGATGACTGCACTCTATTAGTTGCCAGATCGCTTGATCCAGTTGCACTGCGCCTTCAGCGCAGTGTTAAACCTTCATATGAGAATATTGCTAGGTTGGCCACAGAAATCGAACATCTGTTACGTACCGAGGGGTGGCCGGAAGAGAGCAGAGGGGCCACTCAAGTGCTCATAATGGAACATGGAGCGAATGTAGTGGATTATGGCCAACTCTCTGCGGATGACAGCATTGATTTCCGTCTGAGACTGTACCCGAACAACGCGCAGTTATTTTTCAGTGATCGTGGCAGGGAGTGGGATTTTGCTGAAAAACTCACCCAGACACAAAAACTGCCTGTCGACTCCAAACGTGGTCGCGGCCTGAAGATTATAAATGCTATCTCATATCATACGGATTTTGTAAGAACAGATGGTTATAACCGATCCTGCTATTTTATCAGTCGATCTTACCAAGCGGATTCCGAACATCAGAAAGTAGATCAATGATGAAACAACCAATCTACCAGGCTCGCATGGAACTCTTCAAAACCTTGGATTTGCCTGTGTCACAGATGGATGTCCGACGCTTACAGAAGCGTCAGGCAAGAAAGCTGGTAATATGGGAAATAGGCCTCAGCAGCCTCTTTAAATTCAAGCGGTTTCTCGATATATCCGGAGCTCTCTTTGGACTGATCCTGGTTGCTCCGCTTTTTTTACTGGTAGCCATAGCTATTTTAATTGAAGACGGTTTTCCCATTTTTTTTGTGCAGATACGTGTCGGACAGTATGGCAGGCAGTTTAAATTCTACAAATTCCGATCAATGCGGAAGAACGCCGAGGAACTGAAAGAAGCTCTGACACAACAGAATGAATCCGGAGACGGAGTTATCTTTAAAATGAAAAAAGATCCTCGCATCACCCGGGTAGGTCGTTTCATCCGACGATTCAGTGTTGACGAAATGCCTCAATTTTTCAATGTGCTGCTCGGGGACCTGGCTCTTGTCGGCCCACGCCCCCCTGTTCCCCGTGAAGTGGCTGAATACACCCTCGAAGAACGTAAACGACTGCATGCGAAACCTGGCCTCACCTGCCTATGGCAGATACAGGGACGCTCAGAGATTCCGTTCAAAGAACAAGTGAGTCTTGATTTGCAGTATATCAAGAGTCAGAGTTTGAAAGAAGATATCATCATTATGTTAAAAACAGTGCCTGCGGTCTTATCCGGGCGCGGCGCATATTAAGCAAAGGAGTTAACATGAACGTGCGTACAGAGATACGGGATGGCAAAGGAATCATCACAATCTGCGGACCTCTTAATGCGGAAAAGGTTGACGCTTTCAGGGAACAGATGCATTGCTGGATGAGCGAAAATGAGTCTGTTCGCATATTCGTACTGGATGCATCCGAAATGGATTATATAGACAGCGCAGGCCTTGGAGTTCTGATTGCTTTGCTCAAACGAACAACCGAACACGGTGGCGACATACGCATCGCACAGTTGGGAAACAAAGCTCGCACTGTGTTTGAAATCACCCGCGCATTCAAAATATTTGAGATTTTCGAAACCGTTGAGGAGGCTCTTGGAGCAACAGAATGAAAGCTGTATTCAACACAGGTGCAACCTCTTGCCTGGCGGATTCACTTGGCAACACAGCCTGGTGTCTTGTTCCCATGGGCGGGAAACCACTCATAGAATACTGGATTGAATATGCAGCAAAACTGGGCATCTGCGAGTTGTGGCTTGTGCTTGGTGACGGAGCCTATGAAATCGAATCATACTGTGGTGATGGCAGCCGCTGGGGTGTGAAAATAACCTATGGCTTCTTAAAACCTTCATCGGATCCTGAATCTTTTCTGCGCAGAAACCCGAAAAAATGGGAAGAGGGTGTGTTTTATATTGCCGCCCCGGTTTTTCCCCGGTATATGAAGCCGGCGGATGACAACTTGCGAGAACAAGCATTACAATCAGAAAAGAACAAAGGTTCCTGGGCTTTTCCAGATCAGTCCGGAAACATAGTCTGCTTCATGAGCAGCGACAAAGCAGTTATAAGAACCTTCACTAACGGAAATCACCCCGAAAACCTCCGTGATTGGTCAGATATAGGTATAGAACCAGTACTGATCAAAGACATAGCAACATACTATGAACTGAACATGCGCCTGGTGCAAAGTGAAATAGCACGTTATGTTCCACCTGGATTTGGAGGAGGCGACGGTGCCTACATTGGCAGCAATGTGATTATCCCGCCTTCTGTTGAACTTCATCCGCCACTGATCATCGGCAATAACTGCCGCATTCACCCTATGGCAGAGATAGGCCCAAACGCCGTCATCGGCAACAATGTTATTGTTGACCGACAAACAGAGTTATCCGGATCTGTTGTTATGGATAATACTTATCTGGGCAGAAACCTTGAAATAAAAAACCGAGTGGTCTGCGGATCACGTCTGATCACACCTGCCGACGCAACAGTAATGGATATTGACGACCCCTGGCTTCTTGCCCCGCTCGGAATGACCACATGGGCAATAGACATTCCGCGTGCTATCGGAGGATGGCTGGGTGCCGTCATTATTATACTACTTCAAGCTGTGCCTTTTGCCATATTGTATCCCCTTCTGCGTTCATGCCAAACCGGCAGTTTCCTGTTCAGCTCAAAACTTATAACCAAGTCGCGCATACGTAATCTGCCTTATTGGAACGCAACCAAAGAGTCATCAAAGCTGAATGGCATTTTCACCGGTTTGTCTCTGGACCTGTTTCCTCTGATTGCTCTTGCCGCCCTGGGGCAACTGTGGCTGTGCGGCCATGCGCCCCTGCACCCTGAGCGGGATGCTGAACAACTCCGTCAACTGAAACACTACTATCCGGCCGC
>JAGYOW010000072.1 GCA_018399285.1 Desulfotignum sp.
AATCTGTTCAAGTGTCAAATTCTGATCCGGCACAGACACAAACCCGTCATAAATGTGCAGATCCCCTCCTGTAGACAGGTGATGATTTTCCCATCCGGCAAATCCGGATGCCAGAACATCCAGATCATATTCAACCGGAAACAACGATTGCGGCATGAATTTTCCAAAATCGGACGGTGACACCTTGAACCGGTTTGTTTTGACAGTCACGTGCCCATGAATGCCGGGATCCAGACCGGCGGTTCCGTTAAGCGCAATGATCATGGCATCGGACTCCGGCATCTGAAACGTTCCGTCAAACTGAACTGCCTTTTTTTCGGTCCTGTGAATACTGCCTTTGCCCGTCAACAAGGGCCGGTTGTCAATCATCAGTTTTTCCATGGAAAACCGGCCTGCTTTGCCCACATGGGGATAGGTGACCGGTATCTGTGCCCAGATCCCCTGCACAGCCATCTTTTTATCCGGAAACGTGACACTGCCGGAAACCAGTTCCGTGGTCAGATCCATTCGGGGGGTGCCCGGCAGTCCGTCGGTCATATCCATGGAAACCATACCTGCTGTATCCAATCGGTTCAATCGGACATCCCCGTCCCGGGTATGCATGTGAATCCGGGACAAGCGGGATGTCAGGTCGAATGTCAGGGTACCGGCATTCCAATCGCCCAGAATATCGGACTGAACCGACCCCTGACCTGAGGACCCCTGCCAGCCCTGTTTTTCAATATGGGTCTGTGAAAAAGAAACCGTCATATTTCCATCAACCGCATGATCCTTTATATGCAGTGACAATGCGGCGAACGGCTGCTCCAGCACGCCGGTAACATCGGTGTGCCGGAACGCCAGCTTTTCCATGGACCGGGTTTCACAGGTCAGGTTCACATCCTGGATACCGAATCCGGAAGCATCCAGCATCACCTGTGCCCGGCCGGACGCGGTCAAATCGGAAAAATCCGGGTGGGACACGCCCATCTCTCCCAGCACGGTGATCTGATGAGGCTCTTTTAAAATCCGTGCCACGGCATGGGGAACTTTGATTTCATCGGGCCTTGTCATTATCATATCTGACAATTCTATCTGCCAGGTATTGTGGGTCAATTTTTCCACAGACCAGTCCGTGATCCCGGACCATGGGCTCTTTTTGACAGTCAGAAAATCAACCAGGGGATCAAGATCAAACGCCCGGGCTTTCAGATGAAATGTTTCAAGGCCGGCCACGGCATGAACCCTTGTTTTCAACGTCACCTGCTGACCAAAGGGATAAAATTCTGCCTCACACACCATCTGCTGATCGGATTTGTTCATTGCCAGGGTGCCGTTAAAAGGGATCACTGTGACCCCTTGATTCATTTTCAGTATCAGCCGGGCATTGTTTATTTCAATCTGTTCCGGCAGATACGAAACATAGGATGCGGCCCTGGTTTTGAAATCCGCTGATGCACTATCCCGCAAATGAGGCGGCAACGGGGTCGGGCTGCCCGGGGAAACAGTGTCGATTAAAACACCTTGCTCGGAATCATGCACCGCATTGATTGTCAGACCGGACAAAGTCAGGTGTTTGAGTGCCGGCACACCCCAGCCGTCAAACGCATACGAAACCGATACCAGATCCGCTGACATATCCTTGCCCCATTTCAAGTCCGAAATCAGTGTCCGGTTTTTTCCCACATGCGACACCTTGAACTGCATGTGCTGTGATGACAACAACGTCCCATACCGATATTCAATGAACCACTGGGCCACCCAGGGCAGGTTGACGGCCAGGATGGCCAGAACCAGGGCCACCGCACCCAGAATCATCAGCAGTTTTATGCTCAAAGATTTAAATCGCATTTTTGATCCGTATGGTTAAAAACATATCTCCCTTGGGCTTTCCAGGCAATGACCGGCCCATGCCGGCCAGGCGCAGCCGGTTCCCTTGTTTAACCCCCGGGGGAATGGTGACCCGGTACAAAGGTTTGGAAAACCCCCAGGGGATGGTGATCAATTTCCTTGTACCGGTCAACGCTTCCAGAGACGACACCTCGATAGTGCCGTACAGATCAGATTCGTCGGAAGCCGGGGTGGCCAGTATGGTCTGAAGTTTTGGGGTATGCTGTTTTCGGGTGTACTGTTGAATTTTCTGCCGGGCACCGGTTCCGGGAACCTGGCGGTTGAGTTTCACCAGCACCAGACCGGCGATGAATCCTCCGATATGTGCCCACCAGGCAATCCCTGCCCCGGCACCTTCACCGGCAGCGTTCAGAAACTGAATCAAAAACCAGAATCCCAGAAAAATGAATGCGGGAATTTCAACAAACCAGGGAATGATGATGATGGGGATCAGTGTCAGAATCCTGGCCCGGGGATACAGCATGAAATATGCACCCATGACACCGGCAATGGCCCCGCTGGCGCCAATGGTGGGGACCATGGAAAACGGATTGAGCAAAAAATGAAATGCCCCGGAAATCAGACCGCACAGCACGTAAAACCCCAAAAAACGCAAAGAACCGAAATGGGCTTCCACATTGTCCCCGAAAATATACAAAGACCACATGTTTCCCAGCAGATGCCAGAATCCCCCATGCAGAAACATGTAAGTGAACAAAGAATACACCTGGTTGAACCCGGAAAAATGCCGGGACATCTCGTGAATCGTGTACTTGGCCGGTACCAGTCCATAAAGATAATAAAAGGTCTCACTGGCCGGTCCCACCTGGGTCTGAAACAGCCAGGCCAGCAAATTGATACCCATCAATCCATACGTGACCACAGGAACACAGTCGGACACCTGGTTGTCCCGGATGGGTATCATTGAACGACCCGCAGCCGGCAGGCCTGTTCACAGGCGGATTTCACCGCTTTGACAATGACCATGACCGCATCTTCAATTGTAAAATAAGGCACATCTGCATCCCTTTGGCAGGCATCCACCAGCGCCGTGTTTCCGGTATCCAGACCCAGCCGGAACCGCAGGGCATCCACCCAGGAGAAATACACGGTCTGAATATCCGACGGATCCAGCCTTGCCACAGCGGTTTTTGATTTCAGAGACAGATCCGACATGACCTGATCCACCGCCGCATCCACGGAATCCGGGAAAACCGGGTCCACATCCAACGCCATGTCATATGGCCAGGTGATCTCCTGTGCCAGAAACAGCAGGTACGCCAGAATCTCCAGAACCATCTTGACATCCATATAGATATCCGGATCATGACTGGCCCGGGGGCCTGCAACATTCAACACACCGATCTTCAGGTCCTCCACAAATGATTGAAGCATCACCGCCGCTTCAAACGGATCATGGGTAACCAGATTAATGGCAATACAGGATTTTTTCTGGGTTTTTGCCAGTTCCCGGGTGAGTCTGGATCCGCCCATGAGACGTCCGTGGTACAAAATAACCGTTCCCTGGGAGTCCAGAATATTCTGAAGGGTCCGGTCCCGGTAATCAGACGTCGGCATGACCGACAACCGGTATCGTGACGGCAGAGGGCCGGCTTCGGTTTTTCTTCCCTTAGGAATCCATCCGCCATAGGGAATATTGTATTTAAGCGCCACATCCAGTGCCGCCTGATCCGCACCGGTCTGGCCGCCGGAAATTATTTTTTCTAACATACCTGGCACCTGTGTTGTAAAAAAACCTTTTCTATCATATCAATACCGCGTATAACTGCAACAGAATTTTATGAAAATACCCTCTCACAACCAATGCTTTCAGATCATCCGGAAGATGGGAATGATGGACCATATTATCGATCATTCCATCATGGTCAGCAATGTCACGTTGTGCTTGTGCCGACATGTGAACCAGACCACGCCGTTGTTGAATATTCATCTGGCCACTGCCGCAGCCCTGCTCCACGATATCACCAAAACCCGCAGTTTTAAAACCGGGGAACGGCATTCTGAAACCGGCGGAGATCTGCTCGAAACCCTGGGCTATCCGGAAGTGGGAAACATCATCCGCCAGCATGTCATCCTGGATGACTGGAAGGAAAACACCCCGGTCACGGAACAGGAAATCGTCAATTATGCGGACAAACGGGTGCTTCACGACACCATCGTGTCCCTTGCCCAACGTCTGGAATACATTCAGGACACATGCGGCCATCACGATCTCAGGATCGCATCGCCGAAGTAATGGCGGATGACCCGGACACTGGAAACAAATTGTTCCGCCGGATTTCCTTTTCACCGGACCAGTTGGCAGACCGAATTGTTAATGGTATCCGCTTCTTTTAATCAGAATCTTCCGGCAGATCTGTTGAAGCTGTGTACCATCGGTCACTTTTTCCTGCTCAGGTCCTGGCTTTTTGCCTGATCAACCACACGCGGCATCATCCAGATCCATATCCGGGGATTGATGAAAACCGCTCATGGATCTTGTCGGTGACATCGGGTCACCGCCGGATCAACGGCATGAAATACTGATTTTTCAACCGGAGATGAAATTGCTCGATCTGGGCTCAGTCCCCAGCAAGGTCCTGTTTTTGATCCGCCGGGCATAAACATCAGCCCAGGAATTCAATGAAACGATTGCTGTTGTCAACCAAAGCACGAAGAACCGGGTGACAAACGCGTGATGCCCAGGCCGGTCAGGAACCTGGGTCTGGATCAGCCCGAATACCGGGGCATCATGGTGTCATCCGGCAAGTCAGTCCTGGAATCTTCTTGATGGCCTGAACATCCACAAAACGATCCAGTGCCGGTTGGTGGGCCGCCATCTGAAACTGGATATCCGTGTCTTCGGACTGACCAGAGACCGGGAAATTTTGAAGATGGATGCGGTAGGTATCCAGAAGGGTTAATACGATTGTATTCTGTCTTCCTGACGGGCCGCCAATGTGTTGATGTCGGGCAGAATATCAGTCAATACAAACAGTTCAGGGATCTTTAAGAAGTCCTGGAACATCAGATACAATCTTCCACCGGTCTAGTTCTTTCGCTTCAGTTCCTGATACGGGGCCGTATCCAGCGGCGTCTGGTTCACGAGCGCCATATTTTAGGATCCGGCTGGCATCTTTGGCGACGCCACCATCAGATCGGTTTCAAGCTGGGTCGGGCCGGCCACAGCGCCCGGAACGGCGTTTTTCACGATGGTTTCAAGCTGCTTCACATATCTTTGGTGATCCGGGCGATCTTTTTCGGGTCTGTTCCAGTCATCCCCAGGTGCATTCAATCCATCAGAAACAAGGCGCGCGCTTTATTTTCAGGGCGGTGCACGTAGCGGAAACAACCGCTCAGATGATTGGACACCAGCGGTTGGTGATGCCGCCGGGACAACAGTCGGACAGGCGATGCATCAAATCGTTCAGCATTTCGCTGCACCAGGATGTCATGACCGGATCTTCCTGCCACGGGGCCAGACGTTTCCGGTTCCGCCAGCTCAATTTTTCCATGGCGCAAAACAGGCGCATGAGCGCGGAAAATGAATGCAACTCTCCGGTGAATCAGCAAAAATAAAGCTCCCCTGGCGCGTGTTCTGTTCCACTGGCCAAGCAGGTCATCAGTGTTCATGTTCGAGACGGGTGCGGTTATTCACAAACGGGATGTTTTTCAGCCCCATACCCTTGAATGATCTTTAAAAACCGCATATCCGACCGTCGCAGTCCCGGTTCTGGGCTGATGCAGTAAACAAGTGAGGTTGGCCTGCTGAAGGTAGGTCACCATACGGCTCAACTGGCCGGGATCCTGTGGAATCGCTCCTGGCGGTCGGCCAGTTCCAGCCCGGGAATCCAAAGATTTACCGAACGGTTCAAGACACGCATCCGCCGCAAAGGCGGTGGCCGCATCGCGGTGAATAGTTTGTGGTCCGCAAACTGCCGACCTTCAAAAATCGGCTGTTTTTCCCGGTCCGCTCACCGGATCTTTGCAGGTGTCGCCTGCCCGCAGGGCATTGCGGATCACCAGGGTCTCAGGACGGATTCCCTGGTTTTGTGACGAAACGCCTGAACCAGTTTGCCATACACCTGTTTTAAAAAATCCTGATCCCTTTTTTCGCCGCAAATCAAGGTTTCGGATTCACGTTCAAGGAAGAGCTGCCATCTTCAGGAAACATCTCAGCACATTTTTTCAGGTCTGATTGATATCATCCCAGGATTTGAGAAACAGGATGGCCCGGTTTTTTACCTTTGCGGATCCGGGTAGTGACTGCCGTGACCACCCCCGGCCCCCAACCCCACCACCTCTTTTCCGGTCATGGCGTTAATCAATGTACTTTTTCAGTTTGATCCTCCACCACGGCAGTTTTTAATCCGGGTTGGACTGTATCTGTTCAGGAATTTCCTGCAACCGGTTTTAATGGTTCCAGCACATGTCGTCCCGCCAGTGGAGGAACCATTTCCATGTTATCGATCACCGACAGAATATCGGAAACTAATGGCCGCAACCGGCAGGTATGTATCAGTGGGTGTGGTCATTCGGAAATCAGCATCATGGCTTTTTCGTATTTCAAGGTCACACGGTTTCAAACACGACGTCCCCAGGTCATGGGACAGGTCAGCCGGGCATTGTCATGCGGTTCATTGCGTCCAGCCATGGGTCCCCAGCCAGCCTGGCCAGCGTGATCGCGTAAATCGGCTAGATTCATTTTCCGAACCATAATGGCACGAATAAGATTGCTCCAGGCCAGCCAGTCCGTTACCTGCAGGGTTTCTTCAGATGAGGCGGACCGTCGAGAAGCACAAATACCCCGGACGTAGACCGGTCCTCCCAGGTAGATGTCGGCATCCATCACACTCCGGTCAAACGTGATATTCAGATCTTCAGAGCAGATTTTCCGTCAGCGTGAGCGGGGATGGATTTATTGATATTAAATCCCAACGCGCCAGTTCATTGTGTTCGCACATGCCGGTAATCGTCTGGGCAAAGTGGGGTCGGGGTCAGGCATGTTGTGAAGAATTTACCTTTCATGGTTTCCCGGAAATCATGTCAGCCATGGCCATAACCAAACTTAGTGTTTATTGCTGTTTTTTCCATGCACATGTGTGTTTAAAACGGTTTTGTCTTTTTGTAGTTTTGCAACCTTTTCTTTTTCATGCTCTCTGCCGTAAACATCATCCAGCCGGACAATATCGTCTTCTCCCAGATACGGCCCGGACTGGACCTCAATGAGTTCCAGCGGGATCTTTCCGGGATTTTCAAGGCGATGAACCGTTCCCAGAGGAATATAGGTGGACTGATCCTCTTTGAGCAGCAGGGTTTCTTCCCCCCGGGTCACGATGGCTGCTCCGGATACCACGGTCCAGTGCTCGGCCCGGTGAAAATGTTTTTGCAGCGACAGTTTGGCACCGGGCTTCACCGTGATCCGTTTCACCTGATACCGGTGAGACTGATCAATGGTCTCATAATCTCCCCAGGGCCGATACACCTTGGCATGGGTGCTGGACTCTTTGCGGCCCCGGGATTTGAGCTGTTTCACGATCTGCTTGACATCCTGAACCCGGTCTCTGGGAGACACCAGCACAGCATCCCCGGTTTCCACCACCACCACGGAATCCAGACCCACTGCAGCCACCAGCCGGCTCTGGGCATTGATGTAGGAATCGGTCACATCATGGACCAGCACATCGCCTTTGATCACATTGGCATGGGTATCTTTTTTTTCGGTCTGCCATAGGGCATCAAAGGATCCCAGGTCATTCCAACCCGCATCCAGAAACACCATCACGCCTTTTTCAGTTTTTTCCATCACGGCATAATCAATGGAATTTGCGGCAATCTGTTCGAAAATCGTGTGATCCACCCGGAAAAAATCCAGATCCTGCCGCCCATTGGCCACAGCCCTGCGGCAGATATCCACCATATCCGGAGCATGGAGAGACAGTTCCTTTAAAATGGTGGAAGCCTTGAACATGAACATGCCGGAATTCCAGCAGTAATCCCCGGAAGACAGGTAAGTTTTGGCCGTGTTCAGGTCCGGTTTTTCCACAAACCGCTGAATCCGGCAGGCATTGTCTTTTAGAGAATCCCCTTTCTGAATATACCCGTACCCGGTTTCAGGCGTATCCGGGACTATCCCGAAGGTGATGAGATATCCCTCATCCGCCAGGGTTTTTCCTTGTTCAATACCCCGGTGAAACGCGGATACGTCATTGATCCGATGGTCAGCCGGTAACACCAGCATCACCGGGTCCTGATTCTGAGCGGTCAGCTGAATAGCGGCCAGGGCAATGGCCGGGGCTGTATTTTTTGCCGCAGGTTCCAGAATGATGGCCCTGGGGACCACCTGTATCAATTGAAGTTGTTCCGCAGTCATGAACCGATGCACATCATTGCATACAATCAGGGGGGTATCCATCCCCTCCAGGTCGCTGAGGCGAAGCACCGTGTTCTGAAGCATGGTATGCCGGTTGTACATATTGATCAGCTGTTTGGGGTAAAGTTCCCTGGACAGGGGCCACAGCCTTGTGCCGGAACCGCCTGCCAGAATAACTGGCACTGTCATGGTGTCTCCTTAATTTTTCATGAAAAATTCATTTTCCAGCGGAAAACACATGGATGTGCAATCCCCGCTCCACGGCAAACCGTTCTGTGGACTGCAATTGGAATCCGCTTTTGGTCAGCCAGGTTTCCACCTGGTCTTTTGTAAATCCCAGCCAGGTACCACCGATAATTTCCTTGATCTGTTCCTGATGATGATGGTCAAAATCAGCCAGGATCAGCTTCCCCCCGGGCTTGAGCACCCGGAACACTTCCTGGATGGCTTTTTCCGGCTGAAGAATATGATACAGCACCATGCTCATGACCACGGTATCCACTTCCTGGTCTTTCATGGGCAGATGTTCCACCTCTCCGAGACGCAACTCAATGGACGGCATATCCGGCAGTTTGATCCGGGCCTGTTCCAGCATCTCAGGGGAGGCATCCACACCGATGAGCATGCCCTTATGATTCCGGACCAGCTGGCCGAGAAGCTCTCCTGTGCCGCACCCTAAATCCGCCACACCCTGGCGCGCCGCGATCCGCTGTTTCAGTACTGCATTTAAATTAAAACTGCCCAGGATTTCCTTTTTCAGACCTTCCCACTGGGGCGCCACAGTACTGAAAAACCGTTTGGTTCTGTTTTTGCGGATCATGATGATCTGCCGGGCTTTTTCAATGTCCTGCGCGCACACCGGGTCGTTCTGGATCCGGGAGCACGCCAGCTGAATCAATGACCGGTTTTCAGGATCCATATTGGCATTGTAATACATGAAACTGCCTTCTTTTCTGGCCACCAGCAGACCGGATTCCAGCAGAATTTTCAAATGCCGGGAAACTCCCGACTGAATCATGTCCACAATGGAAACGATTTCATTGACATTGAGTTCCACTTCATTGAGAATATGAAGCAAGCGAAGCCGGGTGGGGTCGGAAAGGGCTTTGAACTGCCGGATCACTTCCATTATTTAACCGTCACCACCGGGCAGTTGGCTTGCAGAATCACCACCTGGGATGTGGAGCCGAACAGAAGTTTTCCCACTTTGGACCGGCTCCGGACACCGATAATGATCTCATCCACCTTGTTTTCTTCAGCAAATGCCACAATATCTTCACCCGGTTCCATGCCCCTGACCAGCAGATGGGTGTCGCAGGGGATATTTTTTTCTTTAAAAAACGGCTTGATTCCTTCCAGATTGTCTTCCGCCGCCTTGATCTCCATTGGATCTGTATTGCCCCCCCCTTTCATGGACGTCACCACGATCACCTGCCCGTCAAACGCCCGGGCATGACGGGCCGCAATTTCTATCAGGTCTTTTCCCACGTTGGCGCCTTGGTATCCCACCAGAATTTTCATCGTTTTTCTTCTCCATCAAAATTAACGGAACCGGTTGAAAAACTAAATC
>JAGYOW010000073.1 GCA_018399285.1 Desulfotignum sp.
TTTTCGGTGCCTGTATCGGCAGTTTTTTAAATGTGTGCATTTACCGGATTCCCCGGGACATGTCCATTGTGTTTCCAGGATCGGCCTGTCCGGACTGCGGACACCCCCTGCCCTTTTATGCCAACATCCCCGTGATCAGCTTTCTGGTTTTCAAAGGACGCTGCCGGTTCTGCAGACATCGCATTTCCCTGCAGTATCTGGTGGTGGAAATTATGTCAGGGCTGCTGGCCGTATTGACATATCTGACTTTTGGGCCGACCCTGGAAGCCGTGGTCTGGTTTGCATTTGCCGCCACCCTGGTAGTGGTTTCCGGCATTGACATTGCCTTCCGGATTATTCCGGACCGCATCAGTCTCCCGGGTATCGCCATTTTCGGTTTTCTGGCGTGGGCTGTTCTGAACCGGCCGCCGATGGGCATTGTCTGGGGCATTCTTGCGGGCGGGGGCATTCTCTACGCAGTGGCTTTGATCTATTTTCTGCTCCGCAGAGCCGAAGGCATGGGCGGCGGTGATATCAAACTGCTGGCTATGATCGGTGCACTCACCGGAGTGACCGGTGTTTTTTTCACTTTGTTTGCCGGATCCATTCTGGGCACCGGGATAGGAATTGCAGGAATGATCAGACACAGACAGGCGGACAAGCAGATGCAAATCCCTTTTGGTCCGTACCTTTCTGCAGGAGCACTGATTTATGTATTTTTCGGCGATCCCCTGTTAAACTGGTATTTTTTTTGGGCTGTTCACTGATTTTATGCTGTAAAACCCCTTCAAATAAGGTTTTTTTTAAAAAAATAGCAATAAATACTTGACACACCCGGCACAACGACGTAACGTACCGCTGAAGCTGATTCAAATGAGTATAACCCTCAGGCAACGCGGTTTTGGACATTTGAAAACAAATTTGTCCTTCCAAAACAAAAAAAAGGAGTGAACAAGATGAACAAAGGCGATTTAATCAACAAGGTTTCTGAAGTACTGGAAAGTAAAAAAGATGCCCAGAAGGCTGTTGACTGTATGGTTCAGGCAGTCACCGATGCGCTTGCCAGCAATGATTCCGTGACATTGGTCGGGTTCGGTACCTTTAAGACGGCAGAAAGAAAAGCCAGAAAGGGTAGAAATCCCCAGACCGGAAAAGAGATCAACATCCCGGCGAGAAATGTTCCCAAATTCATCCCTGGAAAGGCTTTGAAAGAGGCGGTAAAGTAACACGCCTTTCACCAGCTTCATCTCCTCCGGGCTGTATCCGGCCCCGGCGTGCGACTGCCGGATACTGTCCGGAGGGGCTATCCTTTTAAAATCATTGTCTGCCATTCGCAAAGGTATGCGTCAATATGATCCAATGCCTGGTGCTGGCGTGTATTCAGTGTTTCCTGTTCCATCACCAGCGTTGACAGACTATTAGCAGCTCCGGGCAGTGTCAGTTTTTCTTCACCGCGAAATCCAAAAATTTTTCCGCCGGATGACAATTTTTCAAGATGGGCCTTGAACTCCGGTGTCGCCGGCAGTTGATAATTTCGCGACAGAATCCGGGCGGCCAAAGTTTTGACCCGGGGAGTGCGCAATATTGTCATCACCCGGGACAGGGTGCTGATGTCCGTATTATCAAACGGGCCGGCCGCATGAAACCGGGCGATATCCTTTTTCTCCGATGCAGTAAAAAATCCATCCTGGTACAGGGCCGCGTCCGGGTCCATGTCCGGAATCTCGGGATAGGCATATGCGCGATGAACTTCAATGGTATCCAGAAAAACGGAAACATTTTCCCGGAACCTGGCAATCACATCCCCGGCTGTTTTCCGGGCGGTTTCCGTCAATTTGTTTGTGAACCGGTCCAGAGCCGGCAGCACCAGCCACTGATCCGCCGGTTTTTTCCGTACCGGAAACCAGTTAAATTGACCGGTGTCCGGATCGATCTCCCCGCACTCGGGCCGGTCCAGCCGGACCCACAGCTGCTGATTGGTATAGGGAATGGCACCGCCGATATGCATCACCGGGGCGAGATACCCGGCGTCCGGACCGAATGAGGATGACACCATCAATGCGTTGCGAAAAAAATGATCCTGGATTCGGCAGGCCTCAGGTATGGTTTCCACCCGTTTCAGATCGGTCTGCTTGTCAAAAAAACCCAGTGCATACATCCACATGTCGGATTGAAGGGCAAACCGTCTGCACAGGGCCACCAGGGCTTCAACATCTGCCAGGGCGTCATGGGCCGGCCCGGAGGTTTTGAACTGATTTTTTCTGGCGATATGTTCCAGTTTCAGTGTCGGCCGACCGTTGTCCAGACAGGGCCATTGAATCGCAGGCGGGGTGGAAAAGCGTTTATACAGGGCGGCAACCGGCAGGATATCCGCCCGGGAGCAGCCATTGGCATATTGATGGGTATAAGGCTCCAGCAGATTCCTGTAGAAAAGAAACCGCAAAAACTCGTCGTCAAACCCTAAGGAATTATACCCCAGACTGACAGTACCCGGGGTATTGAACAGCTCATGAAGCGTCCGGGCGGCCTGATACTCGCACTGCCCGTCTGACAGATCTTCAAAAGACAGACAATGGGTGACAAAGGCGCCTGGAGATGGAATGATATCTTTGCGAAGCCGGATGGTCAGGCAGGTTCGATCAATTTCCCGAAGCCGGGAATCCGTGCGGATCCCGGCAAAGGACAAGACCTGGTCAAACGCCGGGTCAAGGCCCGACGTCTCCAGGTCGTAAAACAGATAAATCTTATCTTTTGGAAAACTGGAAACTGGCTCTGGCCCCTTTTTGACCGTATTTTTTACGCTCTTTCTGACGGGAATCCCGGGTCAGAAATCCCGCATTCTTGAGCACGCCTCTCAGTTCCGGGTCCACCTGAACCAGGGCCTTGGACAATCCCTGACGGACTGCGCCTGCCTGACCGGTCTGACCGCCGCCCATCACGCGGATGCGGACATCAAATGCATCATCCATCTGTGTCAGTGAAAGAGGGGCTGCCAGCGCATCCCGATTGACCCCGATATCAAAATAATCATCCAGATCCCGGTCATTCACCATCATTTTTCCGGTACCCGGTAACAGCCAGATTTTGGCTATGGATTTTTTCCGTTTTCCTGTCGCGTAAAACACGTTTCCATTTTCCATTGATCTTATCGCGTCCTTTATTCTTTAATTTCAACGGGTTCAGGTTTTTGAGCCACATGGGGATGCTGATCGCCGGCATAAACGAACAATTTTTTGTTCAATTTTCTGCCCAGCCGATTTTTGGGCAGCATGCCCTGAACCGCTTTTCTCAGAATCTCTGTCGGGTTCTTTTCCAGCATTTCTCTGGCTGTCTGGGATTTCAGACTTCCCACATACCCGGAGTGTCGGTAGTAATTTTTCTGATCCAGCTTGTTTCCGGTCAAACGGATTTTATCCGCATTGATGACCACCACCCAGTCTCCGGTATCCACATGGGGCGTATACAAAGGGTTATGCTTGCCCCGAATCCGGTAAGCCACCTGGGATGCCAGTCTTCCCAATACATGGTCCGCTGCATCGATCACACACCAGTTTTCCTGGTTATCCGCTCTTTTGGCACTGTACGTATATTTCTTCACTGTTTCACTGCTCCTCATTCATAAACATAATCCAGATATAATTATAGAAAAATCCCTTTATTGTCAAGCAAAATTTATCTTGAATCCTGCAACTGAACCGCCCCGGTCACCAGAATCGCCAGAGACGGGCGGGGCTGGGCCAGATCCTGGAACTCATCCGCCGCAATCCAGAGTGCTTCAGGGACCTTTGCCTGTAAAAACAGTTTGCGCCGGCCCAGCACCAGATACTCCTGCCCCTGGATCAGGGAAAAATCCAGGGCCACCACCAGGGTGTCATTAAACCGGTAAATACCTGTTCGCGATGTCCGGGCCTGCAATGGTTTTCCCGACGCTGCCGCCAGCTGCCGCTGCCGGTCCCATGCCTCCCAGTCGGAACGGGCCGGATATGCTCCGGGCAAATGCAGGGCCCCGTATTCTCCGGCCGTTCCTGTCATCTGGATTCGGACCCATTTGTCCAGAAACCGGGTCACGGCAGTTTCCCATGCTGCCAGCGCTTCAGGCGATGCATGCTGGATGGTCTCCTGGATGATCACCGGCGTGACAAAGCGGGTGACATAATCGGACAAGCGGGTCACATCCCTGTTTTCCAGGGCGATACACCCGTTGCTGTCCATGGGTTTCAAAGGTTTATCAGTGCCGTGGATCCATATGGCATACCCGGTTTTCCCCTGCTGCCGGTCCAGCAGATGGGGATAGTCCGTGGGAAATGCCTTGGAACCGTAAATCGGTGTCAGATCCCTTTCTTCATGCTCATCAATGAGAAAATAGATGCCTTCCGGGGTTTTTTTGTCCCCTTCCTTTTCTTTCGGACCGAAAACTTCTCCGGTGGAGCAATCGGTTTCCAGCACCCGGATGAATTGTGACGATTCAGGATCATTCTGATAGACATAAAACCGCTGGGTCTGTTTTTCCACCAGAATGGCATGTTCCCCGTAAGGCAGGGAGATGACTGCGGCCGGCTGGGATTCGGCCAGTGTGGGCATACATGCTGTAACCATCCAGACGAACAACAAAAAGATACGTGTCATAAGTTGCAAGTTACCTAGAAGCATCTCCCAGGACTTTTTTAAGATGTTGATATGCAGGATTCGAGGCTTTCCGGCCGCTGGAAGTACGCAGAACCAGGCCGATTTTCAGCAAAAAGGGTTCCACCACATCCACCAGGGTATCGGTTTCCTCCTGAAGGGTGGCGGCAATGGCTTCAATGCCCACCGGTCCTCCGTGATAAAAATCGATGATGGTTTCCAGGTAGCTGCGGTCCAGAACGGTCAGGCCCAGATGGTCGATGCCCTCCAGTGTCAGGGCCGCCTGAACCGTATCCCGGGTTACCCGGCCGTCGGACCGGACCTGGGCAAAATCCCGCACCCGTTTGAGCAGACGGTTGGCAATCCGCGGGGTTCCCCGGGACCGTTTAGCCAGAGACAACGCCCCGTCATCGGTAATCTGGGTCTCCAGCAGCCGGGCCGACCGCTGAATAATGACCACCAGTTCTTCGGGTGTATAAAAATCCAGGGTCCGGAACAGGCCGAACCGGTCCCGCAACGGTGAGGAAAGCAGCCCCACCCGGGTGGTGGCCCCCACCAGTACAAACCGCCTCAGCCGATACCGGTGGCTTCTGGCATGAATGCCCTTGTCAAACACAAAATCCACGGCAAAATCTTCCATGGCCGGATACAGAAATTCCTCCACCACTTTGGGAATCCGGTGAATTTCATCGATGAACAGAAACTCCCCGTCCGAAAGATGGGTTAAAATACCCATGAGATCCCCGCCTTTTTCCAGGGTGGGGCCGGATGTGATGGTGAGATCTTTTCCCATTTCATTGGCAATGATGTGGCAGATGGTGGTTTTCCCCAAACCGGGCGGTCCGTGGAGCAGAATGTGGTCCAATGGCTCATTTCTGAGTTTGGCGGCCTGAATGGCAATTTTCAATGTTTCCACGGTGGCGGTCTGACCCACATAGTCCTCAAATCGTTCAGGCCGCAGAGACACCATATCCGGGGCCCGGTCTTCCGGGATCGGCTGGGCCGTGACCACGCCTTTGACATCCGACTGATAAGACAGAATATCATCGGTCATGTTCAGGCTCCTTCCTGGTAAATGGCATCCAGCAGCGCTTCCGGAGTCTGGATACCGGGATTTTTCTCAAGTGCGGCCCGGATCATGCGCTGGGCTGAGGCCGGGGAATGTCCCAGCTGGTCCACCAGCACGCCGGTCACCAGCGCCACGGTTTCCGGATTGTCCGGGGAAGGCGGATCTGAAGTCTCCAAAGTCCGGGATGCTGTTCTTTCAGCAAATTCCCGGGTTTTACCATGCAGGGTGGCAATGATTTTCTCAGCCGTCCGCACGCCGATGCCGGGCAGTTTTGCCAGCAAAGACACCTGTTTGTCCTCAATGGCGGCGGCAATTTCACCCACCGGACGGATCATGGCCTTGACCGCTTTCATGGGTCCGATGGCAGAAACGGAAATAAACAATTGAAAAAATGCCTTGTCTTTTTTTTCCAGAAATCCGATCAGAATCGGTTTGGGCTGGCGTTCGGTGACATGATAATAAATATGAAGCTGAACCGAAGTGTCTTTGGATTGGGCCATCACCTGGGCCCGGGTAAACGGGCTGACCAGAATTTCATACCCCACCTGCCCTGCCAGCACCAGAATGGCATCAGTATCATCCCCATCCAAAAGTCGGCCTTCAAGATATCCGATCATTATCATTTTTCCTGTACCGGAAATATCCGGTGATGGCCAGTCCCAGGGCATCGGACGCATGGAACGGCCGAATGGGTTCCGGATGATTCAAAAAGTGCCGCACGGATCGTTCCATCTGAAATTTGTCGGCATTTCCATTGCCGCAGACAATTTTTTTGGCTTCCCGCACAGCAATTTCCTCCACTTGAACCCCGGCCCGGTATGCGGCCACCAAAAGCACACCGGAAACTTTTCCCAGCAGGATTCCGGACCCCGGATATTTGTCCAGAGAATAAATATCTTCAATCACCACCAGATCCGGGACCTGGTCCGACAGAAACGTACTGATACGTGTATAGATGATGTCCAGCCGAAAAGGAAGTGGGTCTGCGGATGACGTGGCCACACAACCGAACGAATATCGAGCTACCGCCCGGGCATCTCCTTCCACCACCCCGATACCGGTGCCGGCCAGACCCGGGTCAATTCCCACTACCTTGATCGATCCGCCTCTCACTTCAGTGTTTCAAGTTTATTTTTCGCAAATTCCGCTTCCCTGGAATCCGGATACCGGGAAATCAGTTCATTTAATATCAGCCGGGCATTGGCCTTTTCCCCCAGCTCGGCAAAAGAGTATCCCTGTTTGAGGCGGGCTGCCGCAGCTTTATTGGAGTCCGGATACTGTTCAAGCACTTTCTGATATTCCAGAATGGCTTTTTCATACCATTTTTCCACATAATAGCTGTCTGCAATCCAGAACCGGGCATTGCCGGCATATGGAGAATTGGGAAATGAGTTGATAAAATTTTCAAACTGAATCCGGGCGGTTTCCATATCCCCGTCATCAAACGTCTTTTTGGCCTGTTCGTAAGCAGCTTTGTCGGAAACCGGCGCTGCCGACGTCTGACCGGCATCCGCATCAGATGATGCGGCGGCATCAGATGAATTTGTGTCACTGGTCCCCGGCACCGTGGGCTCAAACCCCAGATAGGTTTCCACCCGGGTGAGCCGGGTGTGATTGCGGGAAACAGCCCGGTCCATCTGTTCCAGAACCTGTGTCAGATTTGTCCGGGAATCCGGATCTGTGCGACCCAGCTGATACGCGGTTTCTTCCATCATCCCCTGAAGCTCCCCGTATTTTTTATGCACCTGCTGCAGATCCTGATTGATGTCTGCAATATCTTCCCGGGATGTCTGATCAAGGGCCTTCACTTTTTTTTCCAGATCTTCAATAACGGATGACTGTTCCGCCAACTGGCTCCACAATAGATTCACCCGGGTGTTTTCCATTTCCAGGGCATTGACACGATTCTCCAGTATCCGGTATTGATCCGTTGCCACACATCCTGTCAGCGGAAGTATCAACAGTATGGCGCAAATTTGTAAAATATGGGTTCTCATGATCTTCTCCTAGCCTGAATAAACAGCCAGGGTCCGGCCGGATATGCGTTGGATATCCGCCGGACCCTGGTGAATTCACACACCGGCTGTTATTTCAGGACAAACTGAGCCCGGCGGTTTTTGCTGTACGCTACTTCGTTCTGGCCCGGATCCAGAGGCCGTTCTTCCCCGTAGCTGACCGTGATCATCCGGTATGATCCAATACCCAGATCCTGCAGATATTGTTTCACTGCACTGGCACGCCGTTCGCCCAGGGCCAGGTTGTATTCCGTGGTTCCCCTTTCATCACAGTGCCCTTCAATGACAATTTTGTGTTCCGGATTGGACTTGAGCCAGTCCGCTTTTTCCCGAAGCAGTGCTCTTGCCGTGTCCGTCAGTTGGGCGCTGTCATACTCGAAATGGATGTTCTGATTCAGAAAACGGGTTTGGGCGGCTTCAGTCAGGGCTTGTTTTCTGGCGGCTTCCTCCTGAATTTCCTGCTGTCGGATCCGTTCCGCTTCCGCTTTTCTGGCTGCTTTGGCAGCAGCGGCTTCCGCATCTGTCTGTGCCTGGTCTTCAATGCTGGTAGCATCGGATACCACTGTTTTTTTGGCACAGGATGCCGTCAAAAAAAGTCCAGCCACAAGAATTGCCATCAAAAGATGAAATCCCAATTTTTTGTTCATCACGACCTCCTTGATTGATTGACTTACCTGGTGATTACTTTATTCTTTATATGTCAGGGGTCCTGACCAGCGGGGCTGGGTCTGGCGACCCGACATCTTCATGAGCCTGCGCTGGTCGGTTCCGGCTGCCGTCATCACAAACAGGCCCGGACCCTGGCCGTCACGGGTGGATGTAAAAATGATCAGGTTGCCGTCCGGTGACCATGCCGGATCCTCATTGTCTCCCTGGTCACGGGTCAGTTGCACCGGCATGCCCGGGCCTTTGTCGAGCCGCATCAAATAAAGATCGATCCGGTTTTTCTCAATCCCCACATAAACCATTTTCTTTCCATCCGGGGACCAGGCCGGAGACGTGTTATATTTTCCCTGAAACGTCACCCGGTTGACCTCGTTGGATGTCAGATCCTGAATATAGATCTGCGGGTTTCCGGAACGGTTGGAAACAAACGCCAGTTTATCACCGTCCGGTGAAAATTGCGGGGATACATTAATACCCCAGCTGCTGGTTACCTTTTTAATCATTTCTCCCTTCCGGGTCAACAGATATATTTCCTGGTTTCCGGAAAAACTCAAGGCCGCGGCCAGTACATCCTTTCCCGGCATCCAGGCCGGGGTGATATTCATGCCCTCCCGGTTGATCACCGTGTTCCGGTCCTGTTCCAGATGCCGGATATAAATATCGGGCTTGCCCCCGGCATAGGACACATACGCCAGCCGTTGTCCGTCCGAAGACCAGGCCGGAGACAGACTGATGCTTTTGTGGCGGGTGATTCGGACGGGATTGTGCCCGTCAAAATCACTCACAAAAATTTCTTTGTTTCCCTCCACCGTGGAAACAAAGGTCAACTTGCTGGCAAATACCCCCCAGGTACCAGTCAACACATGGGACACTTCCGCGCAGAACAGATGAATCATGCGCCGGACCTGGTCCGGCGGTCCTGTGTAGACTTTACCTTTCAACAGCTGGGTATTGAATGTGTCAAACAGCCGCAGTTCCAGTTTCACCTGCCCGTCTTTTTCCTCAATCCCGCCGGTGATCAGCAGTTCCGCACCGATGCCGGTCCAGTCTGAAAAATTGATCTGTGACATCTGAATGCCGGTTTTGGACGGATCCGCCAGAAATGCTGCCGGATTGACCTGTTTCAAAAATC
>JAGYOW010000074.1 GCA_018399285.1 Desulfotignum sp.
AATATCCCTTGAACAACCGGATAATCACGACGCGGGTTATCTTTGTACAGCCCCAGTTTGATGCCCAGGCCGCCCGGAAAATTGCCCAGGCGGTCAATGGGGCCGTGGTTTCCATTGATCCGCTGGCATATGATTACCTGAACAATCTGGCCCAAATGGCCGATACCATTTCCAATGCGTTGACACCCTGATCCCGGGTTTGTTGAAAAAAGCAATCAACAGCGCATTTCTGGTGTCAGGATCGGGCGGCTAAAGATTCCCTTTAAGCCCGATGTCTTCAGCCACGGGCTGCATGCCGGCAATCACTTCGGTGATCAGATCGGACAGGTCCATGTTCAGCATTTCCGCTCCTTTTTTGACCACTTCCCGGTCAACCCCGGCGGCAAACGCCTTGTCCTTGAACTTTTTTTTCACGGATTTGGTCTTGAGATCCAGAATGCTTTTGGACGGCCGGACCAGGGCCGCACTGGCCACAAGACCGGTGAGTTCATCAATGGCGTACAGGGTTTTTTCCAGGCGGGTCCGGGGTTCAACATCCGTGCAGATGCCCCACCCATGACTGATGACCGCCCGGATATATTCTTCGGGCCAGTGGTGTAATCTGAACAGTTCCACACATTTATGGCAGTGTGCGTCCGGAAACTGCTCATAATCCAGGTCGTGCACCAGACCGACAACCCGCCATTTTTCCGGATCTTCTCCGAATTTTTCTGCAAAATGGGCCATCACCGCTTCCACGGCAAGGGCATGGCGGATCAGACTGGGTTTCTGATTATATTTTTTCAGCAGTTTTAATGCATCGTCCCGGTTCGGAATAAAATCTGTCATAATCAATCCTTGGATTTTTTTGTATGAATTTCAGTTGCCGGTCACAAAAATGACCCGGCATTGTTTTAAAAACAGATGCCGTTCTGTGGATTGTTCTATCTGTTTGGCATCCGCCGTGCTGATGACAATGGCGGTGTTTTCTTTTCCAGATGTTCTGAGCCCTTTGATCACCAGCGGATGACTGCCCACACGCGGGTCCTGCAATGCATTGTCCATGGCACACATATATTTACAGACACCATGCTGTACGGCAAATTCACGGCTGATGAACACCGCGGAATAAATGGTTCCGCCCTGTTCACTGACAATGACCGGGTAGAGCACTGGATCGAAATCCAGTTTCCGGACGTCTAAAATCAGCCCGGTGTAAGGTATTTTTCCGGATTCCTTCGGGGTTTCAGAGAGAATGTCCGGATTGATTTTCGGAATCTGCCGGATCTCATCCGGTAGAACCAGTTGAAGAAAGCCCCCTAAAAACCGGGTCCGGACCGTTAATTCCACATCCAGGGCGGATGTATAATACTGGCGGATGATCACGGCATCCCGGGCCGTTTTTTCAATACCAGCCATGATGTCATCGTTTCCGGCTGCAAACTGCCCGACGGTCAGATCATTGTATATGGTGATCTGCTTGAGGATTTCGATGAGCCGGCGGTTGGCATCGGCCCGGGCAGCCCCGGGATCGGCTTCATGAATATTGTCCGGGTTGATGATGGGGGTGGCCTTGCCTGTAACAGTGACGGTTCCGTTTGTCCAGTTGATGGTCCCCTGGTCCAGGGACGTCATGCAATGATAAGATTCCATGTCTGTGTCACCCAATGCCGGTCCTGTCTGGTTTATGATCAAAAAGCAAATCCAGACCGTGACACAGACCCGGCCCAGGGTATGCACCAGCGTTTTCATGGGTGATTCAGATAGCGTTTCTGGACAAATGTGGCCATGGATCCGATATCATTTAATCCGAAAACAGGGACGGATGGCGTCAACGTCGTGTCGGTGACCAATGCGATCAGGTCGGGGTGATCCAGGAATAACGGATGATCATGGGGGCCGTCCATCCGGAAAATTTCGATTTTGGGTAATGGCTGGCGTTTGAATCCTTCCGCCAGAATCAGGTCCATATCAGACAGATACGACTGCATTTTTTCAATGTCAGGCCGTGGGTCATCTTTGACCATGGTGATGTGTTGATCCGTGACCAGCAGGGTTGTTTTTGCACCGGCCTGTTTATGCCGCCAGCTGTCTTTTCCTTTTTGATCCAGGTCGATGTCGTGGTGGGTGTGCTTGACAGACCCGATCCGGTAACCTCGCTGGGTGAGTTCAGTGATCAGTTTTACCACAAAGGTGGTTTTTCCGGCATTGGATTTTCCGGCTATGGAGATAATGGGCGGTTTCATCGGCGCAGCTTCTTTGTGAACAAGGGTTATTTTTGTCTAAAATAGATCTCATGGCAGATAAAGTCAAGGTCTGTGGGATCGGCGGTGTCCGCTTGTTTGGGCTTGCAAAGACAAAGAAAGGATAGTATGTTAGTTTGATTAAATTTTTTGATATAAAAAAGCGGTATATTGCAGAAATAACAGGTCAGATTGATGAAAGATAAAAAAAATATTGCATTGATTGGTATGCCGGCCGTGGGTAAAAGCACGGTGGGGGTGCTGCTGGCCAAAAAAATGGGGTTTGATTTCATGGATACGGATATTGTGATCCAGGCCAAAGAGCATCAGACCCTTGCCCAGATCATTGCCCGCCATGGGTTGGAACAGTTTCTGGAAATCGAAAAACAGCATCTTCTGGATATCCAGTGCACCCGTCATGTGATTGCCACCGGCGGCAGCGTGATATACAAACCCGAGGCCATGCGCCATCTGGCTGAAACCTGTGTCATCGTTTATCTGGCCGTTGATCTGGATGTGCTTAAAACCCGGTTGTCAGATGTGATCACCCGGGGGGTGGCCATCTCTCCGGGAAAAACCATTGATGATTTATACCGGGAACGGGTCCCTTTATATGAAAGATATGCAGATCTGGCTGTTCACTGCAGAAAACAGTTTCCAGAGCAGGTGGCGAAACAGATCATTCAATCAATTCCAAAGGACTGACCCTGACCGGTATCATTCATGTATCGAATCTGTTTATCGGACCTGTACTTCCTGAACCGCGCCTTCAACAATGGATTTCAGCTCCAGGATCTCCTGGTCCGAAAAAAAATGATCCGGGTTCTGTGAAAATTTTGGATCCATCATGGGGACGTGGCGGACACATTTCTGAAGCACATATTTTTTGGCCCCTTTGATCTGGCCGGCAATCTGTTCCATGATTTTTGCATTGATAAACGGCCGCACACAGGTGGTTCGAAATTCATAGGCAGGGGCGAAATTCATGATAAGACGGATGCTTTGTGAAACCGAATCCATGTCAGCGGAAGGTTTCATGATGTCAGGATATTTGTCCGCCCCGGTTTTGATGTCCATGGCCACATAATCCACCAGAGAGCGGTCAAGCAGCCGGGACAGAACCGCCGGCCGTGATCCGTTGGTATCCAGTTTGACGGCAAGCCCCATCTGCTTGATCTGCTGGATGAAATCCATCAGATCCTTTTGCAGACAGGGTTCTCCTCCGGTGATGACCACCCCGTCCACCAGTCCTTTTCGGGCCGTCAGAAATGAAAAAATATCCGTGGTGTCCAGGCGGCCCGTACCGTTTGCCGGGCCGGCCGCCAGTTCAGGATTATGACAATAGGGGCAGATAAAATTGCATCCCATGGTAAACACCACACAGGAAATGGTCCCGGGAAAGTCGATCAGAGAATTTTTCTGGAAACCGCCGATATGCATGGTTACGAAGCCACATTAAATGTTTTACGCATGGCAAATTCCGTTTGCTTGCCATTGTTCCACTGGGACACCGGCCGCAGATACCCCACCACCCGGGAGTAGATTTCCGTTTCTGCGTGACAGGTATCACAGGTGGCATGTTCTCCGGCAATGTAGCCGTGAGACGGACAGATGGAAAACGTGGGCGTCAGCGTGAAATAGGGCAGTTTGAAGGTATTGGATACCTTGCTTACCAGTTGTTTGACCACCTGGATGTCTTGGACCTCTTCGCCTAGAAACAGATGCTGGACCGTACCGCCGGTGTATCGGGTCTGTAGCGGATCCTGGAGTTCCAGGGCTTCGAACAGGTCATCCGTGTAATTGACCGGCAGATGGGTGGAGTTGGTATAGAACGGATCACTGCCCTGCTGATATTCTGATTCATTGGCACAGATGATATCTGAGAATCTTTTTTTGTCCAGATTGGCAAACCGGTAGGTGGTGCCTTCGGCCGGGGTGGCTTCCAGGTTGAAAATTTCATCGGTTTCCGCCTGAAGCGTTTCAATGTTTTTGCGTAAATGATCCATGACTTTTACGGCGAATGCCTGTCCTTCCGGCGTGGCAATCCCCTGGTTTAAGAAGTTGATGCAGGCCTCGTTCATGCCCAGAATACCGATGGTGGAAAAATGGTTGCGCCAGTAGACTCCGGTGTTTTCCTTGATTTTTCTCAAGTAGAATTTGGAATAGGGATACAGCTCGCCCTCGGTGAATTTTTCCAGAATCTTGCGCTTGATGCTCAAAGATTCGGCAGCCACCCGGGTCAAATGATCCAGGCGCTGGAAAAAATCGGTTTCATTTTCAGCCAGATATCCGATCCGGGGCAGGTTCAGGGTGACCACACCGATGGACCCGGTCAATGGGTTGGCACCGAACAGGCCACCGCCCCGTTTGCGCAGCTCCCGGTTGTCCAGGCGCAGGCGGCAGCACATGGAGCGGGCATCTTCCGGAGACATGTCGGAGTTGACAAAGTTGGAAAAATAAGGAATCCCGTATTTGCCGGTCATTTTCCAGATGTTTTCCAGGTTGGGATTGTTCCAGTCAAAGTCCCGGGTGATGTTGTAGGTGGGGATGGGAAATGTAAAGACCCGGCCTTTGGCATCTCCTTCCATCATGACTGCGGCAAAGGCGGCATTGATCATGTCCATCTCTTTTTGATACCCGGCATAGGTGTCTTCCCGGTATTTGCCGCCGATGATGACCGGTGAATCCGCCAGGGTGGCCGGTACGTTCAGGTCCATGGTGATGTTGGTGAACGGGGTCTGGAATCCCACCCTTGTGGGGATATTGATGTTGAAGACAAACTCCTGAAGGGCCTGCTTCACCTCTTTGGGGCTGAGTTGATCCTCTCTGACAAACGGCGCCAGCAGGGTGTCGAAATTGGACATGGCCTGAGCCCCGGCCGCTTCCCCCTGGAGGGTGTAGAAAAAATTCACGATCTGGCCCAAAGCGCTTCTGAAATGCTTGGGTGGTGAGGACTGGACTTTTCCGGCCACACCTTTGAATCCTTCCAGAAGCAGATCCTGAAGATCCCAGCCCACACAGTACACAGACAGCAGGCTTAAATCATGAATATGTATGTCTCCGCTGTAATGGGCCTCCCGCACCGGCGGGGGATAGATTTTGTTGAGCCAGTATTCCGCGGTGATATCTGAAGAGATGTAATTGTTCAGGCCCTGAAGGGAATAGCTCATATTGCTGTTTTCCTTGACCTTCCAGTCCATCTGGGAGATATAGGATTCCATGAGGTCCACGTTTTCCCGGATGGCGATCTTCCGGATCTGGTTGTGCTGCTCCCGGTAGATGATGTAAGCCTTGGCCGTCTTGTAGAACGGGGAATCCAGCAGGACCCGTTCCACGATGTCCTGGATCTCTTCCACTTCCGGCACCGGGCCCAGCTGCAGGTCCCGGGCCAGGGTCAAGACCCTGAGGGTCAGTCTTTTGGCTTCTCTGCCGTTGAATTCACCCGTTGCCAGACCGGCTTTTTCAATGGCACTGGTGATTTTTGACGAGTCAAATGCGCTGATCCGCCCATCCCGTTTCTTTATTTGTTCAAACATGGCCTACCTCTTGAAATCAGATTCAAATTGACATATTGTTTCTTTGTGTTGACACAGGGTATCCGGACTGGATATATGTGATCCACATAAATCAAATTATCCAATATATTGTTGTGTGTCAAGAGAAAAAATACAATATATGGTATTGACAACCCTGAAATAAAAGAATGGCCCCAACGCAATGCGTTCAGATCGTCTCCCGTTTTTCAGAAAACAATACATTCCCTGGTATGATACTTCCGGTGCCTGCTGGATATTGATGGGCTTTTTGTTTGTGATCGGTTTGTTTGCCTTGTCCGGGGTGACCGTGGCCGGGTCAAAACCGGATCTGGTTGAACATATGTGGTTTCCGGGAATACTGGCCGGACTGTCTTTTTTTCTGGTGATCAAGATCGGGTTCAGGTTGTGGCGGCGGAACAAAAATGAGTGATTTTTCTTGATCTCAGTGATCCATTAATGTGTCCAGCATGTGGTGAAGGATTTTTGCCGTCACGCCCCATATGACCACATCCTGGAACGGATAGGTCAGATCCATGATCGGCGGGGTTTGTCCAAGAAACCTTTTTTCCCGGTGCAGGTCGGCCAGGTGGGGCACCGGAATCTGAAACACCCGTCTGATTTCCACGGGATCGAACCGGATGGGGTCCTGCTGGTTCCAGATACCGGTAAAGGCGTGGATATCTTTGTGATTGATGGTCTGGAAATGGCCCATGGAGCCGATGACTTCCACATTTTCCGGAACGATCCCCAGTTCTTCTTCCAGCTCCCGCAACGCGGTTTCCATAGGGCTGTCATCGGCTTCATCCACATGTCCCCCGGGAAAGGCCATTTGATTGCGCCAGGGATATCCTGCCACATCCGCTTTCTGGATGAACAACAGCTCGGGAAGGGCCTGGTTGAACAAAAACAGCGCCATGACAGCTGTCTGATCATATTTATTCAGGTCCGGAGGGGAGGGATGAACCGCCCTTTCCAGGCGGGAGATGATTTTGTGCCGGCATAGGGTCGGATTCACGGGGGTGTGTTTCATGGGTCAACAAGGCAAAGAGAAATGATCAGGGCGTTGCTTTATCAAATCCCGCCACCTCCACGGTAAAGTTTTCCAGATTCCGGGGCAGGTCGGCAAACACCAGCATGAACGGAACGGTGTCACCCGGCATGATTTTTTCGTTGATATCCGCGGTTCCCCCCGGAATTTTCAACTGAGCGGTCAGGTCTTCGATTCGGGCGGTTTTCAGGGTTTCTTCAGGAATGATGTTGCCACAAAAAGCGGTTTGGGTCATGGCGGCTTTTTTTTCTTTCTGAAACAAGGTGCCTTTCACCTGGATACGGCCGTAGGGAATCTGAGCAGGATTTTCGATTTTTCCGGTGATGATGAACAGTTCTCCGGCATTGTCATTGGTGAGAAACCGGCCGGTCACACTTTTCTGGTCCGGGATCGGGTCCGGATAGCTCACGGTTTCCGGTGTCTTTTCAGGCAGATACTGTTCAATGAACGGAATCTGGATTTTCGGCAGAAAAGGGATCTTGTATCCAAGGAATGTGGCGGCAATATAACCGCCCCCTGCCAGTAAAAAGACAAGGAGGAGCACCAGAACCGGAAGCCCCAGACCGGTTCTTTTTTTGGCAGGCGGTTCTTCAGAATCCATGCGTTCATCTTCCGGGTCCAGCGGGTGGATCAAGGATGCCCGGGCCGGACGGCGGGGTGGGGGGGTCTCATGAGACGGCGTATCAGGAGGGTCGGCATCCTCCATGTCTGTTTCGTTAAAATCCGGGTCATCAAATTCATCCAATCCGTCAAAAGCCGTTTCCTCAGGTTCAAAGTCGTCTTTTAGATCGACATCAATCTTTTGATCCGTATCGATCTTTGTTTTTTTGTCCAATGGATCCGTTTCTTCCAAAGAATGGGACCGGGACTGATCTTCGAGTTCAGGTTCTTTTTCTTCAGGTGTGTCCAGACTCAGTTCTTCAGTATCCGGATTTTCTTCATCCAGATCAAACGCCAGATCGAATTCCGGTTCGTTGTCTTCGGAAGTGATGTCACCCAATTCGAGTTCTTCCTGAACTTCGGCCATATCTTCCGACAGGTCGGGTTCATCTGATAGTATCAGTTCATCCGACAGATCCGGTTCATCTGTTTCTGTTGTGTCAGCATCTTCAAATTCGATTTCTATTTCATCCGGATCAATCGCTTCCAGTCCCAGCTCATCCGGTTCAACAGTTTCCTGTATAACGTCCTGGGTCCGGTTTTCATCATCCAAGGTTTCGGGCGGATTTTCTTGTTCGTCAAAGTCGGAATCATCGAACTCAAGATCTTTGTCAAAATCGATATCCTGAAATTCAGAATCGTCGAATTCCGGTTTGGCAGAGGGAGGGAATGCCATGAATATGTGCTGGCACCGGCTGCAACGTACCGTGGATCCGTCTGCATCGAGCAAGGATTCATCTAAGTTGAATCGTGTTTCGCACTTCTCACAGGTGATAATCATGGCGCATCCCCTATAATTTCAGATCATATATTTCAGGCTTGTTCCTGTATTTTTCATCATAATCCAGCCCATACCCGACAATGAATCCTTTTTCAAGAGCAAAACAGGCATATTTGACGGGAATTGCTTTTTTCCGGCGTTCATGTTTGTCGATCAGGGTGCAGATGGCCACGGAATTCGGATTGAGACGTTGGATAAACTCCATGATCTTGGTCAAAGTGTTGCCCGTATCCACGATGTCTTCCACCAGCAGAATATCCCGATTCCGGTATTCCAGATCCGGCTGTTTGGTGAACACGATCTGCCCGGTGGAATGGGTGCCTTCATAGGAAGAAACACCAATGAAATCAATGTTATGATCCATATTGATCTGCCTGGAAAGATCTGCCATGAACATGAAAGCACCCTTTAAAATTCCCGTTAAAATCAGGTCCTTACCCTGGTAGTCCCGGGAGATCTGTTTGCCGATTTCCCGGATCCGGTTCTGGATGGTCTGTCGGGAAATCAGCGGAATAAATTCGGGCATGGTGAATCACAATCCTGTGGCTTTGAGTTCCTGAATCAATTGTTTTTGTTTGTCACTCAGTTTTTTAGGCATATCTATATTAATCACAACAAACAGATCTCCGCAACCATTTCCTTTCATATGGGGAATACCATGTCCGGGCAGACGCATTCTGGCTTTGTGACTGGTTCCGGCCGGCAGTTTCAGGTTCATGGTCTTTCCGGACGGGGTCAAGATTTCCAGTTTGTCTCCCAGAAGGGCCTGGGTCAGTTTGACCGATTGGGTCAAAAACACATCGTTGCCGTCAATGGAAATCCCGTTGGTGGGAACCGGTCTGGATTTGATGTACAGATTCCCGGCCGGCCCGCCATGGGGAGACGGTTCACCTTTGCCGGCCAGACGGATTTTTTTCCCCTGGGTCAATCCTTTGGGAATACGAACCTCAACCGCATTGGTGGTGCTGCCCTGGCTGATGGTGATGGTTTTTTTGGTGCCGTGAATCAATTCTTCCAGGGTCAACGGGATTTCATATTCAATATCTTTTCCCGGTGTTCGGGGATAGGCCCGTTGCTGGCCGAACCCGCCGCCCGTGTTTTGAAAAAACGGAT
>JAGYOW010000075.1 GCA_018399285.1 Desulfotignum sp.
AGGAGTCACCGGAACTGGAAAAAGAGATCAAATCCTATGTGAAAAAAGAACTGGCCCACTACAAGTTCCCCCGGTGGATCAATTTTGTGGACGAGCTGCCTAAAACCGCCACGGGCAAGGTCAAGCGGTTTGAACTCAAGGGAAAGGAAGATGACCGGACCCGACTGGCCAGTTAACAGCGGGCCGGCCGGGTCTGCTTGACCGGTTTATCATCCCTGAAGCAGACCCCTGTACCCGGCATAACCGTTGCCGGGCACAGGGGTTTTTTATCTGCACGCGGATCAGCGCTTCCTCCACGGGTGTTAATATTTGAACTTTTCCCGGAAATACGCCGGCAGTTCAACAATTTTCATGCGGATCTGGTCCATGGTATCCCGGTCCCGGATGGTGACGGATTCATCTTCCCGGGAATCAAAGTCAAAGGTCACGCAATAAGGGGTGCCGGCTTCATCATGGCGGCGGTACCGTTTGCCGATGCTGCCCACCATGTCGAAATCGATGTTCAGGCCCAGTTCTTTTACCAGCAGGGTGAACACTTTTTGGGCCTCGTCTCCCAGTTTCTTTTGCAGGGGCAAAACCGCAATCTTGACGGGCGCCAGCTGGTTGTGCAGGTGCAGCACCACCCGGGTGTCCCCGTCCTCCAGGGTCTGTTCTTCATAGGCGTCGCACAAAAATACCAACGCGGACCGCTGAACCCCTAAAGAGGGTTCGATCACATAGGGGATGAATTTTTCCTTGGTCACCTCGTCAAAATACTGCAAATCCTTGGCTGAGTGCTCCATATGCTGTTTGAGATCATAATCGGTCCGGGAGGCGATGCCGCACAGCTCTCCCCAGCCGAACGGATACCGGTATTCAATGTCTGACGTGGCGTTGGAGTAGTGGGACAGCTCAGACGCATCATGGTCTCTGAGCCGCAGGTTGTCCGGATTGACATTGAGCCCTTTGTACCAGTCCATGGCAAAGTTTTTCCAGAATTCATGCCATTCCAGGTCCGTGCCGGGTTTGCAGAAAAATTCGATCTCCATCTGTTCGAATTCCCGGGTTCTGAACACAAAGTTGCCCGGGGTGATTTCGTTTCTGAACGCCTTGCCGATCTGGGCAATGCCAAAGGGCACTTTTTTCCGGGAGGTGGTCAGCACGTTTTTAAAGTTCACAAAAATGCCCTGGGCCGTCTCAGGCCGCAGATAGATGTCTTTTCCTTCCCCTTCCACAACTCCCTGCTTGGTTTTGAACATCAGGTTGAAGGCCTTGGGCAATGTCCAGTCCAGGGCCCCGCAATAAGGACAGACAATATTTTTTTCATTGATGAAATCCAGCATGTCCTGGGGCGGGGTTTTTTCACCGGCCCAGTTGGCCGGGGCCAGGTCTGACTGGTTGTCAAACTGCCATTTTTCCACCAGCTTGTCGGCCCGGTCCCTGGATTTGCATTTCTTGCAGTCCATCAAAGGATCGGCAAAACTGCCCACATGCCCGGAAGCCACCCATGTTTCCGGGTTCATGAGAATGGCGGCATCCAGGCCCACCATATCGGTTCTTTCAATGACAAATTTTTTCCACCAGGCCTGTTTGAGGTTGTTGAGCAGTTCCACACCCAACGGCCCGAAGTCCCAGGCATTGGCCAGCCCCCCGTAAATTTCTGAGCCCGGATATACAAAACCCCTGCGTTTGGATAAAGACACCACTTTATCCATCAATGTTTCCTGTTTTTTGTTTTTCCCCATCCTTGTCTCCACCTTCTGGTTTGAATTCCCCGGAATCGGTTCCGAAAAATTCAGGGTTTACATCATAATTTTGATTAAGTTGGTTTATGTAATACACTTTGACCAGAATTAAAAGTAGGGAGATGTTTTTTTCACGATTTTGGCTCGGAAACAGGGTGTTGCTTTTATGTCGGCAAACTGATAAATTCACCTTTTTGTTGAAGCGTTGTTGATTTTTCGGCGGTCACAGCACCCGCCTGAACAAAACTGGAGGTTTTTCCTTGAACGAACTGCTCTGGCCGGTCATGCTGGCCGTCAACTTTGGGTTTATCCTTTTTTCCTATAGAATGTTCGGCCGCCCGGGTCTTTATGCCTGGGTCCCTCTGGCTGCCATTGTTTCCAATATCCAGGTGATCAAGCTGGTGGAACTGTTCGGCATCACGGCCACCTTAGGCAATATTGTGTATGCCTCTTCTTTTCTGGTCACGGACATTCTGTCTGAGATTTACGGCAAAAAACAGGCGAAAAAAGCCGTGTTCATCGGGCTGTTTTCCCTGGTGGCCATGACCGTGCTCATGAATCTGGCCCTGTGGTTCACCCCGGCCCCGGATGATTTTGCCCAGGACAGCCTGGCAAATATTTTCGGGTTCATGCCCCGGATTGCGGCGGCCAGTCTCCTGGCCTACCTGGTGTCCCAGCTGCATGATGTGTGGGCCTATGATTTCTGGCGCAGGCGGTTTCCGGGCCTGCGGCGCATCTGGCTGCGGAACAACGCCTCCACCATGGTCAGCCAGTTCATCGACTCCACCGTGTTCACGGCGCTGGCTTTCTGGGGCGTGTTTCCCCCGACCGTGCTGGTGCAGATTTTCTGGACCACGTATCTGCTCAAGTGGGTGGTGGGGGTGGCGGATACCCCGTTCATCTACCTGGCCCGGCACTGGTTTGATCAGGGGAAAATTCCCGGGAAGGATACGGCTGCCTGATTTCACCGCGCCAGGACGGCGCCGGCAGAAAATCAGAAACAGTAAGATTTATTGGTGAGGCTATACGATGGGAAAAAATATTTGTCGTTGATCACACCGGATATCACCGGTGAGATTTCAAAGATTCTCACCGGCCCCTCTTCCAAACCTGTGGCGCCTTTGAAAAAGAGTGTGGAACAACACAGGCCCGGTAGCAAAAGCCACCGGGCCTGTGTTGTTAGATCGTGTTTTAATTATGCCGCAAGGGTGTAGGCCCTTTGGGTGACGTTGCGCAGTTCATCCGGGGTGAAGGGCTTGGGCAGGTAGTCAATGGCCCCGATCCTGGCAGTTTCAACGGCAGTTTCAATGCTGGCATAGCCTGTGATGATGATTACCCTGGCCTGGGGCTGCTGTTTTGCAACGGCTTCAAGGAGTTCAAGGCCGGACACACCGGGCATCTTCAGGTCAAGCAGTACAAGCTTGTACGGCTGGGAGCTTAGTCTTTCAAGTGCTTCTTCCTTTGTTACGGCCTGATCAACATCTAACCCGCTCTTGTCCAGTATTTTTCTGATGTTATTGTTTACGGCGATTTCATCATCCACCACAAGGATTTCGTTGTGTGAAATTTCCGGTGATGCCGCTGCTCTGAATTCTTCGGCTTTTTTCTCTTGATCCAGTTTTTTCAATTCATCATAAGGCATGAAGGCAAATCCGTCCCGGTCCATGTGCTGGATATATTCAGGTCCGGTCACGGCCATGACCTCATCATAGTCAAATGGCTGGTCAATGCCGATCATTTTTTTCGGATTAAAAGCGGGTTTGTCTGCGCCGGCGGCGCATTTTTGCCCGTGCCTTGAGTTTGGGGCAGAAATTTTTATTCATCCCTGTTTTTGCAGGTGGTGCCCAGCTTTTCCATGATGTCGCAGACCATGTTGCCCACAGGACAGTGGAATTCAAGCAATTCTTCCGTGTCAGCCTTTTCCGGGGCAGGACCGGTTTCAGCTTGTCGTAGGGCAGAGGCGCTATGCCGTCCATGTCCATGTCCTGGACATAATCAGCCCCTGTAACGGCCGCCACTTCATCATAGTCAAATGGCTGGTCAATACCGATTCTCTTGGGTGGATTGACAGGCACTTTTTTAAGATCTTCATAGGGCATGAGCAAACCCCATCTCTGTGCAGATTCTGGATATATTCAGGGCCTGTCACAGCCAGAACTTCTTCATAATCAAAAGGCTGGTCAGTGCGTCATGGTTTTGGGATTGAAAGCCGCCGCTTTTTTGCCTTTTTGCCCGTGCCTTGAGTTTGGGGCAGAAGTTTTTCTTCACCCCTGTTTTACAGGTGGTCCCCAGTTTTTCCATAACATCAATGCCATGTTGCCCTACGGGACGTGAATTCCGGAAGTTCGACCGATTCTTCGCCCGGTTCTTCCGGCTTGACGAGGTTGTCGGCCTCCCGCCAAAATCCAAATCAAGATCCATGATTTCGATGCTATCTCTTTCTTTATCAGAGATTTTAACCTTGTCATAGTCTCCTATCAAAGCCTTGCTTACCGTGGTTCTCAGTTCAAGCGGGGTAAAAGGTTTGGGGGATATAATCAAGGGCACCCTAAACGGATGGCCTTCACTGCGGTGTTGGTAGAGGCATAGCCTGTCATCATCACTGTTTTAATGTCCGGCACCTCTTCTGCCACCCGGTTAAGCAGTTTCCAACCGTTCATTTTCGGCATGACAATATCGAAATTAACAGTGAGAAAGAGCCGTCTTTCATCATTTCTAAGGCCTGTTCTGCACTTTGAGTATACACTACGGCATAATCGTTTTTGTCAAAATTTTTTCAACATTCTGGCAGATGCCTATTTCATCATCACGACCATTATTTTGACTTGATTTTTCCATGATACCCTCCTGTTTGTTTTCATTGATTTAATTTTATCTCGTTGCAGATATTTTATAGCAGGGTTCGTGCCAGTCGATTAAATTTTGTGAAATCGACTGTGTTTAAGGATGTGGGTTGTTTTGGGGATGAACCCTGGCACCCGGAATTGTATATTTTTTTTTATACAGGTCAGGCTGGGGGATATTGTTTCAATTTCCCATCAGACAGAGGATATCCTGTATGTATAAAAAAAACATACAGCGTGTAATAAAAAAATTATAAAGGTGTGGGGCGGGATATGTTGTGTTTTTTCATCAGGGCCTGGAAATTGGTTCGCAGGAGTCCGGTTTCCAGGGCGGCCTGGGTCACATTCCAATTGTTCCGGGCCAGTGCACTGAAAATAAAATTTTTTTCCACCTTGTTGACCGCGTTCTGCCTGATTTTCTTTTTCAGCATTTTTAGTTCTTCGTTGGTTTGGGGGACCGTCTCAATCATTTTATCTATTTCAGATATTTCTCCAACCAGGGGCAGGTCCGTCAATGAAATCCGGTCCGTTTCACACAGGATCACGGCCCGTTCAATCACGTTTTTAAGTTGTCTGACATTCCCTGGCCAATTATATTCGATGAGTCGGGTTGCGGCAGTCTCATTGAATTCCCTGATATTTTTTCCCATTTTTTCACAAAACTGCCTTAAAAAATAATAGGCAATAGGCAGGATATCTGTTTTTCTTTCACTCAAGGTGGGGATGGCAATGGGATAGACATAGATCCTGTAGTAAAAATCCTCTCTGAATTCACCGGTTTTCACCATCTCCTCAAGCTTTTGGTTGGTGGCAAATATCAGGCGGAGGTCGACTTTTATTTTTTTGCCACTGCCCACGGGAAGAAATTCTCTGGTTTCAAGGAAACGGAGGAGCATGGCCTGGACATCCCTGGATATATTACTGATTTCATCCAGAAAAACGGTGCCTTTATGAGCCAGTTTAAATATGCCGGGCTTATCCTTATCTGCGCCGGTGAAAGCACCTTTGACATGGCCGAATAATTCCGATGAGAGCAGGTCGTCGGAAAGCGTGCCGCAGTCCACGGCAAAAAAAACATTTTCCCGCCGGTTGGAGTTGGCGTGGATGGCTCGGGCAATGAGTTCCTTGCCAGTGCCGCTTTCACCGTAGATCAGGACATTGGCATCAGTGGGTGCCACCTTCTGGACCATTTGAATCACTTTTTGTATCCCGGGGCTGTCACCGATAAGTTGATGGGAAATTTTTTTTGGTTTCTGACCGATGAGTTTTGCCTGTTGGACCCGTATCTTTTTCCTTTCAACGGCCTGTTGGACCACGGCCCTGAGTTCATAGGGCGTGAAGGGTTTGGGCAGGTAGTCAAACACCCCCATTTTCATGACTTCCACAGCGGAGGAGACAGAAGCATACCCGGTCATGACGATCACAATGGTTTCAGGGAAAGCCTCATTAATCCGTGCGATAACTTCCATGCCCCCCAGTCGTTCCATGTTAAGGTCAGTGATCACGATGTCGAAAGGGGCGGCAGCCATGAGTTTGAGTGCATCAAATCCGTTTAGTGCATATTCGACATCACCGTAGTGGCTTCTTAAGATTTTCAGACAGTTTTTACAGATATTGATTTCATCGTCCACAACAAGTATGGATACTTTTTGGGAAGCGCTCATTTTTCATTTTCCTGGTCCACGGGGAAGGTTACATAAAAACAAGTGCCTTTTCCAGGCTCGCTTTTGGCGGTAATGGTGCCGTTGTGCTGCTCTATGATGCCGTGGGTGATGGCAAGGCCTAAGCCCGTGCCGGTTTTCTTTGTGGTAAAGAACGGATCAAATATTTTGTCAAGGTCATCCGCTTTGATGCCGTCTCCTGTATCACTGACCTGTACCTCAATGGCATTTTTGGTTTCAAGAAAAGTTGAACAAAGCTGTATTTCTCCCCCGGCTGAAGTGGCTTCAATGGCATTGAGGGTCAGGTTGATGATGGTCTGCTGAATTTGATCTTTGTCAATGAACACGGCTGGGAGGTCTTTGGCCAGCTGAGAAGTAAGATTGATGTCTTTGAAGTTGGCCTGTTTTCGCGTCAGGACCATGCTCTCTCTGATTACCTCGTTGAGGTTTTCCTTTTTCTTAAACGGTTTGCTTTGCCGGGCAAAGTCCAAAAGGCTTTTAACGATTTTACGGCAGCGCAGGGCTTCGTTGCTGATGGTGGTCAGTTCCTCATAGATCTCGGTTCCCGGTTCAAGGTCTTCCTGGATCAGCATCGAAGAGGTTAAAATTGTGGTGAGGGGGTTGTTGATTTCGTGTGCGACCCCGGCACTGAGTCGACCGATGGAGACCATTTTTTCCTGCTGCATCATTTTTTTTTCAAATTCAATTTCTTTTGTCACGTCCTTTGAAACTTCGATGACCCCTGTTAACTTGCCATTTTCAATGAGGGGGTAACAGGTGATGGAGACAAAGTGTTTTTTGCCGTTTTGGCTGATATGGATATGGGTGGCAGAGGATGACTGGTCTGTCTTTTTGACCTGGTTAAGAGGGCAGGGGTGCTCCTTTCCACTGCAGGGCATGGATTTGTGATGGGTGATCTCGTAGCAGTGCTTCCCGATCACATCTTCCCGGGCAAGTCCGAGTTTTTTAAGGTATATCTCATTGATATCAATGATTTTGTAGTCCAAAGACATTACGAGCACATCGTCCAGGATGGGGCCGTTGATCATGGCATTATAAATGGCCTGGGTTTCCGAAAGCTCCTGATGGGTTTTCGCATACTTATGGGAGGAGCGGTCTATTTCCCAAAACAGACGGGCGACGTTGTGGGACATGGCTCTGACATTAGGATTTTTTTTGGCAACAATGTCATTATGGATCTCTAAATTGTTGGTCAGCTCGATAATCAGGTCGATATTATCCTTTTCAAAGAGATCGTTATAATCCGTGGTGACAAAGATGTTTTTTTGAACGGCTTTGACAAATCCGGGGGCGGTCTTGTCAATATCTGCCACAGCAACGACAACAGGGGAGACGATTTCAAAGTGATATTTATTTATGATGTCCATCAGGTACACACATCTGTTTCCAGCTCCAACGATGGCAATTCTCATGGCAGACCTCCCGGGTAAAAGAATTTTTGGCATAAATGGTATGGTCACATATCAGGACCCAAAAGTTTAACTGCATTTAATGCAGGCAAACGTCTTGTTGTCAAGGGCGCCGGCAGAAAATTTACTTTTTTATATTTTAACGTCGTTATGGTATATTTCCCGCCTTCTTATGGCCCTGGACCGGGTATCAATTTCAGGCAAGTGGTCGGGCAGTTTGCGCGGATGTTCCGATAGCCCAGTTTGAAGCCAGATTTGGATAATATAATCGCCCAATTTTCTATTGTAAAAGCCTGTTTTATCCCGATGCCTGCCGTCCAGGAACAAATCAGACGGCCGGCGGGTTATGGCGGATGGCATGTATTTTTTTGAGGTAGGCCTGGATCATGTCCTGTTCAAACGCGTCATTGGAGGGATAAGAACGGCCGAATACCGGTTCCCACAAGTTGACATCCTCCATGCACATGTAAAAAAACACGGATGATTTCCAGTTGTCCGGGAATGCCTGGAAAAGCGTGGAAAACAACGTTTTTTTGATCTCAAAGGGGTAGCTGAGTTTGCCGGCACAGTCTGTCATGGGCATCTGCAGGATCCGGGTCCGGGCCATGCGTTCCCGGATACGCCGGATGACCGGTTTGATGAATGTCAGGGTGCCGATGGAGATCATGACCACTTCATCGGGGGAAAATGTGTCCGTCAGCCGGGATACAATGGCACGATACCCGGCTTCCCACCCGTCATACCAGACCATGGGGTGGAAATGAAACCCGACAGGAATTCCGGCATCTGCCAGTCGTCTGGCGCTTTTTATACGATGTTCCAGGGATGCGGTTCCCTTTTCTTCGGCCGTGATCACGGCAGGGGTATTCAAAGACCAGGTGAACACCATGTTAAACGGGGGGGGGTGGGTCAGAAAATAATCGATCCGGCTGCTTTTGGACTTCATTTCAAGGACCACGTTGGGATGGTTTTCAGCAAACCGGGTCAGGTTGTCCAGAAGGCCGAACCGGTTTCCCCACATCAGAGAATCGGATGACTGACCCGTCCCGATGTGCATCCGTGTATCCCGATCCAGGTCCAGGCCTGCCAGGTGGCGGGGCAGATCACGGATAAACCGCACCTGGCTGTTGTGGTAAAAAGACTGGATGGAACAGTAGCTGCAGTCGAATCCGCACTGCTGGACCGCATCCAGGGTTTTCAGGTTGCAGCAGCGGGTCTTTTCTGAAGCCACGGGACAGGTGCCCATAATCGCCCCCTGAAGCGCTGTTTCCACCATCTGTTCCCGGGGAAATTTATGTTCTGCTGTCGAAAACGCCGGCTTGTTCTCATACTGTTTCGGGTTGTTTTTCAGGGCCTCATATCCGGATTTGAGCTGGGAAAATATCTTTGCGGCCGCCTGTTTTCCGGTCGTGTTTCCAAGGCTGTCGGGCCGGTAGAACCGGTCAAGTCCGCCCATGTCCCAGCAGTACATGTCCTGGCTGTATTCCACAAGAAGCCGCTGCTGCTGAAAGGAAAATCCATGGATGCCCGCAATCGTCTGCAGCCATTTCCGGGTGTCCGGGGGCAGTTTGTGAAACCCTTTAATCTGTTCAAACCGGTTCAAAGACATGGGGGCATTATAGAGAAAAAAATGGCCGGGTCAAGC
>JAGYOW010000076.1 GCA_018399285.1 Desulfotignum sp.
GACTGCATGGATTGTCATTTGCCGGCGCCTCAGGATACATTTGATTTTTTCTTTGCCAAAACCTACCATGGTCTGAAAGATGTTGTCGTGCATTTTTTTGGCAAGGAATATGATCGCGAAGCAGTTCGCGAATTGGCTTATGAGGCTTTCAATAATCGCGAATGTGAGAAATGCCACCGCAATTTACTGCATATGCCGACCCGGCGGGGCGCTATGCTGGCTCATCGCTCAGTTGTTTATGCAAGATCCGGGTATGAAAAAAAATGCGTTGACTGCCATTATGACCTGGTTCATTCGGACAGAGGCCGGGTCATGTTTCGTCAAACCCGGCAGGCGCCTTACCAGGCCAAGGGATTGCGACAGTTATGATCAATTCATGGAACTGGAATTTTTTTCAAAGGTCACTTAAATGAAAGGAGCAAAGCTCATGAATCGACGAAAGGTCCATTTTCCAGTGTTGTTGTTGACAACGGCCTTGATGTTGACAGGTTTTGTCGCGATTGCAGCAGCCCAGCCCAATTACGCCAAGGTGAAAGAATACCGGATTGAACGCAGTGTGCCGCCCGAAGCCCAGGCCTGTATTGAATGCCACCGGGCGACAACTCCCGGTATATTTGCTGACTGGGCGAAAAGCCGGCATGCCAACGCCAATATTACCTGTCTTGACTGTCATCTGGTCCAACCCGGAGATCAGGATGTCGCCCAGGATCATATCAAATATTACGGCCGGTCTGATCTGCCCTGGGGAGAAGACAAATACAAAATGGATGTGGCATCCATTGTAACACCGAAAGACTGCTCTCGGTGCCACCCGGATGAAGCGATGCAGTACAGCAAATCAAAGCATGCAAACACCATTGAAATCATGTGGAAAATCGATCCCTGGCTCAACGACGGGATGAACTCGGACAATGAACGGAAGACAGGCTGTTTCAGCTGCCACGGGACAGTGATCGAGATCGATGATAAGGGCAAAATCGATCCGGCCACCTGGCCCAATGCCGGGGTGGGACGTCTGAATCTGGATGGAAGTAAAGGATCATGTACCTCCTGCCACACACGCCACCGGTTTTCACTGGCAGAAGCCCGTAGGCCCGAAGCCTGTGATCAATGCCATTTGGGGCCGGATCATCCGCAGATCGAAATTTATGAAGAATCCAAACACGGCACCATCTACCATGCCTATCAGGATGAATATAATTTTGAAGCAGCCGGTGGTACTTGGACCCCGGGTATGGACTATCGGGCCCCCACTTGTGCCGGATGTCATATGAGCGGCAGTGGTGAGGTTTTGACCACCCATGATGTCACGGAAAGACTGTCATGGGAAACACAGGCCCCGCTGACAGTTCGTCCACAGGACTTCAAACCGTTTCCGGCCGCAACCGACTGGCAGACAGAACGTGACAAAATGAAAAATGTCTGCAGCGCCTGCCATGGGGATTCCTGGATCAATGATTTTTATGATGGTTTTGACAAAGCGGTCGAAGAATACAATGAAGTGTATTACAAACCGGCCAAGGCAAAACTGGATGAGCTTTACGAAAAAGGATTGCTGGACAAGACGAAATTCTTTGACGAACAGCTGGAACTCGAGTTCTATGAACTCTGGCACCATGAAGGCCGCAGGGCCCGGATGGGCGCCATGATGATGGCCCCGGACTATGCGTGGTGGCACGGTTTTTATGAATGCAAATTTCAGTTCACCAATTTCATGCAAGAGGCCAATCATTTGATTGAAAATAATCAGGAAGCATATGTTGCGGAAGATTTCCCAAACGCTACCGGTGATGCAACAAAACCCGAGAAAATTTTTGAATAATTTTTGACAGTTTCATTAAAAGAAGATTAGCTTATTGCAATAATTTCAAATCAAAAAGGGCTTTCAACGAATATCGATGAAAGCCCTTTTAAATCTGGTGCCCAGGAACAGAATCGAACTGCTGACACGGGGATTTTCAGTCCCCTGCTCTACCGACTGAGCTACCTGGGCGTGAACAGCAAACGACTGGGTTTATATGTTTTTTGTCCGGGGATGTCAAGCAAAAAATAAAACTTTCATGACGGCGCTACATATCTCCCAGTCGATGCTGAACCAGGGCGGCCCCGCACAGGGATGCAGTTTCCGCCCGCAGAATCCGGGGTCCCAGAGAATAGGGGATAAATCCGCTGGCAGATGCCCGGTTGATCTCGGAGTTTGAAAAACCTCCTTCCGGTCCGATCAGCACCAGGGTCTGGTTGCGGGTTTTGCCGGGCACAAGTTGAGATAATGATTCGCCGCCCTGTTCCCAGAAAGCGATGCAATGATCAAAGTCTTTGGCCATTGCCAGGATGCGGTCAAATGTCATGGGAAAAGAAATCTCCACCACCCGGCTTCTTTGGCATTGTTTAATGGTTTCGTTTGCGATGGTCTGCCAGCGCTCCATGCGCCGGTCCAGGGCTTTGGCATCCGGTAAAGGGATGGACCGTTCACAGAAAAAAGGAATCCACCGGGTAATGCCTATCTGGGTCAGACCCTGGATGACATCATCCATTTTCTGATATTTGAGCATACCGGTGCAGACGGTGAGAATAAGCGGGGATTCGGTTTGAGACAGCCGGGTATCCATGATTTCCACTGTTACCTGTTCCCGGTTGCAGTCAGTGATCCGTCCGGAAAAATCGGTTCCCATACCGTCGGTGAGAGTTAAGTGATCACCTCTGGAAAGACGCAGTACCCGGGTGATATGCCGGGCGTCAGACCCGTCAAGAATAACCCGGTTCTCACTAATGGAACCCCCGGGGATTAAGAATTTCTGCATTCATTCACCTTGTGTATGTTTTTTGTCAAATCATACGGGGTCTTGTGGAAAAAAACAATCCTTGTTCCAGACGTTCGGGGTTTAATATGTTGACACCCGAAGGACACTTTGATAAATTTTGCTGGTTTGGATCTATAATGATCCGGTTAATTTTTGAAAAAATGAGAGGGTGTCATGGTCGGTGAAACAAAACAGGATGCTCCGATAATTGAATTGACGGATGTGGTGGAAGATGGCGAAGACATGGAAGATATCTTGTCGGATGATACCTTCTCAGAGGATGAGATCCCGGATGACAGCTTTGATGACAACGCCATTGAACTGACGGATATGGAAGAGGTCAGTGATATTGAGATGGATATCGAAGACATCGAGTCTGAAGATCTGTTACAAGAGGATCCATCCGAAGAAATGCCGGTTTCTCAGGAACAGATCGAGGCGGCACTGGAACGGGTGATCGAAAAAAAGTTTGCCCAAAAAATTGAACCGCTGCTTTTTGATACAATGGAGCGGGTAATTTTACAGGAAATTCAAAAAATAAAGACCGCCCTGTTAAAAGACATGGATCGCATGGGTCCGTTTTAACGGCAGGGATACATTGACGTAACAAATTCTGGGGATTCATTTACGGGTCCCCTTTTTCATTAATATGGGTATTTAGGAGCAGATTATGGGTTCGGATTCTCTGGACAAAGGGTATGAGCCGGCAGGGATTGAAGAAAAATGGTATCAATTCTGGCAGGACAAAGGATTTTTCAAAGCAGAAGATACCAGTGACCACCCGCCTTTTTCGATCGTTATTCCCCCGCCCAATGTTACCGGTGTTCTTCATATGGGCCATGCCCTGAACAATGTGATCCAGGATATCATGTGCCGATACCGGCGGCTGCAAGGATATAATGTGCTGTGGATGCCGGGCACGGATCATGCCGGTATTGCCACCCAGAATGTGGTGGAACGGGATCTGGCGGCCCGGGGGAAACATCGGGATCAGCTGGGCCGGGATGCCTTTATTGAAGAGGTCTGGAAATGGAAGGAAAAATCCGGCGGTGCCATTATCAATCAGCTCAAACGGCTGGGCGCGTCCTGTGACTGGGACCGGGAACGGTTCACCATGGACGAGGGGCTGTCCGATGCCGTGCGCAAGGTGTTTGTAAGGCTGTACAAGGAAGGGCTGATATATGAAGGCCAGTATATCATCAACTGGTGCCCCCGGTGTTTCACAGCCCTGGCGGACCTGGAAGTGGAATATGAGGAACAGGATTCCTACCTGTATTATATCCGGTATCCGTTCAAGGGCCAGAAAAAAGGACTGACCGTGGCCACGACCCGGCCGGAGACCATGTTTGGAGATACTGCGGTGGCTGTAAATCCGTCAGACGATCGGTTTACAGATCTGGCGGAGACACATGTACTGCTGCCCCTTACCGACCGGGTGATTCCCATTATCCGGGATACGTATGTGGACACGGCGTTTGGTACCGGAGCCCTGAAAGTGACACCGGCCCACGATCCCAACGACTTTGATCTGGGGGAAAAACACGGGCTGGATCGGATCAAAGTGATCGATGACAAAGGATTGATGACCGAGGCGGCCGGACCGTTCCAGGGACTGGACCGGTTCGAATGCCGGACCCGGGCCGTCCAGGCCCTTGCAGATCAGGGGCTGCTGGAAAAGAAAGAACCTTTGAAAAACAGCGTGGGAACCTGCTACCGGTGCCGGACCGTGGTGGAACCGGCATTGTCCAAACAATGGTTTGTCAAGGTCAAGCCCCTGGCGGAAAAAGCTACGGAAGCGGTCCGGTCCGGGGATACCCGCATCATCCCGGACACCTGGTCCAAAACCTATTTCGACTGGATGGACAATATCAGGGACTGGTGTATTTCAAGGCAGATCTGGTGGGGCCATCGGATTCCGGTTTGGAAATGCCCGGCATGCAATCATGTGATGGTGGAGGAAACCGATCCGACAGACTGTGCTGTGTGCGGGTCCAAAAACATCGTCCAGGAAACTGATGTGCTGGACACCTGGTTTTCCTCGGCACTGTGGCCTTTTTCCACCATGGGATGGCCGGAGGAAACCCCGCTGCTCAAGACGTTTTATCCCACCAGTGTGCTGGTCACAGGTTTTGATATTCTGTTTTTCTGGGTGGCCAGAATGATGATGTTCGGTATCCATTTCAAGGAAGAGGTGCCGTTCAAAGACGTCTACATTCATGCCCTGGTCAGGGATGAGCACGGCAAAAAAATGAGCAAATCCAAAGGCAATGTCATTGATCCGTTGAAAGTGATCGATCAGTACGGCGCAGATGCTTTCCGGTTCACCCTGGCGGCGTTTGCAGCCCAGGGCCGGGATGTGAAAATGTCGGAATCCCGGGTGGAAGGATACCGGCATTTTGTGAACAAATTATGGAATGCGGCCCGGTTTTCATTGATGCACATCACTTCCGAAGACAATGCGTTTGAGGATGACAACTTAACCTTATGGGAACGCTGGATTCTGTCCCGGTCGGCTGCGACATCCCTGGCCGTGAAACAAGGAATTGAAAATTACCGGTTCAACGAAGCGGCATCTGCTGTTTATCAGTTTGTGTGGCACGAATTCTGTGACTGGTTTATTGAAACGGAAAAACCGGCCCTGTATGAAAAACAGGGAGGGATTCGAAGAAACACGGCCCGGGCGGTGCTGGCAAAGGTGCTCAAGGATATCCTGGTGATGCTGCATCCGTTCATGCCGTTTGTCACCGAAGAGATTTATCATCTGCTGCCCGCAACGGAAGGCTCGGTCATGCAGGCGGCGTTCCCCTATGCAAAGGATACCTACGCCCGGTACAGAAACGAGCCGGTTGAAGCGGACATGGCCTTTGTGTTTGATTTGATTTCCGGTGTCCGGAACATCCGGAGCGAAATGAACATCCAGCCATCCATGAAAATCAAGGTGCTGGCCCACACGGAAAATGAAAAAGAAAAATTGCTGATCGTGGAAAACAAGGCGGTGATTTCCACATTGGCCACCATGGAACGCCTGTCTTTCTGTGACCTGGAAAATGTGCCCAAAGCCTGCGCCAGTTCGGTGAACGGCAACACCACCTGTTTTGTATCTCTGGAAGGGGTGATTGATTTTGAAAAAGAGATCCTTCGCCTGGAAAAAGAACTGGAGAAAAATACCAAGGAACTGGTCGGGGTTCAGAAACGCCTGGGTAATGAGAGTTTTCTGGAAAAGGCCCCCCAGGAAGTGATCGACAAGGTCCATGCCCGGCATGCCGATTTAACGGAAAAAAATGAAAAACTGGCGGCCAATCTTCAACGTATTCAGGAAATGGCATAACCCATGGACATGATCCAACAGATTATCGCGCTGGCTCTGTTTGAGGATTCCGGGCTCGGGGATATCACCTCGGAAAGCATTTTGCCCGAACCCCGAAAGGGTCATGGTGTGATTGTCGCCAAGCAGGATTGTATTCTGGCAGGAACGGATGTGGTCCGTAAAACATTCAAGATGGTGGACCCGGAGGTGATCCTCCGATTTTTTTTCAAGGACGGCGATGCTGTTTCCAGAGGGGATGACGTGCTGTCAGTGGAAGGAGATCTGTTGTGTCTGCTCAAAGCGGAACGGGTGGCGTTGAATTTTTTGCAGCGGCTGTCCGGTATTGCCACCTTGACCCGGGAATATGTGACCGCATTGAAGGGCGCTTCAGCCCGGCTCACCGATACACGGAAAACCACGCCGGGATGGCGGCACCTGGAAAAAGAAGCGGTCCGGGCCGGCGGCGGCCATAATCACAGGTTTTCCCTGTATGACGGTATTCTGATCAAAGACAATCACATTGCCGTGGTCGGCAGTATTTCCGCGGCCGTTCAGGCCGTGAAAAACCGGACGTCCCATTTGATGAAAATCGAAGTGGAGGTCTCAACCATGGATCAGGTGGACCAGGCCCTGGCAGCGGATGCGGATGTGATCATGCTGGACAACATGTCAATTAAAGAGATGGCGGCCGCTGTGACCCGAATCCACGGCCGGGCCCTGGTGGAAGCATCAGGCAATGTTTCCATGGAAACCCTGAAAGATATTGCAGATACCGGGGTGGATGTGATTTCCTGCGGGGCATTGACCCATCAGGCCCGTTCGGTTGATTTGAGTATGCGTATTTTTGAAAAAACGAAAAACTAACTGACGCAAGTCAACCGGTCCCGTCCGTTTTTTTTGGATAGATACAGGGCCTGGTCCGTGCGATGGATAAAAGATGTAAAATCCTCCCCGGGCCTGAGTTGGCTGGCGCCGATACTGATGGTGATGGATCGTTTGACTCCGATGGCGGGTTCAAAAATTTCTCGACTGATGTGTTCTTTGATGCGGTGTCCCACCACACAGGCTTTTTTAATATCGGTTTCCGGTAAAAGAACCGCAAACTCTTCTCCGCCGTATCGATAGGCTGTGTCCATGGACCGCATGCAGTCATTGATGATGCGGCCGATGGCCATCAGAACCTTGTCTCCTTCTAAATGGCCCCAGGAGTCATTGTAGGTCTTAAAATAGTCAATATCCAGAATCAACAAAGACAGATGGTGCTGGTACCGCTCATTTCTTTCAATTTCAAGTTTGATCTGTCGGAAAAACTGGCGGGAGTTGTACAGGTTGGTGAGTGCATCGGTAATGGCCAAAAATTCCATTTCCTTGAGCAACTCGTTACGCTCCCTTTTGAATGCAGCCTCCCGAAGTACCCGTTTTATTCGCAGATTTAACTCTTCAAATCTAAAAGGTTTGAAAATAAAATCACTGGCACCGGTTTTTACGGCTTCTTCATATGAATAATCCGCACTATAACCGGTCATGACGATGACATCCAGATCGTATTTTTCTTTGATGATTCGTGTCAGTTCCAGGCCGTCCATGCCCTTCATCATGATATCTGTGAGCACGATGTCCACCGGACATGCCTCCAGTTTTTTCAAGGCTTCTTCAGCACTGGAAACCGCATTCACTTGATAGGAAATCAGACCGAGATATTCTTTTACAGAATCTTTAACAGTGTTATCATCATCAACAATCAGAATTGTGTGTACCATTTTTTCTCCCGGGGCAGAAGGTGATCCTATGAGCTGATCTTGACACTTTTTTAAACAATTGATACATGTATAAAGATAGCTAAATTTTAAAATTAGCTTATTTAAAAGATATTTGTCAACTTCATAGTTTGGAGCACCGTTGAACATTTTTCAGAAGCAGATCCGTAATTTTTCCATCATCGCCCATATCGATCATGGGAAATCCACCCTGTCGGACCGGCTGATTCAATTGACCGGCATTGTTTCCGAGCGGGACATGAAAGAACAGATGCTAGACACCATGGACATCGAGCGGGAACGGGGTATCACCATCAAATCCCAGACCGTGTCTTTGCCCTACACGGCTGAAGACGGCACCGAATACCTGTTGAATCTCATTGACACACCGGGTCATGTGGATTTTTCCTATGAAGTGTCCCGGGCGCTGAAATCCTGTGAAGGCGCTCTGATCATTGTGGATGCCACCCAGGGCGTAGAGGCCCAGACCCTGGCCAACCTGTACCTGGCCATGGAACTCAACCTGACCATCCTGCCGGTGATCAATAAAATCGATCTGCCGTCCGCAGAAGTTGAATGGGTGAAAAATCAGATCGAGGAGGATCTGGGGCTGGACGGTGAAAATGCGCTGCAGGTTTCCGCCAAGAC
>JAGYOW010000077.1 GCA_018399285.1 Desulfotignum sp.
ACACAGCCCCGCCGGCGGTTGGCCCCATGATGGCGGAAATCTGAGGGATCACCCCGGAACACGCGGAATTTCTGAAAAATATCTCCCCGTATCCGGACAACGCATCAATGCCTTCCTGGATTCTGGCACCACCTGAATCATTCATGCCGATGACCGGGGCCCCGGCTTTCAACGCCATGTCCATGACCTTGCAGATTTTCTTGGCCTGCATCTCGCCTAAGGATCCGGCCCGGGCCGTGAAATCCTGGGCATAGGCAAACACGATCCGCCCGCCCACTTTACCGTGACCAGTCACCACCCCGTCTGCCGGAATTTGTTTTTTTTCCATGCCGAAATTGGTACACCGGTGGGTGACAAACATATCCAGTTCCCGGAACGTGCCTTTGTCAAAGAAATGATCCAGCCGTTCCCTGGCATTGAGCCTGCCCTGTTCCCGCCGCTTTTCCAACGCAGCGTCCCCCCCCATTTTCAAAATTTCCTGCTCTTTGCGCTTCAGGGTCTGAATATTGTCTGCTGTGGTTCCCATAAATAAAAGTCCTTCCATGTTCCTTTGGTTCATTCATTGGCTATTTTTGACGGCGGACTATTCCACGCTGAACCGCCATGCACAAAACCATTCCTCCGGATGGGCATCCGGGGGACATCCGATACAGGTTGTTTTGATATTCGGATCAAATGCCGATGCAAAATAGGTATATTCAACCAGTCCGGCTGATTTGCACGGATAGTCCGGCAGGTTTTTGCGTTTTCTGGCTGCCTGAACCCGGCATTCATTCATCTGAAATACAAAACTTTTGGGACTTTCGTCAACAATTGATTGTGTGTTGATGAAAGAATACATCCTGAAATTCAGGGCTTTTTTAAGGCCTTCCAGTCCCGGCCTGTCCCCCAGATCTAAAAACCGTTTAATGGCATGGGCTTCATAGGGTGAAAACATGCCCCAGCAGGAATCATTACACCGCTTGGCATCATTCATGCCCCGGGCTTTTTCCACGGCCTGGAACCAGACGCCGTCCATGACCAGCCAGTTTTTGGCCAGCCCTTTGAGCAGTTCATTCAACCGGTCTTCATCCATGTCCGCCACTGCTTCGGGCAAACCGTCTTTTAATTCAAAATCCATAATATCGGCCATGCGTTTCATGGTAATATCCGTGCCCCTGGGCACCACGGCATCCATCATGTCCAGTGCCGCATCCATCCCCATCTGGTGCCGGACTTCAGCAAACCAGAATCCGTAATGCATGATCATGCGAAACACCATATCCATCATCAACCGGCCCTTGTCCTGCCTGGACAGATCCGTAAAGTCAGGCTGTGCGTCGTTCATTTGACATCTCCTTTTTCCAGTTCATGGTAAAGTGCCAGATACGTCTGTGCTTCCTCTTGTTTTCCCCGCCTGGCACAGCCATTGCCGTAAATCCGGCATTTTTCTTTGAGCACGGACTTTGCCGCTTTTTGCTGATCATGGGACAATGATCCGGATCGGACCAGATTCAGGATCGCTTCAATGCGGAACCGGTCCTGGGAATGCCGCCTGGAAAGCTGATCCGCATGCCCGCCGAACTTGACGGTCAAAGCCGCATCAATGAGATGAATCGGGGTATCCATGCTGACCCGCAGCCAGAAATCATAGTCCTCGCACACAGGGAAATCCTGCCTGAACATCCCTTTACGTTCAAACAATGTTTTTCTGATCATCACCGCGGACGGGCTGACCAGACACAGGTGAAGAGACGGCTCAAAAATCAGGCCCGAGGGTTTTTTGTGTTTTTTTCTGGGATTCACCCGGACCCCGTTGCGGACCCAGAGTTCTTCGGTCTGACAGATCATGGCTTCGGGATGGGCTTGAAAAAAAGCGGCCTGGCATGCCAGCTTTGCCGGTTTCCATTGATCATCGGAATCCAGTAACGCCACAAATTCGCCGGTGCAGTGACTGATACCCAGATTCCGGGCACTGCTCACCCCTTGATTGGGCTGCTTCAGGACCTGGATGCGGTCCCCATATGCCGTTAGCACCTCGGGGGTGTGATCAGTGGAACCGTCATCCACCACAATGATCTCTTTGGGTGCAACGGTCTGGGCCAGCACCGTATCAATGGCGTGGGCCAGGGTCCATGCCCGGTTGAAACTGGGAATAATCACACTGATCTGGGGCGTATCTGTCTGTGTCATGATCCATCACTTATATCATGGCTCTTGTTTTTTGTACAAACCGGATTCACGTTTTTTTGACAGAACCGGACTTGCCTGAACCATCTGAGAACAAGAAAGGATCTGGCTGTCCCAATGATGTTCAATTGGTCCAACCATTTCAAAAATTAAAAAATTATGTGAAGTTTCAGGATCATAGAATGTTTTATCCTTGATTTTTTTTAAAATTTTTCCCATAATCGATTTTGTTTTTTATTTTTTGAGTAATCCTTGACAATCCCATCCAAATCACTTTATGAAGCCCTTGAATGTTTGGATATGCATCACTTACAAATGAGGATATTATGGCAAAAGGCAAATCAGTCATCCATGTAATTGATACCCACTGGTGCAAAGGGTGCGGTATCTGTGTTCACTTCTGTCCCAAACAGGTACTGGAACTGGACAAAAGCGGCAAAGCCCGGGCGGTCCGACCCGAAGATTGCATCGCCTGCAAGTTGTGTGAACTTCGTTGCCCTGATCTGGCAATACAAATACAAGAAATTCAGGAAGGGGAAAATGACTCAAAACGATAACATCAGATTTGTCCAGGGGAATGAAGCCTGTGTGGAAGGGGCCTTGTACGCGGGCCTCAATTTTTTCGCAGGATACCCCATCACCCCGTCCACGGAAATTGCCGAGCATTTGTCCGAACGTCTTCCCCGGCAGGGCGGAAAATTCATCCAGATGGAAGATGAAATCGCTTCCATGGGTGCCATTTTAGGGGCTTCTCTCACCGGGAAAAAAGTGATGACTGCCACCTCCGGTCCCGGATTTTCACTCAAACAGGAGGCCCTGGGATATGCCTGCATGGCCGAGATTCCCTGTGTCATCGCCAATGTCCAGCGGGGCGGGCCTTCCACAGGCAATCCCACCCATGTCAGCCAGGGAGATGTCAATCAGGCCCGATGGGGGACCCACGGGGATCATGCCATCATCGCCCTGACCGCATCCAACAACCAGGATGTGTTCAAAATCACAGTGGAAGCGTTCAATCTGGCCGAGACCTACCGGACACCGGTTATTATCCTTCTGGATGAAGTGGTGGGTCACATGCGGGAAAAAATCACGCTTCCGGCAGTTGATGAGATTCCGGTGGTAAGCCGGCTGCGTACATCGGTTTCCAAAGGCGTGGATTACCATCCGTATCTGCCCCGGGAGGACGGGCGGTTGCCCATGTCGGATTTCGGTGCCGAGCACCGGTACAATGTCACCGGCCTTTTCCATGACATGTGGGGCTTTCCCAGCAACAACCCCAAAGTGGTCAGTGAGCTGCTGCGCCATCTGGTGGACAAAATTGAAAACAACGTCGACAGTATGACCATGTACAAGGAATACTGGCTGGACGATGCCGACTATATCCTGGTGTCCTATGGGTCATCAGCCCGGTCCGCCATTCACATTGCCAAAAACCGCCGGGCCAGAGGCGTGAAGATCGGGGTGCTGGAACTCCAGACCCTGTGGCCTTTTCCGGCAGACATGGTCCGGGAGAAATGTGCCAATGCCAAAGCAGTGCTGGTGGTGGAAATGAACATGGGCCAGGTGATCACCCAGGTTAAAAACGCGGTGGACAATCCCAACAATGTATTTCTGGCCAACCGCATCGACGGCCAGCTGATCTCACCCACGGACATCAAGACCATCCTGCGAATGATCCAGGGAAAGGGGGTGTAACATGACCACAAAAGAATTTGACTTTAAATATTATATCCGAAGCCGGTTTTTCCCCCATATCTGGTGTCCGGGCTGCGGCCACGGCATTGTGCTGGGGTCTCTGCTGCGGGCGGTTCATGAACTGGGTCTGGATAAAAACGAAATCGTCATGACTTCCGGCATCGGGTGTTCCTCCCGGATCTCCGGATATGTGGATTTTCACTCCCTGCACACCATCCACGGCCGGGCTTTGACCTTTGCCACGGGTGTGAAGCTGGCCAAACCCGGTATCACCGCCATCGTTCCCATGGGAGACGGGGATGCCCTGGCCATCGGCGGCAATCACTTCATCCATGCAGCCAGACGTAATATCGATATCACGGCCATTGTCATGAACAACCGGATTTACGGCATGACCGGGGGACAGTTTTCCCCGCTGTCCGGGCTTGGCAAAAAAGCCACTACTGCCCCGTATTCTTCCATTGACAACCAGTTTGACGTGGTGGAACTGGCAAAAAGCGCCGGCGCCAGTTTTGTGGCCCGATCCACGGTGTTCCATGCCACCGAATGCAAGGATTTGCTGAAAAAAGCCATCGCCCACAAAGGATTTTCCGTGGTGGAAATCCTGACCCAGTGCCCCACCTATTTCGGACGGAAAAACAAAGAAGGGGATGCAGTCCAGATGATGGAAGCCTACAAAACCAATACCGTTAAAATCGGGTCCAAGAAACTGGAAACCAACCCGGAACTGATCCAGCGGGGCATTTTTGTGGAAGACACCCAAAAAGCCGAATACTGTGAGGCCTATGACCAAATCATCGAGACCGCAATGAAAGGAAACGCATAATGGAACGTTCAAGACTGGTTTTTTCAGGGTCCGGAGGCCAGGGAGTGATCACGGCGGCCATCATCCTGGCCAAAGCAGCGGTGATATTCGAAGGCAAAAACGCCACCCAGTCCCAGAGTTACGGTGCTGCGGCCCGGGGGGGCGCCACAAGAAGTGATATCCTCATTTCCGAATCCGAAATTTTTTTTCCCAAGGTGGTACAGCCCAACATCCTGGTGAGCCTGACCCAGGAAAGCTACAACACCTTTTCAGGCATCATCCGGCCCGGCGGCCTGCTGCTGGTGGACAGCAAATTTGTCTCCATCGAAAACAAGGTCGATGCCAAACATCTCGCTTTGCCCATGTATGACACGGTCATGGAGAAAATCGGCAAACCCATCGTATTCAATATCTGCATGCTGGGAGCGCTTCTGGGTGCCACCCGCCTGGTCCGGGGAGAATCCATCCTCAAGGTGCTGGAAACCACCATCCCCAAAGATTTCATGGAGATGAACAAGACCGCTCTGGATCTGGGCATCCACATGGGAGAATCGGCTGTTAATTAAGAGCCCCCCGCTCCCATGAACCCTATCTCAACACCCGGAAACATTCCTTCAGACCTGGTGGCGGACTGGCAGACCCTCCACCGGGTCTTTATCCGGCCCGAGGACGAAAAAAGCCGGCAGACCCTGATCAAATACATGGAGCAGATTTTGTTCGGTCTCCATGAATTTCTCAACTCCCATGTGGGGGTGACCGAAGCCATTCCGCTTGCGACCCTGGCGAAATCCTATACCGATACGACCATCCGCCGTGAGCCGGAAAAAAAACTGGCCGATGTCATTAAAGACATCATCAATGAAATCGCCCCCCGGGCCGTGAATGTGGCCTCGCCCTATTTCATTGGACACATGACTTCGGCTATTCCGTTTTTCATGGTTCATCTCAAAGCCATCACTGCGGCTCTGAACCAGAATCTGATCAAACTGGAAACGTCCAAGGTGCTGTCGGTCCTGGAAAAACAGGTGCTGGCCAAAGTGCACCGCATGGTTTACAACCGGGAACCCGCGTTTTATGACACCCATGTTCAAAATGTGGATACCTGCCTGGGTCTGTTTACCAACGGCGGTACCACGGCCAATATCACGGCCCTGTGGGCTGCCCGCAATCGCCTCTGTGGACCTACGAATGATTTTGCGGGCCTGGCCATTGAAGGTCTGCCGCGAGCTCTTGAATACCTGAATTGTACCGGCCTGGCGATCATGGTGTCACGCCGTGGCCATTATTCCCTCGGCAAAGCTGCCGACCTGCTGGGTATCGGGCGCAAGCAGCTGATTCTTGTGGATACGGATGTCAATAACCGGATCGATATGGAGTCTCTGCGTGAGGAGTATGACAGGCTGCAGCAGCAGAATATACGCGTTCTGGCATTGGTGGGTATTGCCGGCACCACCGAGACCGGGCACATTGATCCGCTGGAGGAAATGGCGGATTTTGCTGCCGAAGTCGGATGTTATTTTCACGTTGATGCGGCCTGGGGTGGACCAACCCTTTTTTCCGATACCCATCGCCATCTGTTGCGTGGTATCGAGCGGGCCGTCACCATCATTGACTGCCACAAGCAGTCTGAGATGATGCCCATGAGTGCCGGCATGGTCTTTCGGTAAGATCCTGCCGCCTCTGGACCGGACTACTCATCATGCCGGATAGATGTCAACCGGAAGGCCCTGTGGACTCCGGGCATCAAAACCTGGAAGGGTCCAGGGAAGCCAGTTCTCTCCGATCCCGGAGCAGTGCCCCAGCACCAATGCGGGATCCCAAGGGTATGCATTGATGATCGAACACGGTATTGACACGGCCCGGATGGTTGTCAAAATCAAAGACCGGGATCTGTTTTTGCTGGTTACAATACCGGTACTCAACATCTACCTACCGGGCCATCTCTGCATTGAAACAACAGATGGATGCCGTGGTGTGACACCGGCCCGGCAGAAGGAAATCGATGCCTGCCTGGATCAGATCAACACAGATTTACAGCGGATTCAACGGGAAGCCGGTAAAAGTTTTGTCTCCCGCACCTGCCTGAAAATTCATCCAGCGGATACATACACGGCGGTGGTCCTTCGATCCGTGATCATGAATCCCTATACCAGCGGGAGTATTCTGGATCAGATTCTGGACGAACAGGAAGAGATCCTGCAATCGTTGCAGATATCAAACGATCTGAAATCACACAGCTGAAACCTGTTTTCACGAAACAGTTTCACATATCATACATGTGCAGCACCAGACTGCCCCGGGTCAGAACCCCTGCAACACAGCCTTGTTCAAGTACCGGCAGCATTCCTTCCAGGGACTGGTTCATATGTGCCGCAGCAATGCGGATGTCATCCCCAGGCCCCACCACCGGCACATCCGGTTTGACCATCCCTTTGACCGGCGTGGACAGCCGATTGTTTTGCCTGGCACGCACCACCGCAGATTCCGGTATCAATCCCAGAAACCGGTCTTTATCACAGACCAGCAGGGCCCGGACCCGGGTCCGGGCCATGATTTCTCCGGCCTCGGCCACGGTCTGATCCGGCCGGAGAACAAACCGGGCCGCATGAATCATGATCTCTTTCACCAGCGATGATTTGCGGCCGGCGTCCCGGATCAGGGTGGTTATCTTTTCTGTGATCTCTGCCAGGTCATCTTCCTTGACAACCGCAGAACCGGCCCCGGGGTGACCGCCGCCTCCTAAAGCCCGCACCACAGCACCCACATCCACAGCATCAGGGTTGGACCGGCCGATCACCATCACCTTGTTCTGATCGGTGGAAAATATGCCGAAAACCGCGTCCAGCCCTTTGAATTCCTTATATTTTTCCACCAGCGACGCCAGCATGGTCAACCCGCTCTGCACGGGTATGGCGCAGATGCCGATGTTCACGCCGTCCAAAGTCAACACCTCAGCCTTTGCCAGCATATCTGAAAACACCCGGGTATGGGAATCATCCATGGTGTTGGATAAAAATGAAGACACAATATTCAGATCCGCCCCGTTTTCAAGAAGAAACGCTGTCATTCTGGCATCTCTGGGGGTGGCCGATGAAAACGTCAGACAACCGGTGTCATCGTAGATCCCCAGCAGAAACAAGGTGGCCTGCATGGGGGTGAACGGTGTCTGCTGCCGTTTCATCTCTTCCAGAAGCAACGTAATGGTGGCTCCGACCTCTTCTCTGTGTTCGATATCCGACACAATGGTAGTACCGGCCATATGGTGATCCCAATTGATAATCTCAAGCCCCTGCCTGTCCATCAAGGTATCCATTCGGTCCAGACGTTTCCAGTTATTGGTGTCCACCACGATCAGGGAGTTCACCGCATCCAGGTCCAGTCCTTTTCTGGGAATGAGCCGGAACAGGTCCTGGTGGATGGACAGAAACTGTCTGATACCGGACATGACCTGGGACGGCAGTACCCCCCGGGCACCGGGATAAAGGCATGTCCCGGCCACCATGGAGGCCAGGGCATCAAAATCGGCATTGACATGACTGGTGACAATCTGCATGACATCCTCTCCATTTGAATAAAAATCCTT
>JAGYOW010000078.1 GCA_018399285.1 Desulfotignum sp.
TATTCCGCCGTGGTGGAACATCTGCTGCTGGACCCGGAATATGCCGGATTCATGGAAGCGGCCTTGAGCCTGTCCGATGCCTGGGAAAAGGGGAAGATAACCGATTTAAAGGCCTTTGATCTCTGGTGCAGACACATTGCAGAAAAAATAACCGGACATAAGGAGATTGAGATCGTTCCTCTGATCACGGACCGAGAAATCCCCCTGGTCATTAGAAAAGCGTTTAATGCCCTCATGACCAAAGCCCGGAGTCTACCAGCCCCCTGCCCCGGTTAATTACTGCTTAAGCTTTGCCAGGAAGGCATTAAACGAGTCAATGGGGTAATTCATCCGGTCCTTTTCAGTTAAATCCATTTCTCAGCCATTTTTTCTATCTCTTTGAGTACATCGCCGGCAAGGGGAGGTGCCTGGTGTTCCATGATTTTCAGCGTGTGTTCCCTGAGCCGTTCGTGGAACTGCTTGCTCCCTGCCCTCTGCCAGGCCGCCGTGGTCTTACGGTCGAACAGTTTTGAATACCAGATCTCCTTGAAATAGGTCATGGTGTGCTGTTCCTTGAGAAAATGGCCGCCGGGCCCAACTTTATCAATGACATCCAGGGCCAGCCGGTCCTCGTCCACCCGCATGCCGTGCATGTACCGGTTCACCGTTTCGATCACCTCGTTGACCAGGACCATGTATTCCGGAGAAATCAGGGTGGAGTGGTCCAGCCATCCGTTGTCATGGACCATGTTGGCCCCGCTCATGGAAGAGGAGAGACAGGAAAAGGTGGCTTCCACTGCCGCCTGGGCGTCTGGAAATTTGGCGTCGGAGCATCCGGACATCCCGAAAAACGGGATGTTGTAGTATTGGGCAAGCTGAGCCATGGCTGACGACATAATGTTCATTTCAGGGGCGCCGTAGGAAAAAACCGTGGTGACCATATCCATGATGGTTGCAAAGGCGCCGTAGACAAAGGGGCATCCCGGATTGACCAGCTGGCCCAGGATGATGCCGAAAAGGGATTCAGCACTGCCCTGAACCACGGTTCCGGCCAGGGTGGCAGGGGAGGTACTCCCGGCCTGGGGCCCGGAATAGCACACCTGGGGCAATCTTTTTTCCGCCGTAAAAATGAGCCGGTCAATCAGAGCGTCATCATAGGTCAAAGGGGAAATGGGAGCCTGGAACCCGATGATATTGGGCTGGTTCAAAAGACGCTCTTCACTGCCGGCAATGATCACTCCCATATCGTAGATTTCCTGCAGGGAGTCCATACTGCCGCAGCAGAAGAGCAAAGGCTTTGTGCTGTTGGTCAGCACCTGTCTGGCAATGAGCCGGTCTGTTGTGGCCGCCGGCGCGTTGGCGCAGACACCGATGGTCATGATCCAGGTGAAGTTGTCCAGGGCGTCGGCCAGACAAGTGGTTTTCCGGCAGTCATCCAGGGTAAAGGCCCGCCGTTCTCCGGTGTGCGGATCCAGGTAATCATAGGCATCCACAGTGGGGCCGTACCAGGTGTCATCATCCTTCAGGATTACGGGTTTTGTGCGGTCCCGGTTGAAAAACACCACCTGGGAAGGGGCCGTACTCAATGCCTTTTCCACCAGCCATCCCGGCAGCCTCACCCGGTTGCCCTCCACTGATGCGCCATGGGAGTGAAAAATTTCCTTTGCTTTGGCGTGGGTCACCTTAAACCCGGTTCGTTCCATTAAAGCAAGGGTGGCCTCATGCAGGCCCTGAACCTGTGCTGTGGTCAAAAACCGCTGCCGTGGTTTGATGTGCAGCATGGACTCCCATCCCACTGGATTTTCCTGCTGTGCCTGTTCCGCGTTGGTCTGTTTTTCAAATTTAGATTCGGTTGTCATGGCATCTCCGCATTTTTTTTAAGAATTCCGATTCATCTATTTTTTTTCAGGCATGGAATAAAAAATGGTTTCAAACTGATTCCGGTACCGTTCAGCTTCCGGGATCACCCGGCTGAGTTCCAAAGGGACGATGTCCAGGTGGTGTCCCATTTCCCGGCTGGCCTGCTCAATGTCTTTCTGCTCAATGCAGTCCACGACCCTGCGGGCCGTCGAAATCGCCTGATCCGGATCACACAGGGTGTCCGGCATAAAATTCATGTACTGCTCATGGGTTTTGCTGATGATCATTTTGATCATTTCTGCCAGAACCTGGTTGTTGGATGCTTCGCAAACGGCTGTGTGAAACTGAAAATCGGCATTATAAAACCCTTCTATATTTTTAATGCTCTTTTCCATTTGCCGGATCGTCTCCCGCAGTTTTTTAATGTCGTTGTCATCCGCCCTGGCAGCGGCCAGCTTCACCACATTGGTTTCCAGGATCTGACGGGTTTCGATCATGTCCATGATCCAGTAGGCCGATAGAACTTCACTCAGAGATGAAGAGAGCATGTGGGGGGAAGGGATGTCGTGTTTCAAAAAAATCCCCTTGCCCTGGGTCACTTCCAGGTAGCCGACCAGGACCATTGCTGAAATGGCTTCCCTGACCGAGGATCGACTCACGCCAAAGGACTCGGCCAGGGTTCGCTCCGGGGGGAGCTTGTCCCCCGGTTTGAGTTCCCCGGTTTTTATGTTTTCAAGCAGTTCCCGAACCAGAAGTTCCGGGGTTGATGTTTTCTGAATCGTTGATATTTTCATTGCCGGTATCCTTTCAAGTTTCCCGGATATACATGTCAGGGAAAGGAACTTCCCTGTATATAGTTTATAAACTGTTGTCCTGTTTAATCCATTGGTGCAAACCCACTCCTGAACGTATTTTCCGTAATGGTTCTGCAGACCATGAATTCCTTAAGATAATCCGGGCCGCCTGCTTTGGAACCATCCCCTGACAGTTTGAAACCGCCAAAGGGATGCCGGCCCACCAAGGCTCCGGTTATACCCCGGTTGATGTACAGATTTCCAGCGCAAAACCGGTTACACGCCTTTTCAATATTGCCGGGATTTCTTGAAAAGACACCGCCGGTCAGTGCGCAGCTGGAGTCATTGGCCATGTCCAGGGCTTCATCAAAATCAGCCGCCTTCATAATCGCCAGAACCGGCCCGAAAACCCCTTCCCTGGCCAGGGTATGCTCCGGCCTGATGTCACTGAAAACGGCCAGAGGAGCAAAATGGCCGCGATTTGATTCCGGCCGTTTTTCAAGGATCAGAGTTCCCTCTTTTTTTCCGGTTGCAATGGCCTGTTCCACCGCCTGTCTGGCCGATTCATCAATCATTGCCCCAAATGTATTTCTGGGGTCTTCCACCGGCCCCATGTCCAGGCTGTCGGCTGCCGCCCTGATTTTGTCCACCACCTTGTCATAGTTCTCCTCCAGCACAATGAGCCGGGAGAGGGCAGAGCATTTCTGGCCCTGGCAGCCAAAGGCGGACGTGATGATTTCCCCCACAGCGGCATCCAGATCGGCATCGGAATCCATGATCACGGCATTGTTTCCCACCAGCGAGAGTACGGTTTTCTTGAGTTTCCCATTGTGCAGGATGTCTGCGGCGGTTTTTTCGACAATCTCTTTTCCGGCGGTGACGCTCCCGGTGAAGCAAACCAGATCCACATCCGGGTGGGAGACCAGATATTGGGCAGGTGAGGAATCTTCTGCTGTCACGAAGTTGATAACCCCCTGGGGAAGGCCCGCATCTTCAAACACGGATACCAGCATGGCCCCGGTCACCGATGCCTGGGGGGCCGGTTTGAACACCACGGTATTGCCCGTGACCAGGGCGGCGGCCACGGTTCCGGCGGGAACGGGCAGGGGCATGTTGAACGGGGTGATGACGGCGGCGGTTCCCCTGGGATCATAGGAAAGCCTGCTGGAATCTCCAGGTTTTGTGCTTACCGGAGTTCCCTGGCCGATCCGGGTCATCTCCCGGCCATAGTACTCCAAAAAATCAATGGCCTCGTTTACATCCGCCTGGGCTTCGTTCCAGTTTTTTCCCGTTTCCAGAACCGTCATGGCGGCAAAACGAAATCTTTTTTTCCGGATCAGGTCTGTCGCCTTGAACAGCACGTCACTGCGCTGTGCAGGTCCGGTTCCGGCCCACTGGTTCTGGGCCTGTACAGCCGCGGCCACGGCATTGTCCATCTCCTGATTGCCTGCGGCTGCCACAATGCCCAGGACATGATCCAAATCATTGGGATTGGTGGAATTGAAACTGCCGTCAGGGGTGACATCTTTGCCGTTGATCCGCAGGGGGATGGGGGTGGGTTCCGCCTGCCTGATTTCTTTGATGGCGGTCTCCATATCCAGCCCTGCCTGCCGGGTCCACGTTATGGGCGGTTCATTTTCAAAGGGCCCTTTTTCTCCGTATTCCGGGGACTCCTCCCGGCCCGGTATCCCTGCCGGTTCATGGGTTCTGGCAAGCTGTGCCGGATCGGTCAGCAGTTTCTCCCGGTCCACCCCTTCCTTAAAACTCTGGCGCAGGAAGGATTCATTGGAGGTGTTTTCCAGAAGGCGGCGCACAAGATAGGCCATCCCTGGAATCACCTCGCCAATGGGGGCGTAGAGCCTCACCCGGTAACCGGCCTTTCCCAGGGCGGATCTGAGATTTTCCGCCATGCCGTAGAGCATCTGGAACTCGTACCGGCTTTCAGGAACCCCCAGGTCTTTTGCCGTTTCAATGGTGTTGGCAATGGACCGGATGTTGTGGGTTGCGCATTTAAAAAGGATGAGGTCGCTGTTTTCCAGAATCCGCCGGGTGAGCTTTTCATACATGGCATCGGTGTCGTACTTGTTGGTGAATACCGGTACCGGCACGTTGTTCTGATGGGCCCGGGTGACTTCCTCGTCCCAGAAGGCGCCCTTGACAAGACGAATGTGGATCGGCTGCTTCTGTTTTCTCACCCACTGAATCAGATCCTCAAACGGTTTTTCGGCATCCTTGAGATACGCCTGGTAAACCAGCCCCAAATGGGGATACCCGGCAAATTCCGGCTCTTCCAGGATACTCTTGAAGGTTTCCAGGGTCAGCTTCCGCAGGGGCAGGTGTTCCATGTCCAGCATCAGGCAGGCCCCGATTTCCATGGCCTTTCTCAAAACCGGCCTGAGCCGCTCCTTGGCCTTTTCAACGGAATAATCAAATGCGCACGCCTTGTCCATGTACTGGGCATACATGGAGGAGACCATCACCGACATCACACAGGTGGGGGTGTCCCCCCAGTCCAGGTCGTTTTCGGCATCCCCGGTTTTGGCACCCACGGGTTTCCAGCTTTTCCGGATTTCCCGAAACTGGTCGAAAAAGGCGATCTGATCCCGGACAAAGGCTTCTTCCTCTTCAACGGACTTGACCTCCTCCTTGAGGATTTTCATCACCCAGGAAAATCCCCTGCCCCTGAGTTTGTTCATGATCGGGGCCGCTTCTTCCAGGGTATTTCCCACAATAAACTGTCTGCCCATGCTGTGAATATTGCCGGAGATGGTCTTGGCGGCCATTTTTGCGGTCATTGAGTCGGGACCCACCATTTTGAGTCCAAACTGCAGCGCCTTTGGAAAGTCATGCTCCGGCCGGCAGAAATACTGCTGGATGTGTTCAGCCACGGATTCCGGGCGGTTCAGGCAGGGGAAAACATCAACGAACCTGAACATCTGTACTTTAAATGCCTCATCCTTCATGGACCAGTCCATCATCTTGCCGGTCCAGAAATCCTTACGGAAAAGGGAGGGTTTCTCCTTGCCCACCATTTTGAACATCTCAAGGCCGGTCGCTGTTACCCGGGATTCAAAATCATTGGTCATGGCTTACTCCTTTTCATCTTACTTGATGATCACGTTTCAGGCTGTTTTAATCCTATCCTTCAAATCTTCTGCTACATCGGCAAGTCCCGCACGGCACAAGGTGTCAAAGGTGGGAATGCCGTTGGAATCCCACCCCCTGGCCTCGTAGTATTCGTCAAGAAGCGTGTTCACCTCCTCTTCTGTAATATAGTGCCCTTCATTGGGACCGCTTTTTATGGGGTCGTGGCACAGCCGGTGGGGGGCAAAATCAATATGCCGTCCAAAGTCTTTCGTTTCCCGGACAAAAAACGACCGGGTCAACTGCCAGATCATCTCAGAAACAGCAATCAGCTCTTTCCAGGATTTTTTCTTTCCCGTGACCAGGGTGTAAAGTTCTTCGTAATGGCCCACTTCAAACCCAAGCTCCATCATCTGCAGGCGGCAGGTGCCCAGTACGTCGAACATGGGCCGCAGGTGCTGGGAGTCGATGACCCCCTGAGCCTTGCCGGTGACAGGAGATTTGGGCATTTTTTTCCCACTGCCCCCCTGGGTGATCAGGTCGTGGACACTGGCATCCGTACCGGTGACATCCTGGCCCAGCACCCAGGCCCGGTTATGGTGCGCCCCAATGTCTGCGGTGAGATACGCCAGCATCATGCCCGGTGCGTTCCGGCATTCATACCCGGTCCACTCCAGTCCCTTGACATGCACGGCCATTTTCTCAGCGCCTTTGCCCAGCCTTTGGGCGGCAATTTTAACACCATCGGCCAGGATATCCCCCGCGCCCTTTCTCTGGGCAATGATATTCATCAAATGAACCACAGATTCCAGATCGGCAAACTTGATCTTCATGCCAAGATCTTCTTCGCTGATGATCCCTTTTTCAAAACATTCCACGGCAAACCCGGCCACCACTCCCCCGGAGATGGTGTCAATGCCCAGTTCATCACAGATATAATTGGCATAGGCCACCTCCTCAATGGTTTTGAGTTCGCAGTTCCCCCCGAAAAGGGAAATGGTTTCAAACTCCGGCCCTTCCACATAGGCAGAGCCCTGTCTGGTTTTGGTATGGCTGTATTTTCCGCAGGGAGTGGGACAGCAGAAACACCCCTTGTCCGTGATTTTGATTCTTTCCAGGATCGCCTTGCCATTGATATCTTTATAATGATCGGAACAGGAGGTTTGAAAGTTGCGGGTGGGAAAGGCCCCCACCTGGTTGATGAAATTGGTGATCCCGGCGGTGCCTTCGGGTGTCCAGCCCTTAAATCCCGGTTTTTTGTAAATATCGGCATACGCTTTTTTCCCGGCCTGGTAAAGGCCGTCAAAATCATAGACCGGCAGGCTTCCCGTTCCCTTGACAGCAATGGCCTTGACCTTTTTATCCCCCATAACAGTACCGATGCCGGTACGCCCGCACTGACGGCCGAAATCATGGGAGATGCAGGCGAACCGCACCCGGTTTTCTGCTGCCGGCCCCACCGTGCAGATTTCAAAATCGTCTCCAAGATCGGCTTTCATCTGTTTTTCCAGGGTAATGGAACCCTGGCCCCAGTAGCTTCCAGCGGGACGGATCTCAACGGTGTCATCCTCAATGAACAGGTAGCTGGGGTCTGCTGCTTTCCCTTCAAGGATCAGTACATCATATCCCGCGTATTTCAGGGCAGGCCCGAAATGGCCGCCCATGTTGCCGTCGGCGTACCCGTAGGTGGCAGGGGACTTGGTCCCGAAGTGCAGTTTCCCGCTGCCCGGCAGGTAGTACCCGCTCAAGGGGCCGTTGGCCATTACAACGATATTGTCTCTGGAAAAGGGATCACATCCCTTTGGGATCTCATCATAGAGCAGGCGGGCCACAAACCCCCTGCCGCCGATATATTTGTCTGCGAATTCTTCGGGAAGCGCTTGTTTGCGAATTGTTCCCATGGTCAGATTGACCCTGAGGATTGTACCGGCATAACCGTATAACATGACAGTCTCCTCTTAATAATGGTTCGTGTTTGACCGAAAACAGTCCATATGCTGGTTTGCTTTCAAACACGGATAGTTCGTTTATTTGACCGGTTCATATTCAGTTTCTTCCGCCCACAAAAGCGCTCCACGGGGGCAGGCATCCACGCAGGCTCCGCAGAGGGTACACTTGAACGGGGTATCAAGCCGGGGGTGGGTACACATCACGTCATGGGGACACGCCTCCACACAGAGCATGCACCCGGTGCATTCATCCGGGTTGATTTTGTATGCCCCGTCTTCAAAGGTGATCGCCTCGGCAGGGCAGACCTCGGCACAGGCGCCACACTGGTCGCAGAGGTGGATGCGGTAGGTTCCCGGTCCGGGAAACAGGCCCTGGATCCGAAGGGCTGCTTTGGATGGACTGACTTCCCTGAAATTTTCCAGCGCACAGACCATAAGACATATTCTGCAGCCGGAGCAGTTTTCGTGTAAGGCGTATAACCTGGGCATGGCTTC
>JAGYOW010000079.1 GCA_018399285.1 Desulfotignum sp.
GCCGGTCTGCCATGGAAACCAGGCGGGCAAGGTCCTTGTCCGTGGCAGACCGCTTTTCGCCTGAATGGGGATCAATCACGCTGGTTGCCATGGTCATGCAGGAGAGACCGGGATCATGGGAGTCAAAACAGATGTCCTTTTCAGGGTCCATGCCGAAAAGGGTAACCTCGTTGCGTTTTTGGGTGGTTTTCAGGGCCTGGTTGACAAGGGATTCTTTTATCCGCACGGTTTTGTTGTCGATGTCGGCCCCGGCGTTTTCAAAAACCGACAGGGCTTCCCCGGCGGGAAACAGCATGCCGATGTCACTGAGGATCTTTAATGCGTTTTCGTGGATGGTCTCGATTTCGGCCTGAGATAAACAGGTGAGTTCAAGTTTCATTCTTTTTCCTCCATGCATTCAGCAATGGCTCTTTTGACAAGGGTGGCGGCAACGTCCCTGCGGTAATCTCCGCTGGCCCTCAGATCGGTAATGGGGGAGATCTCCTCTGACACCAGAGCCCCACACCGGTGGATCACCTCCTGATCGAGGCGCTTGCCTTCCAGGAAGGCTTCGGCCCTGTTGATCCGTATGGGGGTGGGGGCCACCGAGCCCATTGCTATTTTTACGTTCCGGCACACCCCGTGTTCCAAGGTTATGCGGACAGCCGTTGACACAATGGAGATGATAACCGCTGTTCTGTTGCCGATTTTTTTAAAACAGGCTGTTTCGTTTTTTTCCATGGCAGGAAACGAGATCCGGGTCATCACCTGGTTGTCTTCCATGGTATTTTGACCGGGACCTGTGAGGAACTCCTTGAGCAGCATCTCCTCTTCTCCGTCAGGGCCGGCCAGGGTAACCCGGGCATCCAGCACGAGAAGCGCAGGGATGGTATCCCCCGCCGGTGACGACATGCAGATATTGCCGCCGATGGTGGCCGTGTTCCTCACCTGCCAGGACCCCATGGTGGTGACGGCCCGGGCAAGCACCGGCGCTTTTTCCTGGATCTCAGGGGATTCGAGGATTTGTGTCAGGCGGGTACAGGCACCGATGTGCACCATTCCCCCCTGGTGTTCAATATAATTGAGTGCCTTGATCTGCTTGAGGTCGATAATCGTCACTTCTTCATCAAATGACCACCGTCCGGTCCTTACCGCCGGAATGAAATCTGTGCATCCGGCAACAATCCTGAAGGGCCTGGCAGCATCTGATAAAAGCAGGAAAAGTTTTTCAATGCTTTCAGGGGCATGGTATATCATGTCCGGCAGAGACCTGGAGCCTATAAAATTTTTCATCGTTTACACCTTTTCTAAATCATGTAAAAGGGATGCTTGATCATCACCTGGTCAAACCGGCTGGTTCCATGACCGTAAGTTATGATCAAGGACTAAAAGTGTTTACCACCAATATCCTGCATCCTTGTTCTGTTTGGCCTTTTTCACCGCCTTGACAATATTGACATACCCGGTACATCTGCAGAGGTTGCCCTGGAGGCTTTTTCTGATAAATTCGTCGGTAAGCTCGCTGCCCTCGCAGCGGTTGATCAGAGCATAGGCGGTCATCAGCATGCCCGGGGTGCAGAAACCGCACTGGATTCCCAGCTCGTCGGTAAAGGCCTTCATTATGGGGTGGGGCTCGTTGTTTCGCACAAGTCCCTCTGCGGTCATGACAGAAGCGCCCTGCACCGATACGGCAAGGACCAGGCAGCTGTTTACCGGTTCATTGTTCACCAGAACGGTGCAAGCACCGCATTCCCCTTCTTCGCAGCTTCGGTGCACACTCTGGAGGCTGGCGCTGTTTCGCAGCACATGAAGAAGGGTTTCATTGGCATCTACGGTCAGTTCCACGGTGTCCCCGTTGATGGTAAGGTTGAGTGGGATTTTCATATCAGTCTTCTCCTTTTGTTTTACGCTGGGTTTCAAGGATCCATTGCCTCACCTTTTCAGGAGATGCCGGGGAATCGTTTACTCGAATACCAAAACCGGACAGGGCATCCTCCACAGCATCGAGGATTACTGCCTTGCTGCCGATGATGGGGGCTTCCCCCATGCCTTTACTCCCTGTCTCGGAGAAGGGAGAGGGGGTTTCCAGGTGGGCGATCTCAATATCCGGGGCTTCAATGGATGTGGGAATAAAGTAGTTGGAAAAAGAGGTGCTGAGCAGCCGGGACTGGTCATCATAATCCAGGCTTTCGTACAACGCTTCGCCAATACCCTGGATGATGCCGCCGTGGATCTGGCCGTCGATCACCTGGCGGTTGATGATGGTGCCGGCATCATGGACATGGACATATTTGACAATGTCAGTGACACCGGTGTCCACATCCACCTCCACCACGGCAATGTCCGCTGAGACACAGAAAGTGGTGTAGGAAGAGCCGGTATCCGGGGTGGTGGGGCTGTACCAGGTGGCTGTCACGTCCAGGAGATGGTCGTGGTTTTTTAATATTTCAGGGTCAAGACCTCTGGGGCCGGGAAAAAAGAAGACCTTATCGGCAAGTTCCCTGTAGCTGAGCCGGGTTTCCGGTTTTTTCGTGGAAAAGACAAAACCATCGGCCATGTCCACATCGGACTGCTCCACCATGAGCAGGCCTGCGGCACACTGAACCACCTTTTTCCGCAGCAGCTTTGCCGCCTTGGCAACGGCGCTTGCCGGATAAACAGCGCCCCTGCTGGACAAAGGCCCCTGGCCGATATAATCCGAGGTCACCTTTTTGACGTGGATGTGGGCCAGATCCATGCCGAGGATGTTACCGGCAATGGTTGCGTGACTGATCTCCGCACCCTGGCCGATTTCTGTGCGGTCGCTGTGCACCTCGACACTGCCGTCCGGGGTGATCATGACCCTTGCCTGGGTAATTCCACCCATCTGGCAGTTGGGAACGGCAACCCCGGCCGGTTCGATGGTGGTGCTCACCCCAATTCCCAGGCAACGGCCCTGCTTTTCCAAATCGGCCTTTTTTTTCCTGAACCCATCCATGTCCACCATCTCCATGGCTTTGTTCAGGGTAGCCGGATAATCCCCGCTGTCGATGACATAGTTGTTGATCTGGTGAAAGGGGAACTCGTCTGGCTGGATAAAATTCTTGAACCGGATCGCCTCCGGGGTCATGCCGAGCTTTTTGGCCACCTGGTTGATGGCGCTTTCGATGAATTTCAGCCCCTTGTCCTTTCCATAGCCTCTGTATGCGCAGTAAAAGGATTTATTGGTAACGGCGCCGATACCTTCGATGTGCATGCCGATCCACTTGTACATGCTGGCAGGAGCCGAGCAGGCCGGAAAAATGCTCAGAGCGGCAATGCCCTTGTTGGTGCTCTCCACCCCCAGGTCGTGGACCACCTGGGCCTTGAGACCGAGGAGGGTGCCGTCATTCTTAAAGGCAATGTCTCCCTCCCAGAACACGTCCCTCTGGTGGGGGCCGGTGGCCATGAAATCCCGGTGGGGCTCCATCCATTTGACGGGGCGGCCGGTGAGTTTGGAGGCCAGGGCCACAACGTTTTCTTTCCAGGTGTGGATCTTCAGCCCAAATGCTCCGCCGATATCAACGGCGCTGATCTTCACCTTTGCCTCGGGCATCCCCATGGTGGCGGCAATGTTGTGGCGGGCAAGGAAGGGGGTCTGAAAGGAGCCCCATATGTCAAGGGCATCGTTTTTGCCGTCATACACGGCCACGCATCCCCGGGGTTCAATGGGCAACCCGTGGACCCTTCCTTCCCGGTAGGTCACCCGGAGGGTCTGGTCGGCCATTTCAAAGGCCTTGTCTGGATCGCCAAAGTCAAATTTAAGGTGGACCTGTTTGTTGTCCTCCCAGTCATCGTAAACCCTGGGAGATTCGGGAGTCAAGGCTTCCAGGGCGTTACCCGTGGCAGGCAGAGGGTCGTAAACAATCTCAACGAGATCAGCAGCCCGCCGTGCCGTTTCTTCATCCTCGGCCACAACGGCGGCCACGGGCTCCCCGTACCAGCGGACCTTGTCGTGGGGCATAGCGTGGACATTGGCAAGCCGCCAGGTCCAACCCGGTTTTTTGAAATTGGCCTGAACAGGCAGCGGATGGGTGTGCTGGACCATGTCCTGGCCGGTGATTACCCGGACAACACCGGGCAGGGTCATGGCCTTATCCGTGTTGATGGACCTGATAAGGGCATGGGCATAGGGGCTGCCCACAAAGACCAGGTGAGCCATGCCGGCAAATTCAAGATCATCTGCGTATTGCCCTTTGCCCATTACGAGACGTTCTTCTCTTTTTTTCATTCTATTCTTCTCCCTGTGGTGTTTCCACTGCTTTTATTGATTTATTATCCCGGCAGATGCTTTCCGATTTTGGCACTCCTGATTGGTATTGGGGGCTGTATAAGCCCGCCCTCTCCGCAGAAGCTGCTGATTTTATTTGGGGTTTTGCTGGTCCCAAAGCTCCCTGGCCATTCCCGGCCCTCCCCACAGGGTGGGCAGAAGAATAAACCCCACGGGCACCGCGGTGATGACGATGAACGACTGGAGCGCCCCAATACCGCCCTCGCCCATGTAAATGAGAATGGCGGCAACGGCCCCCATGGTTACGGCCCAGAACACCCGCATGCTTCGCGGGGGATCATCTTCGCCTGTCACACAGATGGCAATAGACAGAGACATGGAGTCCCCGGTGGTGGCCAGGAATACAAAGATCAGAACCAGAAAGACTGGAATCAAAAGGGATGCCATGGGAAGCTGTCCCACAACAGCTAGGAGGGCTGCTGGCAGGCCTGCATCGTTGAGGGGGCCGGAAATTACGCCGGGGGTCTGCATTTCAAAAAAGATTCCTGTTCCTCCGAGAATGGTGAACCAGAAATGGGTGGCCAGGGGCGCGATGATGCCCACGGCAACCATGATCTGTCGGATGGTTCTTCCCCGGGAGATTCTGGCCACCAGAACTGCCATGAGCGGCCCATATCCAATAAACCAGCCCCAGAAAAAGACCGTCCACCAGGAGAGCCATCCAGTATCGCCGCGGAAAAGGCTCAGGCTGGTAAAATCCTTAACATAGTTTCCCATGGCCTGGGTAAAGGTATCGATAATAAATCCCCCCGGTCCGATGAGAAGGATCATTGCCACCAGGGCCACCGTCAAGTAGATATTGAACCGGCTGAGAATCTGGATGCCTTTGTGAAGACCCGTCACAGCGGATATGGTGTAGAAGATCACCAGGGCGATGATAATGGCAAGCTGGGTCATGTAGACATCGGGAATCCCGAAAATCTGGTTAAGGGCATAACTTACCTGGAGCCCGAGAAAACCGATAGGACCTATTGTTCCGGCAGCTACGGCAAGGATGCTGCACCCCTCCACCAGCTGACCCAGGGTGTTTTTCATGATTTTTTCGCCGAATACCGGGTAGAGAAGGCCCCTGGCCTGGAGGGGATACCCTTTGTGGTAGTGGACACACATGAGCACTACAGCCCCCAGGGTACCCAGAATGGACCAGGCCAGAAATCCCCAGTGGAGGAAGCTCTGTTCCATGGCCGGAATGACGGCCGCTTTTGTGGCGGATTCCACACCGTCAAAGACCGGCGGTGTGCTCAGATAGTAGTACATGGGTTCTGCAGCAGACCAGAAAACGCCGCCGCCGGCAAGCAGGGTGCACATGATGATGGCAATCCATCGAAAGGTACTCAACTCAGGCTTGTCGATGTTGCCAAGCTTCAGACTGCCGTATTTTGAGACGGCAAGGCCCATGGCCACAAAAAAGTTGAGCAGCAGAAGCCACTGCCAGTAGGCACCAAAATACGTGCAGGAGAGGCCGAAATATTTTGAAACCAGGCTGGAGACAAATTCCGGATTTATCAGGGATGCGACCACAAACAGGAGCAGTACCCCTCCGCTGACAATAAAAACCGGCCATTCAACATTTTCCCATCCCAAGATCCCATTGCTGAAACTGGAACCGTTCATCGTCGTGTCCTTGTCCATTTCACACTCCTTGTTTTTTATAAGAAAGCCATCAGCCTTCAGTAATCAGTTATCAGCTTCCAATAGATACCTGCTGCTTACTGATAGCTGACGGCTTTCATGTTTTGTTGTGAGCACGATGCTCATGGTCGTTATTATGGATCAGCATTTGACCATTTCAATGGTTCCCTTTACCGGACAGACCGAGTAGCATCCGCCGCATCCCACGCAGTTCTCTTCGTTGAGATATACTGTTTCGTCTCCCTGCTGCATGGCTCCGGAAAAACAAGCCTTGAGGCACAAACCGCAGTTCTTGCACAGCGCCTGGTTGACACTGGCTTTTTCATGGGGCATTTCACCGTACTCCATGCAGCTGTCCGTGGCAATGCCCAGCATCTGGTCAATGGTTTTATACCCTTTTTCATCCATGAACTCTTCAAGTCCCTTGACCTGTTTGTCCAGCCAGGAGTACCCGTAGCACATGACAGCAGAGCACATCTGCACAATCCGGGCACCACTCATGATGAACATGACGATATCCCGCCAGTCATAGGCGCCGTTGGTGCCGGTGATCTCCAGCTTGTCCCCGAGCATGGTCCTTACCTCGTTGATCCACCTCAGGGTCAAAGGCTTGGTCCAGGGGCCTCCAATGCCGGCCTTGCCGTAAATCAGGGGCTGGCCCGTCTGGATGTCCGGGACGAAGCCGATGAACCGGTTGGTCAGAGTCACGGCTCTGGCACCGGCCTTGTGCAGCATTTCAGAAAAGAGGACAAGGTCATTAACCTGGGGGGTAACCTTGATGATCACCGGAATATCCAGTGCATCGGACACTTTCCGGGTGATTTCACAGGCGTAGTCAAAATCCTGACCCACGTTCATTCCGGTGCGCATGCCCGGCATGAGCTTGGGGTGGGGACAGCCGAAATTCAGCTCGACCATGGGCACGCCGCCATCTTGCATTTGTTTTCCCAGGCTCACCCAGCCGTCGATATCGGTGGAGGCAATGCTGCCGATGACAACGGCATCCTTTTCCCTGGCATATTTTATCGTTTCGGTGATTTCTTTCATGAAATCGTCCGGAGGTTCCAGGGCAAGGCCACTACGGCTGTAGAGGCTGAAGCCCCTGGGCACTTTTCCGTGGCACACCTCATGCTTCTGGTCGAGAAAGCGCCATTTCGCCCGCTGGGTCAACTCCCGCATGCCCGCTGAATCGGTCATGGTCTTGGCAATGACGGCACCGGCTCCGCTGTCAATGCATTTTTTCATGTTGGCGGCGTTCAATGTGGGTTCAGCAGATGCTGCCGCCAAGGGATTTTTAAACGTTACACCGCAAAATTTTACTCGCGTATCAGCCATGATTTTTGTCCTTGTTGTATTGCTTTGTCATTGCTTAATTTCAGGCGTGCCCCTGGTGGGAGCGGCCTGATTTTTTGATTTGGCCAGGCACTGATATGGTTCAATATCACACTCCCGGCGCTGCATCTGCCGTCCCGGGATTCAGAAAATTTCTTCTGCCTGCAAGGCCTGGAAAAGTGTTTCGTGCCACCTTGACCTTTGCTGGGTCAATATCGGCGCAAACGATGAGCTCTTCATCCCCGGCACCGGCAAGGATGGTTCCCCAGGGGTCTGTCACCATACTGTGGCCGACAAACTGGATGCCGCAGCTGGTGCCGGTCATATTGGCGGAAACCAGAAAACTCTGGTTTTCAAGGGCCCGCACCCGGTTGAGCATGATCCACGGTTCGAGCCTGGGATAGGGCCATGCCGAACAGACCAGGAAGATCTCTGCTCCCTGGTCCACCATGTTCCTGAACAGCTCGGGGAACCTTAAATCAAAACAGGTGGCCATGCCTATCCGGCCCATGGGGGTGTCCACAACCGCTGGTGCACTGCCCGGCGAAAGGATCTGATTCTCTTTTGAGTTGTACCCAAACAGGTGAATTTTCCGGTAGCGTCCCAGGATTTCGCCCTCTGGAGACAAGAGAAAGCTGGTATTAAAATAATTATGGTTACAGGAGATCATTTAAAA
>JAGYOW010000008.1 GCA_018399285.1 Desulfotignum sp.
TGTGTAACGTTAACACTTCCATTAAAAAAGACTATTCTTATAACTTCATTAATTTATGCTTCCTATATTATTCCAATTTTCATAAAAAGCGACATCAATAATATACCCTATTTTTTTAATAATAATTTTTTTCTTATTGCAATGGCTGTATTTGCAATTTTTGGCGCATATTCAAAAGAAATCAATCAGTACAATACATTCAAGTCTCGGTATGAAATCCAGAAGTCCAATGAAGAATTGAGCAAAGTTACGGAGGAACTTGAGGCCAGCAATAAAAAATTACGCGAACTTGATGAGATGAAGATGCGATTTTTTGCCAATGTGAGTCATGAACTTCGAACGCCATTGACTTTGATCCTCGGTCCTCTTGAACAACTTTTGCAAAACCGGAATGATATGGATGCTATTCCCTTGCTCAGGGCAATGGAGGCAAATGCCCATCGTCTTTTAAGGCAGGTGAACACCATACTGGATTTTGCCAAGGCAGATGTAGGGAAACTGACCTGTCACTACAAAAACGGGAATCTGGGGGACATTCTGTCTAAACTGGTTCAAGCAAGCGCACCTTATGCAAAACAGAAAAATATCGAGATGACTCTTTCCGGAACAAATGACATTCCAGATACCAGCATTGATACGGAAAAGGTAGAAACCATTGCAGCCAACCTGATTTCAAATGCGTTGAAATTCACATCTGACAAAGGAAAAATAATTATAAGTGCCGGCAGCGATAAAGACAATCAGGTTATCTGGTTTAAAGTTCAGGATACAGGTTTAGGTATTCCTGAAGATAAGATAGACAGTATTTTTGAACGGTTTCATCAGGTCGATGACAAGCATTCGAGAAAAAACGAGGGAACAGGACTTGGACTGGCAATGGTTCGGGAGTTGACTCTGCTCCATGGCGGCAAAGTTGATGTAAAGTCCAAAATCGGCAAAGGATCTTTTTTTCGGGTTGAGCTTCCAATGAAACCCCGTTCCCCGGAAGGTGATCGTAGAAGAAGTGCAGGACGAAGGAGAATCGACAGAATTGTGGAAGAACGGTTTGGGGCGCTGATTGGAAAAGAAGGTCTTAAAAACGGTAAAATCGATAAAAAAACCTTGTTTGCCGATATGGGCAGAGGAGGCGCTCTGGGTGACAGCATTACCATGAAATATTCTGACAGAAAAAAATCAGCTCCCCCGGATGCTCACAAACTTTTAGTGGTGGAAGACAACCCGGATTTAAGGGCATTCATCGTCAACAATCTTTTTGAAACCTATCTCGTGGAGCAGGCGGAAAACGGCCGCATGGGGCTGGAGCTGGCCAGACGCATGAATCCTGATTTGATAATATCGGATGTGATGATGCCGGAGATGGATGGATATGAACTCTGCCGGGAAATCCGCAAAGATCCTTTTCTGTCTAAAGTTCCAATTATCCTGGTCACCGCAAAGTCAGGAGGAGAGGCTGTAGCGGCCGGGCTTGAAATCGGTGCCACGGATTATGTTCCCAAGCCCTTTGAAATGAGGGAGTTGAAAGCCCGCATAGCCACCCATTTAAAAAATCGGTTTCTGGAAAAAAATATCAATGAACGGGATACGCGGTTGACTGCCATTGGGCAGATGACAAGTGCCGTGGTCCATGACCTTAAAAATCCTTTGAATACGATCATGGGATTTACCCAGATCGCGCAGCAGGATTCCGACGCGCTTCAAGAAAAAGAAATTTCTAAGAATTTGTCCTATGTCATGGAATCAAGTGTCCGACTTAATCGGATGATCGCTGAAATACTGGATTTTGCAAAAGGGTATGCTCCCCGGTTGAACAGTGAGGCGGTGTTGCTGGTTCCATTTCTGGAAACAACATTGACTGTTCATAAAGAACGACTGTCGCAGCTGGGGATTTCTCTGATATCCAAACATATCGGTTGTGATAATGTTCAGGTCTGCTTTGATTCAGATCAAATGCATCGCGTGATTGAAAATATTATTATGAATTCAAAAGATGCTTTTTTCAACTCAAACCACGAGATCCCGGGCAAAGAAATCTGGGTTGAAACCATATATGATAAAGGCCGGGCCATGATTCGATTTTCAGATAATGGACCTGGTATCCCAGAAGAAATCAAAACATCGATCTTTGACCCATTCACCACCGCAGGGAAGAAAACCGGTGTGGGCCTTGGACTTTCAACCGTCCGGAACATTGTGTCGGCTCACTCAGGAACCATTGCTGTTGAAACGGATACAAAAAATGGAGGCGCGGTGTTTGAGTTAACATTTCCAGTGGTGCAGCCTCAAGGACAATCCCAATGAAAATTAAGGAAAAAATTCTTATTGTTGACGATGACAAAATGAATCGGCTCTTGTTGAGTACCATTCTGTCTCGAATGTCTTACCATGTGAGCGAGGCGTGTGATGGAATTGACTGCCTGAAAAAAACCGTTTCGCTCAGCCCTGATCTTATTCTTATGGATGTGGGGATGCCGGGGATGGATGGGATGGAAGTGACCCGACAGTTAAAAAAGAATGATGAAACAAAAAATATTCCTGTTATGATCATTTCAGCCCATGATCAATTGTCTGATCGTGTCAGGGCGGTTGAATCGGGGGCTGATGATTTCCTGCCCAAGCCGGTTGAACAGATTATTCTAAAAGCCAAGGTAAAGTCATTACTTAAACTCAAAGAATATAATGACAATATTCAAAATTATCAGAAAAAGCTGGAAAAAGAGGTTGAAAAGAAAACCATCAGCCTGAAGCAGGCGTTGGATGATTTGCAGTCTGCGTCCGACAAGTTGCAATTATATTCCATGGATACTATATTGAGGCTTTCCCAGGCAGCAGAATATAAAGATTCAGAAACAGGTGAACATATACAGCGCATCGGATTTTATATTCAGGCGATTGGCAAAGCAATGTCTCTCAGCGACCAGGAAATAGAAACCTATCAGTATGCGTCACCCATGCACGATGTGGGTAAAATAGGAATTCCTGACAATATCCTGATGAAACCCGGACCACTCAATGATTCCGAGTGGGAGGTAATGAGACAGCATACCCTTATTGGTGGGAAAATTTTAAGCGGGTCTGATTCAAGTATTCTTAAAACCGCTGAAGAAATTGCATTGACCCATCATGAAAAATGGAATGGCTGTGGATATCCCCATAGACTCAAAGGTTTGGATATTCCTATGGCCGGAAGGATCACCGCCATTGCCGACGTGTTTGATGCCTTAACTTCCAAGCGTCCGTATAAAAAGGCGTTTTCTGTGGAAAAAGCATTTGAAATCATGGCTGAAGAGCGTGAAAAAAGTTTTGATCCTGAACTGCTGGATGCCTTTTTTTCAATAAAAAAAAAGATTACTAAAATTCGAAACACACAGCATTTTGAACATAAAATAAATTTGGATTTTTTTATGCCTGATTTTTTTAAGAGACAGCAATAAAAAATTACAATCCGCACATTCATTTAAAACTAATAATATCTGGTAGTTTCCATGGACCAAATTCAGATCAACGGTGGCAGAAAACTGGAAGGCGAAGTCGCTATTTCCGGAGCCAAGAACGCGGCATTGCCGCTTATCGCATCCGCCATTCTGGTGGAAGGCATGTGTGAATTTTTCAATGTACCTCATCTGATGGATATCAGAAGCATCAAGCTTCTACTGGAAGATCTGGGAGCCCGGTGCACTTTTGACGACCATGTCATGACCGTGGATGGATCCGGAATTCACAAGATCGAGGCGGAATATGACCTGGTACGCAAAATGCGGGCCTCCATTCTGGTGCTGGGACCGCTGGTGGCCCGGTTCGGTCATGCCAAGGTATCCATGCCCGGGGGATGTGCCATTGGGGCTCGTCCCGTGAACATGCACCTGACCGGACTGGAGGCATTGGGGGCTGAGATTCATATTGATCATGGATATATCGAGGCACGGGCGGACAGGCTGATCGGCAATGACATCTATTTTGACACCCCCACGGTCACGGGCACGGAAAACCTGATGATGGCAGCGACCCTGGCCAAAGGTCAGACCGTGCTCAGAAACGCAGCCCGGGAACCGGAAATCGTCTGCCTGGCGGAAGCACTCAATGACATGGGCGCTCACATTTCCGGGGCCGGATCTCCCATCATCAGCATCGACGGCGTGGACAAACTTTTGCCGGCAAAAATCACTGTGATTCCGGACCGGATTGAAACCGGCACCTTTATGGTGGCAGCAGCAGCTACCAAAGGCGATGTACGGATTATGGGATGCGATCCCGATCATATCGGCGGGGTGATCAGCAAGCTCAAAGGGACCGGGGTTCAGATTGAGACCCTGCCCAATGAGATCCGGGTCAGGGGAGGGGATACCGTCAAAAGTGTGGACATCAAGACCCTGCCGTATCCCGGGTTCCCCACGGATATGCAGGCCCAGTTCATGGCCTTGATGTGCACGGCCCAGGGCACCAGTATGATCCATGAATCCATTTTTGAAAACCGGTTCATTCATGCCAATGAATTGATGCGCATGGGCGCTGACATCACGCTTTCCCAAGCCAATCTGGCCATGATCAGAGGGGTGCCGGAGCTTCAGGCAGCACCGGTGATGGCATCGGATCTGCGGGCCAGCGCATCGCTTGTGATTGCAGGACTGATGGCAAAAGGTACCACGGTGATCTCGCGTGTGTATCATATGGACCGAGGATATGAAGCCATGGAGGAAAAATTTTCCGCACTGGGAGCGGATATGAAACGGATCAAATAAACTTATGAACCTGTACTCAGGGTGTAAACACATGTGAGACCGTTTTCACAACCGGTTGTCCCCCCCTTGGTCCCGGTCATCCTGTCTATGATGACCGGGATAACGGCCGGCAGTGTGTCCAGTTTATCCCATCCGGTCTGGATGGTCATGGTTCCAGGCGTGGCAATGCTTGTATGCGTTTTATGGGTTTCCGAAAAAAAAACGGTCATTTTCAGTCTGTGTCTGGCAGCCGGGATCTGGTCGGGATATCAAAGTGTTCTGATTCATTCCCCCCCCCTTCCGCCCGGTCATATATCGAATTTCTATAATCAACGCAATATTGTCCTGACCGGGCAGGTAGAGTCCTTTGCCCGGCAATATCCCCATAAAACCCGGATCATTGTGGACTGCCGGACAATCCAGGGAGAGCAGGATACAGCGGTTTCAAACCGTCTGACAGCAACCGGGCGCATCTATTTGAATCTGTATGGAACATCCGATGTCCCCATCCAATTCAATGATCATATCCGGTTTACCGGTCCCATCCGTCCCATCAGGAATTTCGGGAATCCAGGGGCATTTGATTATTTTACTTTTTTAAAACGCCAGGGTATTTTCGGGTCTGTCCATACCCATGTGAGCAAGATTCAAAAAATCACGGATTCATCCCCCTCTGTCTGGACCCGGGGAATCCAGCATTTGGAAAACATTCGGAATCAATTTTATTCGTTTGTCATGACCCGTCTGGGTCATCGGGACGGGGCCCATGTTCTGGCAGCACTGGTTACCGGCATCAAACACACCATGCCCCCGGTACTGAGAGATCAGTTTGCCAGGGCCGGCACCGCACATCTTCTGGCGATCTCAGGGTTACATATGGGAATTCTCAGCCTGATTTTTTTCTTTTTTTTCTATCAGGTTTTGGCGTTGTTCCCCGGGTTGCTGATATCGGCCAGAGCCCGGAAAATCGCAGGCGTTCTGACCTTGATACCTTTGTGTCTGTATCTGGTTTTTTCCGGATTTTCCCCTTCCACCCAGCGGGCGTTCATCATGATCGCTATTTTCATGATTTCATTTTTGATGGAAAAACAAACCCATCCTTTCAATACCCTGTCCGGTGCAGGGATCATCATACTTTTTTCAGATCCGGCCGCTTTGTTTTCCATCTCGTTTCAACTGTCGTTTACTGCCGTGTTTTTCATCATTGCCGGCATGAAGGTGATGGAGAAATACCCGAAAATAAACCCGCCCAAACCCCTGAAATTTCTGATATCCATCAGCAGCGTGACCCTTTTGGCAGGTCTGGGGACGTTTCCTTTGATTGCCGGGTATTTCAACCTGGTGTCTTCAGTTCAGATTCCGGCCAACTGGGTCCTGGTGCCGATCATCGGGTTTGTCTGTCTGCCGGCCGGTCTGGTGAGTTTGATGGTCTGGCCTTTGGCTCCTGATCTGGCTGTCTGGCTTTTGACCGGTGCGGCCTGGCTGGTTGAATGGTGTTCACTGTATGCCGCCTGGCTGACCGATCTGCCGTTTGCCTGGTCGTATCTGCCGGCCTGGTCCATGGTTGACATCCTCATGGCATATGTGGTTTTAGGCGCTGTTTTGTGCGCATTGTATGCTAAAAAATCAAAACCGGTCATGGCCGGGATCATGGTTGTCCTCATAAGCATCTATGGAATCAGGATGATGACACGATCCGGGCCGCCGGATCATATGACCATCACTGTGCTGGATGTGGGGCAGGGCAATGCCGCATTGATCCAAACCATTGAAAACAAGACCATTCTGGTGGACGGGGGCGGGTTTTCCGGCGCCACCCAATTTGATGTGGGCCGGTATGTGGTGGCCCCTTTTTTGTGGCAACAGGGGATCACAGCCCTGGATGTGGTCATCCTCACCCATCCGGATGCCGATCACATGAACGGTCTGGTGTTTATTCTGGAAAATTTCCAGGTGGGCAAGCTGGTTAAAAACAGGGATACCAGTCCCCATAGTGCGTTTGACCGCATCATGGCCGCGTGCCGCCAAAAAAAGATCCCGGTGTTCATCCCTGATTGTGAAAAAAATCAGATGAATTGGGAAAACACCGGGCTGACATTTTATCAATGCCGGTCGTTGAATTCTAACTGGGACACCAATGACAATTCCCTGGTATTCAAACTGACATGGGATCAATTTTCCATGTTGTTTCCGGGAGATATTCAGGCCGGGCGGGAAGGTCTGCTGGCAGAAGACCAAAACAACCGTCTGTCGGCCGGAATTTTGCTATCGCCCCATCACGGGAGCAATTCTTCGTCCACCCGGGTATTTCTGAATCAGGTAGCCCCGGAAACCGTGATCATATCCTGCGGATTCAATAACCCGTACCGGTTTCCCCATCCGGATGCCATCCACCGGTATGAACAGAAAAATATCCGAATATTCAGAACCGACCAGCATGGTGCTGTGACCATCACATCCAGAGGCCGCGATTATTCGGTTATTCCCTATCGTTCAGGCAATTGACCGATATATAACCCCTTGGGCACAAAAATAAATTCACACGCGGTGCATTCAAATGGTGGCTTTGCAGGGGAACGCCGGAACACGGCGTTTGAAATATTTGATGAACGGAACAATCACTTTGTTTTTGTTTCCTCCGGACACGTCATAGGTGATACTGACGATGGGCACCCCGGTGGTGGCTTCCAGCCGGGCCGCCATGGCTTCGGTGACCAGACCGGGGCAGCAGAAGGCAGGGGTGGTCTGCACCAGAAGAGCCACATCCGGATGTTCCTGGAGAATATGATGGATTTTCAGGATATTGTCCATGGACTCACCCGTATGTTCCGGCTGGATTCCGTATTGTGCCAGCACATCTTCACATGCGGAAGGTATTTTTAAATCCGACTCCCTAAGCACCGGTTCAAAATAGGGGTAATATTTTTTTTCCATGGTGTTCATGGCCACCAGCAGCGCTTTGTTGGAGATCAGGCTTAAATATTTACCTTCTTTGAACCATTTTCTGAAATAGGACCCGGCAATGATTTTGACATATTTATAATACGGGGTGGTAATCACTTCACCGCCGTGGGCCTCGATATAATGGATCAGATCCTGGTTCATCACATCATTGTCTCTGACATACAGATCCCCGAAAATCGCCACTTTGGGCCGGGTACCCATATCCTGGGTCCTGATCTGCCTGAACAGGGGAATGGCCTGTGCCAGTGCCTGTTCTTTGGATCCGCCCGTGGCAAATGCCTGATTGATGATGTCCAGGGCCCGGGACAGCACCCGGTCGGTGTCACCGGGCATGACTTCATAGGGCCTGATTTTGCATCCGATGCTTCGCAGCAGTCCGCCGAACATGTATGCAAAATATGCATTGATGGACGCTTTGTAGGAGATATCAAACAATGACAGTTCGCCTAAATAGATCCCGGATTTTTCAAACCCGTTTCCTTCCTGTTTGAGAATCTGTTGAATATGATATGGATACAGGCGGATGTTGCAGGCAATATCCGACCGGTTGAGCCACAGCACGGTATCTGCCGGATTCAGATGGTGTTTTTCAACGGTATGAATAAACCCGGCCGCCAGTGCATTTAACGGGATACACTGGCCCGTGTTGGTGAGCAGGCTTTTTTTCAGGGTTTCCGGGGTTTCTTCCATCAACAGAGCCCGATGACCTTCACTTTTGAAAGTGGACACGATCAATTGCCCGGTCAATGCATCCCAGTTGGGGAAAATAATGGTTTTGTCTTCGGGTCGGTCAAAAAACAGGGGCGCAAAATCCAGGGGCCGGGCCGCCGGACGCGTAAATGCCTGAAAATGGTTGGTAAACGCCCTCACCGCTGCTTCAATCCTTGTTTCATACCCCACACTGGAATCATGTTCATCCAGCTCCAGCACCAGATAGGGTTTATTGCTTTGCTCCATGATCCGCTTGAAGTAATCCACTCCGAACGCATCCGGAGAACATCTGAAAGAGGTAATATAGACCGGATACAGACCTTCGGTCAAAGCGGCGGCATATGCGGATTCCAGAATCCGGGCCGCATATTTCCAGTGTATTTCCTCCAGCAGCGGTCGGATGGGGGAAAGATCCATTTCCGAGGTGTCCAGCATGTCCTGGAAAAAGGTCTGGATTCCCATTTTCTCAAAAATCTGGGGAATGTGATGGTTCATGGTTTCGGGCAGCACGGTATAGGGACGTCCCAGCAACAGCACTTTCACACCGTTGATATCCCGGGTCCGGGTTTTGAATAATGCGGCCAGCCGCTCCTGTTCATTTTTGCGATATTCCATGGCCGTGTCCCAGGCGGTATGGATATCGAAAAAAGAGATGGAACCCTGGGGCATCAACGGCTTCAAAGCCCGGTAAAGCGCCATTTTGGTGTGAAAACTGGTGTACAGATATTTGATGGTGGGCATGATCAGCCGGTCTGATTCATCGGGATCCAGGCAGGCCAGGACCGACGGCATGAACTGGGTGTAGTAGCAATGCTGGCGCCGGATTTTTTTCTGCGTTGATTTATCTTCAAAATAAAACGGCAGAAACACATGGGGGACTTTTTTCAGCAAGTACGATACATGACCGTGCAACGCCATGACAGGGGCACAGAATTCTGCTTTGGCCACGGTTTTACCCAGCGATACCGGGTGTTTCAATTGACGGCTGGTAACGGTTTTAATGCCCAGCAACGAAAAAAACTGTTCCCAGAACACCAGGTCTTCAAACAGGTGGAGTGCGGCAGGGATACCGATGACAGGCGCATCCGGTGCAAAGGCATTGTCTGTTACCGGCCGGGAAAGCGGTTTTCTTAATTTTTTCATACTGTACCGGGTGTCGGGTGAAACCATTTTTTGTGTGTCATAGTCTCTGCCGCACAAAAACCCATACGCCTGGGGTCGGCCATCCACATCGGCAATTGTGATTTTGCAGTGATTGCTGCACAGCTGGCACACTTCCTGACGAACCGGAATGGTTTTTTCCCACAGACCAAATCCCCGGAATCCGGTGTGTTCAATGTTCTGTTCACTGGCCAGCAGAGCGACACCCAGGGCACCGGTCAAATGGCAGAACTGGGATACATGGATGGGTTTTTGCAGTTTTTGCTCAAATGCCGCCACCAGAGCCCGGTTTCGGGCAGTGGCTCCCTGAAACAGGATGCAGTTGCCGATATTGCCCACTGTGGCCACTTTGGTCAGGTAATTGTCTCTCACCGAATGCAGCACAGACGCCAGAATTTCTTTTTGTTCATATCCTTCGGCAAAAAAATAATTGATATCCCGTTCCATGAAAACCGTGCACCGGTCACTGGATACAGGTGCACTGATCCCTTCGGCTTGATCTGAATATTCAGACAACGGGCACATGAGCTTTTCGGCCTGTTCTTCAATAAAGCTGCCGGTGCCGGCCGCACAAACCGTATTCATAACCGATGCCGTGACCCTGCCGTGTTTGAGCAGGGTAAATTTGGCATCCTGCCCACCGATTTCAATAATGGTGTCCACATCCTTGTTCAAATTCACGGCGGCCGTGGCATGGGCCGTGATCTCATCCGGTTCAAGGTCCGCACCGATCACCCGTCCGCTGATCCGGCGGCCGGATCCGGTGGTGCCGCATCCGGCGATGGTCATATTCAGCCGGTTCCGGGTGATCCAGTCATCCAGGACTTTGAAAATCGTCTGCACCGCCTGAACCGGCCGGGACGCGGTCTTGGTGTAACATCCGATCACCGGCACCCGGTCTTTGGTGATCAGAATGCTTTTGGTACTGGTGGACCCCACATCCAGGCCCAGAAAACCGGCCGACAGATCCAGCTCAAACGGATCTGTATAAATTTCCACTTCCACTTTGTCCACGACATAGGTCTGATGACATGAAAAATCCGGATAATCCGACAAAGTCAGGGATAACGGGGGATACCGGTAATTATTTTTTTTAACGGTATCTGTGAAAAACGCCCGGGGAGAGTCAAACGTTTCAGGGACCGGCATCCGGCTTGGGAGCTCATCTGCCAGGCACAGGGCCGCTCCCAGAGCCCCGTAGATCTGCGCACAGCCATCAATGGTCAGTGTCAGGCCCAGCAGGGATTCCAGATATCTTGTAACAGACCGGTTCCGGGATACTCCGCCGCAAAAAATGATTTTACCGGTAAAGATTTTTCCTTTGAACAAAGTATTGGCGATATTTTTGGCCAGTCCGTGGCAGAGCCCGTCACAGATTTGTTCGATATTATACCCTTCCTGCTGGGCATGAATCAAATCGGTTTTGGCAAACACGGCACACCGGGTGGCGATGTCGGGCCGCCCCTGCCGGTTGTTCATGGCATATTCACTGATTTCATGGGACCCCTGCAGATTCAGGCGCCGGGCCTGCTGGTCCAGAAAACTGCCGGTGCCTGCTGCACAGGAGGTGTTGTGCCGGGCCCCGGTATAGTTTCCGGCAGCATCAAACAGGCTTAAGGAAAATTTTTCGCCGCCCACATGAAGTAACGCATCAAACGAGTTTTTATAAAGGAATTTGGCGGCCCGAATCAGCGCCACCTGGTCATCATACCGTTCATGGCAAAAAACAAATCCGGGCGTGGCATCCGTGACCGCCACATGTGTCACCGACTGCATCACTTCATGGGACAGCAATCGGGTAAGGCATGCTTTGACATCCCCCTGATGAAAGGCACTGGCTTTGTAAAGAAGTGTTTTTTTCCCGTCAATCACTGCCATACTGACAGACACAGATCCGACATCGATTCCTGCAATTATATCATTCATGTTATCATTTCAAATAAAGAATTATTCTGGCTGTTTCATTGTGTATTACAATAATAGGTATTGTTTTTTGGCTTTTGTGTCAATCCAATATTCTTGTTTTTTCTATTTCTTGTTTTTTGAAGTTGATTCAGGTATAAGCTTTAGGATTATGATCACCCGATTAATAGAAACCATTGGAAGTCCTTTTTCCAGTTATATCGAATCCACGGGACGTCTGACCCGGTTTTTTCTTGCCGGTATCCGGCAGATCGCGGTCTTGCCGTTTCAATGGAACAAAATCCTGGATCAGATCGGATTTATCGGGGCAAAATCCCTGTTTGTCATTCTTTTGACCGGCTTGTTCACCGGCATGGTTTTAGGACTCCAGGGATATTACTCGCTGGTGGACTTCGGATCGGAAGCTGCTTTGGGAGCGGCCGTGGCCCTGAGCCTGATCCGCGAGCTGGGACCGGTTCTGACAGCTATCATGATTACTGCCCGGGCCGGATCGGCCATGACGGCTGAAATCGGGGTCATGCGCATGTCTGAACAAATCGACGCACTGATCACCATGCAGATCAATCCCGTCCGGTTTATTTTCAGCCCGAGAATCTTAGCCGCACTGATCAGTTTTCCTTTGCTGACGGCTTTTTTTGATGTGGTGGGCATATTTGGTGGATTTTTATCCGGTTCCCTGTTAATGGGAATCAATGAAACCGTTTACATGGACAAAGTGATCCAGAGTGTCAAAATGATAGATATCTGGGGCGGATTCATCAAATCCTTTGTATTTGCCCTGGTGGTCGCCACCATCTGCTGTTACCGGGGATATTTCGCCCACATGAACAATCAGGGGCAAACCGGTGCCAAAGGGGTTTCTCTGGCCACCACCAGTGCTGTGGTGCAATCGTGCATCTGGATTCTGATCTTTGATTATGCGATCACTTATTTTCTGGTATAAGAGCTATGACCCAGCCTTTTATTGAATTCAAAAACGTATACAAACGATTCGGCAACCTGGAAGTTCTCAAAGGGGTCAATCTGTCCATAGAAAAAGGGACCGTCACCGTGGTGATCGGTAAAAGCGGTTCCGGCAAATCCGTTCTCCTAAAGCATATCGTGGGCCTGGTTCAAGAAGATGAAGGAGACGTGCTGATCCAGGGCAAGTCACTGAACCGGCTTTCCGGCAAACAGGCCAGGCAGTTTAAAAAAAATATGAGTTACATGTTTCAGGACAATGCATTGTTTGATTTTCTCACGGCATTTGAAAACATTGCACTGCCGCTGGCGGAAACCACCCGGATGACGGTTGAACAAATCCGGAAAAAAGTCCATGACCGCATGGCCCGGTTGAGTATTGAGGGCATCGACCATAAATACCCGTCAGAACTGTCCGGCGGCATGCGCAAACGGGTGGCCCTGGCCAGGGCTCTGGTGACGGATCCGGAACTGATTCTGTTTGATGAGCCCACCACAGGCCTGGACCCGATACGCAAAAATGACGTACACCATTTGATCCGGGAATTCCAGAAACAGTTCGGATTTACCGCTGTGATCGTCAGCCATGATATCCCGGACATTTTTGATCTGGCACAACAGATCGCGTTACTGGATGAAGGAAAGATTGTTTTCAAAGGGACCAGGCAGGAAATCATGGCATGTGAACATGAAACAGCGTGTGCATTTATCAGAGGAAGGGAAATGTTGTATGACCGATCGAAAACGTGATTTTTATGTGGGTGTTTTTGTCATTGTCACCGTTATCTGCACCGGGTATCTGTTTCTGGTTGTGGGGGAATTCTCCCGATTTTTTAATGACCGGTACACCATTCATGGCTATTTTTCTTCGGTATCCGGCCTGAAAAAAGGGGCATCTGTGGATCTGGCAGGGGTTCGGGTCGGAAATGTGTCTGATATTGCCATTGACCCAGACCATCTGGTGGCAAAGGTAACAATGGAAATTGACAGTCGAATTGAAATTTCTGAAGACAGTATCGCTTCCATCAGAACCGCAGGTATTATCGGTGAAAAATTCATTGAAATTCTGCCGGGTGGCTCCGATTTCATGCTGGCTGAAGACGACGAAATCGAAAATACCGAATCCTCTCTGGATATTGAATCATTGATAAAAAAATTCATTTTTAACAATGATTCTCCTTGAGACTGAAAACCATATCAACCACATACCAAGGAAACAGGTCAAATGAAACACATAAATCAATATCAATGGATGCTCATTCTGGGAATCTGTGTCATAATCGGTCTGGTATCACCACCGGCATGGTCCCAGTCACCTTCGGCTGAAAATCAAGCGACTGTGCAGCCCACTGAACCGAAGACCGACCCATCAACCGATCCTTTTTTTGAAGATGATTTTTTTGAAGATGGACCGGCCGGTAATGCTGTCGCCCCTGTGGCGGATCCATTTTTTTATTTTAATTATGCCATGTATGTGGTCAACGATAACTTGTATTATTATGTACTCAAGCCCGTTGCCACCGGGTATAAAACCGTTGTGCCCACACCGGCCCGAAAGGGGATCCGGAATTTTTTCCATAACCTGATGTTTCCCATCCGTTTTGCAAACAATCTGCTGCAGTGGAAACTGCAGCAGGCCGCAGACGAATTCGGTATTTTTCTGGTTAACTCAACTGCCGGAATTCTGGGATTCAACCAGGTAGCCCAGAAACACCTGGATATGCATACCCAAAAAGAAGATCTGGGCCAGACGCTGGGAACATACGGAATCAAGGAAGGATTTTATCTGGTTTTACCGGTTCTCGGGCCGTCCACGCTTCGGGATGCCATCGGCATGGCCGGAGATTCTTTTGTGCTGGATCCCATCGACTATGTCTCTGCCTGGGAATTGGAACTGGGACTCGATGTCCTGGACATCGTCAACCGGACATCTTTCCGCATCGGTGACTATGAAAGTATGAAAAAAGCGGCACTGGATCCTTATGTGGCCATCCGGGACGCCTATATTCAGAATCGGCGGATGCAGGTCAGTCAATAATCGGAAACAGATCCTTGCGCCGGTGAGGCAGAAAATACCGCATACGATGAGACCGGACATGCGCAAGCTGTTTCGGATCCAATGTGACAAAATGTAAATGATTTTTTTGGGGTAAAGACCGGGAGATCAGTTTCCCGTCCGGTCCGATCACCAAGGAGAGACCGGGAAATTCCAATCCCGCCCCATTATCCCCGGACTGATTCACCGCTGCCACAAATACCCCATTATCAAATGCCCGAGCCGGCAGGTGCCGCATCCAGGAAGTAAATTTGTCCTCTTGACCCCCCCGGGGAGACGCATGGGGCAAAACAATGAGGTCCGCCCCCTGCAATGCCATGGCCGTGGACAGTTCCGGGAAATGGGCATCATAACAAAGCTGGATACCAAATTTCACCCTGGCATGCTCAAATACCTGAATTTGGGATCCGGGCGTGAAAAGCCCCTGTTCATTGGGCGCAATATGCAGTTTCTGATATTTGCCGTAAGGGGTATGGGGGATGAATACCAGGTGAGACCCGTAAACCCGCTCATTGATTTTTTCAGCCAGACCGATCAGAATCGCCAGATTCAGGTGATCAGACAACCGGGCAAAAGTTTGGATCAAACGGGAATCAATGGGTGAGACTTGTTTGAAAAACCGATGATCCGTGCCATACCCGGTAAGTGTCATTTCCGGAAAAATGACCATATCCGCGCCTTTGCGGGCGGCCGTTGAAATAATATCGAAACAGGTGTTCAGATTGGTTTTAAATCGGTTGCACAAGCAGGTAACGATGGCCAGACAAAGGGTCACCGGTTTCATAGCTTGAAATTGGCAGAAATCTTAAATACCCGGGTTGCGGGAAGATTCAATATGGGAAAAACCCCGGTCTGGCGGGAAATCTCTTCTAAGGATTCAGCAATCTGATCCCGGGAAGGAGCGATAAAAGTGAACCAGATGTTGAACTCATGGTCCCGCATGTAATTGTGAGTGACACCAGCATACGCATTGACGGTTCGGGTGAACAGATCGATTTTTTCCTCCGGAACTTTTGCTGTACAAAGAGTGGAATAATACCCTAAACGATCCGGACTGAAATTGCCGCCGATACGCCGGACTACCTGTAAATCCTTCATGGTCTGAATCCGCGCGATAAGTTCTTCCTCGGAGAGGTCCAGTTTTTCCGCGAGCACCCGAAAGGGGCGGGCATCAATGGGAAAATCCATCTGAATCATGTTGAGGATAGCTTTGTCAGTCTCGCTGATGGCAGTCATGTATCAATCCTGTAGAAGGTTGGGCCGGAAAAGGGATCAGGGTTAATAAAACCGACATAAAGCAAGCCTGATCCCAAGGAACAGTAAACGACAAAGGCCCTGTTTTCGTAGAAACAGGGCCTTTGAAAATCGATCAAATCAACCAGCGGCTTATACGCATCCGGTCGGTTTAGGAAGACCAGCCATTTTACAGGCACCTTTGCCGGGGCCGGAGGGAAACAGCTCATAAATGTGTTTGAGCTTGAACTTAGTGAGTTTGGAAAGAACCCGGACCATGGGAGCAATCCCGTTTTTCTCATAATAGTCCTGGAGCACTTTTACCAGCTGCCAGTGCTCATCGGTCATTTCCTCAATTCCTTCCTGGGTTTTCACATAATCCACCCATTCTTCTGAATAGGAATTGTAGTCAAGAAGGAACCCATCCTCATCTACTTCAAATGTTTTCCCGTTAAATTCAATTGTTGCCATGTAAACTTTCCTCCTGTAAATTGTTTTTTTCTATCACGTTAAGACATATCCTGTCTTGGCTTCTAAGGTCAGCCTCGATAATTGAAATCTAAACATATCTCAGCGGCCTGTTCTTGTCAATAAAGAATCATATTGAAACATAAAAAATTAAACGCCAACTCCTTTGAATTTAATATTCTTTCGGAGTCTGGTTGATCTCTTCCAGTGTAAACACCGGACCGTCTTTGCACACCAGTTCCTTGCCGATATTGCAGCGCCCGCACATACCGATGCCGCACTTCATCCGGTTTTCCAGAGACATGATAATCTGATGGGGCTGATATCCCAGTTTGGTCAACGCCGGCTGGGTAAACTTGATCATAATGGGCGGTCCGCACACAATGGCGTAGGTGTCTTCATCGGCAACCGGTGCATTGTCCTCCACCACCTGGGGCACAAATCCGGTATGGTACTTCCAATCGGGGTCATCCGTGCCGTCCACGGTGATGTGCATGTTGATATCATCCCGTTTTTCCCAGTCAAACAGTTCTTCCCGGTATAACAGCATGCCGGGAGAACGGGCCCCGTAAACCACATCAATGTTTTTGAATTTTTTCCGGTTGGCCGGATCCAGCATATAGACAATGGAGGACCGCAATGTGGTGAATGCGAAACCACCACCGATGATGACCACATTTTTGTTTTCCAGTTTGTCCCAGGGATACCAGTTGCCCAGAGGACCTCTGATGCCCATGATATCCCCTTTCTTCATGTTGTGAAGATGGGTGGTGACCACACCGGTCCGGAATACCGTGAATTTGACAAATCCCTTTTCCACCGGAGATGAGGCGATGCCGATGGGAATTTCACCCACGCCGGGGATGGACAGTTCTGCAAACTGGCCGGCTTTGTAGGCAAACTTTTCTTCATCCTCCGGATTTACAAACACAAAAGTAAACGTTTTAAGGGATTTATCTTCCGTTGCCACTTCAATATCATCAATGCGAACCGGATACGGCAAATAGGGGTTTTCCATGTGAATTCTCCTTGATGTTCGCTATTTGGTTGTCTCGTAATCATTCATCCGGTTGCACACCTCCCGGATATCGATGTTCACCGGGCAGGAAGCCACGCACCGCCCGCATCCCACGCACATGATTCCCTGCTCGTACTTGTCCAGAAAATACTTGAGCTTGTGCATGAACCGCTGTCTGACGCGATGGACTTTGGTGCCCCTGGGATTATGGCCGGAGGCATGATAGGTGAACAACGGCGACATACAGCTGTCCCAGTTGCGGAATCGTACTGCTGTATTGTGCCGGGTCTCATCCTGAATATCAAAACACCAGCAGGTGGGGCAGACATAGGTACAGGTTCCGCAGTTGATGCAGGAAAATGCCACCTCATCCCAGAACGGAGCGTCATACAGATCCAGAATGGTTTTTTGGGCCAGCTTATCCGTGGTCACATCCGCCTGGATCTGTTTTTCCGCTTCTTTTTTCAAGACATCAAAAAGGACTTGGCTTTCCTTGGGGTCCGCAGAGGTATCAAATCCGCAGGCTGCAGCCCATTTTTCTCCTTTTTTCGTCAATAACTTGGCTATATATTTGTCATCCATATCGGCCATCAATACATCCAGACCTTCTTCACTGAACGGTCCGCATCCCACTGACGTTGAAAAATCACACGGCCCGGGACGGGTCACGCCCAGCCCCACAAGAGTGGTGGCGTCATACGCCGCACACCAGTAAGGGTCTTTATAATCCGGATTGTCAAAATTAAGCTTTACCAGGTGTACGGCTTTGGCATCATACGGCCGGATGCCCAAAACCACCCGGGGCATGTCATCGGTTTTCACCGGTTTCATGACATGATGATCATCTTTTGATTCATCCAGAGTGGCGGTCAATATTTTTTCGGTCTGGGGAAACAGCACGGATTTGGCAGACATGACCGTGACAGCCGCATCCATTTTTGGCTGCATATCCGGTGCCAGAGGCTTGATCTGGCAACCGTTCTCATCCTCAACCGGACCATAGACCCGAAAGGTTTTTCTGGATTTATCAATCCCCGGGGCCCAGTCTTTTTTATCAATTGTAATGAAATTCATATTCATACCCTTTTTGTTTACTTGATAAAATCATTGGGATCGTTCGGGCTGTAAGCATCCAGCGGCGGCCGTTTGTCCAGAACCAGGCCGGCTTCCCATCCAAACAGTTCCAACGCATCCTTGTTCAGCTTGCGCGTGAAATCCCGGACATTGATCCCCATGGGGCAGGCTTCCACACAAGCCCCGCAGTCCGTGCACCGGCCGGCGCAGTGAAAGGCCCGCAGGAAATGAAACGTTGTGACATCAATTTCGTTCTGGCCTTTGCCCACCCACTGGGGAGAAGACTCGTCCACAAAACAGGTGGGGCAGTAACATAAAGGACAGGCATTTCGGCACGCATAACACCGGATGCAGTTTTTCGTGAGGTTTTCAAAATAGGCCCATCGGGCATCCAGGTCCATGGCAGCAATCTGGTCCACGTCCTCATAGGGGTGATCCAGGGTCTGTTCCTCCACAGGATCTCCGGCCATCACATCATAGACCGGGGGATTGCGATGGGTGCATACCCGGCAGTTGTGCCGGAGGACATCCGCTTTTTTAACCGTTTCCGTCTTTGACGCGGATGTGATGGTCAGGGTGTCGCCGTGTTCTTCAAATCCTGTGATTTCATCGTCAAACAAAGCCGCAATCTTTCGTTTGTCCACCATGCCGGTGCAGGGCACCCCGATGATATAGATCTGTTCCCGGGAAATCTGATTTTCCACGATGTGGGTGACCAGATTCCTGGCATCACAGCCTTTGGCCACCACTGCGATTTTCCCCTCTTTGTTGGACAGGCTGTTTTTCGATACATAATTGGCCAGGTTGAGACCGCATACCGAGTTGAAAACCAGTTTGTCCACATCTTTATCAGAGGTCAAAGCCATGGGCCGGGTGGCCATGGGAATGGAGCCGTCGGCAAACCCGATCACTTTTTCCACTGTGCCCTTGGCCAGCAGGTCCGCACCAATGGCCCTTATTTTTTCAATACAGGTATCCATAGTTCACACCTTTATTTGTTATAATCTTTGACAAATTTTTTGTTGGGGCCCAAGGCTCTGACCTTCTCGGAAATTTCCTTGACCACATCCACGAACTTGGTGGCTTCAGCCGAAGAAATCCAGGAAAAATGGATCCGGTCCCGATCCACTCCCATATGTTCCAGCAGGTTGCCCATCATCGCAAATTTTCTCCGTGCATAATAATTACCATCCAGGTAATGACATTCGCCGGGATGTCACCCGGATACCCATACAGCATCACAGCCTTCTCTTAAGGCGGACAGGATGAATTTAGGACTTAAGCGCCCTGTACAGGGAATTCGTATCGCCCGGACATCGGCAGGATACTGCATTCTGCTGACACCCGCGAGATCAGCGGCACCATAACTGCACCAATTACACAGAAAGGCTACTATTTTAATATTATTTTCTGTCATCATTTCTCCTTATACTGCTTCTTCATTCAAAGCAAAGATTTGTGCAAGTATCTGATTTGTGTCAAAGCCTTTTAAGTGAATGGCACCGGATCGGCAGGATGCCACACACAGGCCGCATCCTTTACAGAGAACCGGATTGATTCCGGCTTTTCCCTCAAACCGTCCCTGGGTTTCAAAGGCTGGTGCAGAGTATGGGCAAATGGAGACACATACACCGCAGGCACTGCATTTCATGGGATCAATTTTTGCCACATTCCCACTGGTATGAACCGTTTCTTTTGCCAGCAGCGTCACAGCACGCGAGGCAGCTGCCTGGCCGTGGGCAATCGCTTCGTCAATGGGTTTGGGATAGTGGGCAAGCCCGCAGAGAAAGACACCGTCCGTTGCAAATTCCGAAGGACCAAGTTTGGCATGTCTCTCAACAAAGAACCCATCTTCGTTCAGGGGGACCTTAAAGAAGTTTGCCAGCTTTTCATCCTTGTTGGGTACAATGGCCGTGGCCAGGGTCAACAGGTCGGCATCAATCTGTACAGGCACACCCAGCACATGATCGGTAACTGTGATAAGAAGCTTGCTGTCACTTACCTCGACCCGGGGTTTTTTATCCACTGAGTAGCGGATAAAAATGACACCGGCTTCCCTTGCCTGCTGGTACTTGTATTCCCTTTCGCCATAGGTTCTGATATCCCTGTACAAAATAAACACATTCATGTCAGGGTTCAGTTTTTTCAGCTCCAGGGCATTGTCAATGGAATGGGTGCAGCATACCCGGGAACAATAGGGACGTTCCGGTTCCCGTGATCCGACACATTGAATAAATACGGCAGTCTGAAGGCTTGGCAGCACCGTATCTTTTTCCATGAATTTTTTGTCCAGATCAAGACTGGTGATCACCCGATCATCCTTGCCGTAGCAATACTCATCCGGCGTGTATCCGTGGGCACCGGTGGCAATCACGGCAACGCCGTGCTCCAGGGTCGTGCTTGATTCATCTTTTTTCAGCTCAGATGTAAAATTGCCCACAAAGCCATCAACATTTTCCAGGGTGGTTTCCATGTGGATATTGACTCTGTCGTTTTCCTGAACATCTTTGATCAAACTGCCCAGTTTTTGGGCAATATTTTCATCCTGAAAGGTCTGATACAGATTATTGGCCTGACCTCCCAGAACCTTGTCCTTTTCAATGAGGTGAACCTCATAACCCTGTTCCGCCAGATTTTTGGCAGAAACCATCCCTGAAATCCCCCCGCCAATGACCATGGCAACGGGTTTTACCTGAAGTTCCGCCTCTTCAAGGGGTTCCATGAGCGCCACCTTGGATACGGCCATCCGTACAAGATCCTTGGCCTTCTGGGTGGCAAGTTCCGGCGCATCCTTGTGAACCCAGGAGGCATGGTTCCGGATATTGGTCATCTCAAAAAGATACTTGTTCAGACCGGCATTGATCAGGGTTTCCTGGAACAGCGGCTCATGGGTTTTGGGGGTACACGCCGCCACCACGATGCGGTTAAGTTTATTGGCTTTGATAATCTGGGTCATGGTCTCCTGGGTATCCTGGGAACATGAATAAAGATTATCAGAACAGTATTCAACATAGGGCAGGTCTGCGGCATAATCCCGGACTTCAGGAACGTTGACCACCCCGGCAATGTTGGTACCGCATTTACAGACAAAGACCCCGATTCTGGGACGTTCTCCCACAATATTGGTTTCCGGGATCTCTTCAGGAGCTTGGGTCAGGGTATTTCTGACCGTGGCCAGCATGGCACCGGCTTCACCGGCTGCAGCAGATGAATCCACCACAGACTGGGGAATATCCTTGGGACCTTGAAAGGCTCCCGCCACAAACACGCCTTTTCTATTGGTTTCAACTGGCGCAAAAGAAGATGTCTTGGCAAAATTTCCGTCGGTCAGCTCAATGCCCAGATTTTTGGCCATGTCAATGATTTCAGGGGAAATTTCAAGACCAACGGAAAGAACGATCATATCAAAGGTTTCATTGATATTTTTTCCCGCTTCATTGGTATAGGTGATCTTCAGATCTCCTGTGACATCCTGGGGAACCACGGTATGGACCCTGCTTCTTTCAAAGCGGATTCCCTGGTCCTTGGCCCGGTTGTAATATCTTTCAAAATCCTTGCCATGGGTTCTCATGTCCATATAGAAGATGGCGCATTCCAGATCATCTCCTGCATGTTCCTTGGCAATGACGGCTTCTTTGAGGGCATACATACAGCAAACCGAAGAACAATATTTATTGTCACATCTGTTCTGGTCCCTGGAGCCCACACACTGGAACCAGGCCACTTTTTTAGGCTCCTTGTGGTCAGACATCCTTGTCAGATGACCACCAGTGGGTCCGGAAGCGGAAAGTATCCGTTCAAATTCCATGGCCGTCATGACATTGGGATGACTGGCATACCCGTAGTTGTCAAATTTAGACGGGTCAAAGGGTTCAAATCCAGGCGAGAGGACAACGGCACCGGCATCGATTTCAACCACCTCATCCTTCATCATATGGTCAATAGCATCCATCTGGCAGACTTCAGCACAGACCTTGCACCCGCCGGTTTTAAAGTGCATACACACACTCCGGTCAATGGCCGGGGTGTTGGGCACAGCCTGGGCATAAGGCACATACACGGGTTTTCTGCCCTGGAGTCCCATTTCATATTCACTGGGAATCAATGACGGGTGCGTTTTGGTGAACTCTTCCTTGATTTTCGCCAGGGTGATATGACCTGTGGGGCAGACCGATGCACAGGCCCCGCAGGCCATACATACATCTGATTGAATGCCGAACGGGGTGTCGATGCGCATCTCAGTGCCTCGGCCGGCAAAGCTGATGGCGGCGTTGCCCATTTTTTCACACATCCTGACACACAGACCGCACAAAATGCAGGTATCGTCTTCCTTTTTGAAGCGGGGGGCCTTAATCTTATATTGTTTGGCCAGTTTTTGCAGTAAAGGCACTTCAGGACACCGGGCATACAGCATCTCAACGATGAGCTTTCTGCCCTGGTGTACGGCGTCAGTATCTGTTTTGACCTCCATGCCTTCCCAGATGGGATAATTACACGCTGTGACAAATTTGGTTCGTCTGCCGTCAAAAAGCTCGACCGTGCAGATTCGGCACATTCCAGCCGGTTCCAATGCTTTGTGGTGACAAAGTGTGGGGATTTCAACACCATATTTTTCAGCCACGTGAATAATATACTGGCCGTCTTCTCCCTGTACTTGTTTACCATTGAGTTTAAAAGTTACCATAGATATTATTCCTCATTATTTGATAACGATTGCGTCGAATTTACAGGCATCGTAACAAATTCCACATTTTATACACTTATCCTGATCCAGAACATGGGGCTCTTTTTTCGTGCCTGTGATGGCGTTCTGGGGGCATTTTTTTGCACAGATTGTACAGCCCGTACAGGCGTCTTCATCGATTTCATACATAAAAAGGTTCTTGCACACACCTGCCTTGCACTTTTTGTCCCTGATGTGGGACTCATACTCTTCCCTGAAATATTTGATGGTGGTCAAAACAGGGTTGGGAGCTGCGGTGCCAAGGCCGCAAAGAGAGAATCTCTGGATCATGACCCCAAGCTCTTCAAGCAGCTCGATGTCCCCTTCTTTTCCCTCACCTTCACAAATGGCTGTCAGGATGTCCAAAGACTGCTTGATACCTTCCCGGCAGGGGTTGCACTGGCCGCAGGATTCATCTTTGAGAAAATCTAAAAAATACCGTGCCACATCCACCATACAGGTATTCTCATCCATGACGATCATGCCGCCGGATCCCATGATGGAACCTACAGAGGCAAGCTGCTGGTAATCCACCGGGGTGTCCATAAGGGCTTCAGGAATACACCCGCCAGACGGTCCGCCGGTCTGGACCGCCTTGAATTTCTTTTTTCCGGGCAACCCTTCCCCCAAGCTAAAGACAATATCTTTAAGAGGGATGCCCATGGGTACCTCAAGCAGTCCGGTGTTCCTGACCTTGCCCACAAGGGAAAAGGCTTTTGTGCCCTTGGAGTTGTCCGTGCCGAAACTGGCGTACCAGGGGGCGCCCTTAAGAATAATGGCTGGAACATTGGCATAGGTTTCCACATTATTGAGATTGGTGGGCTGATCCCTGAACCCTTTTTCAACCGTGTGGACATATTTGGCTTTGGGACGGCCGACTTTTCCCTCAAGGGAAGCCATCAGGGCCGTAGACTCACCACAGACAAAGGCCCCTGCACCCGTGGAAATTTTAATCTTAAAGCAAAATTTTGTCCCGGCAATATTATCTCCTAACAGGCCGTAAGCCGTGGCCTGTTTGATGGCTGTGACCAGCCGCTTTACTGCCAGAGGATATTCGTTTCGAACGTAGATAAACCCGAGAGAGGAACCAATGGCTAAGCCTGCAATGAGCATTCCTTCAATCACGGAGTGGGGATCCCCTTCAAGGATGCTCCGATCCATGTAAGCACCGGGGTCGCCCTCATCTGCATTGCAGATGATAGATCTTTGTCCGTCATGCTTGGCACAGGTGGCCCATTTAATGCCAGTGGGAAATCCACCGCCGCCCCGGCCCCGGAGACCGGACTCTTTTACCGCAGTGATGATCTCCTGGGGTTTTGCGTTGTGAAGGGCGTCAAGAAAGGCAATGTACCCCTGCTTTCCAAAGTACTCTTCAATGGAATCCGGATCCATATACCCACAGTTTCTAAGGGCAATTTTGACCTGACCTTTAAAGAACGGGATATCTTCAAGAAAAGGGATACCCTCAATGGGGTCAACCTGTTCCTGGGGATTGGCCATATCTTCTTCAAGAAGGGATCTTGGATCCCGAATCTGGCCAAGTATATGCTTTTTAATTTTCTTGTCGCTAAAATCATTGTCCATGTAACCATGAATGATATCAACGATCTTGTCTGAGGTGACTTTTTTAAACATCACCCTTGGCTTGCCCTTGGCAAGGATTTCCACCAAGGGTTCTACCTCACAGTATCCAATGCAACCCGTCTGACAGATATCAATGGAGTCATTGTCGGCAAACGTCTCTTTGGCAGCGTTGAAAGTTTCCCTGGCACCGGCGGCAATCCCGCAAGAGGCCATCCCGATGTTCACCTTGACAGTATCGGGAAGGTTCAGCTTTAACCGGTATTCCTTTTTTATTAATTCCAGATCTTTTACAGACTGAATGTTCATGATTCATACCTCTTGATAGGTTATTCGTATTGATTTAACACGTTCTTGATTTCATCGGTCGCAATACGGCCGTGCATATCCTCATTAATTTTGACAACAGGGCCTAAACTGCAGCAGCCGATGCAACGAACAGACTCAAGGGTATATCGTTTATCTTCAGTGGTTTCACCGTCTTTAATTTTAAGGCTTGTCTCAATATGTTCTTTGATGCGGTCCGCCCCTCTGACGTGGCAGGCCGTACCCGTGCAGATGGAGATGATATTCCGTCCCCTGGGCTCAAGGCTGAAGGTGCTGTAAAAGGTGGACACCTCGTAGATCCTGCTGTAGGGAATGGACAATTTTTCAGACACATAGGACAGTGCAGGTCTGGGAAGGTAGTTATACCGACGTTGAATGGCCTGGAGAATCATGATCAGATTCTCCTTGTCATTATTAAACTCTTTTTCAATCATCTGGTCCAGTTCCAGATAATGTATTTCTTCTTCGACGCCGGTGGGCTGAGTATTGGCGTTGCTCATCGATAATCTCCTATAAAGTTCTTTTGGACTGTATAACCGTGAAGGTTATACGGCGCAAATCTGCTGGGTTACAGGACAGGCCTCAACGCAGGCCCCGCATCCGGTACATTTGTTTATATCAATGCTTCTGGCCCGTTTTTTTACTTTGACCTTGAAGTTACCTGCAGTACCTTCAATGGATTCAATATCTGAATATGTGACTAGTTCAATATTTAAATGCCGGCCGACCTCGACCAGTGTAGGTGAGATAATTCACATGGCACAGTCATTGGTAGGAAAGGTCTTGTCCAGCTGGGCCATGACACCACCGATGGATGGGCTTTTTTCAACCAGATAGACATAAAATCCGGAGTTCGCAAGATCCAGTGCTGTGAGCATGCCGGAAATTCCACCGCCAACCACTACCACAGATCCGGTTTTCTTTGATTCCATTGTTTAATTCTCCTGTTTTAATTCATAAATAACTATCAGACAAAACAGTCAGCAAATTTTGGATGACTGTCTGAAATTTGTCTTAATGATTTTCCTTATTATTAATTGTTGTTAATTAAAAAATTATGTTATAAAACCATCTGTCAAACAATGTCAACCATTATCGAACAAAACCCTTGCGCCCCGTTGATTCATGAAAAAAATCATTACAATATGCGGCCCCACCGGGATTGGGAAAACCGGATTTGCCATTTTTCTGGCAAAAGCAGTCAATGGTGAAATCATCGGGGCCGATTCCATGCAGATTTACAAGTATATGGATATCGGTACTGCCAAACCGGATGCATCGGAACTGGCACAAGCGAATCATCATCTGGTGGATTTTCTGGATCCGGCAAGAGATTTTGATGCCGGACAATATGCGCAACTGGCCGGGCAAGCCATTGATACCATTGTACAAAAGAACCGGACTCCCATTGTGGCCGGGGGCACCGGCCTGTATATAAGGTCTCTGTTATACGGCCTGTTCCGCTCTCAACCCGCGTGCCAGGACACTCTGGCTGAACTGACCAAAACCCTTGAAAAAAAAGGAAGCCCTTATCTTCACCATCAGCTGGAATCCTGTGATCCTATGGCGGCGCAGCGGATCCATCCCCATGATGGATTCCGTATTATCCGTGCGCTGGAAGTGTTTCAAACCACCGGCATTCCCATATCCGAGAGCCAGACCCAGCAGTCTTTCACCCACCCCCGTTACCGCAGCCTGACCTTAGGGCTTTACATGGATCGCCATGACCTGTATGAGCGTATCAATCAGCGGGTGGACATCATGATGGCCCAGGGACTTCTCTCTGAAGTTCAGGGTCTGGTGAAAAAAGGATATAACCTGAACCTGAAATCCATGCAGTCCATCGGATACCGCCACATGGGAAAAGTGATCAACTATGAGCTGGATATCGAGACGGCTGTCTCGCTTTTGAAACGGGATACCAGGCGATATGCCAAGCGCCAGTTCACCTGGTTTAAAAAAGAGCCGAACATTGTCTGGATTGAGCCCTCACAAAAGGACCGGGCCGTGGCCCTGATAAAAGATTTTTTGACATCTCCTTGAAATTTGCCTATATTTCAGCACGGCATTAACCTTGTTATCTGAAAAAAAGAATGGATATGACGCTCAGACAGTTATTGATGGTTCGTTTTCTGGTCGGTATGTCAATCATCGTGCTGATGTGTGCGATGTGGGGGTGCGCGGCTAAACCGTCCCGGACATCATCTCAAGACCCGTCCGCAACAAAGATTCAACCCCCGGGCACGATGGCGCAAACTGCGGCCCAAGTGGAAATACTGGAAACCAAAGCCATCGCGTTGATGCAATCCGGTGAACTTGAAGCGGCGTTTCATACCTATAACCAGGCCCTGGCCCTGAATCCGGAAACACCGCAGAAAAAGCGAATCATGAGCGGAATCGATCAGGTACTGGCCGAAATGCCATCGGATTTGATTCAGACTTTTATTGAAACACCGGACCTGTCGGTACCGGAACCGTTGCTGCACTACTGGCTGGGAGTCAACCTTGCCCGGGACAAAGATTATACAAAAGCCGTGGATGTTTTGACCCGGTATATGGATTTGTGGCCGGATCATCCCCATGTCCCGGAAGCACAGGAACGGATGGCATTGATCCGGCAGAATCTGTTTAAAAAAGACACCATCGGATGCCTGCTGCCGTTGTCCGGCAAATATGAGAGATACGGACAGAAAGCTTTGAAAGGCATTCAACTGGCCATCCAGGATTTGGGCGCTGCTCACAACCGCAAATTCAATATTATCATCAAAGATACTCAGGGGGATCCGGAAATTGCTGCCGCGTGTGTGGATAAGCTGGATCAAGCAAATGTGGCCGGGATTATCGGTCCGCTTCTGGCTGTGGATAAGGCCGGTGCCCGGGCCCAGGAATTGAAGATTCCACTGATTGCTCTGACCCAGAAACAAGATTTTGCCTTATCCGGAGAATATCTGTTTTCCAATTTTATCACGCCCCAGATGCAGGTACAGACCCTGATCGCCTATGTCGTTAAAACACTGGGGCTTCAGAAAGTGGCAGTCCTGTATCCGGATGAACCATATGGCAAGCGTCACATGCAGCTGTTTTCACAAGCTGCGGCTGAATATGGCGCTGAAGTGGTGGGTACGCAGACGTATGACGGCAAAAGCAATGATTTCACGGAACCCGTCCGCAAACTCATAAAACGGTTGAGCCAGCCATCCGATTCATCTGATTCATCCGATTCTGTCATTCTTGAGTTCGAAGCTTTGTTCATACCGGATTCCGCATCCCGGATCAATATGATTCTTCCCCAACTGGCTTTTCATGACGCCCGGGGTATGGTGCTGCTGGGAACCAATCTGTGGCATCACCCAAGTCTGCTGGATCAAACCAAAAGATACAACCAGAATACCATTATCACGGACGGGTATTTTGAACACAGCCAAAAGCCGGCCACGGTCCGGTTCACCCAGCGCTTTTCAAACCTGTACGGCGAATCCCCCGGTTTGCTGGAAGCCATTTTTTATGATACGACCCGGATCTTGATTTCAACCGCCATGGATACTTTGGTGAATTCCCGGCAGGATCTGAAAGACGCCCTTCTGGAAGAAAGAATATTTGAAGGGGCCACCGGCAGAACGCTTTTCAACAGCAACGGCACGGCCCGTAAAGAGCTGTTTCTGATCACCATAAAAAATGACCGGTTTGTGGAACTGGACCGTTGATCCGGCAGTGACTTATCCGCCGAAGTACACATCCTGACCCGTGGCCTCCAGTACCGACTGCCACAGCCGGCCGTTGGGATCCAGTCGTTTCTGCCGCCCGGCAGACGCTTCCATGGGTACATGCACGTAATGGTTGTTCCAGTAACTGATGAGCAGTTTGGTTTTGCCGGCCATGCCGGCATGGACCGCATCGCGTCCCAGCAGACCGCAGAATACACTGTCATTGGCGTTGGCTGCCAGACTGCGGATGATATAGGCAGGATCAATATATTTCAGGGAAACATCCATATTTTTTGACTTGAACCATTCGGTGATTTTATCCTTGAGAAACAGACCGATATCCTGAAGCACGATATTACCGGAAGGATCGTATTTTTTTTCCTTTTTTTCGAAAAAATTCTGTCCTGCGCCTTCCGCCACGATCACCACGGCATGGTTCCGGGTTTTGACCCGATTTTCCAGTGCCTGAAGAAAACCGTTATCCCCATATAGATCAATATCCACTTCCGGGATCAGGACAAAATTGGCATCCTGCTGGGCCAGTGCCGCCGTGGCCGCCAGAAACCCTGAATGACGGCCCATGAGCTTGATCAGCCCGATGCCGTTGGGATAGGCTTCTGCTTCATTATGCGCGCCCTTGATCGCCAGGGTGGCCACATCCACTGCAGAATCGAACCCAAAGGACCGGGATACCAGAAAAATATCATTGTCAATGGTTTTAGGGATCCCCACCACCGAGATCTTTAAATTTCTTTTCTCAATTTCTTCGGCAATTTTTTTGGATGCCATCAGGGTGCCGTCTCCCCCCACCATGAACAGAATCCCGATGCTCATGCGTTCCAGACAGTCTACCACCACACCGATATCCTGGCTGCCCCGGGAAGATCCCAGAATGGTCCCGCCTCTGTCCTGAATACCGGCCACGGTCTCAGGCGTGAGATCCAGAATGTCGTGACCATATTCCGGAATGAATCCCTGGAGCCCATGGCGGATGCCATAAATCGTTTTAACATGGTAGATGTGATACAGTTCCAGCACCACGGCCCGAATAATGTCATTGAGGCCCGGACACAGCCCCCCGCAGGTCACAATAGCGCATTTGAGCTTGCTGGGATCAAAATAGATCTTTTCCCTGGGACCGGCCTGTTCAAAGCTGAGCAAGGCCTGACCGGTATCCATGGCATCTTTGATATATTCCGCCTGAATATCCACGATAATTCGGGATTCATCTGAAATAAAAGAGTGCCGCCGCTGGCTTGACCGTGTCACCCGCTTGATGGGAGAAACGATGTTGGCCTTTCCAAGCACCGGAATATCCGTACACAAATCATGGGGTATCATCGACTGCCTCCGTTGAACTTGAAAGATCCTTTACCAAGAATATCATGCAGGTGTAAAATGCCTTCCAGCCGGTTGTCGGCATCAACAATGGGCAGCACGGTGATTTCATATTTTTCCATCAGGTTCAACGCATCGTACAGATACGCGTCCACGCTTGAACAGCGGGGATTTCGGGTCATGACATCGCCGGCCGTCAACCGGTGATAATCCGTGATTCCCCGGGCAATGGCGTGACGGATATCCCCATCCGTTATAATACCCTTTAATTGCCGGTACCGGTTGAGTACTATCACCGCCCCCAGGCTGAACCGATCCATAATCTCCAGAGCGAAAGTCATAGTGTCATCCACAAGAACACGGGGTGCCTGGTCTGCAGTGAGCATGATTTCACCCACGCGGCTGGCCAGCCGCTGCCCCAGAGCCCCGCCGGGATGCGACCGCATAAAATCGGATTTTTTGAACTTCTTTTTTTCAATCAAAACCACGGCCAAAGCATCTCCCATGGCCAGCTGGGCCGTAGTGGAGGCAGTAGGTGTCATATTAAAAGGACACGCCTCTATTTCAACCCCTGTATCAATGACCAGATCACAATATCGGGCCATGGTGGATGCCGGATTTCCGGTGAACCCGGCCATGCGGCATCCAATACCCCGGATCACCGGCAACAGCTGATTGAGCTCGCTGGTTTCCCCGCTGTTGGAAATGGCTATGAACACATCATGGGGGCTTACCATACCCAGATCCCCATGCACGGCTTCCACGGGATGAAGGAACATGGCATTGGTACCGGTACTGCTTAAAGTAGCGGCAATTTTACGGCCGATCAGCCCGGATTTTCCGATGCCGGAGATAATCACCCGTCCCGGTGTATCACAGATATCCTGAACTAGGGTTTCAAAAGCCTGATCCAGTTTTTCCGCCAAGGCTAAAATTCCCCGGGCTTCAATTTTCAATACGTCTTTGGCTTTGGATATAATCATCATTAAAATTTCTTGGGGTTCTGGTTATTCAATCCATCAATTTATACACCACTCCTCCGATTTTTCCCATAAGAAAAAGGGTTTTTAAAATTATATGCATAAAATGTTGGCCTTTGATTGACATTTGAGCTGTTTTTATGCTATCTGATTGCGGTTAACCATCCGGATTTGAAAAATCTCCAGGAAACCAACAGCCCTGAAACATCCTGCTGATATAACAATACAGCAGTTTTTCAGGCTTTGATAAATTCAACCCACAAGGATTTAGGAAAAGTATCATGATCTGTACAACGATTAGGGAAGGGGAAGACTGTGTATTCATGACAGCCGCCGGCTGCAGCTATAATGAAGGAAACTGCCTGCCGGTTGTGGAGGAATGCATGGGATGCCAGCGAATGTCTGAATATCCCACCGGCATGTATTGTAAAGCCGCACCGGACCCGTCCCTGAAATGGAAAAACGGGTCCTGCAATATGGCCACGCACATCAAAACCACGACGGAGACCAAAAAACAGAAAATCAACCCGATCAAGGCCTCCAAAAGAAGATAGTTGTTTTTTGACCGCATTTTACAAAACTCTGTGGTTTTTCATCTTCAAAAGAAAGCCGCAGAGTTTTTTTTGATTTTTTGCGAGGAGTCTGCCCATGAACGCGATTGCAAAAGAATTGAACGCCATTGTATCCCAGGCCAATCCCCATGTTTTTGATATGCTGTCCGATATGGGAAAAGCCCTTTTTTTCCCGAAAGGCATCCTCAGCCAGAGCGCGGAAGCCAAAGCCCGGGCTCATAAAATCAACGCCACCATCGGGATTGCCAAACAGGGCGGCCATGTTTTGAACCTGCCTGCCGTGACCCGGTACATATCGGGTATCGAACCGGACGAATATCTACCGTATGCCCCGTCTTTCGGACTTCCCGGGCTTCGGGAACAGTGGAAAAAAGACCTGTATGAAAAAAACCCGTCCCTGGCCGGAAAAGAGATCAGCCTGCCCGTAGTTACCTCGGGCATCACCCACGGCGTTTCCGTGGTTTCAGACATGTGGGTGAACCAGGGAGATGTGATCGTGCTGCCGGACATGATGTGGGGCAACTACAACATGACTTTTACGGTGCGCAACCAGGCCAAAATTGTTCATTACAAGGCTTTCGATGATGCATTGACTCAATTTAACATCGATGATTTTGAATCCGTGATAACGGCTGAAGCCGCCCGGAACGATAAAATTATCACCATACTCAATTTTCCCCACAATCCAAGCGGGTACTCGCTGAGCCGACAGGAAGCCGACCGGGTGGCAGAGATTCTGCTGACCATCGCACAATCCGGCACCCATGTGGTGGCAGTCTGTGATGATGCCTATTTCGGACTGTTTTTTGAAGAAGAAACCAGCAAAGAATCTTTATTTGCCAAACTGGCCGGCAAACATGAACGACTGGCCGCCATCAAACTGGACGGTGCCACCAAAGAAGATTATGTCTGGGGATTCCGGGTGGGATTCATCACTTACGGCATGACCGCAGCAGACCCGGCAATGATGGATCACCTGAATCAGTCCCTGGAAAAAAAGACGGCCGGTTGCATCCGGGGCAATATTTCCAATGCGTCCCACCTGGGTCAGACTATTTTGCTCAAAGCCATGGCAGATCCGGAATATCACCCGCAGAAACAGGAAAAATTCAATCTGCTCCAACAGCGGGCCGCCAGAATCAAAACCGTTCTGGCGGATCCGGCATACCGGTCCGGATTTGACGTATATCCGTTCAATTCCGGTTATTTCATGTGCATCCGACTCAAAGATGTGGATGCGGAACAGCTGCGGCTCCATTTGCTCGACAAATACGGGGTCGGCCTGATCGCCATTGGCGACCGCAACATCCGTGTGGCGTTTTCCTGCCTGGAAGAAACAGATGTAAAACCGTTGTTCGATATTGTCATGCAGGGCATCAGTGATCTGCGCGCCGCCTGATGCAAAAAAGGACTTTTAAGGAACATGGGATCATTTGACGTCAAAGTCGCCTTCAAGTGGTTGTTGAATTTTGTTCTCATCGGCATGATCGCCGGTTTGGGCGCAGTGATTTTCCATTATCTGTGCGGCCTGGGAATGCATTATTTTCTGGACATGATGGCCGGATACCGGCCGGATGCCCCGGCCGGGGAACATGCGCTCCTGCCTTCCACCACCACCCCGTTCAACCGATGGATGCTTCTGATTCTGCCGGCTTTAGGCGGATTGTTTTCCGGATGGCTGGTGTATACCTTTGCGCCGGAGGCGGAAGGCCACGGCACAGATGCCGCCATTGACGCGTATCACAACAAAGGCGGTAAAATCCGAAGCCGGATCCCCTTTATCAAGACCATTGCTTCCACCATCACGCTGACCACGGGCGGGTCCGGGGGCAGGGAAGGGCCCATCGCCCAGATCGGTTCCGGGTTCGGGTCGTTTCTGGCCACAAAACTCAATTTATCGGAACGGGAACGACGTATCATGATGGCCGCCGGTATCGGTGCCGGAGTGGGCAGTATTTTCCGGGCACCGCTGGCAGGGGCACTGTTTGCGGCTGAAGTGTTGTACCGGGATCCGGATTTTGAATCGGAAGTCATCATTCCGGCCGGTATTTCTTCAGTGGTGGCCTATTGTATCTTCTGCCTTGTTTATGGATGGGGATCTTTGTTTGATTCCCCGGGGTTCAAGTTTCAAAATCCATTGGAGTTAGGCCCTTATATCGTGCTGGCCGGAGTTCTGGTGGTGTTCGGTTATGTCTATGTCAAAGTGTTTTACGGCCTGGTGGAATTTTTTAAAAAACTCAAAGTTCCCAATCATATCAAACCCGCCATCGGCGGACTGTGTACCGGGATCATCGGATTTTTTCTGCCCTATACCCTGGCATTCGGATATGGCATGGCCCAGAACGCCATTTTCAATCAGGTAGCCATCTCCACGCTGATTGCGCTGGCCATCGGCAAAATTTTCACTACCTCGTTTTCCATCGGTTCCGGAGGCAGCGGCGGGGTGTTCGGCCCGTCCGTAGTCATTGGCGGGGCCCTGGGGGGAGCGGTCGGCAAAATTTTTCATCTGCTGATCCCCTCCATTGTCACTCATCCGGGAGCGTTTGTGATTGTCGGCATGGCCGGTTTTTTCACGGCAGTATCCAACACCCCCATTTCCACCATCATCTTTGTCAGTGAGATGACCAATTCCTATCATCTGCTTTTACCCAGTCTGCTGGTATGTTCATTGTGTTACCTGTTGTCCCAGCGGTTCACCATATTCAAAAATCAAGTCAAATCCCGGGTGGATTCGCCGGCCCATGCTGGAGAATTCATGATGGACATCCTCCAGACCATGAAGGTGGGCAGCCTGGACCATCTGATCAAAAAAGTTCAGTGTGTCAGTGAAAACATGTCATTTTCCGAATTCAAAACCCTGTATCAGATCACCAAACAGCATTATTTTCCGGTACTGAACGCCAAGGGGGAATTTACCGGCATTTTTTCATCCAATGACATCCGGGAGGTCATTTTCACCATCCATATCGAAGATCTGGTGGTAATGAAAGATATCATGATTTCGGATCTGATCACCACCACCCCAGCCCAGGACCTGAACACGGTACTGCATAAACTCACGCAGAAAAACATTGATGCACTGCCGGTGGTGAATGAAACCAATCCCAAAGAACTGATCGGTCTGATCTACCGGCGGGATATCATCGCCCATTACAATCAGCACATTCAAGGAATCCGGGCGGCACACTCAACAAATCAGAATTCCGATCCGGCGTGATTTATTCATAGTTTACCTGTTTGAGAAACAATCCCTGGGCCGGTGCGGTTGCTCCGGCCAGAGACCGGTCTTTTGCCGACAGAATCTGTTCAAACATGACAGGAGTCACTTTTCCAAACCCTGCATCCACCAGTGTTCCCATCAGATTCCGAACCATGTTTTTTAAAAATCCATTGGCGCAGATCCTGAATACCAGCCGGTCACAATCCAGCCGATCCATCCGTGCCATGAACACCGTCCGGACAGTGGATTTTCTGGGAGATCCCGCATTTTCAAATGATTTAAAATCATGGGTGCCGCATATCGATTCACAGCACTGGTTCATCACGTCCATATCCAATGAACGGTGAATGTGCCAGACATAATTTTTACCGACGGCACAGGGGGTTTCCCGGTTCAGAATATAATAGTGGTATTCCTTGGAAACCGCAGAATATTGTGCATGAAATGTATCAGGCACCCGGTGGCATGCTGTTAAGACAATGGGAAGTTTCATCAGGCTGTTGACCCCTTTTTTCAGCATCTGGGCTGCCAGAGCTGTGTCTGCACAAAAAGAAGCCACCTGGCCCAATGCATGGACCCCGGCATCGGTGCGACCGGAGCCGGCAAGGGTAATGGGCTGGTTGAGTATCCTGGACAATACTTTTTCCAGCTCTCCTTGAACGGTGATGTTTTCCGGTTGCCGCTGCCATCCGGAAAACCCGGTACCGTCATACTCGATGATCAGTTTAAAGGTCTGGATCATGACCGGTATCAGATGCAAAATCTTTGGCCAGCTTAGCGTTGGCCTGATTGATCTGCCGGGCCAGGTTGTGGATGGTTTCATCACCCAGAATTCGGGTATAGTTCAGATAAAAGTCCTTGTATGCCTGGGCAATGGCAGGTTTAAGTGCCAGCCCTTTGTCGGTGGGAAATATGGCAACGGTTTTGCCGTGTTTTTTTCTTTTTACGAGTTTTTTTTTGGCCAACGCATCAATGAACCGGGTGATGGTGGAGGGTGTCAGCTGCAACAGGATTCCCAGTTTCTTGGGATTGATGCCGGGATTATCATACAGAATCAAAAGAAACGATGCATGGGCCGGAGAGAGTTTCAACGAAGCAAACCCGGCTTCCGCCAGTTTCAGCAGTTGCCGTGAAAATGTATTGACACTGTAAAACAGGCAGTCTTCCAGAAAATGCAGGGAATCATCTCTGTGAGATGTGTCTTCAGCCATGGTTACTCAGATCGTCAGTAAACCGTTTTTGAACACATCCATATCATACACCATCCTTTTTCCCGGGTTTTGATTTCCATCAGGCACTCAAAAACTGAATCAGCAGTTTTTTATATCTGCCACAGGGGCCAGAGCAATATCTTCCATTATATTGTGTCCGTTTAATCAAGTCGTTCTGTTGATCAAATCTGACAAAGGTTTTGGCTTACTATAATAGTATCCCTATGCATAATCAACACCCAGTTGTTTTAATTGGTCGACAATGGCATTGAGAACATCTTCGGTTTGACCCCGCATATAAAAAAATTCCATGGAAAATGATTTAAGAAAAATGATATCTTTTTTCCAACCCCTTGCGGCAGGCGGTCAAATAAGAGGCACCGGCAAACTGCAGTCAGGTATTTTTCTTCTGATGAATACCAATGAAAATAATCCTTGTCAATCCATTTACACCACACGCAACCAAGGCTATAATCCTTTATTTTCAAATATGGACGGGTCAAAAAAGGTGGTTGACATGAAGGGGTTTGCGTTTGCCGGCATCCATGCCGGAATCAAAAAAAACGGGATCAAAGATCTGGGATTGATTCTTTGTGAAAAACCGGCCGCTGCCGCAGCAGTGTTCACCAGAAATCAGGTCAAGGCCGCTCCGGTGATTTTAGGCCATCAAATGATACAAAAAGGGGCCTGCCAGGCCGTGCTGGTAAACTCCGGCAACGCCAACTGCTTCACCGGCGCACAAGGCATTGAAGATGCCCGCCGCACTATCCGGATCGTGGCAGATACATTCGGGATTCCCCGGGATCTGGTGATGGTGTCTTCCACCGGGGTGATCGGTGCCCCGCTGCCCATGGATAAATTTGAAACCGGGATACCTCAGCTGAAAACACAGATCCACACCGGTACGCTGACAGATTTTGCCACCGCCATTCTCACCACGGATCTTACCATTAAAACCGTTGAGATGACCGCAGATATCGACACGGACCTGGGCCGGCAGACCATTGCCATGAAAGGGGTAGCCAAGGGATCTGGCATGATCAGACCGGACATGGCCACCATGCTGGCCTATGTGCTCACCGATGCCCATATCCGCGCTTCAGATCTGAAGCAGGCACTGACCACAGCCTGTGATAAAACCTTTAACCGCATCACTGTGGACGGGGACACTTCCACCAATGATACGTTGCTGTGCCTGGCAGGGGGTACGGGCAATGCCCATATCAACGATGGTCCTTCCCGGGCCGTGTTTCAGGATTTGCTGGAAAAAGTTTGCATGGATCTGGCCAGACAAATTGTCAGAGACGGGGAGGGGGCCACCAAACTGGTACAGATCACCGTGAAAGGCGCTGCCACAAAACAGGATGCGTTCAAGGCGGCAGAAGCCATTGCCCATTCCAACCTGGTCAAGACCGCCGTTTATGGAGAAGACCCCAACTGGGGAAGAATCACGGCAGCAGCCGGCCGGTCCGGGGCTGTGGTGGACCCGGGCCGGATGGATCTGTTTTTTGATACCGTGGCCCTGGTCATTCAGGGAAAATGGCAGGGAAAAGCAGCGGAAAAACAAGCCGCAGAAATCATGAAAGCATCGGAGATCTCCATGACCCTGGATCTGAATCTGGGAGCGCACACGGATCAATTTCTGTTCTGCGATTTCAGTGAGAATTATGTCAAAATCAATGCCGACTACCGGTCCTGAACCTGAAAATCAGCCCATGCGGCTGCAGAAATTTCTGGCCCGAGCCGGGGTAAGTTCCCGGCGGGCGGCCGAAGATTTGATTGTCAACGGCCGTATCCGGGTCAACGGAAACCGGGTCACTACCCTGGGCACCAAGGTCTCTCCCGGAACGGATGTGGTTCAGTTTGACAAGACCCGGGTCTGCCTGCCCCAAAAAAAAGCATTCATCTATATTGCCGTCAACAAACCCGTGGGCGTGGTCACCTCCTGTGCCAGAAAACACGGGGACAAAATCATTCTGGACCTGGTGACCCTGCCGGACCGGATTTTTCCGGTGGGACGGCTGGACAAGGATTCCCAGGGACTGGTACTGCTTACCAATGACGGGGACCTGCACAACAAACTGTCCCATCCCTCTCACAATCATGAAAAAGAATACAAAGTGACCACGGTCCATCCGGTCAAAGACACAGACCTGGCGGCCATGGCCAAGGGTATGATCCTTCAGGGGAAAAAAACCCGGAAAGCCCGGGTTAAAAGAATCTCCGACACACAGTTCATCCTGGTGCTCAAACAGGGGCTGAACCGCCAGATCCGAAAGATGGTGGGCAAAAGCGGAAACCGGGTCGCTGTGCTGGAACGGGTCCGCATGGCCAATGTGACTTTAGGCAATCTCGCCCCCGGGGCCTGGCGTTACCTGACCCCGGAAGAAATCAAAGGGCTAACCCAGTGACCGGATCCCGATAGCGGACCGGATCTTTTGCAGAAACGGCACGGAAAAGGCTCTGGCTTTTTCCGCCCCTTTGGCCAGAATCTCTTCAATATCTGTTGGATTTTTGATCAACTCATTATACCGTTGCCGGGGTTCGGCCAGAATGGCGTTGATATACTCGAACAATTCCTGTTTCATCACCCCCCAGGCAATCCCTTCCCGGTACCGGTCCGCCATGGCACGGGTTTCCTCTTGAGTGGCAAAGGCGCGATAAATGGAGAACAAGGTACAGGTATCCGGGTCTTTGGGTTCATCCGGGCCCAGAGAGTTGGTCTGGATCTTCATGATCATTTTACGCAGTCTTTTTTCCGTGTCAAACAGCGGAATAAAATTGTTGTAGCTTTTGCTCATTTTTCGGCCGTCCAGACCGGACAGGACGGCGGTATTGTCATCCACCACCACCTCGGGCAGAACAAACAGGTTTTCATACACATGGTTGAAACGGGCCGCGATATCCCTGGTCATCTCCAGATGCTGAATCTGGTCTTTTCCCACCGGAACTTTGCCGGCGTTGAACATCAGAATGTCGGCCGCCATGAGAATGGGGTATGAAAACAATCCCATGGTAATGGCCTGGTCCGGGTCTTTTTTTCCGTCGGCTTCATTTTCCTGAACCTTTGCCTTGTAGGCATGGGCCCGGTTCATGAGACCTTTGGCGGTAAGACACGTGAGAATCCATGTCAGTTCCGGGATTTCAGGGATATCCGACTGCCGGTAGAACACGCAGTTGTCATGATCCAGACCCAGGGCGATCCAGGCGGCGGCGATCTCCAGCGTGGACTGCTGCCGTTTTTCAGGATCATGATTTTTGATCAATGAGTGGTAGTCTGCCAGAAAATAATATGAGGTCAGGTCCGGATTTTTGCTGGTGGCCACAGCCGGCCGGATGGCTCCTACGAAATTACCCAAGTGCGGGGTGCCGCTGGTGGTGATGCCGGTCAGAAAATCTGCATTTTTCATTCAATTATCTTTCATCATCAAAAATTTACGTAAAAAAAATGGATTCAACCATAAAGTGCCGGTTTTATCAATATCAAATCATGTTGTTTTCCCGGGCATATTTTATGGCAAAATCCATCTCTTTTTCCCGGGTATCCAGGTGGCCGTCCAGCTTGGCATTACGCACTTCATTTAAAATCTTTGTAAAGGCCGGCCCGGGTGTCACTCCGATCAGGATCAGATCTTTGCCCCGGATTTTGGGTGTCACATGACGGAATTGGGTATAGAAATTGGAGATATCCCTGCGAACCGCCTCATTTTTTGTCAATGCCATCATATACAGGACAAACACAGTATTGAAATTGATCAATGCCCAGTAAAGCTTCTGCCGGGAAACCGGATGATTGGACTCGATGAAACCCAGCCGGTTTTCCGCCTTGTACCGTGTTTCCAGCAGCAACTGCCGTTCTCCCACCGGAATCATAAGCCGGTCACAGATCTGTTCACTGACCTTGAAGGTGCACCGATGGAGCAGCACCATGAAATACACGGCCCATCGGGGATAGGTTTCCTGCACATACAACAGATCATGCCAGGTCAGGGTTTTGTTGACAGATTCCAGTATCTGGTAGGTGGCGGGAGTAATTTCCAGCCGGGGATGAATCACTTTTTCAAGCCCGTAAACCGTCATACTTCGAATGGCGGGAATGGGATCTTCCTCACTGAAAATCTGCTTGAGTTCTGACAGGACCCGCAGGCCGCTCAGGTTTTTGAAACAATCCACTTTAATGGCATTGCGAATCAGGTTGGCGGTCACCTTGCCGATGTCGAATCCAAACCGGTTGGCAAACTTGATGGCCCGGAATATCCGGGTGGGATCCTCCACAAAACTTAAATTGTGAATGGTGCGGATGGTTTTGTCTTTCAAGTCCCTTGTGGCTCCGAAATAATCGATCAGGGTACCGAAGGTATCGGCATTCAGGCTCAAAGCCAGGGTGTTGATGGTGAAATCCCTGCGGGCCAGGTCCCGTTTGATGGAGCTTTTCTCCACAATGGGCAGGGCTGCGGGAAAATCATAATATTCCAGCCGGGCCGATGCCACATCCACTTTAATCTGCTCGGAAACAATAACCACAGCCGTACCGAATTTTTTATGCGTATTCACCCGGCAGTTCAATTTTTCAGCCACATATCTGGCAAAAGCGATGCCGTCGCCTTCCACCACAATATCAATGTCATCCACGGTTCGCTGCAAAAGCAGATCCCGGACAAACCCGCCCACCACATACAGGTTAAGCCCCAGTTCGTCACCGGCCATGCCGATGGATTTAAGCAGATCCATGGTCCGGTCGTCCAGACGCTGGGCCATGAGATTATGAATCCGGCGTTTCCGGGCATTCTGTTTTTTAAACACCAGCTGATCCGTGCGTTTCACGGCTTTGTCATGCTGTACCAGAAAATTGAGCAGGTCCGTGCGGGTGATGACCCCCTTGATTTCTTCATGATCGATCACCGGAATGATCCGCTGTTTTTTTTCAATGATCTGGTATTCGATTTCAGCCAGGTTGGCATCTGAGGAAATAAATGTGGCTTCCGAGTTCATGTACTCTTCCACCGGCCGGGCCTTGAGCTGATGAAACAGGATTTTTTCCACCACCTGGCGGGTGATGTATCCTTCATAGGAACCGGAGTCAGGATCCACCACCAGCAGGGTGTTGATATTATACCGGGTCATGGTGTTGCCGGCCTGTTCACAGGAAGCGCCCGGTTCAATGGTGATGGCCGGAGAAGACATCAAAGAGCGCGCCACCTGGATCTGCCGGGTTTCTTTTTTCAACTGATCGATGAGCAGATGCTCCACCTGGGTCAGCGTATGGTTCTCGATTTTGGCGGACGCGGCATAGGCGTGGCCCCCGCCGCCGAACATGGACAGAATCCGGCCCACATCCACCTCGGGGATCCGGTTCCTGGCAATGATATGCACCTTGTTTCCCATAAGCACCACGGCAAAATACAATTCCAGATTTTCCATACGCATCACTTTCTGAACAATGGATGCCAGATCCGTGATATAGGTATTCGAAGAGATGGTGGAGATATGAACATCCAGCCCGTTGATCTGGTGCCGGGTCATTTCATTGAGCAGATCATTGAGCCAGGAGATCTGTTCCGCTTTGATTTCTCTGACCACCAGGCTGACGACGGTATTGAGGCTGGCTCCGCAGCCCAGCAGAAATCCGGCCTGGATGAAGTCCGCCGGTGTGGTGGAAGCGTATGTAAACACCCCGGTGTCTTCATAGATGCCCAACGCCATGACCGTGGCTTCTTCCGGAGTGATCGAAATATTTTTTTTCTGAAGGATTTCGCACAGGATGGTGGTGGTAGCACCATAGGATTTAAAAACTTCCATAGTCGGTGTCACATCATCAGGCCCGGGCGGATGGTGGTCATACACATGGATAACCACCTCTTTTTTTTCCAGCAGTTCTTTCACACCGGCAAGCCGATTTTTCTGGCGGGTGTCCACCAGCACCAGAGTTGAGGTGTCTGAAAAATCAATGAGGGCCGGGTCTGCCATGTTGAACAGATACCCCATGGAATGAATGAAAAAATCCCGCAGGGTTTTTTCCTGGGATCCGGGGAAAATGATCCGGGCGTCCGGATAGAGCTTCTGAGCCGCGAGCATGGCGGCGATGGCATCATAATCCGCATTCACATGACTGGTAATAATGGTTTTGGCGGTATGGCCTTTTTTTTTGGGAACCACGTAACAACTCCTGTTGAGATTGAATATCGGATGTTATATAGACTATCTGTATGTAATTTACAAATAATACGATCCCCGGTTAAAACACATCTGCAGCCGGGCCGATGATTCGGCTCCGACCTGCAAAACAACCCTGATTGAAGGATACGTTATGCCGTCTATTTATCTGTGGAAAGGCAAAAACCCCAGAGGAAGATCCGTCAAGGGAGAAATGGAAGCGGAAACCCCGGAACAAGTCCGCAATCTGCTGGTCAGACGAAAAATCACTCCGGGAAAAATAAAAAAAAAGCCCAAGGACCTGCTTGAAAATATCAAATTTTTGCAACCCAGGGTGAAAGAAAAAGATGTCATCATTTTTGCGAGGCAATTTTCCACCATGATCGATGCCGGACTGCCTTTGCTCCAATGCCTGGAAATTCTCCAGGCACAGCAGGAAAATCCGACCTTTAAAAAGCATCTGAAAAAAATCAAAGAATCAGTGGAATCCGGAGAAACCTTTGCCGATGCCTTGAAAAAATTTCCATCTGATTTCAATGAACTGTTTGTCAATATGATCGCAGCCGGAGAAGCCGGCGGTATCCTGGATGTTATTTTAAGCCGTTTATCCGCATATATGGAGAAAATGGCAAAATTGAAAAAACAGGTCAAAGGGGCCATGACCTATCCCATTATCACCATTGCCGTAGCCATTATTGTGGTGGGAATCATACTGGTTTTCGTGATTCCTGTGTTTGAAGAAATGTTTGCCAGCATGGGATCTGCCCTGCCGGGCCCCACGCTGATGGTGGTGGCTTTAAGTAATTTTGTGGTGGCCAATATCGGATATATCCTTGGTGGTTTATTCGGAACCGTATTTCTCATCCGACGGTTTTACAAAACCAAAAAAGGCCGGATACTCATGGATGATCTGTTTCTGCGGCTGCCCGTGATGGGGATTTTAATCCGGAAAGTGGCGGTGGCTAAATTCACCCGGACCACCAGCACCATGATGTCGTCCGGTGTGTCCATTCTGGAAGTATTGGATATCGTGGGCCGCACCGCAGGAAACAAAATTGTGGAATTTGCCATTCAAGACGTTAAAGCCGGTATCTCTGAAGGCCGTTCCATGGCGGACCCGTTGCTGGAAAGCGGGGTATTTCCCTCCATGGTCTGTTCCATGATTGCTGTGGGGGAGTCCACGGGTGCCCTGGACACCATGATGGAAAAAATAGCCGATTTTTATGATGACGAGGTGGACCAGGCTGTAAAAAATCTCACAGACATGATCGAACCCTTTATGCTGGTCTTTTTAGGGGTAATTGTGGGGGGACTGGTAATCGCCATGTATCTTCCCATTTTCACCATGGCAGGTAACATTGCATAGGTTCATGATATCTGACCCGTTTTCGGATCCGTCAGACAGGGTGCAGCAACTCAAATGGATTGTCCTGTCCCGGGTGATTTTCTGCATTGTGTTGATTTTTTCAAGCATAGTATTTTCCTCGGGTGAAAACCTGTCTTTTTTGTCCCAGCCGTTTGTGACACTGTATTATCTGGCTGCTGCGATTTTGTTTCTGTCTGTGGGATACGGCCTGTGGCTCAAACAGGGGAAAAAACTGCTGGTATTGTCCTATACCCAGATTCTGGCGGACACGTTTTCAGTCACGGTGATCATCTATGTCACCGGCAGTCTGGACTCCATTTTCACGTTTTTATACCTGCTGATCATCATTTACGGGGCCATGCTGGTGTTTTTGCGTGGCAGCCTGATTATTGCCGGAATTTCCAGCATTCAGTACGGGCTGCTGATCGTGCTGGAATATTATCACATTATTCCTCCTTTTTCAGGCCAGCACACGGCCCCGGCATCTCTAAACCCCAACCTGGTCTTTTACCGGATTCTCATACTTATGTCCGCGTGTATGGCCGTGGGGTATTTAAGCGGTTTGCTGGCCAGGCAGCTGAGGCGCGCCCGGCAGGATTTGAAAATTACCCATGCCCATTACAAGCGGGTGGAAAAAATGGAAATCATGGATGAAATGATTTCCGGAATTGCGCATGAAATCAAAAATCCGCTGGCTTCTTTAGCAGGATCCATTCAATTGCTCAGAGAAGACACCACACCCAGCAGCCGGGAAGACCGGCTCATGAAAATTATTCTGCGGGAAACCGAACGGATGAAAACAATTGTCAATGAAATCCGATTGTTTGCAAAACCCAGCCGGGCCAATGCCGTATCGGTTATGGTTCATCAGGCCGTAATGGATGTGGTTTCCCTGTTTTTGAATTCCAAAGAATTTAAAAACAGAATTCAGGTTGTCACCCATCTGGATGAAGGTCTGAGCATTCACATCGATCCGGTACATTTCCAGCAGATTATGTGGAATCTGATCAAAAATGCAGCCCAGGCCATTCCCGGCAAAGGAAAAATCGTCATCACATTGACTTCTCCCCGGAATCACCGAATTTATCTGACCATCTCAGATAACGGGCAGGGAATTGAATCCGACATTGCCCGCCATATTTTTGATCCGTTTTTCACTACCAAACCTGAAGGCACGGGACTGGGCCTGCCCATTATTCACCGGCTCATTGAAACCTATGACGGTTTGATCGATTTTGATTCCAGCCCCGGTAAGGGAACCATTTTCACCATCATATTCAAACAGGACAGATTGATTGAAAATCGAACAAAATCTTGACAAACACCAGATAAACAGGCTATTTATTTTTGTTTTATCACGTTAAAATATATGGAAACAACAACACCCATGGACAAAGATACCCAGATCACTCAGGCCAGAAAAGAAAAAATAACCGCTATCAAGGGAAAAGGCGTCTCCCTGTATCCCAATGATTTCAAAATTTCATGCACAGTGGCGCAACTTCGACACATCATTGACAATGACCCGTCTTCTTTAGGGGAAAACGGCAAGGCATTCAAACTGGCCGGCCGGATGATGGCCATCAACAAAATGGGGAAATCCTCTTTTGTCCGGTTCAAGGATGGGGCGGAACAGATGCAGGTGTATATTCAAAAAAACAAAGTCGGAGATGACACCTACGATTTGTTCAAAAAACTGGATATCGGAGACTTCATTGGTGTTTCCGGTCCTTTGTTTCAAACAAAAACCGGAGAGTGGACCATTCTGGCCACGGATTTCAGGCTGCTGTCCAAAGCATTGCGGCCATTACCGGAAAAATTTCACGGCATCAAGGACCCGGAAAAACGGTATCGTCAACGGTACCTGGACTTGATTATGAACGACGGCACCCGGAACATCTTTGTCACCCGAAGCAAAATCGTATCTGCCATGCGCCGGTTTTTTGAAGAACACGATTTCATGGAAGTTGAAACGCCCATGATGCAGCCCTTGCCCGGAGGTGCCGAAGCCACCCCTTTCAAGACCTGGCACAACGCCCTGGGCATGGAACTGTTTTTGCGGATCGCGCCGGAACTGTACCTGAAGCGCCTGGTGGTGGGGGGCTTTGAAAAAGTATTTGAAATCAACAGAAATTTCAGAAACGAGGGTGTATCCACCCGGCACAACCCGGAATTCACCATGGTGGAATTTTACCAGGCCTATGCGGATTACCAGGATTTGATGGCTTTAACCGAAAAAATGTTTGCCGATATTGTCGAAAAAATCAGCGGCAACACCGTCATTGAGTACCAGGGCCACACCATTGACTTCAAACCCGGATGGCAGCGGATCTCCATGATGGACTCTTTGTCTTCCATCGGCGGCATAGATCCTGAAATAATCCAGGATACCCAGTCATTACTGGCTTTTGCAAAAGACCGCCAGATCCAGATCACCAAAACCGAAAGTCACGGCAAAATTTTGACCAAATTGTTTGACGTGCTGGTGGAACCCAAACTGATTCAACCCACATTCATTACCGGATATCCCGTGGAAGTGTCTCCGTTGTCCCGGAAAAGCGAATCCGACCCAACCCTGACCGACCGGTTTGAACTGTTCATTGCCGGCCGGGAAATCGCCAATGGATTTTCCGAAATCAATGACCCGGAAGATCAGCACAACCGGTTTCTCATGCAGGTGCGCCAGCGGGATGAAGGAAATGATGAAGCCCACATCATGGATGCCGATTATGTGGAAGCCTTGGAATATGGCATGCCGCCCACAGCCGGAGAGGGCATCGGCATCGACCGGCTGGTGATGCTGCTCACGGATGCGGCCTCCATCAGAGAGGTTATTTTATTTCCCCAGATGAAACACAGTCACTGATTATTGATGGCCGTGGAACTGTTCATAGCCCGGCGCTATCTCAAGGCCAAGCGAAAAGAAGGATTCATCTCTCTGATCACGTTTCTGTCCGTGGCAGGGGTCATGGTGGGGGTGATGGCGCTGGTAGTGGTGATCGCCGTCATGAATGGTGCAGAAACCGAATTCCGGAGACGGATACTGGGTCTGGAGCCTCATATTCTGATCATGAATTACAACGGTACATTTGGTAATTACAATCCCGGACTTGAGGAGATACAAACCCATCCTCACATCCGGGATGCTTCCCCGATTTTGTTTGCCCAGGCCATTATCCGAACCCGTCATGCCATGGCAGGCGCCATGGTCCGCGGCATTGTCCCGGATAACAGTGCATCGCTGATCAAAGGATTTGATACACCCGCCCTGAAAAATGCCCTGGCTGTTCAAAAAAAATCCGACAATCTGCCGGGTATTATTCTGGGCAAGGAACTGGCCCGGTCCATGGGAGCCATAACCGGAGACAAGATCATCCTTATGTCCACCCGGTCCGTTATTTCTCCCATGGGACAGATACCTGCCATGAAGCAGTTTGTGGTCCAGGGAACCTTTTCTTCGGGCATGTCCGAGTACGACGGTATGCTGGCCTATGTTCATCTGGAACAGGCCCAGTCCCTGACAAAAGATCCGGAAAAAATTTCAGCCATCGGCATCTGGGTGGATGACGTTTTCAAAGTCAAGGAGATCCGTAAAACCCTGCCGGGCGATCTGGAACATCATCCGTTCTATATCCGGGACTGGATGGAAATCAACCAGAGTCTTTTTTCAGCCCTGAAACTTGAAAAAACGGCCATGTTCATCATTCTGACTTTAATCATTCTGGTAGCGGCCTTTAATATTGCATCCGCTCTGATCATGCTGGTCATGGAAAAAACAAAAGACATCGCTGTACTTAAAGCCATGGGAGCCACTCACCGGATGATTCGTCAAATTTTTATCATTAAAGGCCTGGTGATCGGAACGATCGGCACCCTGCTGGGAACTGTGTCCGGAATCGGCATCTGTCTGCTGCTCAAACGATATGACTTCATCCAACTGCCCAAAGCCTATCCCTTCTCCACGCTACCGGTTCAGCTGGATCCCATGGATGTGCTGGTCATTTCCGTCAGTGCCATAATCATCTGCTTTATTTCCACGTTGTACCCGTCCTGGAAGGCGTCGAACATGGACCCGCTGGAGGCCATACGATATGGATAATCCCGGACCTGTTCTCATGCGTCTGACACAGATCACCAAACGGTTCGGCACACCGCCGGATGTCATAAACATACTGGACACATCCGAATTTACCATCACCCGGGGGATGACCCTGGCTGTGGTTGGGGCCTCAGGTATCGGCAAATCAACATTGCTTAATATCATCGGCACCCTGGATCGACCGGATAATGGGCAGGTCCTGTTTCAAGACCGTAATCTGCTGTCCTTGAAAGATGATCAACTGGCAGCATTCAGAAACAGACGAATCGGATTTGTGTTCCAGTTTCATTATCTGCTCCAGGGATTTTCAGCCATTGAAAATGTGATGATTCCGGGACTCATCGCTCGAAAATCAAAAAAAATGGTTGAAAAACTGGCTGAAAATATGTTTGAAAGGGTAGGTCTGGCAGACCGATGTCATCATCGTGTGGAAGACCTGTCCGGTGGAGAGCAGCAACGGGTCGCCATTGCCAGAGCCCTGGTATTGAACCCGGATATACTTCTGGCGGATGAACCCACCGGCAACCTGGATGAAAAAAACGCAGATGGCATCCATTCTTTGATCACTGAATTGAACAAAGAACTGGGTATGACCGTAATCGTGGTGACCCATAACATGAAACTGGCCCGGATGATGGAAACTACCGTAACGATCCAAAACGGAAAAATTGTACCGGCTTGAGAAAGGGATTGATATGAAAAAAAGGTTGATCAATACAGTACTGATAGGGATGATGATATTATGCGGACTGCCTTCCTGGCTGTGTGCAGAGCAAACAGCCAGTGTCGCTGTTTTTCCTTTTTCCGTTCAGGCACCCCCGGCCCATGAACCACTCGGCACCGACCTGCCTCTGATGCTTGGAAAACGTCTGGAAAACGAAGGAGCACAAGTGGTTTATGTCAAAGAATTCATGGATACGCAAACCTGGGATGCAGACAGATTCCGTCAGGAAGGTATCCGCTTAGGTGTGGATCACATCATTACCGGCAATGTCTTTTTGGCCGGCAACAGCATCAGTATCGATACGAACATGCATCCGATTTATGAAACAGGGCCGCCATTGCCCTTTTTTTCCCAGTCCGGTTCTTTGGAAGAACTGCATGCAGCAATCGGACAGTTGTCCCGGGCAATAATCGGTGAATTGTTTGAAAAACGCATTATCTCCACTATCTCAGTTACCGGCAACCGCCGGGTGGATTCTGATGCGATTTTACGGATCATTTCAACAAGCCCCGGTGATATCATGAACCCGGGAAAATTGTCCAAAGACCTGGAACAGATTTACAAAATGGGTTTTTTCGATGATGTGGTGATCGAAAAAAAAGACCTGGACCAAGGCATTGAAATTGTTTTCAACGTGACGGAAAAACCCAGCGTCAGAAATATCAAATTTTCCCAAAACCGCGTGTACAAAGAGGATGAACTGGCTGCAGTGGTGGATACCAGCACCGGGTCCATCCTCAATGTGTACAAAATCAATTCAGATGTGGAAAAAATAAAGCGCCTGTACACAGAAAAAAATTACCACAACTGCACGGTTAACTATGAAATCACTCCCTTGAAAAACAATCAGGCGGATATTGTGTTCGTGATTGACGAAGGAGAAAAAATCAGAATTGAATCTATTGTGTTTGAGGGAAATACCCATTTTAAAGACAAAAAACTGAAGAAAACAATTCAGACACGTGAAAAAGGGTTCTGGTCTTTTATCACCTCTTCCGGAGATCTGGAGGAAAGTGAGCTCACTAATGATGTGCTAAGGATCGAATCTCTCTATAAAAACAACGGGTTCATCGATGTCAAGGTGTCGGATCCGCAGATAGACATGCGAGATGAAAGCATTACCATCGGCTTCAAAATTGACGAAGGAGAACAATACAAAATCGGGAAGGTGGACATTACCGGGGATATTCTAACCTCGAAAACCGATCTGTTTGACAAACTTCGGGTCAAGGAATCCGATCTGTACAACCGGGAACTGATCCGAAAAGACATGCTGGAGCTCAGTGATTTGTATTCCAACCAGGGGTATGCCAATATCAAGGTCTCCCCACTGGTGGAAACCGATGATGCCAGTCATCTGATCAACATCACATACAAAATTAATCAGGGAGAACCGGTATATTTCAACCGGATTCTGATCTCCGGCAATGAAAAAACACGGGACAAAGTGATCCGGCGGGAAATGGCTGTGGAAGAGCAGGGTAAATTTTCCATGAGCGGTATTCAGCGATCTTACAGGAACCTGAGCTACAGAGACTATTTTCAGTCTGTGGAAATCAACCCGGTTCAAACCGATGTGCCTAACCAGCGGAATTTGGAAGTCAAGGTGGAAGAAAAACCCACAGGCAATTTTGCATTTGGCGGGGGATTTTCCTCGGATGACGGTGCTTTTGGTCAAGTGTCCTTGGAAGAGCGCAACCTGTTCGGCCGGGGTCAGAACTTGAAAATTTTGGGAAGAGTCTCGGGGGAGACCGGGTTGTATGATCTGGGCTTCACAGAACCCTGGATTTTTGACAAGCCTGTTTCCGCCGGATTTAATATTTATAAGCTTGAAAGGGAATTTGAATATTATGAACGCAACGCCATCGGCCTGACTCTCAGATCTGCTTATCGACAACTGTGGGATTACACCACCATCGGTGTGGAACTCAATTTTGAAGATTTTAAAGTTGAAAATGTAGAAACACTGTATACCAGTGTGACTGAAGGAGATTTTTTCACCTCCAGCATCAAACCATATATCAGTTATGACTCCAGAAATCATTATTTTTTACCCACAGAAGGGGTGTTCAGCAAATTGTCGGCCCAATATGCCGGAGAATTTTTGGGCGGTGATATCGACTATACCCGGTATGTGGCCGAAGGCGGATTCTGGATTCCCCTTTTCTGGAAATTTACCGGAGGCTTTCATATGGAGGGCGGATATCTGGATGACCGCACCAACGGCCAGATCGATATTGACTGGGAACGATTCTACTTAGGCGGCATCAATTCGGTCCGCGGATTTGACAAATACGACATCAACACCAGAGAACCCGGCCAGAGTATCCTGCGGGGGGGTGAAAAATATATTCAATTCAATGCGGAATTGATCTTTCCCCTTCAGGAAGAACAAGGCGTCGCCGGGGTATTGTTCTATGACCGGGGCGATGTCTATCGAACCAGCGAAAGCATCGATCTGGCCAAACAATACTCATCTGCAGGATTTGAACTGCGGTGGAATTCCCCCATGGGCCCCATTCGTCTGGCCTATGGTATTGTGGTGGAAGGTCAGGATGAATACCAAACCGGAGATGGCCAGTTTGATTTTTCCATTGGCGCATTTTTCTGATATTTTTTAAAGCATTATTTATTTGGAGGAAACCATGAAACGTATCTTATTTGTAACCATCATAAGCCTTTTGGCCATCAGCTTTGTGCCCATGGCATTTTGTGCGGATGCTGTTAAAATCGGTGTCATCGATTTTGAAAAAATAATGAAAGAATCCAGTGCCGGAAAAATGAACCAGAAAGTTCTCAATTCTAAAGGAACGGAATTCAAAAACAAACTGGAAAAAGAAAAACAGACCCTGGATGAAATCGGCCAGTCTTTTGAAAAAGAAGCCCTGGTGCTCAGTGACGAAAAAAAACGGGAACGGGAGCGGAATTTCAGAAATCAGATCGAAGATTTCAAAATCATGCAGCAGAATTATACCAATGAATTGAAAAATCTTGAAATCAAAATGATCAATGACATGCAGAAAGCCGTATTCGACATTGCCAACGAACTGGGAAAAAGAGAAAAATACACCCTGATCATTGAAAAAAAGAATGCCGGTGTGATCTATACGCCGGACCAGATAGATATCACAGACCGTGTCATCAATAAATACAATGCCGTCACAGCCCAGGGCAATTGATTGCCTGAACGGTATCCATGTATGAAACTGACTGTCAAAGATATCGCTGAAAAGATTCATGCCCGGGTGGCGGGAAATTCTTTCACCGTGATCACGGGGGTTTCTTCCTTTGACAATGCCGGTGCATCAGATATCACGTTTGCCGGAGATGCTTCTTTTTTGTCACGTCTGAACCAGACCCGGGCCGGGGCTGTGATTGTGCCTGATGATGGCATGTATGAAAAAAATTCTCATCTCTGTTTATTGATGGCCGCCAATCCCAGACGGGCTTTTTTTGAACTGGTGGCACATTTTCATCCGGCACCGGCATTAAAGCCCGGCATCAGCCCGCTGGCGGTCATTGGAAACAATTGTACCCTGGGGGAAAATATCACCATTGCCCCGCATGTGGTGATTCAGGATGAAGTGGTCATCAAAGACAATGTGCAAATCATGCCCCATGTCTTTATCGGAAAGGGTTGCGTGATCAAAGAACATACCACCATCAAACCCAATGTCACGGTGATGGATGGCACTTATCTGGGAAAACATGTCATCATTCACTCCGGATCCGTGATCGGATCAGACGGATACGGGTTTGTTCAGGATGGTGGAAGCCATTTCAAACTGTCTCACACCGGACATGTCAACATCGGAGATCATGTGGAAATCGGCGCATGTAACACCATTGACCGGGGGACCCTGGGAGTCACCCGTATCGGCAATGGTGTGAAAACCGACAATCAGGTTCACATCGCCCATAATGTTTCCATTGGTGACCACACACTGGTGGTGGCCCAGGTGGGAATCGCCGGATCCACCCGGATCGGAAAACAGACCATTATTGCCGGTAAAGCCGGTATATCCGGGCATCTGACCATTGGTAACCATGTGATTGTGGGACCCTATGCCGGGGTGTCATCCTCGGTACCGGACAACCAGATTGTGTCAGGCATCCCCCACATGCCCCATAAAACCTGGTTGAAAGTCGTGAACATCCTCGGGCGTCTGCCGGGGATGAGAAAAACACTTATGGCATTTGAAAAACGGCTTGACGCCCTTGAACGCATTATACAAAAATCGGAGCTGCCATGATTCACCCTACCGCCATCATCGATGGATCTGCTGAAATCGATTCTCGTGTGACGATCGGTCCTTATGCCATTGTCAAATCAAATGTACGCATCGGGGCCAGGACCACCATCGGACCCTACACCACCATTGACAATTATGTTTCCATCGGTGAAGACTGCCAGATATTTCAATATGCCGCCATCGGCGGTGCCCCCCAGGATCTGAAATTCCATGGTGAAAAAAGTTATCTCACCATCGGCCGGGGATCCATTATCCGGGAATTTGTCACCATCAACCGCGGCACGGAAGCCGGCGGCGGCATCACTGAAGTCGGCGAGGAAAACTATCTGATGGCCTATACCCATATCGCTCATGACTGCAAAACCGGCCGACAGGTTATTTTAGCCAACAACTCCACTTTGGCGGGACATATTGAAATCGGTGACCACGCCACCATCGGCGGACTGGTAGCCATTCACCAGTTCGTCAAAATCGGGGATTATGCCTATATCGGCGGCAAATCCGCTGTAGTCAAAGATATTCCTCCTTTTGTCATTGCTGCCGGAGACCGGGCTACCCTCCACGGTCTGAACAATGTCGGGCTCAAGCGGCACCGTTTTTCCGATTTTACTTTAGGCGAGCTTAAAAAAGCCTACCGGATTTTTTTCAGGATCGGGCTGACCGTCAAACAGGCATCGGAACGGGTCAAGGCCGAGGTGGAACAGATTCCGGAAGTGAAAAATTTTACGGATTTTATTGTCACATCCAGCCGGGGAATAACCCGATAACAAAAACCATGAAAATTGGATTGATTGCCGGTGGTGGACAGTTTCCACTGCTGTTTGCAAAAAAAGCGGCCCAAAAAGGAATCTCAGTGGTAGCAGCTGGATTTGTTTCAGAAACAGACCCCGGCCTGACCAAAGAGGTATCCGTCTTTCAATGGCTGTATCTGGGGCAGGTATCCAGGCTGGTGAAATATTTCAAGCGCCATGGTGTTCACGAGGCCGTGATGCTGGGAACCATTCACAAAACCAGTATATTCAAGGACATCCGCCCGGATTTCAAGGCATTGACTTTTATCCTCAAAACCGGCAGAAGTCATGATGATTCCATTTTGACACGGTTTGCAGATCTCATGAAAACCCAGGGCATTGACATCCGGCCGTCTACGTTTCTTCTGCCTGAATTGCTGAGTCCTGCCGGATGCTGGACCCAAAGAACCTTGGATTCCTCAGAACAGCAGGATGCATATCAGGGATGGAAACTGGCCAAAGCCGTGGGAAAGCTGGACATCGGGCAGTGTATCGTGATCAGCAACGGCACAGTTCTGGCTGTGGAAGCCATTGATGGTACAGATGCCACCATCCGCCGGGGAGGCGAACTTTCCCAGGACAATGGATGTATGGTGATCAAACTGTCCAAACCCCAGCAGGATCTTCGGTTTGATGTTCCGGCCACGGGATGTGAAACCATCCGGACCATGGCGGCATCCGGTGCCACGGTTCTGGTAGTGGAAGCCGGCAAATCCCTGTCTTTTGACAGAGAAAAGATGATCGCCCTGGCAAACGAACATGATATAGCCATTACCGCGCTCACGGAAAAAGATATCCCATGAAAGATTCAGGCAGACATGTCCTGATACTGGCTGGTGAACCCTCCGGAGATGTCCATGGAGCCGGCCTGATCACTGCCATGCACAAGCAGGACCCCACCCTGATGTTTCACGGTATCGGCGGCACGTGTATGGCCAAAGCCGGCGCTCACTTGTTTTTTTCCATTGATGAGCTGTCCGCCATGGGGCTTTTAGAGGTTATCCGCCAGATCCGCCCGGTTAAACAGGCGTTTGATCTTTTCAAACATCATCTGAAGATCCTGGATCCGGAACTTGTCATACTGGTTGATTACCCCGGATTCAATCTCAGGGCCGCTGCTTATACCAGAACCCACAGTCAGGCAAACGTGTTTTACTATATCCCGCCCAAAGTGTGGGCATGGAATCCGGCACGCCTTAAGCAGATGACGCATACCGTGGATCATGCCGCGCTTATTTTTCCCTTTGAAGAAAAAATATATAAAAAAGCCGGAATCCCCGCCACATATGTGGGAAATCCTTTGCTGGATCAGTATCCTGTGCCGTTGCAAAAATCAATTGAATCCCATACTGACTCTTCAAAACAACGGATCATCGGACTGCTGCCCGGATCCAGAAAAAACGAAATACAAACCCTTTTGACACCCATGCTGAATGCGGCAAGTAAAATCCATGGGAATTGTCCCCATGTCCGTTTTATGGTTTCTGCGGCAGACGCGATTCCCCTGGATATGATTGAATCAAAGGTTGCTGCAGCCGGAAATCCTGAATTGTTTCACATCATTTCCGGCGACCCCCGGCAAATCTTTGAACAGGCGATAATGCTGATTGCCGCATCCGGCACCATCACCCTTGAAGCCGCGCTTTGTTCAATTCCCACGGTGATCGTTTATAAAATGTCTTATCTGACCTATCGCATGGCCCGGGCCGTCGTCAAAGTAAAGTATGCCGGTCTGGCAAATATTATCATGGACAAAGAAGTGATGCCTGAACTGCTTCAGGATGCAGCCACTCCTGAAAACATCAGTTCTGCTGCACTTTATATGCTGGATTATCTGGACGAATACCGGCAGAAACTGGCCCCGGTCAGACAATTGCTGGGAGGACCGGGCGCAGCTGACAGAGCGGCTCAAATCGCCCTGGATTTAAAAAACCGTCCCAAAAACAGGTAAAAGAAAATGGGGGTTTGACAAATCACACCAAACCTTATTAAAGTAATTTTAAAATTGACTCTGTTTGAAGGAAAAAGCCCATTTTGATGACATTGAATGTAATATTGCTGGTGATTTGCCTGGTGTTGTCCGGTTTTTTTTCATCCTCTGAAACCGCGCTGTTTTCCATTTCAAAGATCAAGGCCTGTCATATCGCCAAAGACGGTTCTAAAACCGGGCAATTGATCGTAAAAATGAAAAAAGATCCCCATACATTGCTCACCACGATCCTTATCGGCAACAATCTGGTAAACATCGGAGGGGCTTCACTGGCAACATCCATAGCTATCACTTATTTCGAATCCAATGCCGTGGGCATTGCCACCGGGGTCATGACGCTGATAATTTTGGTGTTTGGAGAGATCTTTCCCAAATCCTTTGCCACCCAGAACAATGTGCTGGTGGCCCGAATGGTTATTTTTCCGCTGTACTGGCTGTCCAGAATCTTCTTTCCTCTGGTGCTGATTCTCAATTACATTCCCAAATTGTATGGATCGATCAATCCGGCCTATCATACTGTGACCGAAGATGAACTCATGACCATGGTGGAAGTGGTGGAAGAAGAAGGGGAAATCAAAGAAGCGGAAAAAGAATACATCACCAATATTTTTGAATTTGATGATACATCCTGCAGTGAAATCATGACGCCCAGGGCGGATATGTTCGTGGTGGATGCCGTGGAAAAACTGGACATTCCCGCCATTCTGTCGACCGGTTATTCACGGATTCCGGTGATTGAACACAGTATTGACAATGTGATCGGAATTCTGCATATCAAGAATCTGTTTGCCGACTATCAGAAGCTCACTGTGTCTGATGAACCCATCGATTCCCTGGATATCAAAGCGATCATGAAAAAACCCTATTTCATTCCCGAATCCAAGAAACTGGATTCTCTGCTACAGGAATTCAAGGCCAAAAAAAGTCACATGGCCATTGTGGTGGATGAGCACGGCGGTGTGGCCGGCCTGGTAACTCTAGAGGATGTGGTGGAAGAAATTTTCGGGGAGATTATCGATGAAACCGATCGGATGGTACCGGACATCGTACGCCTCAAGGATAACAAATGGCTGGTGGCCGGACGGATCAATGTGGAGGATCTGAACAAGGAAATCGACATCAATATCCCGGAATCCGTCAGCTACGACACGATTTCCGGTTTTTTTCTCGAACAGATCGATCGGATTCCCCAGCCGGGGGAATCCGTGATTATCGACCGGTGGACGGCAACGGTCAAAGACATGGACGGCAATCGCATCCAGTCTTTTATTGTCAAAAAAGAGGGATGACCATGATACCCGTCAATGCAGATACCCGGCTATTCTGTGTGCTGGGCAACCCGGTGTCCCATTCCAAAAGCCCTTTGGTTCACAACCAGGCCTTTGCCGACCATCAGATCAATGCCGTGTACCTGGCATTTGCGCCCAGTGACATCAAAAAAGCCATGGATGCGGTCCGGCAATTTGATATTCAGGGTGTTTCCGTGACCATCCCCTTTAAACAGAAGGTGATCCCTTTTCTGGATAAAATCGATGATAAAGCCTCGGCCATTGGTGCGGTAAACACCATTGTCAACCAGAACGGCGTGCTTTCCGGGTACAACACCGACAGTTTTGCCGCCATTGCTCCGTTAAAGGATGCACAGATCTCCGGAAAAACCGTGCTGATCATCGGCGCAGGGGGGGCGGCCCGGGCCGTGGCTTTCGGTATTCATGCGCACAATGGAAATCTGTTGATCACCAACCGGTCCCAGGACAAGGGCAGGGCACTGGCAGCACGCTATAACGCGGATTTTTATCCCATGGAAGCCATCAGACACCTTCGCCCGGATATCATCATCAACACCACATCTTTGGGCATGACCCCTGGGGAAAATGTATTGTCCTGTCCAGAAGACTGCCTGACTTCTGAAACGCTGGTGATGGATGTGGTGTATACCCCTCTGGAAACCCGTCTGATATCTGCGGCCAGACAAAAAGGGTGTCATGTGGTGGACGGGCTGACCATGTTCATTGCCCAGGCCGCGGCCCAGTTTGAGCTGTGGACGGGAATCTTTCCGAACACAAAAAAAATGCGGCACACGATTCTCACCCATCCGGACTTTCAGACCCAATAATGATAAACCAGGACCTGTCATGAAACAATTGTATCCCAAACACCCCTTACCCCGGATCGTCACCGTGCCGGGATCCAAAAGCATTTCCCACCGGATGCTCATCTGCGCGGCCCTGTGCCGCGGCACCTGCGGTATCCGAAACCTGCTGGACTCCCAGGATATCGGTTTGACCCTGCATGCATTGGCCTGCATGGGCGCAAAAATTGACAAAATTTCTTCCGACACGGTTCATGTCACCGGATTTGCCGGTCATCCCGTGCCGTTTGCAGATCCCATCTATCTGGGCAACTCCGGCACTTCCATGCGTCTGTTGGCCGGTATTGCCGGGCTCGGCACCACGCCTTACACCCTGACCGGTGATGCCCGCATGTGTGCACGGCCCATGAAAGAACTGCTGGATGCTTTGACGCTCCTGGAAATCCGCGCAGAATCCGAATCTCACCAGGGATTTCCCCCCGTGATCATCCAGGGCGGTCACCGTCACGGGGGCACCACCCGGCTGGACTGCTCAAAAAGCAGTCAATATCTGTCCGCTCTGCTGATGATCGGCCCGTTCATGACCCATGGATTGACCATTGAGCTGGCCGGCCCGCCTGTATCTTCTCCATATATCGACCTGACCCTGGATGTGATGAAACAATTTCAGGTGACCGCTTGTCGCATCAACGACACCACGTACCAGGTTCCCGGGGGGCAGCCATACATCCCCGGTGACCATGTGGTGGAGCCCGATCTGTCCAATGCGGGTTATTTCTGGGCGGCCGGCGCCATTACCGGACAAAAGATCGGGGTGGCCCATATCCGGCCGGATTCCCTTCAGGGGGATTTGAAACAGATTCATATTCTGGAAAAAATGGGATGTGACCTGTTTTTTGAAAACCAGGGCGTGTCTGTGAAAGGCCGGCACCTGCATGCCGTGGATGTGGACATGTCTGACACCCCGGATGCCGTGCCGGCCATTGCCGTGGTGGCGGCGTTTGCCCAAGGCACCACCCGAATACGCAATATCCGGCATTTGCGGGAAAAAGAGTGCGACCGAATCGATGCCGTGACATCCCAGCTTGAAAAAATGGGGATCCAGACGGATCAGGGGGAGGACTGGCTCTCGGTGACGGGAGGGGTGCCCAAGGGGGATGTCATCAACACCTTCAACGATCATCGCATTGCCATGGCGTTTGCTGTGGCCGGTCTGAAGGTGCCGGGCATACAGATTGAAAATGAAACCTGTGTGGGAAAATCCTTTCCCGGGTTCTGGGATATATTCGATGCCCTGTAATCTGATTCTCATCGGATATCGCTGCTGCGGAAAAACAAGCGTGGGAAATTTGTTGGCTGACCTGCTGAATTATGATTTTGTGGATACGGATATCTGTATTGAGTCCAACTGCCGGTCAAGTATCGATGTTCTGGTGGCAGACAAAGGATGGGCTTATTTCAGGCAGAAAGAAACACAAGTTTTAGAACAGGTCCTGCAAGGAAACAACCAGGTCATTGCCACGGGCGGGGGCATGGTGCTGGCACCGGAAAACCGGACACTGATGAAAACCCACGGATTTGTAATATGGCTTGCCGCAGATGTGACCACCATTGTCCAGCGTCTGAAAACAGACCCCCAGACACAGGCCACCCGGCCCCGGTTCACATCCCGGTCTTTGACGGATGAAACCAGAGATACCCTGGCCCAACGAATTCCGTTCTATGAAGCATTGGCGGACATGACCGTGGACACCACAGTTCAGCCCCCGCAGCACATTGCAGAAATCATTAAAAGGAGACTTGATCATGTCCGGATCTAGCTTTGGCAAAGCATTTCACATCACCACATTCGGTGAATCCCATGGTCCGGGTATCGGGGTGGTGATCCAGGGATGCCCGCCGGGACTGCGTCTGGATGAATCCATGATTCAGGCGGATTTGGACAAGCGCAGACCCGGACAGGGGGTCGGCGGCACCCGGCGCAGGGAACCGGACCATCCAGTGATCCTGTCCGGCGTGTTTCAAGGCCGGACCACAGGCACGCCCTTGACTGTTTTCATCCAGAACAAGGATGCCAAATCCAGTGCTTATTCAGATATTGCAAATCTGTACCGGCCCGGACACGGGGATTTTACCTACCAGAAAAAATACGGCATCCGGGATTACCGGGGCGGAGGCCGGGCATCGGCCCGGGAAACCGCAGCCCGGGTGGCGGCCGGAGCCGTGGCCCGAAAAATTCTGGAGCGGGAAGGGGTGAAAATCGACAGTTTTACCCGGGCGATCGGCGGCATTGCCATGCAGCAATTTGATGCCGAAGCGAAAAAAGAAATCGATGCAATGACCAGGATATAAGCAACGGCGAAGGCCATATCCGGGCACATTGCATCAGTGAAAAAAAAGGGGGATTCCCTGGGCGGCGTGGTGGAAATCCGGGCGGTGCATGTGCCGGCCGGCATCGGAGATCCGGTGTTTGATAAACTGGATGCCGACATTGCCAAAGCCATGATGGGCATCGGTGCCGTCAAAGCGGTGGAAATCGGTTCCGGTATCAACGCGCCCGGCATGACCGGTTCTGAAAACAATGATCCCATGGATGAGACCGGGTTTCTGTCCAATCACAGCGGGGGAATTCTGGCAGGCATTTCAACCGGAGAACCCATCATTGTCCGGGTGCATGTCAAACCGATCCCCTCCATCCGGCTGGATCAGAAAACCCTGGACCAGGATGGACGTCCCGCTGTCATCTCCACCCGGGGCCGGCATGACATCTGTGCTGTTCCCCGAATCAACATGGTCTGTGAGTCCATGCTGGCGCTGGTACTCACAGACCATGTGCTGCGTCAAAAAACGCTGTTATGACAACCGGTTATTTATGAACAATATCAGACTCCAGCCGGTCGGCAATGGTCAAGGCGGAGTTCAGGGCATCATTGATGGCAAACAATTGAATCTTCAAGGTTTTCAATGATGCCTGGGTAGCGGAAATTTTTTCATCGGATTGCAGCAGTTTGGCCAGTTCCCCTGATTTTTTGGAAAACTCCGTCAATTTCTCACTGAAATTCACAATTTCAGTCGCCCATTTATCCCGTTCGTCCCGGGTCAGTTCAATACCGGCATTGCCGGTGCCGTTGATCAAATGGTCGATCTGATAGTCTTCAGGATTGGCGATAATCTCATACATAGCAAAACTCCTTTACACTTTATTGATTATTTAAGATTATTCATTCAAGTACGTGAGCCGGCAACTTTCCCTGGGTATAAAACAACCGGTATATTGTCTGATACAGGGCATACCGGGCATTGGATATCCGACGTTCAGATTGTACCAAAAGGGTGTTTGCATCCATCATATCAACGATATCCGCCATGCCGTACTGGTACTGCATCTGAACGGCCTGATAATTTTCCCGGGCAGATGTCAGTTCATCCGCCAGATTGATCAACGTTTTTTGGGCGGTTTCATACTCTGAAAATGCCTCTCTGGATTCCAGTATAATATCGTTTCGGGCCTGGTTCAACATCTGGTCAGCCTGATTTCGCTTTGCTTCGGCCTGTCGGATCTGAGCGCTTCTCAACCCGCCGTCAAACAAGGTGAATTGAAGTTCCGCCAGGGCATAGGCTTCTTCATTATTGGACCCCGTGTTCATGCCAATAATGGAACTGCCATAGGAAACATCTGATTTGCGGTATCCGGTTTCCAAATTCAATTGAGGCCAGTATTCTCCTTTTTCATATTGGATGGTCTGGTCGGTGATTTCCAGGTTTTTCTGAGCAGACTTGATCTCAAACCGGTTTGCCAGCGCCTGAGACTGGATCTGCGCAAGAGACGGTTCGATTGGGTCTTTGGTCTGGATATCGGTTTCGGAAATGGAAAATTTTGTATCAATCCCAGTGATCCGGACAATATACGCCCTGGTTTGAACCACACCGTTTTGTGCTGTCTCCCGGTCTGATTTTGCCCGGGACAATTCTGCTTCCGCCCGGAAAAGATCCGTTCTGGTAACACTGCCGACCCGCAGTTTTTCTTCAACCGCCTGTTTATGGGTCTGTAGTCGCTCAACATCCGCCTGGGCGATTTCCAGCATGCGTTTGGCCTCCAGCGCGTCAAAATACGCCAGGGCCACTTCAAGCAGATAAGATGACCGAAGGGCCTCCAGAGTATAGGCATTGGTTTCAATGCCTTTTTTGGCCACGTCGTAGGCAATCAGTTCCCTGCCGTTCAGCGTAAAGGACTGGTTAAGCCGGATACCGGCCGATGCCGTGTTCGGAGAAACCACGTCGGTATCCTTGTACCTGGTATAGCTGCCGAATGCAGTGGCCCGGGGAATCAAAACCGATCTGGCCCGCTGTTTTTCCTGCCGGGCGATCATCACATCCTGTTCAGCAATTTTGATTTGTTCCGCATTTTCGTTGGCGGCCCGGCATAGATCATTTAACGTATAGTGTGCTGTTTCCCCGGCAGACACAGGCTTATAAACAGCCATTGCCAGGCAGACAAACACGATCAAACCGTGTATTTTCATAAAGCTCCTTAAAATTTTGTGCAGCAACCTTCTGGATCCAAGGAAAAAGTTTAGTTTACAATAATATGATACCAGACATACGTCAAGCGCTCCCCGGGCATGAAAATAAATTTCGGTTTATGTGTGATGGAAAAAAAAAAAAATCCATGGTATATATGATTTTTTGCAAAAATTGAATCTTGTGATGAATAAAAATTAAGGAGATTGGATATGACGATCATCCCTGAAACACAATTTAAAGACCTGCCATTGAAGCGTCAGGGCAAGGTCAGGGATATTTTTGATTTCGGAGATACGCTGCTGCTGGTTACCACGGACCGGTTGTCCGCCTTTGACGTGGTCCTGCCGGACCCCATTCCGGACAAGGGCAAGGTACTGAACCAGATCAGTGTGTTCTGGTTTGAAAAAATGGCGGATATTGTGGGAAACCATCTGGTGACCACGGATGTAAACGCCTATCCCGCTCCCTGTCTTCCCTACAAAGACGCCTTAGACAAACGCAGCATGCTGGTAAAAAAAGCAGACCCTTTGCCGGTGGAATGTATTGTCAGAGGCTATATCACCGGATCCGGATGGCATGGATATCAGACCACCGGACATGTATGCGGCATTCAACTGCCCCAAGGGCTCAAAGAATCGGACAAACTGTCAACCCCATTGTATACCCCGTCCACCAAGGCGGAAGTCGGGGATCATGATATCAACATCTCCTTTGAACAGACCGTGGATATTCTGGGTAAGGAAACCGCTGAAAAAATCAGGGATCTGAGCCTGGAAATTTACAACAAAGGGGCATCCATGGCCCTGGAAAAAGGCATTATCATTGCAGACACCAAATTTGAATTCGGTGTGCTGGACGGTGAAATCATTCTCATTGACGAGGTGCTCACACCGGATTCCTCCCGGTTCTGGCCCCTGGACGACTATGCCCCGGGACGCAGCCAGAAAAGTTTTGACAAACAGACCGTCCGGGACTGGCTGGTCAATTCCGGATGGGACAAAACACCGCCGGGCCCCAAACTGCCCAAAGAAGTCATTGAAAATACGGCACAAACCTACAAAGACATCTACGCGAGATTAACCGGTGACCGGCTCTAATTTGTTTGCGTTCAATTGATTTAAAATAACATCGGGGAAACAATCTTTTACCGGATCGTTTCCCCGACGTGTTCAAGCCCCGGATTTTTTGGGGGCAGATTCACTAAAACAGGATAAAAAATCAGCTGTTTTCTTTTTCTGCGTTGACCTGGTCAATGATTTTCTGGGCCAGATCAGACGGTACTTCGTCATACTGGGCGAATTCCATGGTGAACGTTCCCCGGCCACCGGTCATGGAACTCAAATCCGGGGCATATCTAAGCATTTCCGACATGGGGACCAGTGCATTGATGATCTGTTTGTCATCTTCGGAATCCATGCCCAGCACCCGGCCCCGGCGGGAGTTGAGATCTCCCATGATATCACCGGTGTTGGCATCCGGCACTTTGACCGATACCTTCATGATCGGCTCCAGCAGCACGGGTTTGGCATCTTTGGCCGCTGCTTTGAACGCGATGGAACCGGCTGTTTTAAAGGCCATTTCCGAAGAGTCCACCGAGTGATAAGATCCAAAATCCAGGGTGGTGCGGAAATCCACACAGGGGAAGCCTGCCAGAATCCCGTATTTGGAACTTTCTCTGATACCGGCTTCGACTGCGGGGATGTAGTTTCTGGGAATCACACCGCCCACGATTTTGTCCACAAACTCGTAACCAGCCCCTCTGGGAAGCGGCTCCAGAACAATCCAGCAATCCCCGTACTGACCATGACCACCCGATTGTTTTTTGTGTTTTCCCTGGACCCGGATTTTTTTCTTGAACGTTTCCCGATACGCCACCTTGGGCGTGTTGATATCCATGGCCACATTGAATTTGCGCAAAATTTTGTCCGCAGTCACTTCGATGTGTACCAGGCCTCTGCCGGACAGAATGGTCTGCCGGGTTTCTTCATCCCGCTTGAGTTCAAGACCCGAGTCTTCCTGAAGAATTTTTCGAATGGCCTCGTGGATCTTGTCTTCATCGTTTTTGGATTTGGGAGAAATGGCAAAGGAAATGACCGGCGGCATGGGGGCCGGGGCCGGAATCTGAATCTGTTTTCCCCCGGTCAGGGTATCGCCGGTTAAAGTGGATTTCAGCTTGGCCACTGCCACAATGGACCCAGGCACCGCCGATGTAATGGTTTTCTGCTCTTTGCCCGCGATTTCCAGTAGCTGGGAATACCGCTCCTTGGTATCTTTGGTCACATTCAGAAAATTGCCTTCTTTGCCCAGGGTGCCGGAAATAACCCGGAACAGTGACAGACGCCCGGCATAAGGATCCACTATGGTATTGAAAACAACTCCACAGAATTCCGCATCCGGATCCGGAGACACTGTAACATCCTGTCCGTCACTGTCTTTGGCGATCCAGTCGCCTCGGTCCAGGGGAGAGGGCATATAGGTATTGATGAAATCCAGTACAATGTCGATGCCGATCATTTTCACGGCTGAGGTACAAATGGCGGGATAGAACTGGGCATCGGAAACCCCTTTCCGGAAAGCGGTTTTGATTTCTTCTTCAGACAGTTCCTCACCTTCCAGGTATTTTTCCAAAAGGTCATCATTGAGTTCCGCGATATTTTCTATGAACTCTTCTTTGACAACAGCCATATCATCAGCCATATCCGAAGGAATATCGATCTGAGTAGCTTTGCCGTTTTCATCATATGTATACGCCTTGTTGGTGATAATATTCACCAGTCCCTTGAATCCGGCTTCCGAGCCGATGGGATAACAGATGGGAATGATTTTCTTTTTCAACGAAATGTTGCAGGCATCCAGACAAGTGTCAAAATCAGATCGTTCCCGATCCAGTTTGTTGACAATGACCAGTCCGGGCAAATTGTATTCCAGAGCTGAGGCTGCCGCCTCTTCGGTCATGGCGGAAGGCCCCCCCACACCGTCAATGACAAAGACCATGGCATCGGCCACAGGAAAACAGGTTTTGGCCGATGAGAAAAAATTCTGATCACCCGGGGTATCCATCAATGTAACAATGTGTTTGTTGTGGGTGTATTTGATAAAAGAGGTGTTGATGCTCTGCTGTTTTTTGATTTCTTCGGGCTGAAAATCCATGACCGTGTTGCCTTCTTCCACCTTGCCCAGCCGGGTGGTCATGCCCAGTTTGAAAAGCATAGCCTCAGCAAGAGTTGTCTTGCCCGCACCTCCATGGCCTGCAAAAGCCACATTTCTCATGGTTTTGATGTCTTCGCTCATTACTGCTCCTTTACACGATTATTAAAAAAGTCCTATTTACATAATAAAATTTAAATAAAAATAATAGTGTTTTTTTCAATATGGATTTGGAAAATCAAGGAAATCAAAAATTCGGTATTTCCTTTCGGGCCCGGAACCGGGGAGGGGACCACACCCTGCACCCCATATCCCCGGTCTGAAAAGAACTGTGAGATATCCGCCACCACCTGTTCCTTGATTTTCAAATCCTTGACAACACCCCCCTTGCCGATATGTTGTTTTCCTGCTTCAAACTGGGGTTTGATCAGGGCAATCACCCGGGTGTCATCCCCCATGAATTTCTCCGCCGCCGGGATCACGGTTTTCAAAGAGATAAACGATGTGTCCGCCACCACCAGATCCACCGGCCGGCCGATGGTTTCCCATGGCATGTACCGGATATTGGTGCGTTCAATGACAGTCACCCGGGTATCACTGCGCAAAGACCAGGCCAGTTGCCCATACCCCACATCCACGGCATATACCTGCCTGGCCCCGAACCGGAGCAGGCAGTCGGTGAACCCACCCGTGGATGCCCCGATATCCAGACAGACGTTGTCTGTGACATCCACAGAAAATGTGGTCAACGCTTTTTCCAGTTTCAGTCCCCCCCGGCTGACATATGGATGATCCGGGGTTTTCAAGCGGATGTCAGCCCGGGAATCCACCCGGGATCCGGGTTTGTCACACGGCTGATCATTCACCAGAACCTTTCCGGCCATGATCACGGCCCTTGCCCGGGTTCTGGAGCCCACCAGCCCGTTGTCCACCAGCAGCTGGTCCAGGCGGATTCGTTCAATTTTTCTATCTGCTGCCATGCAGCTCCCGTGCTGCAGCTGCCACAGCACTTGCGTCAATCCGGTACTCTTTTTTCAAGACTGCCTGGGGACCGTGTTCTACAAAACAATCATCAATACCGATGCGCTTGACATGCAGATCCGTCAGTCCGTGGTCCATGAACAGTTCCAGGACCGCAGATCCGAATCCGCCGGCCAGAACATGTTCTTCCACCGTGATGATGCGTTTGAGCCCGGCCGCTTTGGCCAGCAGCAATGTCTGATCCAGCGGCTTGACAAACCGGGCATTGATCACAGTGGCAAAAATGCCTTCAGTTGCCAGAATTTCCCGGGCTTTCAAGGCCTGCTGCACACCCGTGCCGATGGCGATGATCAGCAGATCGTCGCCGTCACACAAGACTTTGGCTTTTCCGATCTCCAGGGGCCTGGCAGGTTCTGCCACGGGAACGCCCGTCCCCCGGCCCCGGGGATAGCGCAGGGCAATAGGTCCGTCATGCTGCACCGCAGTTGTCAGCATCCGGGCCAGTTCGTTCTCATCCATGGGCGCCATCACCGTCATATTGGGCATGGGCCGCAGATAGGCGAAATCAAACAGGCCGTGATGGGTGGGGCCGTCTTCCCCCACAATTCCGCCCCGGTCCAGGGCGAACACCACGGGGTGGGCATCGATGCACACATCATGAAGTATCTGGTCATAGGCCCGCTGGAGAAAGGTGGAATAAATGGTCACCACCGGCCGGATTCCCTTGACGGCCAGGCCGGCGGAAAAGGTCACGGCATGCTGCTCGGCAATGCCCACATCAAAAAACCGGTCCGGAAAACGGTTGCAAAAATCCATCAATCCGGTCCCTTCGGGCATGGCAGCGGTCACGGCCACCAGTTCGGGATGGGTGTCTCCCAGCTTGGCCATCTGGTCTCCGAACACCTGGGTATAGGTAGGCACTTTGGCAGCTGATCCGTTTGCTTTTCCCGTGTCCACGACAAAAGACCCCACCCCGTGGAAATAAACGGGATTTTTTTCCGCCGGTGCATATCCTTTGCCCTTGACCGTGGTCACATGGAGCAGCACGGGAGAATCTGCCGTGTTTTTGATATTGTCCAGAATGTCAATGAGATGATCCAGATTGTGGCCGTTGATAGGACCGAAATAATCAAAATTAAAAGCCTCAAACAGCATGCCCGGGGTAACAAATGTTTTAAAGGATTCTTCGGACCGTTTCGCAATCTGATAGATATCTTCCCCGATTTTGGGCAGTGACTTTAAAAAAGCGCCGAACTGATTGCGCAGGGTCTGAAGGTATTTGGCGGAAAAAGTCCGGCTCAGGTAAGAGGACAGGGCCCCCACATTACGTGAAATGGACATGTCATTGTCATTGAGGATCACGATCAATTTTCGCTTGAGATCCCCGGCCTGGTTCATTCCTTCATAGGCCAGACCGGCGGTCATGGATCCGTCCCCGATCACTGAAATCACATGGGAATCATCCCGGTTCAGATATTTGGCACAACTGATGCCCAGTCCGGCTGAAATGGATGTGGAGGAATGACCGACACTGAACCCGTCGCACGGGTTTTCTTTAATTTTGGAAAATCCGGAAATACCTTTGTACTGCCGCAGGGTGTCAAACTGCCGGTTTCTGCCGGTGATCAGTTTGTGGGCATAGGCCTGATGCCCCACATCCCAGATCAGGGTATCTTTGGGCAGATCAAACACATAATGAATGGCCAGAGTCAGTTCCACTGCGCCCAGGCTGGATGCCAGATGGCCGCCGTTTTCAGACACCACCTGAATGATCCGCTGCCGGATCTGCCGGGCAAGGTCCGGCAGCTGATCCCGGGTCAGAAGCTTGAAGTCTTCAGGGGCGTGAATTCTGTTGAGCAGCGCCATGGGGTTGTTTGTCGTCATAATATACCTGGAATCATCCTGTATGGTATTGAGGGTATCAATGATAGGTTCATTTATAATGGTCGTCTTTTTTATCATGGTTCAACGATCCCGGGTGATCACATACCGGGCGATGGCCCGAAGCGGGTCGGCGTGGTTGTCAAACCGGTCTATGGTTTCAAGTGCCTGATCAATCAATTGTCCGGCATAAATCCTGGATTGTTCCAGTCCCAGGATGGCCGGAAAGGTCAGTTTGACTCTTTGCAGATCAGTTCCGGCTGCTTTTCCCATTTTTTCAGGGTCCCCTGCCACGTTCAAAATGTCATCCATGACCTGAAAGGCCAGGCCCAGATATGTGCCGTAAGCGGCCAGATCCGATATCAGTTGCTGCGGCGCCCGGACACTGACGGCTCCGGCTGTCACACTGGCCACAAGCATCTGCCCGGTTTTCAACTCATGCATATGTATAAGATGGGTCAACAGATCTTTTTTATTCCCTTTGCCGCCATCTGACCCCACATCGATTGCCAGGGATTCGGACTGCATATCCAGCATCTGTCCTTCCACCATGCCGTTGACCCCGGCGGCAGAAGCAATGAGCCCACCCAGTTCCAGCAGAATCTCAGGTTCAGGCACGGGATCAAACAGGTCTTGAGGATGGCACAGGATATAAAAGGCATGGGTGAGCAGGGCATCGCCGGCCAGAATGGCCGTGGGTTCGGAAAACTTTTTATGGCAGGTCGGCTTTCCCCGTCTCAGATCATCATCATCCATGGCCGGCAGATCATCATGAATCAATGAATAGGTATGGATCATCTCCAGCGCACAGGCAGCGGGCAAAGCCAGGCGGTCATCTTTGCCGCAGGCCCGGGCTGACGCCACGGCCAGTACCGGGCGCAGCCGCTTTCCCCCGGCCATCAGAGAATGGTGCATGGCCTGAACCAGTTCCTTTTCCGGGTCAAAACATGCCATCATACGTTCCAGGCAATCATTCACCCGCTGCTGGTGTGTTGTCAAAAAAGCGGTAATATCAAATCCGGAATCACTCATGGTCAAAGGGTGTTTCCTTGATGGAACCATCCAGATCCCGGGTCAGCTGGGTAATTTTTTTCTCTGTACTGTCAAGAATCTCCATGCAGTACCGGACCTTTTCAATGCCTGTTTCATATTTTTTCAATGCCTGTTCCAAAGCCAGATCCCCGGATTCCATTTCCTTTACAATAGATTCCAGCTGTTTTAATGCGGTTTCAAATGTGGTCTTTGCCATGAATTGTCTTCTCCACACGTGTCAGAACACGTCCTTGGGCTAAAATTATTTCAATGGGATCCTGAACATTCACCTTCCCGGCATCCAGAATCACTTTTTTATCCGGCAGGGTTCGCGCGATGCTGTACCCCCGGTTCAACACCGATGCCGGATTCAAGGCAGCCAGGGTTGCGGCCGTGTGCTGGATCCGGTTGTTTTTCTGGATCACGCAATGTTCCATCGCTCGAAACAGCTGATGATGCCGGTCCAGCACCTGTTTTCTGGAAAACCGGATGTCAGGAACCGTTCCCTTCAATGTCTGAACTATCCAGACCAGTTTATCTTTGTCATGACAAATTTGGCGCTGCAGGGCCTGCTGCATCCGCAGGCAAAGAGATACCATGGTTTGATTGAACATATTCATGATCTGGACCGGACTTTTCAACCGACCGTGCAGATCATCCACTTTCTGATGATAAAACGTCATCATCCGGGTCATGATGGATAAAAGGTCAAAATGCATGTCATGAATTTGCTGTTTCAGATATTTTTTTTCAGGCACTGTCAGTTCAGCGGCGGCGGACGGGGTAGGGGCCCTCACATCCGCCACAAAGTCGGCGATGGTAAAATCGGTTTCATGACCGATGCCGGTAACAATGGGAGTTTTTGAAGCAAAAATGGCTCTGGCAACGGATTCGGAATTAAATGCCGCCAGATCTTCCAGAGATCCACCGCCTCTGGCCAGTATGATCACATCAGACTGCTGTCGCTGATTGATCAGTTCAATTGCACATACAATCTGTTCAATTGCCGATTCGCCCTGAACCGGAACCGGGACGATTTCAAGTCGACATTCCGGAAACCGGCGCTCAGAAACATGAATGATGTCTCTTACCGCCGCACCCGTGCCTGAGGTAATAATCGATATTTTTCGGGGAAGAAGCGGAATCGGCTGTTTATGGACCGCATCAAACAGTCCTTCATCTCCCAGTTTATTTTTAAGCTGTTCAAAGGCTTTTTGCAGGGATCCGGCACCTTCGGGCTCCATGTGTTCAAAAATCAATTGATAGGTGCCCCGGGGCTCATACACGGATACCCGGGCCAGACCCATGATTTTCAGTCCGCTTTCCAGCGCGAATTTTAAATTGCGTTTCTGATTTTTAAACATCACCCCGGAGATCATTGCCTGAGCATCTTTAAGAGAAAAATAGGAATGCCCGGAAGCTGGTGTGGCACAATTGGAAATTTCTCCAGTGATCCAGACAAACGGGAACTGTTCCTCCAGCAAGGTTTTTATTTCCCGGGTCAAGTGTGACACCGAGTATATATGTGTGGTTTCATGGTCCGGCATCGGTATTTGTTCCTGCAAAATCAAATCTTTATATATAGAATAAATCCAACCGAAAAGTCAACACCGGGAATATCAAACGTTGTGCCGGTGTCCTGGCAACATGCTGCTGAAATTAACCAACAAAACACAGTGTCTGATAATATATATTATGTTAACTTTTATATTTTTCACGGTTTTGGGCGTATCCGGTCAAATCTGTGAGATCCCCTGCAAAATCGACAATATGACCAAACAATAACCTTGAAATTCCCCTCTTTCATGTTATATTGCGTGTAATCGAAATGTTATTAACCTGAAAATTTTTTTGGAGGAGATCATGAATTCCACATTTGCACAAACCACTTCCATGGTAAAGGTGAACACCTTTATCCGGAGCGTTTACAACTGGATGACCATCGGACTGGTGCTCACCGGGTTCACGTCCTTTTTCGTTTCCCGCAGCCCCGGACTGATTCAGATGTTCTACGGGAACCCGGTGATGCCCATTGTTCTGTTTATCGGACTCATCATTTTATGCGGGTATCTGTCCGCACGGATTCAGAAAATTCAGGCCAGTACGGCCACCGGTCTGTATGTGGCATTGACCGTGGCCTACGGTGTGATACTGACCCCGATTTTTCTGATTTATACGTCAGCATCCATTGTATCCACCTTTTTTATCTGTGCGGCCACCTTTGGTGCGGCCAGTGTCTACGGCATGGTGACCAAAAAAGATCTCACCGGCATGGCCCAGTTCCTGATGATGGGACTGATCGGCATCATCATTGCCATGGTCGTGAACATTTTCATCGGCTCCACCATGATGCAGACCATTATTTCCATGATTGCCGTGGTAATTTTTACCGGCCTGACCGCGTATGACACCCAGAAACTGAAAAACATGGCGGTCACCCTTCCGGACAACGCTTCGGGTGCCATGGTCCGAAAAGGCGCACTCATGGGGGCGTTGAGCCTGTATCTGGATTTCATGGGGCTGTTCATCCACCTGATGCATCTTTTAGGCGTCGCCAGAGAATAGCGTGACTGTCAGACGAGATTATTGAACATACAACTCAGGGCCTGATATCCCCGCAGATATCAGGCCCTGAGTTTTTTTAGATGTGTGCTTGAATGGCCTGGCAGATCCGGTCGCATCCGGCCAGGGTCACCTCTTTTTCCGGGCCCTCCACCATGACCCGCAGCAACGGCTGGGTGCCGGAGTACCGCACCAGAACCCGCCCGTTTTCTCCCAGGCGGGATGACACCGCTTCAATGGCTTCGGCAATCGCAGGGATCTGCATGAAATCGGGACGGGACATATCCACTTCCACATTTTTCAATACCTGGGGAAACACCTGCATCACAGATGCCAGATCCGACAACGGCCGCCCGGTTTCAGCCATGACCGTTATCAACCGCAGCGCTGACAACAGACCGTCTCCTGTGGTATGATCATCCAAAAAAATCATGTGGCCGGAATCTTCCCCGCCCATCACCGCGCCGGTCTCCTGCATTTGCGCCAGGACCTGACGGTCCCCTACCCCGGTCCGGATATGGGTGATTCCCATCGCATCCAACGCCCGGGTCAGACCGATATTGCTCATCACCGTGCTGACCACCCGGTTGTTTGGCAGCTGATTCTTTTTTTTGGCATGTCCGGCACAAATGGCCAGAATCCGGTCCCCCGTGATGATACCGCCGGTTTCATCCACGGCAATCATCCGGTCCGCGTCCCCGTCAAAAGCGATCCCGATATCCGCTTTTTGGGACGTCACTAGTTTTTGAAGGTCCTGAACATGCTGGGATCCGCAATCTCTGTTGATATTGAACCCGTCCGGTTTATCATGGATGAACACGGCATCAAACAACGCATCATTGAACACCTGATGACAGATATCACTGGCCGCCCCGTTGGAAGCATCCACCACAACCCGGATGCGGGAGGACAGTTTTTTAAAGGGAAACCGGTCCAGCAGAAACCGGGCATATCTTTCCAGACTGTCCGATAGATTTAAAATTTTTCCGACAGTATCTTCTGAAGACACTTCAGGATGATGAATCGCTGCTTCCAGAACCGTTTCCTGTTCATCTGTCAGCTTGATGCCGCCTTTTTGAAAAATTTTAATACCATTGTCATAATAGGGATTGTGGGATGCGGAAATCATCACTCCGGCCCCGACATGTTCCATGGATGCGGCCAGATACGCCACCCCGGGTGTGGGAATCACACCGGCCAGGCATGCGGTGACACCGGCGGATGCCACACCGGCGGCCAACGCAGATGCCAGCATGTCTCCGGAAATCCGGGTGTCTTTGCCGATCACCACCTGGTGTTGTCCCAGATCCCGGGCCATCAGGGCCACGGCCCGGCCGGTTTTAAGTGCGGTTTCACAGGTCATGGGCGGGGTGTTGACCCGACCCCGTATGCCGTCTGTGCCAAACAATCGTGTCATGTAAAGTTATCCTAAAAATTTTTCAGACCGTCAAAAGATCCAGCAAGGTTGTTTCTATGTTCAAAAGCCAGTGGGACCCCTGTGTTTTGATTTCCCGGGGCAGACTCTGGATTGCGGTAATATAATCGGTGTCATGCCGGGTGATTTGGTTGTTCAGCCACAAAACCAGGTCTTCTCCGGAAGCGGACAGTTTTGGAGAGTCCAGGACCTGATCCATGTGTTGGCCCACCGTTTCCATGGTTGCCAGAATCCGATCATGGGGTTGGGACGACTTTAATGTATCACAGAATTTTTCCAGTTGACGAATCCGTTCGCCAATACTTTGAACCAGAGTTTTTTGAAGCCCGGATACCAGTTCCCTGGACAGGGGATCCATGGCAAATACGGGACGTACATGGACATACCAGGCATGTAGCGCGGCCAGACCGGCCAGATATTTGATGTTGTGATTAAAGATCCGAACCGCGCCGGGATGCACACCGGACCGTCTGGGCAAAGACACCGACCGGTTGTTCCCGGCCAGAATCATCCAATTGGGTCGTTCCTCATCCTTTCTGACAATGGACCCGGCCCCGGTCAGGCACCCGAATCCGATCCGCACCGGCCCCACCAGTCCCCCCTGCCCGCCCAGAAAAACAGGCGGCTGATCCAGCATCACGCCCTGGTGAACATTGCCCATCATGGACGGGGTGGCTTTGTCCTGGTTGGGTGTGTAATTGAAATGAACAAACGAAGATCCCACTTCAGAGTGATTTTTCCGGCTGGTGCCGCCGGCCATGAAACAATCACAGAAATTGATCAAACTGCCCAAAGTGACAAACGGAAACAACAAAGTCTGTTTGAGCCCCACAGTATGGGCCGCACTTGCCTGTTCCTCCAGAATGGTTCCGGTTCTCACATGGGCATTGGATCCAAATACATTATCCCCTAAGAACACGGCCTCCTGGAAAAATCCGCCATTGAGCCGGACATTTTTTCCCACCAGACAGTTTTCCAGGGTCACGGGTGCTTCATACCCGATCCGGGTCCCGGGCAGAATCAATGTCCGGGAACCGGCAATCCGGCATCCGGGAAACACGGTAACGTCATTGCCGGAAATCCGGTTTATATCCACATCATCGGCCACATATACCGAATCCGGATTGGGTATGACCACCCCTTTGGCCCGCAGTTTTTCCTTGATGGGTTCATGAATCGATTTCATGGCATTCACTATTAATCGTCCGGACAGCCTCATGTCAATATATAATTGATTCTCACCCCAGAATTTTCTTACCGCACATTCTTTTCACATCTAAAAAATACTGATTTACAATTCACAGACAGGCAGATAACATTAATATGATTAAAAAATCATCTTGAATGCTGCAAAGGAAATTTCAGACATGTATGATTCAGACCGTTTCAACACACTGAAAACACACGCCACCCGGATGAATACGCCGGAATTTCATTTAAAACACCTGATCAAAGATCCTAGCCGTCTGACCGATTTTTCCCTGAACATCCCCGGTTTTTTTTATGATTTTTCCCGGCAGCGACTGGACACCGGTGTCAGACAGGCATTGAACACCCTGGCCGGCGAAACCCGTGCCAAAGAGTTGTTTGTCCAAATGGCGGCCGGCAATCCGGTCAATTCCACGGAAAAAAGAGCCGCACTGCACACGGCTGCCCGGGGATTTCTGGATTCCGGCCTGAAACCGGAAAATTCCCAGATACTCAGTGATATCCGGACAGTGGCCCGAAACATCCGCACCTTTTCACAGGATGTGCACAAAGGCCGCATCACCGGAACCCGGGAAAAAAAATTCACGGATGCCGTTATCGTGGGAATCGGCGGCTCCTATCTGGGGTGTGAATTTGTTTACAAAGCCCTGAAACCCGGCCGGCACCCCAAAATAAATTTACATTTCCTGTCCAATGTGGACATTGACAATTTCGGGCAGATCCTCACCCGGATCGAACCGGACACCTGTTTATGGATCATTGTGTCCAAATCCTTTACCACCACGGAAACCATGGCCAACCTGACCCAGGTTCAGGCGTTTTTAAACCGCCACCACCTGAATCCTGAAGATCATTTGGTGACCATCACGGCCAAAGGCAGCCCCGGGGATGATCTGTCCAATCCCGTGCTGGCCAGCTTTTACATGTTTGATTTCATCGGGGGACGATATTCCGTGTCTTCTGCTGTGGGCGGGGTCCCTTTGAGCCTGGCATTCGGATATGACACGTTTGAACAATTTCTGATCGGTTGCGCCCAAATGGACCGCCATGCCTTTCAGGCCCCGGTGCAGGAAAACATTCCTTTGACCGCTGCTTTGATCAGCATCTGGAATATTCAGATACTGAAATACTCGGCCCAGGCCATCATTCCCTATTCCAGCGCCCTGTCCAAGCTCGCACCCCATGTCCAGCAGGTGTACATGGAAAGCCTGGGTAAAAGCGTAGACATTCACGGTATACCCCTGCCCTGCCCGGCCGGCAGTATTGTTTTCGGAGAACCCGGCACCAATGCCCAGCATTCATTTTTCCAGCTGGCCCACCAGGGTCCGGCATTTCCCGTGGAATTCATCGGAGTGCTCAAACCGGGTTACACCGGAGACCAGGTCACATCCAAAGGGGTGTTCAACCACCAGGAACTTTGGGCCAACCTCATTGCCCAGACACAGGCACTGGCCGAAGGCCGGGACCATGAAGACCCGGCCCGATCCTTTTCCGGAAACCGGCCGTCATCTCTGGTGGTGCTTTCCGATCTGACCCCGGAAAGCGTGGGGCTGCTGTTGTCTTTTTATGAAGCCCGGACCGTGTTTGAAGGATTTATGCTGAACATCAATCCCTTTGACCAGTTCGGGGTGGAGCTGGGTAAAATACTGGCATCCGGAATTCGCAGTCAGATGGCAGAAAAAAATGCCGGGACCCCTTCCGGCGGCGCACCACCGGACCCGGTCACGGCATTTTATCTCAAAGCGCTTTTCAACGGCCGAATCGATTAAAAAAACCGATAGATGGACGCCCCCCAGGTCAGGCCGGCACCCAGGCCCAGAAACAGCACGGTGTCCCCGGGTTTGCCTACCCGCTCCTGAGCCATGGCCTCATGAAGCGCCAGAGGAATGCTGGCCGCCGTGGTATTGCCGTATTTTTCGATGTTATGGAATATTTTGGACGGATCCAGTTTCATGAACTGACCATATGCCTCGTTGATCCGCTTGTTGGCCTGATGCGGCACCACCAGATCAATCTCGTCCAGAGAAATGTTTGCTTTTTCCAGGGCTTCGTTGGTGACCTTGGGCAGCATTCTGACAGCTTTCTTAAAAATCGCCGGTCCATCCATGACCGGATAATACCGGGGATCATCAAAGGGGACGCCGGGAGGTATGCGCTGCATCAACCGGGATGCCGGCAGTTCCGTCATCAGGGAATCCGCATGATTGCCGTCTGCATGCAGGGCCGATGCCAGCAATCCCACTTTGTCATCCGTATCTACCCCTTCCAGACAGACGGCGGCGGCGCCATCCCCGAATATCACGGTCACATCCCGTCCCCGGGTGGTTTTATCCAGGCCCGATGAATGCACTTCTCCGCCCACCAGCAGCACACGGCCCGCAAGGCCGGACTTGATATAGGCGTCCGCTGTGGCCAGACCATATAAAAAACCGGTGCACTGTTGACGGATATCCAGTACCGGGGTTTTATTCAGGCCCAGTTTACCTGCCATCAGACATCCGGAACCCGGAAACATGATATCCGGACTCAAAGTGGCAAAAATGATGAAATCCAGATCCTCTGCCTGCCATCCGGCATCGTCTAAGGCCATCCGGGCCGCTTCGGCGCCCAAATCAGACGCGCCGCAATCTTCATTGATCCAGTACCGCTGCTTGATCCCGGTTCGCTGACGGATCCATTCATCCGAGGTATCCATCATTTTTTCAAGATCGCGATTGGTCACCACATGGGGAGGCACATACATGCCGGTACCACGTATTGAGGCTTGTTTCATTGATTTTCCTTCAATTACGGTTACCTGTCTTTCGTCCATGTGAAACAGTATTTTTCCATATTTTGATTGACAGGATTATAAAATTTATAATTCAGGGGTTATAATATTAATTGATTCCTAAATCAACCCGATAAACCATCTGAATTTGATGAAAATTTCTTTGACAAAATTTCATATTATTTCTTTACTTCATCCGGAATTTTACATATAGAGTTTATTTATGTTTCGCTCAGTGATTGGTTGATTCAATTTTTCAACTGACCTTTGGAATCAATGAATCGTTAACCTTATTTCAGTTTCAGGAGGTATTATGAAGAAAATTGCTGTTCTAACAGTGGTGGCCTTTTGTGCGGCCATGATGTTCTCGTCTCTGGCCTTTAGTGCCAGAAAAACCATTATCAAAATCGGTATCAATGCCCCGTTGACCGGGGATATCCCCAAGGTGGGAGAAGGTAGCAAGTACGCGGCTCAGATGTGGCTGGAAGACATTGAAAAAGCCGGAGGCCTGGATGTCGGCGGTAAAAAGTATGAAGTGGAACTGGTCATCGAGGACAATGAATCCAAAGCGGAATCCGCTGTCAAGGCCAACACCAAAATGATCACTCAGGATGATGTCCTGGCCATTGTGGGACCGCAATCCTCCAAACAGGCGGTGCCGGCCGGTGAAGTGGCCAACAAGTATAAAACCGTGATGATCAGCCCCTGGTCCACCAACCCCAGCACGACCCTGGACCGGCCTTATGTATTCAGGGGCTGCTTTCTGGATCCGTTCCAGGGACCTGTGGTCGCCAATTTCATCACGGAAGAGTTCGGGTTCACCAAAGCGGCTGTACTGTACGATGTGGCGTCCGACTATCCCAAAGGACTGGCAGAAGTGTTCAAACAGGCCTGGGAAGACAAACACGGTGCCGGCAGTGTGGTGGCCTATGAAAGCTTCACCACCAAGGACACGGATTTCTCCTCCCAGCTCACCAAAATCGTTAAATCCGGTGCCGAGGTTCTGTTCACGCCCCAGTATTATAATGAAGTGCCTTTGATCGTCAGCCAGGCCAAAAATCTGGGCTGGACCGGACCCATTGTGGGTTCTGATTCCTGGGGATCGGCTGAAACCATTGAATTGTGCGGTGAAGACTGCTACGGGCTGTTTTTTTCCTCCCATTACGCAGCCGCCGGTGCCAAAGGTGCCACCAAAGCCTTTATTGACCGGTATGAAAAAACCTATGGCTATATCCCCGACGATGTCGCCGCTTTGACCTGGGATGCGCTTCGCCTGGCCCAGCAGGCCATCCAGGATGCCGGCAAACTCACCGGAAAAATCGAAAAAGACCGGGAAGCAGTCAGAGACGCTCTGGCCCAAATCAAGGATTTTGACGGCATTACCGGTAAAATGACCTTTACCGAAGAAGGCGATCCCATCAAATGTGCCGTTATCGTCAGAATCAATCATCAGGGCGAATATGAATTTTACGGCTCCAGCTGCCCCTGATGTGTGACGATCCCAACCAATAAAATGTGTTAAAACTGTTGCAGACCCAAAAGGTCTGCAACAGTGATCCAATTCAACAGGAGTCGGTGAATGGAACCTTTGATAGAATCCTTTAATTATATTCTTCAAAACATTATCAATGCCCTGCAGCGGGGCAGTTTTTATGCCGTGATATCCATTGGTTACTCCATGGTGTACGGGGTGTTGATGCTGTTTAACTTTGCCCATGGCGATATTTTCATGGTGGGGACCTATATCGGGTTCGGCATTGCCACGGTGTTACTGGCCACATTCAGCGGTCTGGTCCCGCCTCCCGTGATTTTTCTGGCCACCGTGGTGATAACCATGTTTCTGGCATCCTGGATCGGGGTATTTGTGGAAGTGGCAGGATATCGTCCGTTGCGCCAGGCCCCCCGGGCATCTGCCGCCATCACCGGACTGATGATCGGTATCATCTTTGAAACCACCATCCTGATCATGCTGGGTGCCAAGCGCTTAAGCTTTCCACCGTTGATGGAAACGGTCAACTACCATATCGGGGGCATCTATATCACCAATGTCAAGGCCATGATCATCATCATCTCTTTGCTGCTCATGCTGGCCCTGCACGCCTTTATCCAGAAAACCAAATGGGGCATGGCCATGCGGGCCATGTCATACGATTTTCTGGCCGTTCCCCTCATGGGGGTGTCCATCAATATTATTGCACCCCTGACCTTTGCCGTGGGCGCAGGCCTTGCAGCAGTGGCCGGTATTCTCTACGGCCAGGCATACCCGATCCTGGATCCCTACATGGGGGTGCTGCTGGGATGGAAAGCGTTTGTGGCAGCCATTCTAGGAGGACGCGGCTCCATCAAGGGAGCGGCTCTGGCCGGATATCTGCTGGGATTCATAGAAATCTTTGTGGCCACGGTTTTTCCCTCCACCCTCCGGGATTTCATTGCCTATTCCATTATCCTGGTCATCCTGACCTTCAGGCCCAGGGGATTTTTTGGAATGGAACACAGCACCAAGCTGCGTCTTTAATTTCTTGATCCGACACTCACAGGAACGTCAAATGGGAATTTTACAAAAATTCAAACAAATGTTTTCAACAGTACCCATGCTGGGGTGGTTTCTGGGTATCCTCGCAGCCGTGCTGATTGAATATTTCTGGGGATATGACTATATCTCCTATTACCTGGGTCTGCCCAAAATACCGGTGCTTTTCGGGGCGTTGATCATGCTCAAGGAACCGGTGATGATCCCCGGCGCCCTTGCCTATGATCTGATCGTTTACGTCATCCCGGTACTGGCAGTGGCAAAGCTTACCTGTTTTATCACCAATCCCGGGGCCGCCCTGCTGGAAAAACTGCCGTTGTGGCTTTCCGCTGTCATCCACCTGGTCTGTTTTTATGCCATCCTCCATTTGTGGGCAGGCATTAACGACTACCGGGTTCTGGTGGTCAAACTCACCCTTGTTTCCATTATTCTCACGGTGAGTGTCAATGTCATCAACGGGTACCAGGGGGAATTTTCCTGCTCTCATCCCGGGTTCATGGCCTTGGGGGCCTATGTGTCTTCCATTCTGACTCTGGTATTGTTCACCAATGACAAAATTTTCGGCACGGCCCTGCTGCCCCCGGCCCTGGGTCCCTATCTTTTCCCGCTGGTGCTGGTGGTGGGAGGCGCTGCCGCCGCCATCGGTTCACTGGCTGTGGCCATCCCCTCTTTTCGCACCCGGGGGGATTACCTGGCCATTATCTCTCTGGCATTCATGTTTATTGTCAAGTCTGCGGTGGAAAACCTGAACATCATCGGCGGTGCCAGGGGTATGGGGGGACAGCCGGATCTTGCCCCGCTGCCCGTGATTTTTTTCTGGACGATGCTGTGCATCTGGGTCATCCACAACTTTGTCACCTCGATTCTGGGCAAGGCATTGAATACGGTGAGAGATGATGAAGCAGCTGCCGAATCCATGACGGTTAAAACCCGTAAAACAAAAATGACCGCCTTTATGTTCGGTGCTTTCTGGGCCGGTGTTGCCGGCGGACTTTTTGCCCATGTGCTCACCTATATCAACCCGGGCATGTTCAGCATCAACCGCCTGGCGGAAATTCTGGCCATGGTCTATTTCGGCGGTCTCAACTCCATTGTGGGCTCCATTGTGGGGGCAGTGAGTATCAATGTGCTGGGTGAGGCGTTACGTCCCCTGGAGCTGTTCAAATGGATCATCATTCCGTTGATTCTGATCTTTGTCATGATATTCAGGCCTTATGGACTGATCTCTTTTACGGAGATCAATGCAAAAAAACTGCTGGAATCCAAACACAAACGCCAACAAGGAGTGTCCCCATGACCGCACTGCTGCATGTTGAAAACATGACCCATTACGCCACCATGCCTGATACCGGTTCATGGAACTATAACCTGAACATTGCACCCAGACAGATTTTCGGTCTCCATCGGCTAACGGCGCGGAAAAACCACTATTTTCAACCTGATCACCGGGGTGTACACCCCCACTGAAGGAAATATCCTTCTGGAAAACAAAAACATCAAAGGCCTTGAAACCAATCAGATCGCCGCCATGGGCCCTGGGCCGGACATTCCAGAACCTGGCGTTGTGGCGGCACATGAATGTGGTGGACCATATCCGCATGGCCCATTATTCTCAGCTGGATTATGGGCTGATGGGGGCGTTTTTCAACACCCGGGCCTGCCGGGACCAGGAAAACCGGGTCGGGGAAAATGCCCACCGCCTCATGCAATTGTTTGATATCGAAAAATATGCCGACGATCTTGTGACCAGCCTGCCCTATGGGGCCCCGGCGCGCCGGAGTGGAAATGGCCCGGGCCATGGCCGCAAACCCAGGTGCTGTTTTTAGATGAACCCACGGCCGGCATGACCCCGGATGAACTGGTGAAAATGATCCGCATCATCCGCCAGGTGCACCAGGATCAATGTGGCGATTTTCTGATTGAACATCGCATGAAATTTGTCATGGAACTGTGTGAAATCCATCCAGACCCTGGTATTCGGGAAGCTGATCGCCCAAGGCCGCCTGAAAATCCGAAACAACCCCCAGGTGATCGAAGCCCTATCTGGGTAAGGAGGATATGACCTGATGCAGCTGAACATCAATCTGAACGTATCCTACGGCAATATCAAGGCCCTTCACGGTATCCAGTTTTTCCGTGGCAGCCCGGAGAGATCCTCACCATCATCGGTGCCAACAGTGCCGGAAAAAAGCACCACCCTGCGCGCCATTTCCCGGATGATCCCCCTGTCAGGCCGGATCTGTTTCAGAATTCAACGGCCAAAACATATTAAAATATTCAGCAGGCAAGGTGGTGTCAAAACCGGGATCTCCCATGTGCCGGAAGGCCGCCGTAATTTTCGAAGCGCCTCACCGTAACGGAAAACCTGACACTGGCCTGTTTTGCCAGAAAAGACAAAGACCAGATTGAAGCGGACCGAAAATGGGTGTTGACCTGTTTCCCCGGCTGGAAGAACGCCGCCGCAGCTGGCAGGCACCCTGTCCGGCGGTGAGCAGCGAATGCTGGCCGTTGGCAGAGGATATATGTCGGACACCAGATGATGCTTCTGGATGAACCCTCCATGGGACTGGCACCCCTGCTCATGCTGGACATGTTTGATGCCTTGAGGAGATCAACAAACTGGGCACCACCATTTTGCTGGTGGAGCAGAACGCCCGGCTGGCTCTGAAGTTTGCCCAGCGGGAGTATGTCCTCAAAACGGTTCCCTGGTTCGGGAAGGTCCACACCAGTGAACTGCTGGACAATCCGGATGTCAAAAAAAGCGTATCTGGGGCTGATCTTGCAGCCAGCATCGATTGATTTGTTCAACATACGCACCCATGCGGCAGGGTTTGGACAGATGGCCCACATACCGGTCTTTTTCCATCAACGGCTTGACAGCCTCAATGAACTCAAAGTTACCGGATACAAACAGCACCGGCACAGACGCATTTGTCTTGCGGATGTGTCGGTATACATCCCATGCCGGTTCTTGAACCGGAAGGCGCATGTAATCAGGCTGACGGGATCATACACGTATTCCAGTCAAACAGATCATGGCGGTTGCGGCATCTACCCCGAAACTCTCCTGCCCGGAGGGCGGCCAGGGACAGCACCCGTTGCTGTATTTCAGAGATATCGGGTTCGTCCTCCACCAGCAGTATCCGCCGGTCCGGCCGGGTGACGGCCCTGGCAATTTCCTTCTTTTCTTCAGCAGTCAACTGTTTTTCGATTACCGGAAAACAGATCCGCACGCAGGTCCCTGCACCCTGGGTCGATGTGACATCAATGGTCCCCTTGTGCTGATGCACATATTTCTGGATATTGGACATGCCGTACCCCGTGCCTTTGATGTCGGGTGCATAGGCCCCCAGTGCGTCTTTCCCGCCTTTCAAGGTAAAGGAAGGCGTAAAAATATCAGCAAGATGCGCTTCAGGGATACCGCATCCATTGTCTTTGATTTCCAGGCAGATGGCCGCATTACTGATGAAAGTACAAAGGGTGATCTCGGGATCTTTTGTTTTGGAAAGGGCATGAATGGCATTTTGGAGCAGATTGACCAGCGTGTGTTCGATCATGCCCGGATCCGCGAGGATCTCCGGCAGATCCGGCGTGTAAGACCGGGTGATGTGGATATTTTCCAGGTCTTTTTTCATCAGCGCCAGTGCTAAATCGATTTTTTCATTAAGGGAAAAAAACTTCTGTCTGGGTGCCTGATTTTTGGCAAATGCCACCAGATTCCGGGTGAGATACTGTCCTTTTTCCGTATGAACCAGAATCCGTTTCAAAGTGTTTTGTATGTCGGGATCATGATGATCCATGAGCATCAATTCGATATTTCCCATGATCACCCCGAGAATATTGTTGAAATCATGGGCCATTTTTCCAGCCACCTGGCCGATCAAGGCCAGTTTCTGCTGTTCACCGATCAGTTTCTGTGCCTCGATTCTTTCTTTTTCCATTATTTTACGCCAGGAGATATCATGGATGACCATCAGGACACGCTGAAATTTTTTGTCATCATGGGCCACATTCAGGGTCACGGCAACCGTCAATGGTTTTTTCTGCCGGGTAATCAGATCATATTCAATATTTCTGGTTTCCTGGGCTCCGGCAGTCAGTTTTGCAATCCGAATTTTGAAGCGCTCCCGGCTTTTTTCCGTCAGCAGATCCAGCGGATCCATCACCATTAATTCAGCCTGGGAGTAACCGGATATTTTACAGATGATATCATTGACGCGGATAAATCGATTTTTTTCAAAATCCATTTCACAGATTCCGGCTGGCGCATGGGTAAACAGATACCGGTATCTTTCCTCACTTTCCACCAGGGCATCTTCCGCCTGCTTGCGTTCAATGGCAAGGGCCATCTGGTGGGAAACGGCGGACAGAATGTTCAAATCCTTTCGGGTATACAGATCCGGGTCCGTATAGCTCTGCACCGCCACCACACCGGTCACATTGTCTTTGATCATCAAAGGAACCCCCATCCAGATAACCGGCACAGTCCCTTTTATCCCGTTTTTTTCATGCCGTGCCTTAAGCGCTTCCCGTTCCATAAAAACAGGCTCGCACCGGGAAAACACCAGACCGGTCAAAGAGTTCCTCACTTCAGAAAATGGCACCGGAGAAAAATCATCATCCATAATATCTGCATAATAGGGAAAATACAGCGTATTGGTCCGGGTGTCCCGCATGGCGATAAAAAAATTGGTCACATCGATGATCGCAGACAAGGAATGATGGATCGATCGAAACAGTTCGTTCAGGTTTCTGGTTGTGGTCACGGCACTTAACACTCGGAACATGGCAGTATTGATGGCTTCGGCTTCCTTGCGCCGGGTGATGTCCAGAAAATGGGAATGAACCGCGGGTTGCCCTTCATATTCAATGAAAGACGTATAGGTTTCAACCCAGCGGACGTCTTTTGTCTTATGAAAAATCCGGTACTGCTGCACAGGAGATATGTCACTGCCTGCCAGTCTTTTTTTGAAATTATTGAAAAACCTGCCCCGATCATCGGGATGAATAATTCCCAAAATCTGATCCGAACTGAATTGCACAAGTTCTGCCGGCGTATATCCGCTGATCTCTGTCATGGGAACGCTGGCAAAAGCCAGCCGCATGGGATGATCAGTGGCAATCACCAGGCCTTGTGACGATTCCTCCACCAGCTGATGATATTGCAATTGATTTTTTTCAAGATGGGTTTCTTTTTCCACCAGATCTTTTTCCACCAGCTGGGAATTCAGCTGCACCAACCCCAGAACAAACGCGATATGCACCATGGCGATGATAAACAGGGCCACGCCCTGGTACGCGCCGGTCTCCATGAAATCGACCGGCATATTGTCTGCCATGGCGGAAATAATTCCCAGGGCGGTTAATACGCCCGTCGCCAATATCAGCGTTGACCCAAGCAGAATATTTTCCCGGAAGCGAATATCTTTGATGCCGGTGGCAAGAATTTTTATGCACAGAAAAAAATACAGCGCCCCTGTAAAGGAAATAAGACTGGTGCGGACATTCAGACTCGGCACAACATAGGTAAAAAAAGGAAAGATCAGAAATGACAGAAACGACATGAGTACCAGATGAAATCCGGATATTTTCGAATTGTGACCCAGTACTTTGAATCCCTGATAGATCAAGGCAAAGGAAAAAAAGATCATGGCATTGCCCAGAACAATACTCACCAGGTCAGTGACAAACCCTCGAAAACTGAACAGCAGAAAACCCAGGCAAAGACATCCCATTCCCAGGGTCCACAACATGAAATTGCCATAGGTTCTTCGATGAAACAGATAACAGACCATGGAAACCGTAGAAACCAGCATGGCACCGCCCACAACCAGCGTAAGCGTTCGGATATCAAAAAAATCGATCATTGATGTTATTTTACCTGTTTCAAAGTAATTTTTTCAACTTTTAAAATCAGCGAAACACCTTAACACACATCGCAGCAAAAACACATATTTTTTGTACTGCATATTCACAGGTAGAAAAACAATAATTTTTGTATATACAAAAATACTTGGCGGACCGATCAGATATCCGAATCATCGGCCCGCCAAGTGATAGAATGGTCAATTCTATTATCTATCCGTGCAACGGCATGCCAACCGCTTTGGATGCCACTTCTCCCATGATTTCCGCTAAAGTGGGATGGGCATGAATGGTGTGGGCGACATCCCGGGCCGTCAGCCCTTTTTCAATGGCCAGAGTGGCTTCGGCGATCAGGTCCGTGGCATGGGGACCGATGAGATGTATTCCCAACACCTTTCCAGTGGCGTTTTCCACAATCATCCTGGCCTCTCCGGCAATCTCGTCAATGGCATGGGCTTTGCCCAGAACCCGGAAGTTCACGGATGCCGTGTCGACATCCAGGCCCTTTTTCCGGGCTTCCTCCTCGCTCAATCCCACCGTACCGATCTCCGGCATGGTGAAAACCGCCCCGGGTACGGCGTTGTAGGCCATGGTTTCATTTTCTCCCATGGCATTGCCGGCGGCCACCAGCCCTTCATGGGACGCCACATGGGCCAGCATGATCCGGGAAGGTCCCAGAATGTCGCCGATGGCATACACGTTTTTCACAGCAGTTTCCATTCTGTCATTCACTTCAATCCATCCTGGGCCGGTCGTATCCAGGCCGATGGTATCCAGCCCCAGATCCATGGACAACGGGGTCCGGCCGATGCATACAGCCATGAGATCCGAGGAGATGGTATCATTTTTGGGATCTTTGGCTTTGGGGTTGTCCGTGAACGGGCTTTTGGCCAGAGATATCCGGCACCCGCTGCCGGAGGTGTCACATGCCGTCACCACAGTGTCGCAGAGCACCTTGATCTTCTGCTTTTTCATCTCTCTGAGCAGCAGTTTGGACACAGCCGTATCCACGGACGGCAACGGTAAAAGCCGGGACATGGCTTCCACGATGGTCACCTGGGTGCCCAGGGCCGTAAAAATCCCTGCGAATTCGCATCCGATCACCCCGCCGCCCACAATGGTCATGGATTCCGGCACGTGATCCAGCACCAGAATATCATTGGAAGACAGAATCTTTTTGCCGTCAAAGGCAAAATCCGGCACATTCATGGGCCGGGTTCCCACGGCAATAATGAGTTTGTCCCAGCTCAAGGATGCCGTGGTATCATCCTCAGCCGTCACTTCCAGTGCCCCCGGTCCGGTGATTCTGGCACAACCTTTGATAACCTTGACCTTTCGTCCTTTGAGCAGACCGTCAATGCCGGCCCGTTGGGATGCCAGAATCTTGTTTTTTCGGGCCATGAGCCCGGCCATGTCCGGCAGCACCGTCCCCTCCAGCTGAATGCCGAAATCCGAGGCTTTTCTGCATTTCTGAAGAATATCCGCCGTATTTTTCATGATTTTGGATGGAATACATCCCCAGTTGAGACAGGTGCCCCCCAGGTGTTCTTTTTCGATCACTGTGACATCCCCACCTAAGGCCGCGGCACGCAAACCCGCCACATATCCCCCCGGCCCTCCGCCGATCACCACGATTTTTTCTGACATGACTCCTCCTTTCATGGAAAATCTATTAATTTGTCTTTTTCTAATTTCATTTTTCACAAATTTTTCAAAATTTAATTGACATTATCATTAATTTGGTCTAACTATCAAGATAATTAAAAAAATTTATGTTTTCCTCACTTTCCCAGCATAAAAGAGGTGGAATGAAAATAGATCAGACAAATATCGACATCATCAGGGAACTCAAACAGGGAAAAAGGTCTTTCAAGAAAATTGCGGACAAGCTCGAAATCACGGAAAACACCGTCCGGTCCCGGGTGAACAAACTCCAGGAAGAAGGCATTCTGGAGATTTGCGGTCTGGTGAATCCTGACATGCTCCCGGGCCATCGGGTGGTCATCATCGGCATTAAACTGTCGGAGATGAACCTGGTGGAAAAAGGCGAGGAAATCAGCCGGCTTCGAGGGGTCATTCACACCAACGTGGTTACCGGACGGTTTGACCTGTTGATCATGGTCATGTTTAAAAAAGAATTCGGGCTTCTGGAATTTTACACTGAGGAAATTGCCAGAATCAACGGTGTCCGGTCCGTGGAAACCTTTGTTGTATACAAATCATATAATTTAAAGGTTCCCTATATTTTTTAATCTTTAAATTTCAAGGTCATTATTATGAAAACCACACCATTGCACCAATGGCACCTGGATGCCGGTGCCAACATGGCTGATTTCGGCGGATATGACATGCCCCTGTGGTATGCCACCGGAGTCAAAATGAACATCTGGCCGTGCTCACTTCCGCCGGCGTATTTGATCTCCAGCCATATGGCCTGTCAATGTGGAGGGGCCGGATGCATTTTTTCTGCTCAATTACTGTTTTACAAGAGATCTGGCACCTCTGGCTGTAGGCCGGTGTGTGTACAGCGCATTCCTGAATGAAAAAAGGGCATTGCCTGGATGACGCCATTGTGTACAAATTTTCCGACACCTCGTTCATGGTCTGTGTGAACGCCGGTATGGGCAGTGCGATTGCCGACCACCTGAACAAACACAAAAAAGACCGGGATGTCACGATCACGGACCTCACCGACAGGATCGCCAAAATGGATATCCAGGGAATCGATTCCGTGCGGATTCTGTCAAAACTGATCCAGTCTCCGGACACCGTGTTTGAAAAAATGCCCTATTTCTCCTTTAAAGGTCATTTTGATCCGAATCATCCGGAAGCGGGTGCGGTGAAACTGAAAAACGGCACCCCCGTGCTGCTATCCCGGTCCGGATACACCGGTGAAGTCGGGTTTGAGATTTTTTTGGCTCCCGATGCCATCGTGGCCCTGTGGCAGGATATTCTTTTGGCCGGCGAACCGTTCGGCATTACCGCCTGCGGCTTAGGCGCCCGGGATTCTCTGCGGGCCGGGGCCGGGCTGCCCCTGTCCCACCAGGATATCGGTCATTTCAAATTCATGAACCATCCCTGGGATTTTGCGTTGCCCTATAATTCGGACAAATCCGGGTTTACCAAGGATTTTCTGGGTGCTGACGCACTGGTGCCTGAAAAAGATGACGTGTATGTCTTTCCCTTTGTGGGAGACAGCTTGAGAAAAGTGGCGGCCGGTGAAAATACGGGCGTGTTTGATGAAAACGAAAAACAGATCGGGCATGTGCTCACCTGTGCCACGGACATGGGCATCACCTGGCATGAGGGAAAAATTGTCAGCATCAACACCCCGGATCTGCCGGACAACATTAAAATCAAAGGCATTGCCTGCGGATTTGTCATGGTCTCAAAACACCTGGAACCGGGCACAAAACTCATGCTCAAAGAAGGCAAGCGCGCCATCCGTGTGACCATTGTCACTGACATCCGGCCGGACAGAACCGCCAGAAAAAAAATCACCCATTTTATTTAAATTAAAAAGGAGGCTCTCATGAAAGACATCAATGAACTGAATTTACCTGAAGACGTCAAATACACCAAAGATCACGAATGGGCCAAAGCCGACGGCGATACCGTGACCATCGGCATCAATGATTATGCCCAGGATCAGCTGGGAGAAATCGTGTTTGTGGAAATGCCCGCAGTGGGGGATTCTTTTTCCGCAGAAGATGAGTTCGGGTCCGTGGAATCGGTCAAGGCCGTATCTGAAATGTACATGCCCATCTCCGGCGAGATCGTGGCCATCAACGAAGATCTGGAAGATGCGCCGGAAAATGTGAACGAAGACTGCTATCAGAGCGGATGGATCATCAAAGTCAAAGCATCCGACCTTTCTGAAATGGATGCACTGATGGACAAAGCCGCATACCTTGAGATGTTGAAAGGATAAATTTTATGCGTTATCTGCCTCATACACAGGAAGATATCCAGAAGATGCTGGCCGTTGCCGGAGCCGGGTCTCTGGATGACCTGTTTAAAACCATTCCGGATGCCGTCAAAGTCAAAGACGGCCTGAACCTGCCGGAGCCCATGAGTGAGTGGGAACTCAACGACTACATGGAAAAACTGGCTTCGGAAAATATTGCCTGCAAAGGCTACACCTGCCTGCTCGGGGCCGGCAGTTATGATCATTATATTCCGGCCATCATACCCTATCTGGTATCCAGGTCTGAATTCGCCACGGCCTACACCCCGTACCAGCCGGAAGTCAGCCAGGGAACCCTGCAGGGCATTTACGAGTTCCAGACCATGGTCACGGATCTGTTGGGTATGGACATTGCCACGGCGTCCCATTATGACTGCGGCACAGCCCTGGCCGAATGCGCCTTGATCGCGTTGCGCAAAAACAGAAAAGCCGATAAAATCGCCGTGTCCGATCTGGTGCATCCCAGCCACCGGCAGATCATTGACACGTATCTGAAACCCACCGGGTACGAGATGGTGCTGATTCCTCATACCAAAGACGGCCTGACTGATATCGCGACCCTGGAAACCATGGACGGCATTGCCGGCGTAGCTGTGCAGTCCCCCAACTTTTTCGGGCACATCGAAGATCTGGCTGCGGTCAAAAAAATCGCGGATGCCAAAAAATGCCTGTTCATCACCTCTTTTACCGAAGCGCTGGCCTGGGGAATTTTGAAAAATCCGGGTTCATTCGGCGCCGACCTGGTGGCGGGTGAAGGCCAGAGCCTGGGCATTGCCAAAACATTCGGCGGTCCGGGTTTGGGACTTCTGGCCGGCACATCCAAGCTGATGCGGGACCTGCCCGGCCGACTGGTGGGTCGGGCCAAAGACAGCAACGGGGATGACGGGTATGTTTTGACCCTGTCCACCCGGGAACAGCATATCCGCCGGGAGAGAGCCTCGTCCAACATCTGCTCCAACAACGGGCTCAATGCCATGACTGCGGCCATGTATCTGTCCACCATCGGCAAGGTCGGAATACGGGAAATCGCCCAGCTCAACCATGACAAGGCAATGTACCTGAAATCCGCCCTTACGGGTGCCGGATTTGAACCCGTATTTGACCCGCCGTTTTTCAACGAGTTTGTGATGAAAGCGCCTGAAAATTTCAAACAAAAACGGACCGACCTGATCAACCGGCACTGCCTGTTCGCCGGCCTGGATCTGGCTCCGTATTACCCTGAACTCATTGACCATTACCTGTTCTGCGCCACGGAAAAAGTGTCCAAACAGCAGATGGATCAGCTGGCAAAGGAGGTGGCATGATGACTCAGCGGCCAGGCACCAAAGGATTGATATTCAACGAACCCAATGTGTGGGACAAAAGCCGTGAAGGCCGGTGCGCCATTTCCCTGCCCAAAGCGGATGTAAAACGGTCCCCTCTGGATCCGGCATTGACCGGAGATACCCCGGATCTGCCCCAGCTGTCCGAACTGGATGTGGTCAGACATTACACAAGGCTGTCCCAGTGGAACTTTGGCGTGGATTCCGGCATGTACCCCTTAGGGTCCTGCACCATGAAATACAACCCCAAAACCAACGAAGTTCAGGCGGCACGCCAGGGATTTGCCGGGGCCCATCCCCTGGCCGGTGATGAATGCTCCCAGGGGGCGTTGCGGCTCATGTATGACCTGGAACGCTCTTTGGCGGAAATCACAGGGTTTGATGCCGTCACGCTGCAACCGGCTGCCGGAGCCCATGGCGAGCTGACCGGCATGCTGATTATCCATGCTTATCACGCCAAACAGGGCAGGCAGCGGTCCAAGATCCTCATTCCGGACACGGCCCACGGCACCAACCCGGCCTCGGCCACCTTGTGCGGATACAAGAGCGTCAACCTCAAATCAGGGCCCAAAGGGATCCTGGAACCGGAAGCCGTGGCAGCCATCATGGATGAGGAAACCGCCGGTATCATGATCACCAACCCCAATACCCTGGGGCTGTTTGAAGAAAACATCAAAGAGATCTGCGAGATCGTTCACGCCAAAGGCGGTCTGGTGTATGGAGACGGCGCCAACATGAACGCCATCATGGGCGTGGTCAAGCCCGGCAAGGTGGGCATTGACGTGCTTCATCTGAACCTGCACAAAACCTTTTCCACCCCCCACGGCGGCGGCGGACCCGGGTCCGGTCCCGTGGCTGTCAATGAAAAACTGACGCCGTTTCTGCCCGTTCCCCGGGTGGAAAAAGAGTTGGATACGTTCAAATTCGTGACAGACTGCCCGGATTCCATCGGCCGGCTTCACACGTTTTACGGGCATTTCGGGGTCATGATCAAGGCCTATGCCTATATTCTGGCCATGGGGGCCCAGGGTCTGCTGGATGCGTCCCGCCTGGCCGTGCTCAATGCCAATTATATCAAGGAATCCCTCAAGGAAACCCTGAACCTGCCTTATGACCGGCCGTGCATGCATGAATGCGTGTTCAACGATGCCAAACAGCAGGAATATCACATCTCCACCATGGATATGGCCAAACGGCTGCTGGATTACGGATTTCATCCGCCCACAGTCTATTTCCCGCTGGTGGTGGACGGCGCGTTCATGGTGGAACCCACGGAAACCGAATCCAAAGAGGACATCGACCAGTTCATCGATGCGGTGAAAGCCATTGCCAAAGAAGCACAAACCGATCCGGAAAAACTGACTTCCGCCCCGGTGCTGCCCAAAGTGACCCGCCTGGATGAAGTGGCCGCGGCCAGAAAGCCATGCCTCAGAGGATAAACACCCTGTCCCGTGGCGGTGTATTCCAGGATTTAGGTCTCCTGGAATACACCACGGCACTGAATTGCCAGGAGACCGCCCGCAAAGAAAAAATTGAAGACCGGACCCGGCCGGACAAAATCTTTTTTGTCCAGCATCCGTCCGTGTTCACGTTCGGCAGAAACGGCGGACAGGAAAACCTGACCCGGTCTGAAGCATTTTTCAAAGACCGGGGCGTGGCCCTGGTGCAGACGGACCGAGGGGGCAATGTCACCTATCACGGCCCGGGCCAGGCCGTGCTGTATCCTGTGGTGGACCTGGAACAGGCCAGAATCGGGGTCACGGATTTCGTTTACGGGCTGGAGGAGATCATGGGACAGACGGCCAGAGATTTCGGGGTGCCCATTCATCGGGATCCCCGGAACCACGGCATGTGGAAAGATGCAAAAAAAATCGGGTCCGTGGGGCTGTCCATCAAACACGGCATCAGCATCCACGGCCTGGCATTGAACGTGTCCCTGGACCTGACCCCGTTTTCCTGGATCAATCCCTGCGGCATGTCCGGTGTTTCCATGACCTCCCTGGAACAGGCACTCAAAGACCAGGGATTGGCCCACCCTTCGCTTCCCATGGAATCCATCAAAGAAACCCTGATCACCTATTTCTGTCAATGGTTTCATTTTCATCCGGTAAAGGAGTCTGCCCATGCATCATTGTGCTGAAAAAAAAGGAAAGCCGGCCTGGCTGAAAAAACATCTTCCCAGAGGCGGAGATTATGCCCGGGTCACCCGGCTGCTGTCCGGCGCCAGGCTTCACACGGTCTGCCAGGAAGCCAACTGCCCCAACATGTTTGAATGCTTTTCCAAAAACACGGCCACGTTCATGATCTTAGGGGACCAGTGCACCCGGCATTGCCGGTTCTGCAATATTACGGCCCGCCCGCCTTTGCCCGTGGATCCGGATGAACCGGCCCGGGTGGCCAAAGCAGCCCTGGATTTAGGCCTTCACTATGTGGTGGTCACCTCCGTGACCCGGGATGACCTGCAAGACGGCGGGGCCGCCCATTTTGCCGCCGTGATCCGCGCCATCAAAAAAACCGGACAGGATACGGGGCAGACCATCCGGGTGGAAGTGCTGATCCCGGATTTTCAAGGGGATGTGGATGCGCTGAAAACCGTGATGGATGCCGGACCCGACGTGATCAACCACAACATTGAAACCGTAGCAGATTTGTATATACAAGCAAGGCCCGAGGCCGTGTACCAGCGATCATTGGACCTGCTGAGAAATGTCAAACGCCTGAACCCGGGCATGCCGGCCAAATCCGGCATCATGGTGGGCCTGGGCGAAACCCGGGCACAACTTGAAAATACGTTGAAAGATCTGGTCGATCACGGGTGCGACATGCTCACCATCGGCCAGTATCTCCAGCCCACCCGGAACCATCTGCCCGTGGAAAAATTCTATCCGCCGGAAGAATTCGATGACCTGGCAGACACAGCCCGGCACATGGGATTTAAAAAAGTGGCGTCCGGACCGTTTGTGAGAAGTTCATACAATGCGGAAGAACTGTTTCAACCGGCTTAGAGTGTCACGCATTTTTCCTTTAACGCGCCGGCTGTGGCGATTTCAATGAACGATGCCCCATGGGCCGGCCCGAAACTGCCGGCCAGCACAATGATCAATGAATCGTCCGCCAGTTTTTTTTCTTCCAGCAGCCGGCAGATGGACAGTTTCAACGTTTCCATGGATCCGGCGCTCATGGGAATGTAATCCGCCGACACCCCGAAAGACAGAGACAGCTGCCGCATCACCCGTTTGTCATACACCTGGGCATAAATGGGATTGTCCCCCCGGTAGGCAGCCAAAGCCAGAATGGTGTTCCCGGTCAACGAATCCGCCACAATGGCTTGGGTGTTCAACCGCAGGGCCGCTTTGACGGCCGCCTTGGCCAGATACGCGGTCACGATTTTTTCCGATGTATACGGGAGTATTGATAAAGCTCTTGAATTGGTTTTCCACTTCCATGGCGATTTTGGCCATAGTTCTCACGGCCACTTCCGGGTATTTGCCGCTGATCCCGGACAGCATCAATGCACATCAGTCCAGTCAGGCAGGCATTGGCCCATCCGACACTTCCGCCCGGGTGGGCCGTGGGGGAATCAATCATGGAATGCAGCATCTGGGTGGCCACGATCACGGGCCGCCGCCGTTCGAAATGCAGGTGGTGATGATTCTTTTCTAAGTCAAAGGAATTTTTTTCCGTAGGGATCTCCACAGCCAGATCCCCTCTGGCAATCATCACCCCATAGGCATGGTCCAGAATTTCATTGATATTGTCCACCCGTGCCTGTTTTCGATCTTGGCGATAATCTTGATCCGGGACTTTTTTTTGTCAGGATTTCCTGCGCGGCCAGCACATCTTCCTTGTTGCGCACAAAGAATGGGCAATGAAATCCAGATGATGGTCTGCGGCCAGCTCAATAAACCCTTTGTCTTTTACTCAACGCGGGCAGCTTCACATGAACCGACGGGATATTCCACTTTTTCTGGGCTGGATCACCCCGTCGTTTTCCACCTGACACGCAGATGATCCGGCTTCTGGCTCATCGCGGCCATGGCCACGGTGCCATCGTCAATCAAAACGGAACTGCCCATGGGAACATCTGTGACAAATCCCTTATGGGACACATAAATAATGTCATCGCAGGAGATCCCGGCTGGATCGCCTTTGATTTTCACAAAATCCCCCGTGCGGACGGTCAAGGGCGCTACGGCATCACAGGTACGGATCTCAGGCCCTTTGGTGTCCACCAGAATGCCGATTTTTTCAGACACGGCCCGGGTGTTTTCCACCACAACAAGGGCATCTTCATGGGTCATGTGGGCGGTGTTGAGCCGGACCACATTCATGCCGGCCCGATACAGTCGTTCAATAAATTCCCTGGAACAGTTCAGGCTGGATATGGTTGCAATGATTTTGGTTTTACGCGCCATGACGGGGGCCTCCTTTTCGGCAGAATGTCATCACAAACTGTTCAATGCCGGCCTGGGCACTGATGGATGACGATTTCAGGGCATAATCAAGATCTCCCAGAGAAATAAGCGCAGATCTGAGTTCATTTAAGGAAAACCGGGCGGATTTTTCAACGGTCTGGAACACCGGGTACGGGCTGTTGGGATTGGGGGCGATCACCAGGTCTTTGACAGCTGTCTTTGCCTGATCCCGGGCCGCCTGATCATGGGCCTTTATGGCCGGCATGATCTGCTGTTTGAATGCATTGAAATTCATCCGGTCCATTCGGATATCCGGGTGGTTCTTGGAAAAATCCATCATAAACGCCTTGACCAGGAGCATGCGGCGCACCAGGTTTTCAAAGGCTTTGAGAATCTGCAACTCATGAAACCCGGCTTTAAGCAATGACGACAGATACATCAGGGCCTGGCCCGTGTTTTTTTCCATGAGCGCATTGGTGAGGCTGAAAATCGGGTCTTTTTTGTCCCGAAGAATAACCGCTTCCACATCCGTGCGGGTGATGGCCGGACGATTCCCCGTATACGCCGTCAATTTTTCAAGATTCTGGGCAAACAGGGCCGGATTGAATCCGGTGCGGTCCGCAAGTTCGGAAAATGCCGCCGGTTCCATGGTTTCGCTGTTTTGCTTTAAAATTTGTCCGGCCATATTCTGAAGCACCTGCCGCTGATCATCCATATCCGCTTTTCTGGCGCCCTGGGGCACGGTGCAGTCAATGATCAGCCCGGTTTTTTCCAGGGTTTTGACGATTTTCCTGCGCCGGTCCAAAGATGCCGTGGTCATCACCAGAAAATGCCCCTCCGGGATACCGCTTTCAACCACGTCAGACAACCGCTTCAGGTCTTTTTCCGAATAAGACACCTCCCCTGCCCCGGCCTTGACCGCAAACATCGGGGCCTGCCGGACCAGCACCATTTTTTTCTCGCCCAAAAAAGAAAACGTACTGATCTGCTCGATCACATCTCCCATGATCGTGGTGCGGCCATCCAGGGTTTCCAGATGAACCCCGCGGGTTTTGCCGCGCATCAGCCGGGTTTTGATCCGGTCCACGGCTTTTTGCACCAGATAGGTTTCACCGGCACACAGGACAAATCCGGGCACGGGATTGCCGGCATCTGCCAGCCATTGGTCCAGGCCGGGATGTTTAACGGTCGCCACGAGAAGACAGGGCCAGTTTCACCATCACAATCACGGCAATGACAATGGCCAGAATCCCGATTCCCTGGGATACGGATAAAAATTCTAAGAAAAAATCGCCCCTGAAATCCCCCCGGAAAAATTCAATGATAAACCGGAACACAGAATATAAAATAATGTAACTTAAAAAAATCATCCCATGAAAGCGTTTGCGGCGCTGAAGAAATATCAGGATGAGAAACAGAATCAGATTGGCCACCACCATGTAGATCTGGGTGGGGTGCAGCGGCACATGCAGCGGGGCCAGACTGTCGGGATGGGAAAACTGCACGGCAATGGGCAGGTCACACTGCCGCCCGTAGCAGCACCCGGCAAAAAAACACCCCAGCCGGCCGATGCCGTGCCCCAGCGCCACGCCTGGCGCAATGGTGTCTGCGGTCTTGAAAAACGGCAGTTTTTTGATCCGGAGGGTCACAATGGAGGCAGCCACCGCACCGATAAACCCGCCGAAAAACACCAGGCCCCCGTTCCAGAGCTTGAATATATCCAGAGGGCTGGCCCGGAAATCGTCAAAATTAATGATCACATACAACAGCCTTGCTCCCACAATGCCGGACACCAGGATCACAAAAAACAGATCGGAAATATCATCCGGTTTGAGATCGTAAAACCGGGCATTGCGTTTGGAAAACCAGATTGCCGCCAGAAACCCCATGGCCAGGAAAAACCCGTATGTGTAAAGCGTAAAACTGCCAAAATGGACAAGAATCGGATGCATATTACATCTCCGGCATTTTTTTAAATATCACATGATAAATCAGAATCACCATGCCGATACTGATGGCGGAATCCGCCACATTGAACGCGGGCCAGTGGGCCGTGCCCACATAAAAATCCAGAAAATCCACCACATGGCCATAACGGAACCGGTCGATGAGATTGCCGATGGCCCCGCCGAAAACCAGGGCCAAACCCCAGGACAGAAACACATGGGTTTTGGCCACCTGGCTGTAGAACCAGCAGACAAACACGGCCACGCAGGATGATAATACCAGAAAAACCAGGTTGCGCACCAGCTGGGACTGGGTGGCAAACAAACCGAACGCCCCCCCGGGGTTCAGCACATGGGTGATATTGAAAAAATTGTCAATCACCCCAATGGCTTCATGCAAGGCCAGGTGGACCATGATCAGTTTTTTGGTGATCTGATCCACCAGGACCACAACCCCGCTCACCAGGGTCAGACGTATGAGTTCTCTTTTTCCCACAGCACCCTTTTTACAGAATCTGGTTCAAGGCGGAGGCACACCGGTCACAGGCCTCAGGATACTGCTCATCCTGCCCGATGGTCCGGCTGAACCGCCAGCAGCGTTCACATTTGTCTCCGGCTGCTTTTTTCACGGCAATTTCCAGTCCGGCAATCTCCTTGCTTTGAAACGCGTCTGAATCCAGTGTGTCTTTTAAAGCGGCCGCAGACACGATAAAAATATCAGCCAGCGGCATATCCAGATCCTGTACAACCCCTTTGAGTGTTGTTTCCGGCAGTTTGATCTCAACAGCCGCATCCAGGGGATGACCGATGAGCTTGTCTTTCCGGGCCGCTTCCAGGGCTTTGGTCACTTCCGAGCGCAAAGACAGAATCCAG
>JAGYOW010000080.1 GCA_018399285.1 Desulfotignum sp.
CATAATGCCAGACAGATTCTGGCCGCTGAAAACACCATTGGTCAGATCATCCGCATTGGCGGCGACAGCTTTGAAGTCATCGGCATTGTTCAGAACGAAACCGGCCAGACCGGCACCATCCAGATCCCGGACAGGGAAATTGACGGATATATTCCCATCACAACGGCCAGATCCCATTTTGGAGATGTCACCATGAAGCTGACTTCGGGGTCAAGACTCAGGGAAAAGGTGGAACTCCACCAGATCATTGTCCAGGCAGATCAGCTGGACCATGTCGATCCCACAGCAAAGGCCGTCAGCCGGATGCTGTCCTTGTTTCACAAAAAAAAGGACTACCAGATCAATGTCCCTCTGGCCCTGCTGAAACAGGCAGAAGCCACAAAACGCACATTCAACATTGTGCTGGGTTCCATTGCTGGCATCAGTCTGCTGGTGGGGGGCATCGGCATCATGAACATCATGCTGGCCTCGGTCACTGAACGGATCAGGGAAATCGGCATACGCCGGGCCATTGGGGCCAGGCGCGGACAGATCATAGTTCAGTTTCTCATCGAAGCCGTGGTCCTCTCCACCGTGGGAGGCATGATCGGTCTTCTGGTCGGTCTGATTATTCCAGGGCTGATCACCTGGTTTGCAGGCATGCCCACTGTGATCACCTTGAGCGGCATTTTACTTCCCCTGGGGGTCAGCATCGGCATCGGCATTATCTTCGGGCTTTACCCGGCTGCCCGCGCGGCCCGGGTCGATCCCATTGTTGCCCTGCGCCATGAGTAAACCCAGCTGAAAAGCCATGCTTCTGAACTAACTGACACCCATGATTCAGAGCATTACAACGAAGAATGAAATAGAATCGCGCCGCCCCCACCGGCTATTTCATATTAAAACCCTGTGAAAAGAAAGTCCAGAGCATTAATAATTTCAAATCGGTGGTCAGACAGATCAGCGGTCAGGGGACCTATGTCGGACAATTCGACTCCCGCCAACTGGGGAGTGAGAAGGGTGTAGGAAACGCCGTTGATATCAAATTCCGGAGACAGAGTGGAGATGGATTTCCTACCCAGAGCAGACACCGGGCACAGGGGAACCACGACCCGCGTGCTCAGGTGTTTAAGCAGATCGGATTGGACATCAAGAAGATAGGGCATGGCCTCTTTGCTTGATTGATTGATGTTTTCATAAACAGAAAACTGGGGCATTAGAATTTCCTTAAGCCTCTGCTGTAGACACCATGGATTTCAACATGCTTATTATAGGTATTTATGGCTTCCCTGTTGTCTTCTATCCATTTTTTTCTCTGCTCTTCTCTGACAATATCAGCCAGAACCTTTTCCAGTTCAGCAGAAAGATTTATACCATATTCCCGCGCTTTTCTGAGCAGGTCGCTGTTGATGCTCAGGTTGGCTGGTTTTTTACGGGCGGTTTTGTCGTACACAAACTGCATGCGCACCTCATTGTTTTAAAAATTGATTGGAATGAGCTTTATTTGTGATACGTATATATTATGCGCATATTCTTTTTCTGTCAAATGGGAAAAACGTTTTCTCTATTGTTCATCTGATTCTCTGCTGCTGTCATCAGGGGCATTTTTCCTTTTGCGTCCTGCCGGAAATCTCAAGGATACGGGCCGCCAGAATCCGCCGGTACTATAGCATTCAAATCCCCACCGAAGCCACCGGATAAAGGAAAAGGCAATCCAGAGGGACCAGGCCAGAATCAGCAGCCGGTAAACCAGGATGGGCACGGACACAACAAAGGCTGCGGGCAGGTGGCTTGCGGCCATGTCCTGGTACCACCGCAAAAAGTGGTTGTGGGACCCGTTGCCTGCAATCTGCATGTCAGGATACCCCAGCAGACCGTGTTGTATCCCGTAAAACAGGGCCGCCACCGCAGCCAGGGTTAAAACCGGGATCAGGATCTGAACTGCGTTGAACACGGTATTGGACTGTTTCTCCCCGTATTGTTTTCTGGCTCCAAGGACCAGCAGCCAGGCTGCAACCGGCAGTGCCGTAAGCATGGATGCCTGGATCAGCCCGATTCCCAGAAGCACCCAGTGGTAAAACCGCAGCGGTACTGTTTTCACCCGGGACAGGCCGGCGGACAGGATGATAATCACCAGCACAGCGCTCCAGAACAGCACGGCCGGTCCCACGTAAGGCCCTGCGCAAAACAGCACCCACCGGTCCTTTGGCACCCTGGCCGTGAGGACACAGTCCACGCCGGGCATGGCCAGATCCACATCTGAGGTCCGCCAGAGCCAGCGCATCTTACGCATTTCATGCCAGTTGAGTTCAATGGTCTGTCTGCCCGGTGTCAGGGGCAGTGAGACTTTGTCCCCCTGCTGCCTGATGGGCTGGGATCTGCCGTTGATCCGGGCCGACTGAAGCTCGGCGCTGCCGGGCAGCCGGATGTCGTGCCGGCCGCCCCGGCTGCTGGTGATGTCAAGCTTGAGTTCTGCGTCCGTGATCCGCTTACCCGGAGTCAGGTCCAGCTGGATGGCCTCGATGGTATGGGTCTGCCCTTCAATTCCCCGGGGGCGGGTAATATGTACAACAAGGGCTTCTCCGGGCCATGGCCGGTATTCGGGCAGCCAGGTACCCGATTGTCCCTGGTGATGAATCACTGGAATACCTGACATTTCTGCATGCCACACCGTACCCACGTTGAGTTTCCAGATTTCAGTCCACTGAAGGGTATCTGGTGCGCGAAGTTCAAGACGTTCTGTCCGGTCCAGGGAGGATTGCCATTGCAGGGTTTTCTGCTGTGAATCCAGGGTGACCTGCACCTGCCCGTCTTTGACCGGAATATCCGTGATCACCGATTCACCGGGCAGTACAGGGATGGACTCGGCTATGGCAAATCCGGTGGGGGAGAGCCGGTTCACCACCGTTTTCACCGTCCATTCAAGGCCAAGGTCAAGGGTTCTGGTAATGGAAAGCAACGGCGGCAGGCGCTCGGGTTCAAAGGTGTGTCTTTGATCTGCCTGTTCTGTGTCTGTGGTGATCCGTGTGAACTGGATCTGGTTTTCCGGAATTCCATTGTCCCGGATACCGTCTATCTGCCAGCCCGATATTGTTGCAGTGACACGGCCGGGTTTGAGGGGCAGGGACAGCTGGACCCTGTTGCTATCCGGCATGGGGCCGGTAAGATCCACTTGATGAATCCCTTTTGGCGCCTGAATCCAGACGGTGCTCATGTCCTGATCCAGATAAATCCCGTCAACCGGCTGATTATCCATGGTTACGCGGGACGGCAGCCATTGCCTGGCATCCGTGGGCAGCGGAACGGCCACAACATCATACAGGCTGTGAACCTCGATGCGAATACTGAGAGTTTCCGGGTTCAGGTCGGCATGCATTCGGGAAATGGTGGCGCAGTCAGGGGCGCATTCCGGTTTTTTCTTTTGGATGAGCTTTGTTTTAAGGGCCGTTAAAAGCTCGTCCGGGGGGAATGTATCGCCGTTGGCGGCCCCAGACACCCGCGGTGCGCTCAAAAAGAACATTATTACCAGGATCGGTATGAGGAATACCCCAGCGGTTTGCAGCTTCAGGGCAGAGAAATCAAATCCCTGACTTCTGATATATCCAGCCCCGGAAAATCCCCAGATCAACAGCCCCAGCAGCACAATCCTTACAAAAGCAAGGCCCATGGTCACTACCGGGGAAATAAAAACAAGCGCAAAAGTCCGGCCTTTTTCCACCGGCCCGTTCCATGCAAAGCTCACCGAGTTCCACTGCCAGCATGGGATGCCGGGGCCGGTCTGAATTTTTGCACTGGTATCCACCCGGGTAACCGGTTCCTGATCAATGTAATACCCCTCCAGCGTACCGGTTTTTTGTTTTCCTGAAATGTTTTCAGCCATGGTTTGCGGCGCAGGAAGGGATTGCAGCTCTTTTTGCATCAGGGGCATTTTCCGGTTTTTTACCATAGCATCCCGGGATCCTGCTGGATAGGTGGCATCCTGCTGTCCAGGCAGGACCTTCCAGGATTTTTCAAGCTGGGGATAAATCCCCTTTTTGGCCTGATCTGCCATAAAGGGCAGGGAAACCACCACGAGAAAGAGAATGCATCCCAGCCAAAAGGCATTGACCATCCCGCGGATACGGCCTTTTGGAATCACGCGCAGCAGTGCCGCTGCAGCCATCAGGTTGAGCCACACCCACACAGGTGCACCGGGCTCGTGCTTGATCAGAACCAGAGTCACCAGGGACAGACACCCCCACCCGATACCTTTGAGGCGGGCCGCGGCCAGGCTGATGACCAGCACCAGAAAGATATCCAGCAGGGTCCATTTTTTTACCCAGGTATCCTGGATATTGTCCATACCTGACGCGCAGAACAGCGACCACCCCGGGGGAAGATTGAGCCTGCCTTTCACGGATTTGAACGTCTTGTCCCAGCCTGTGGCCGGAATCGCACCCATCTGATTGATCCGGGCCTGGGCCTTGAGGTTGACATTTCCGTGCCGCATTTCAACGCCTGCCCTGTCCGAATCCCCAAGCCGGGTGATGAACTGCTGCCGGCCGTTTAGTGTCACCCGTCCCAGGGCCACTGGGTCATTCATGGAAAGCCGCCACCCCGAAGTCATGGTGCCGGTGATGGTGTCGGCCACTGAAAATCCCCTGCCGTCAAAATCCAGCCACAGGGTCCGGTCCAGGTGAAGGCGGTCCGGGGCCGGGTAAGGGTCACCCCGTCTTTTCACTGTAAATGTCATGGTATCGTCCAAACCTATCCGGTAGGCAGGACAGGACTTCCAGGCATCGGGCATGGTGGTTTGGTTGGGATCAATCCGGGCCGGTCCCTGGATATCCACCATCCGCAGATGATTAAACGGTTTAAAGGACCAGATTTCCTGACTGGTTTTCCGGTATCTGCCGGTATGGGAGAGGGCGAGATCCGTGAGTTTGCCCTTGTGCCTTGCCGTGAATTCAATGGTCCAGGAACCGGGCCTGACCTGCAGTACCAGGGACCCGTCTTTTTCGATTTTTGCCGGGAGCGGGCTTTCCAGCCGGACCGGGACAAACCGGTCGGTACAGGCTGTACCGATCCGCTCTTTCCGGTGCCGCCCTGACACATCCACCTGAAGGCGGGTCACCACAAGGGCCGGAATATCGTCTTTGATCAGCCGGTATACGTTGATTTTGAGGCTGTCTTCGGCCTGTGTTTCAGACCCGGCATCGCTGTCCTGCCTGACCCAGAGCCACCCGTTTTTGTCAAGCCTTGGAAAAACAACTGCCCGGTTGTTGACCGACAGGTCCACCAGACCGGTATGGCCGGGAATCTTGATTTTTTCCGGAATCCGGTCAAAATTCAGCTCTCCTTTTACCGTGACTTTCCCAGGTGTCTGGATTTGTATCCACGGCTGATCATCACAGCAGCCCACAGGACAGGACGTATTGTTGACGGTGACATTTTGCGGCCACAGGTTCCGGCTTCCCGGAAGAAATACCCGGGTATCTGCCTGATAAATTTCCCATTTCTGGGAAAACACTGCTTTTTCCCGGGAAAACCTGATGTGAAGCGTGTCCGGCCAGGTGCACAGGGTGCGGGATATGTCGTTGTAAATCACCGGGCACTGTACCTCTTCATGGTCGTGAAGCACCCAGTCGATCCAAGGCTTCAGCGGCTTTGGTACCTGATCCCGGGACAGGGGGTCAGCGGCCGCCCCAAAAGAGGATGAAATGGAAACAGGATTAAAGATCAATGCAGAAATAAAAAAAATCAACACCACAAAATGCTTCAGGGACTGGATTATTTTCATGACATGGGTCCTTTGGTTGAAAAAATGTATTTCCTCACAGGTTCCAATGATGTAGAATCATATTGACAAATTTTTGTCAAAATATCCAATAAATAATCATGGCCTAAACAGCCGCAACAAATCATAAAAGCCTTCAGTAACCAGCAGGGAAAAATCTGCAATTGTTTACTGGAAGCTAATAATTGAGTACTGAAGGCAGATGGCTTTCAAATAAATTCAGGAACAAGTTAACCCCATGACATTGTTTAACAGCAAAAGCGCAGTTGAAGCTGAAGAAAAAGACAGATCAGACAGGATTTTCACCAAAGCCCTGACAAAAGCCCTGGGGCAGGAGATCAAAGGATTGCTGTTTAAACGCTCAGAACGGCTCCTTCCCTTTGACCAGGTAAAGGAAACGCTTGATCTGTGGTTTGTAACGGACAGGGGCATTCAGAGCGTTCCCATTGATGCCATCATCGGAAGTCAGGGCAGGTATAAAAGTTTTTCAAGACATTTTCTTCCCCTGGATGAAAATTTAAGAACCCGCTGGAAAAATATTGAAAAGGCTGTTTCTTCAGGCCAAAAGCTTCCCCCCTGCGAACTTTACAAAGTGTGCCATGCCTATTTTGTAAAAGATGGACACCATAGAATATCTGTTGCAAAAACAAAAAACAAACAATTTATTGATGCCAGGGTGTTTGAATATGAATGCGATGTATCCATGGGGGAAAAGACTAATCCTGAACAATTTGCCATCCTTGAAACCTATCACAAATTCTTAAAGGAAACCGGGCTGAAAAAAAGCAGGAATCCTGACCTTCATCTGACAAGGCTTGGGGGATACCAGATTCTCATGGAGCATATAGAACGGCACAAGCTCTTTCTGGAACAGCAGAGCGGGGAAAAAACAGATATTAAAAAAGCGGCTGAATCCTGGTATGACCATATCTACTCCCCCATGGCCGATTTGATCAGAAAAAACAGAATCATGAAACATTTTCCCCATAGAACAGAAACAGATTTTTATATCTGGATCATCCGGTTCAGGCACCGCCTGACAGATCATGCCATTGAAAAAAAAGATGCTGCAAATTTTGTTGAAGAATACGCAGAAAAATTTGCAACACCTTTTAGGAAATTTCTGGGAAAAATTAAAAAAAAACTCGGGCTTGTCAAGTATTAAACCTGGCCCCCGCATCTGAACAGCAAAACACTAAAATAACAGGCTTAAACCAGACCATGATCCAGCATGGCATCCACAACCTTTACAAAACCGGCGATATTGGCCCCTGCTACGTAATTGTCTTTCTGTCCGTATTCTTCTGATGCATCCACGCAGGATTTATGAATACTGTGCATGATCTGTTTCAGGCGGTTATCCACCTCGTCCCGGGTCCATTTCAGACGCATGCTGTTCTGGGACATTTCAAGGCCTGAAACAGCAACACCGCCGGCATTGGCTGCCTTACCCGGTCCAAACAGAATCTTATTGTCAAGATAAAGATCAACCGCCCTGGGCATTGAGGGCATGTTGGCGCCTTCAGCAACCAGAAACACGCCGTTTTTAATAAGATTGGATGCGTCTTTTTCA
>JAGYOW010000081.1 GCA_018399285.1 Desulfotignum sp.
CGGTTTCAAAGAACATTTGGACCGGACCGGACCCAATGGACCAGTGGATCTGGCGGAACTGGCAAAATGGTACAATGGATATTCATTTTCCGGAGAGCCGGTGTACAATCCCTACGATATCCTGCTGTTCTTCCAGGAAGGCGGAAAGTTCAAAAACTACTGGTTCGAGACCGGCACGCCCACGTTTCTGATGGACATGATCCGGGCAAAACAATACTTTCTGCCGGATCTGGAAAACCTGGAGGTGTCGGAGCAGCTTCTAAATACCTTTGATGTGGGCAATATCCCCATTGAATCTTTGATGTTCCAGACCGGATACCTGACCATTCAAGGTGTCAAACCGTCCAGGATTCCCCATATCAACCGGTATCGGCTGGGATTTCCCAATTTCGAGGTCCGGCACGCTTTTTTGAACTATTTCCTGGATCATCTGGCCCAGAGCCACAGCATCCGGGGGATGGTGCAGGATGGACAATCCAAAAGTAAAAACCCGCTGGCACAGATCAAGAAAAAACGCTATTTTGAAAAATACCTGGTGGACGGTAGAAACATATTTATCATCGGCATCGAATTTTCAAAGGAAAAAAGAAACATTGTATCTTTTGAGTGGGAACAAATAGTCCCGGACGTTTAAAGGAAACAAACCATGATTGAATATGCCCTTGTATCAGGACAGAGCTTTTTAACCATAATCGGACCCGCCCTGGATCCATTGAGAAGGCTTTATGGTAAAGTCGGCCTGAACCTGTCTGTTGCTGAAACCGGTCTTACCACGCTTATTTTGGCGGGTTTAATCATTGTCTCAATGTATTTTCTGGCTGTAAAAAGATAGAGCCAAAGAACCGATATAAAAAAACGGGCGTTTCAGAAATTTTTGATTAAAAACACCTGAAACGCCCGTTTTTTTTGTATATTTTTGGTACCGAAGAGAGGACTTGAACCTCCACGCCTTGCGGCACTAGATCCTAAGTCTAGCGTGTCTACCAATTCCACCACTTCGGCTTTGGATCTGTCTGGAAGGAAAAGATGGTGCCGAAGGGGAGATTCGAACTCCCACAAGCGTACGCTCGCTAGTCCCTGAAACTAGTGCGTCTACCAATTCCGCCACTTCGGCACATCTGTTGACTGCGTTGTCCGCCGCAATTTAACGTTGCGTTCAAACAATGGTTGGGATATATATATGTGTTTGGAAGAATTGTCAAGAATATTTATGCTGGTGAAAAGGAAAATATGCTACTTGTTGAATCCCTGGACCGGATCAGCACCCCCTTTCAAAATGCGGTGGTCACCATCGGCAATTTTGATGGTGTTCACAAAGGGCACCAGGCCCTGCTGAAACAGGTCATTTCCAAAGCGAAAAAAATATCAGGCACGTCTGTGGCCCTGACATTCGAACCCCATCCATTGCGCGCTCTGGGCATCGACACCCCGCCGGTCATCACCCGCCATGACCAGAAAATGGAGCTGCTGGATGCATCTGGCATCGATGTGGTGATGTGTCTGCCGTTTGACAAAGCCTTTGCCGCCATCCCGGCCCGGGAATTTATTGAAAAAATCCTGGTAGACAAAATCGGCATGAAAGCCATCATCATCGGGCCGGATTATACGTTTGGCAAAAACCGGACCGGCAACATCGCCCTGCTCCGGGAGCAAGGCCCGATCCTGGGGTTTGAAACCATTGTGGCGGACTGGATCAAAGACCCGGCCAGCCGGACCCACCGGATTTCCAGCACCCGGATCCGGCAGATTGTCATGGACGGCCAGGTGGAACAGGCCCGGCAGTTTTTAGGCAGGCACTACCAGATCCGGGGCAAAGTGGTCAAGGGCCGCAGCCGCGGGGGCAGCCAGCTGGGGTTTCCCACGGCCAACATTAAACTGCATGACGAGCTGTGCCCCAAGTTCGGGGTGTATGCCGTGACCGTGGAAACCATCCACGGCAATTTCATGGGTGTGGCCAATATCGGGTACTCCCCCACATTTGACGACCATATTTTTACCATTGAAGTCCATATCCTGGATTTTGATCAGGATATCTACGGCACCCGGATCCGGGTGAACATGGTGGCCCGGCTGCGGGATGAAACAAAATTTGCCGACATCCGGGAACTGTCTGACCAGATCCGGAAAGATATTGATACTGCAAAGGAAATATTATTGAAAAATGGCTCTGTTGAAGATCGTCACATATCCTGAAAAATCATTGTCAATGCCCTCGGACAAGGTGGAAATCATCGATGACGAGGTAAAGCAGCTGATCCAGGACATGGGAGAAACCATGTTCCAGGAATCCGGCATCGGTCTGGCCGCCCCCCAGGTGGGGGTCAACAAACGCATCCTGGTATATGATGCCAGGGCACAGAATCCGGATGACGACGGACCGGAACAACAGATCATCGCGTTGATCAATCCGAAAATCATCCAGGCCGCGGGCAGTCAACTGTCTGAAAATGAAGGATGCCTGAGCGTGGTGGATTTCCGGGCTGATGTCAAGCGGTATGAACAGGTGACCGTGCAGGCCATGGACATGGACGGTCACCCCATGGAATTTGAGGCCCATGGCCTGATGGCAGTGATCATGCAGCATGAAATCGATCACCTGGACGGGATTCTGTTCATTGACCGCATCAGTACGCTGAAACGAACCATGTATAAAAAAAAGCGCATGAAACAGCTCAAGGAAGAAACCTCATCATGACCCGCATCGTTTTCATGGGGACCCCGGATTTTGCCGTGCCGCCGCTGAAAGCCCTGGCCGCCCGGTCTGATTTTGAGATCTGCCGGGTGATCACCCAGCCGGACCGGCCCAAAGGCCGTGGCAGAAAACCCAGTCCGCCGCCCGTGAAAACCGCGGCCCTGGACTTAGGCCTGACCGTGTCCCAGCCGGAAAAACTCAACACCGATGCCATGGTGGAAGAACTGACAGCCCTGGCACCGGATTATTTTGTGGTGGCTGCCTACGGCCAGATCCTGTCCCAGCGGATTCTGGATCTTCCGAAAAAATATCCCGTCAACATTCATGCCTCGCTGCTGCCCAAATACCGGGGGGCCGCGCCCATCCAGGCTGCCATCCGGAACCGGGATGACAAATCCGGGGTCACCACCATGGTCATGGCTAAAGAACTGGATGCCGGGGATATTCTGCTTTTCAAAGAAACCCCCATCCATCCGGAAGATACGGCCCTGGACCTGCACGACCGGCTCACGGAACTGGGGGCGGATCTGATTCTGAACACCATTGACCAGATCAATGCCGGCCGGTTGACACCCACGCCCCAGGATGCAGAAAACGCCACCTATGCGCCCATGCTCAAAAAAGAGGACGGCCGCATCGACTGGACCCAATCCCATCTGGATGTGGTGGCCCATATCCATGCCATGACCCCCTGGCCCGGCGCGTTCACCCGATTGGCCGGCCGGCGCATCAAGGTGTTCACAGCAGCCCCAGGCAAAGATGAAACCCCGGACCGGCCGGGAACCGTGTGCGCCGTCGATGAAAAGGGCATTCACGTGGCCGCCGGCACGGGCGTGGTCATCATCCGGGAACTCATGGGCAAATCCGGCAAGCGTTTGTCAGCAGACGCATTTTTGCGGGGCCATTCTTTGGCCGTTTCCGACCGGTTTGAGTGATCCATGACCTGGGACACAAGACAGGCAGCCCTGGAAATTCTGCTGCAAACCGACCAAAAACACGCCACCCTGGACCGGGCCCTGGATGCGGTTTCTCCCAACCTGGCCCATTTGTCCCAGCCGGACAAAAATCTGTGCCATGCCATTGTGTTCGGGGTGTTGCGCCACCGCAATTTTCTGGATTTCATTATCCAGTCTTTTTCAAAAATTCCCCTGACCCGCATGGATCTGCCCGTATTGACCGTGCTGCGCATGGGTTTGTTCCAGCTGCGGTTTCTGGACCGGGTTCCGGATTTTGCCGCCATTGACACCAGCGTGAATTTGATCAAAAACCGGAACGGAAAAAAAACGGCCGGATTTGTGAACGGGGTGTTGAGAAACGTGGTCCGGCAATTCCACACGTTGGCCCTGCCCGACCCGCACACCGATCTTCTGGGCCATATCACCATTGTGCATTCCATACCTGAATGGCTGGCCGAGCGCTGGCTGGCCCGGTATGGAGATGAGCAGATCCTGGAGCTGTGCCGGACCATCAACCAGGTGCCGCCCCTGACTCTGCGGGCCAATACCCTGAAAACCACCCGGTCTGAATTAAACGACATTCTCACGGCCGCGGGTTTTGATACCCGGCTCACCTCTTTGAGCCCTCACGGGATTTCGATCATGGGATCCGGCATCCGCATCGAAGCCCTGCCCGGGTTTGACCAGGGCCTGTTTGCCGTCCAGGATGAAGCGGCCCAGCTGGTTTCGTTGATGCTGGACCCCAACCCCCATCACACTGTGCTGGACGCCTGCGCCGGTCTGGGCGGCAAAACCCTGCACATGGCCCAGATCATGGGCGGCCGGGGGAAAATCACAGCCATGGATACGGATCCCGGCAAACTGGCTTTGCTGACAGCCGAAGCCCACAGGCTCGGAGCAGGAGAGATCCAAAGTCTTACCCTGGATCTCATGAAAGCGGATCAGACCGATTTTCCCCAGTATTTTGACCGGGTCCTGGTGGATGCCCCGTGCACGGGCTTAGGCGTGCTGCGCCGAAATCCGGATACCAAATGGAAACGCTCGTTTCAGGATATTCTGCGCATGGCAGATCAGCAGAAAAAACTGCTCAATGCCGCAGCCAACCGGGTGAAACCCGGCGGGATTCTTTTGTATGCCGTGTGTTCCGGAGAACCCGAAGAAAACGAGCACGTGGTGGCGGCATTTTTAAAAAAACGCAAAGATTATGCACTGGAACCGGTCACGGACTGTTTCGGCCTGCCCATGGACCGGTATTTAACCACCTTTCCCAACGGCATGGACATGGATGGGTTTTTTGCAGCCCGGTTGAAACGCCTCACCCCGGAAACCCGCCCATAAAAACAGTTGATTGTTGGCAAAATACCCATTATGGTATGCCTTTTTTAACACCTGATTGAACCACAGGAGACCGATCATGGCACATATTGCCCCTTCCATATTATCCGCTGATTTCACCTGCCTGGGCAAGGAATTGTCAGCGGTTGAAAATGCCGGCGCCGACTGGATCCACATCGATGTCATGGACGGCCGGTTTGTTCCCAATATCACCTATGGCCCCATTATTGTGCAGGCCTGCAAACGGGTCACGTCCCTGCCTTTAGATGTGCATCTGATGATTGAAAAACCCGAAGCCATTATTCCTGATTTTGCCAAAGCCGGGGCCGATTATATTTCCGTGCACGCGGAAACCTGCCCGCACCTGCACCGGACCCTTCAGCAGATCCGGGAACTGGGCGTGAAGCCCGGGGTGGCACTGAACCCGGCCACCCCGCTGTCTTGCATTGAGTATATTGCGGATCAGCTGGATTTTGTGCTGATCATGAGCGTGAATCCCGGATTCGGAGGCCAGAAATTCATTGAATCCAGCATTGAAAAAATCAAAGCCCTGTCCGATCTGCTGGCCAAAAAAAATCCGTTCGCCATCATCCAGGTGGACGGCGGCATCAATGCCGACACCATTGCCTCCGTGGCCCGGGCCGGGGCCAGCTGTTTTGTGGCAGGTTCGGCCATTTTCAACACCTCCGACTACAATGACACCATTGCGGCGCTGCGCCATGCCGCTGAAAGGTAACCCATGAATAAATTCATCATCACCGTGCTGACCCAGGACCGGCCCGGCATTATCGCCCATGTGACCCGGATTCTGTTCGAGCTGGGCTGCAACCTTGAAAACGTCAATCAGATGATTCTCCAGACCCAGTTTGCCGGCCTGTTTCTGGTGGAAGCCCCGGAAAGTATGGACAAAGAACATTTGAGACAAACCCTGACCGCCCGGTCGGAAGGCCGGGATCTGGTGATTCATGTCAATACCCTGGAGGAAACCCATGGCACGAGCATGGATGCGGACGGAGACATTTTTCTGATCACCACCATCGGACCGGACCGGAAAGGTCTGGTGGCCGGATTTTCCGATATTCTTGCCGCATACCGGGCCAATATCGTCAATCTCAAAGCCGTGTTCAAAGGCGGGTCCGACCCCAGAGACAATGTCATGTCCTACCAGGTGTGGGTCACCCCGGACATGGATACGGCGGCCCTGTTTGCGGATCTGCGCAAAAAAGCGGATGAACTGGGCCTGGATATCCGGATTCAGCACAAAAATATTTTTGATGCCATCAACAAAATATAGTCATTTAACTGCAAGGAAGTTTCCATGTTTGAAGATCATGAAATCATCTCCACCATTGAAATGGTGAAAAACGAACACCTGGATGTCCGGGCCGTGACCTTAGGCATCAACCTGTTTGACTGCATCAGCCACGACCTGGATACGTTCAGGCACAATATCCGGAAAAAAATCACGGGCCATGCCGGTGCTTTGAAATCCGTGTGCGATGCCGTGGGAGACAAATACGGGATCCAGGTGGTGAACAAACGCATCTCCATCAGCCCCATCGCCCTGGTGGGGGCTGCATTTTCCGCCGACCAGATGGTGGAAATCGCCCATGAACTCAATGAGATTGCCACAGCCGTGGACATCGATTTTATCGGCGGATTTTCCGCGCTGGTGGAAAAAGGCATGGCAACCGGTGATACGGCCCTGATCAACGCCCTGCCCCGGGCTCTGGCTGAAACCCAGCGGGTGTGCGCGTCCGTGAATGTGGCCACCACCAAGGCCGGCATCAACATGGATGCCGTGCTGCAAATGGCCCGGGCCATTAAACAGGCGGCGGAACTGACCGCAGACCAGGACGGCCTG
>JAGYOW010000082.1 GCA_018399285.1 Desulfotignum sp.
GAAGAATAAGAAATCAGCCCTCCACTTAAAACTTAAAACTTAAAACTTAAAACTTAAAACTTAAAACTCCCAATAACTACAATAACGCAGGCCTGACCCCATTACCGCATCCGGGACAACGCCTTTACCACCGGCCGGCGCAGCTGCTCCACCCGGCCTCATCCGTGATATCTTTGAGCCATCCATAAAAATTGTCCATGCCCAGGTATTCCAGGTACCCCAGCTTGCTCATGCTCAGGACAGCCCCGAACCCCAGCACGGCAAACACCAGGCCCACCCGCTCGTTTTGCAGGTTCACCAGTACCACCGCCATCACGCACAGCACCACCGTGACCAGGTAAATGACCAGCACAGCACTTCGCGCGGAAAGCCCTTTGCGGACCAGCATGTGATGCGTGTGCCCGGCATCCGGATAAAACATTTTTTTCCCCACCACAAACCGCCGCACCGGCGCCAGCAGCGTGTCAAACACGGGCACCCCCAGCGCCACCAGCGGAATCATCGTCAACGCGGAGATATGGGCTTTTCCCACACCCATGATGGACAGCCCGGCCAGCATGTATCCCAGAAAATAACTGCCTCCATCCCCTAAAAATATCTTTGCCGGATTGAAATTGTACCGCAGAAATCCCAGGCACGACCCGCACAGCGCAGCCCACCCCAGGGCTATGAGATATTTTCCGTCCATCACCACCAGCAGCAGCATGGTGCCGGAAACAAACACGGTAATACCGGCAGCCAGCCCGTCCAGCCCGTCCACCAGGTTGATGGCATTGATAAACAGCAGAAACCAGAACACGGTTATCAGGTAAGCCCCGAACAAACCGAAATCCACGGAAAACAGCTCCACATTGATGGCACCGACCCGGATCCCTCCGAAAAACGCAATGGATGCGCACACAATCTGCACGGAAAATTTCACCTTGGGTCCCAGCCGGCGAAAATCATCCACCAGCCCGACACCGGCACATCCCAGGCCCCCTGCCAGCAGAAACCAGAAGCGGGGGTCGGCCGCCCGCAGCTCTGACATGGCTGTGGGATACAGCAGTGCCGCTCCCACAGTAATGAAAAAGGACAACAGAATGGCCAGCCCCCCGGTGCGCGGCATCACGGTTTTATGAATCTTGCGCTCACCCGGCTGGTCAATCCCCCCGAATTTCAACCCCACAGCCGCGGCAACCGGGGTCAGAACAAGGGAGCAAACCAGAGAAATAAGAAACACAAAAAGTATAGTTGTCATAAAATTTCCTTATTCACGCGGCCGACACCAATGCCTGCACGATCCGCCCGGCCGTGTTTCCATCCCACAGCTCGGGCCGGGCCGGCCTTCGGTTCAGGGCCAGCGTGTCCTGATATTCCTTGCGGATCTTTTCCACATTGTTGCCCACCAGCACACTGGCCCCGCCGTGCTCGCGCAGGGTCACGGGCCGTTCCGTGTTCCAGCGCAGGGTCAGGCAGGGCGTGCCCAGCACACAGCACTCTTCCTGCAACCCGCCGCTGTCCGTGAGCATGATTTTCGCATCCATGTTAAGCCGAAGCATCTCATGGTAGCCGATCGGATGCAGCAGTATCAATTTTTCACTGTGCAGGGCTTTTTCCCACAACCCGAACTGTTTCAACCGGGCCTGGGTCCGGGGATGGATGGGCCATATCAGCGGCATGTCCGCCGTGACTTCATTATTGAGAAAATCAAACAATGGTGCCAGTACCTGTTTTTCATCCACATTGGCCGGCCGGTGCAGGGTCAGAACGGCAAACGCGCCCTGTAATTCCTTCTGGGGAGGAAAATGCTTATCCAGAAGGTTGTCTGCGATAATCTTGTTTATTTCAAGGGCCGCTGCTTTCTGCCGGTTGGCCTCCAGGGTGTCGATCATGATGTTGCCCACAAACCGGATCTTTGAATCCGGCACACCTTCCGCTCTCAGGTTGGCGCTGGAAAGCGTGTCCGGTGTGAGCAGCAGATCACTGAGCCGGTCCGTGACCAGGCGGTTAATCCTCACATCAGGCGTGGTGAGTCATTTGCTACGAAGACCGGCCTCGATAGCAGACCGGATGTTGAGTTTTTGTGGTCACGGACAGGGGCTGGCGTGGCATTGACATCGCCCACCACCACCACCTAGTCTCGGACATTTCTTCGGTTACACTTTTTCAAACACTGATCGCTGGTGTGGCCCACCTGCTCGCTTGGGTGCCCGATCCCCACCTCCAGGTTGATGTCGGATCAGGAATCCCAGGCCTGGAAAAAACGATGCCGACATGCGCACATCGCAGGTGCTGACCTGTATGGACCAGCAAATGGTCAATCTGCTGCCGGTCACGGCCGGCAGGTTCCTGGTTGTATTGTTCGGTAAGCTTTGATGGCAATATTTTCATAAAATTGGGGCGTGCGCCCTGGCTCGATATTTTCATTTGGGGTCCTTATGCGGGTCAGGCCTGCGTTATTATCGTTATTGATGGATTCGGGTTTGGGCGGGGAGGTGCCAGGTGAGGGTCCTAAATTTGGTGCCCCAGCGATGATATCGGCTGGGTTTGGCGAGTCTGAATCACCACATAGTGCTTCTAGTCTTTAGGCATGATGGTGTGCCAGAAATGACTAAAGATCATCAGGTGGTCATGTGATTAGAAATGTTTTTCTGTATATCTTTGGATGACCCCTTTTTCTTCCTCGGTCAAATCAGAAAAAGAAAACCGGCTGGAGTTTTGATTTGTAAGGCGACCATCTCCTTACTCACTTCATATTGTTCACTCAATTTTCAAGACTTCGTGAATTGAACTGCATTGGCGTAGTTTCTCAGCTGCGCTCTGCCTTCTGGCATTAAAATTCAGCGGCACAGGCGTTGGCCCCTTTGCTCCGGATATAAGGGTGTATACCCGCCAAGAACCTCTGAGAAAGGAAGAAGCCGTGACGATCTATCAACAAGTGACAGATCTCATGCGCCAAAGTACTCCTTCGCCCATGTTTGTAGGCCAAAGCTATAATTTGATCCACCTGTATTGAGTATAATTATCGGCCCGTGATTTTTCCCCATGCAGCGACGGCGTCTACGGGGCACTCGACAAGCGCTTTCTCCTGGATATCGACGTCCCATTTGTCAAAGGATTCCGGTTCAACCCTGCTTCATCTTCCAGATTCAACGCCTGTCTCAATATTTGAGCTGCCTGGTATCCTTGTTCGTAGGGCCGCATATCACTCGTCCAATTCTGATAAAATTTTTTCTCAATTCATCGGATATCCCTATGTACGCAATTTCAGAACAGTTCATCTGCCCTTTTTTCCCTGTCCTTCCATCTATGAACAGCCAGCAGCTCTATCGTGTTCAACAGTTGACACAAACTCAGTAAAAAAATCACCCAATTCAGTTAAGCAATCTTTAATTTTTTCCGAATGAACCCAACAACTAATTTTCTCATGCCGAGGGGTGGTCATCGATCGACACAGGACACTTGCCTATGGGACCTTTGCCCGAAGGTCAAAACCTGCTTCGTCTTTAGGCCACGCATGTTTTTCTTTCCTTCTCCCGGATCATACCGCCATATAGTCATCAATAATCCTTTTATGTGAAGGTGAGGTCTACCCCTACCCGGGGATCAGGATATCCGCCCGAACCGGGAAATGATCCAGGGACGGCCAGAGCACATCATCGAACCCGGGGCGAAGCTGACGGACGGGCCCCACGATCTCCCCGATATTGCAGGTCATGATACTGACGGTCTGTTTCATTTCATCCCCTGTCCTGTTCAGGGCAAACCCCATGGGCAGCCCGATCACAACCAGGATCAGTACCCCTGAAACAATCAACCCTTTTGCATGGCTATGAAGATGCCAATTCATTTTTGATACTGACCCCCTAATAATGAGTTGACAATCATGGTTAAGCCAGCTAAGCTAACCTTTAATAATATCCAATAACATCCGACCAAAGAGAGGTATTCAATGGAAGTGATAAATATTTTTGATGCCAAGAACAAACTTTCCAAACTGATATCCGATATTGAAACAAAAAACACATCGTATCTGATATGCCGCAATGGAAAACCCGTTGCTGAAATAGTCGCACACAAGGCCAAAAACCGGTTAAAAGGCTCTCCCGAACTGCATGTTGATATAAACGGGGCGCTTTTTGACGATGATATGAGCGGAGACTTTGAATGTCTGCAATAATACTTGACACCTGTGGATTGATCTGGCTTGTAAACGGAGGCGGCAGGATTTCACAAGACACATTGAAATCAATTGAACAAGCCGATATTGTCTATGTAAGTGCCGCAACCGCATTGGAAGTCGGATGCAAAGCCGCCATAAAAAAACTCAAACTGCCCATGGATGCAGAAAAGTGGTATGAAAAGGTTCTTTCAATCCACGATCTTGTTGAAATACCGGTAACCGGTAAAATTGCATTATTCTCAGCCTCCCTACCACTTATTCACAAAGACCCGGCCGACAGAATTATTATTGCTACTGCCATTTTAAACCGTCTTCCTGTTGTAACGCATGACAGCCGGTTCCACCAATATTCAGTTGAAGTCCTCAGGTAATCGCGAAAATGGTGTCCGATCAGCAATCGGGATCATCACCTCTGCTCGGCCCAATACCCAATCCCCCAACAATTATTTTTCCAGGTGATAGCCTGCCCGCAAAAAGTGCACTCTAAGCCCATTTCAGCCCTTATATTAAGCATCATTTGCTGTAAAAACAATAAGTTGCCAGGGTCAGACCCCCTTTAGTGCGGAGACACCCGGACAGGGCCGCCCCCAGAAACACCCCGCAGGCGTTGCCGATCATGTCGTTGATGTCCCATGACCGGTAGCTTAAAAAAAACTGGATTCCCTCCAGACCGGCGGCCAGCACCAGGCAGCCCCCAATGATCAGCCGCCAGGTATGGCCAGGATACGCCCACCGCCACAGCATCACCAGAGGGATGAACAAACACCCGTGGACCAGATAGTCCAGCCTCAGTTCCAGCACCATGATATTGCTCAGATCCAGGCCTGGGCCAAACGGGTATACGCACCCGGCCGTCAAAACGGCCAGATATCCCCGGAGCATCCATTTTCTAAACCTGTGTTTTTTCATTGAGCTCAAGCCTGCGTTATTGTTTTCAGTTCAGCCAGCATCCGGGATGCCAGGTGTTTCCGGTCATATTCCGGGGCCGCGGCCAGACAGTTGGTTTTCAGTTTTCGAAACAGGTCCGGGTCCTGTTTGAGGTTCAGCAGTTCCCGGCACAGGGCATCCGGATTTTCCGGCTCAAACAAACGCCCCACGTCATGTTTTTCCACAATCTCGGCCGATTCCCCCATCACCCCGTGCAGCACCGGAATCCCCATGCCCATGCATTCAAACAGTTTTGAGGGAATCACCGTGGTAAACAGGGGGGTTTTGCGCAGATGGATAATAGACACATCCAGCAGGGACCAGTATTTTGCCACATCTTCCTTGGGCACTGAATCGATGAAAATCACATTGCCCAGCTTCATCTGTTCCGCCCTGTCCATGAGGGCTGCCTTGCGTGCCCCGTTTCCCAGCAGGATAATGCGGCAGTCTTCTCCCCCCGGCATCTGCTGCATGGCTGCAGCCGCATCGAGGATGGTTTCCAGGGCATGGGCCATGCCATGGGTCCCGATATACCCGGCCACAAACGTCCCTTTCAGGCCGTATTTTTCAACCAGGGCATCATCCTTGTCCCGGGGCCGGAACCGCTCCAGATCCACCCCGTTGGTCACCACCGAGATCTTGTCTCCGGGCACGCCCCGGCGCTCCAGGTTCCTTTTAAACGACCGGGTCACGGACACAATCCTGACCGCTTTCCGGTACAGAAACATCTCGATGCGCTCCAGCATGCGGATCACCAGCGACTCTTTCATGGCCCCCACGGCCTTGATGGATTCCGGCCAGATATCCCGAAGCTCAAACACAAACGGGACCTGCTTCATCCGGCTGATCAGAAATGCGGCACAGGCGGAAAAAAACTGGGGCGAGGTGCTGATCACCAGGTCCGGCGACTTGACCCTGGGCGACACCCCCACGGCCGACACCATAAAACTGACATAATCCAGGATCCGCTTCACAAACCCTTCATTGGCCGTGATATAGCTCCACACCCGGATCACATCGATGCCTTCCATGTGCTCGGTCTGCACCAGTTTGTTCCTATAGCCTTCATACACCCGGCCGTTGGGAAAATTGGGCACACAGGTCATCACCGTGACCCGGTGACCAGCTTTCACCCATTCCCGGCAATGCTCAAAGGTCCGGCCGGCCGGCGCATTCACTTCCGGCGGAAAATTATCAGTAAGAAATAAAATATGCATATGTTTGAAAGTTTTAAGTTTTAAGTTTTAAGTTTTAAGTTTTAAGTTTTAAGTGGGTGAAGGAAAATTTTATGGTGGATGTTTGGCTGGCCGGGGTGAGTATAAGGCATTTGTTGGGGATGGATCTGCCGAACTCGGGGTGATACAGGGTGTCTGTCAGGGTGCAGTGCGCATCTGTGGAGAAATTGATTCTGAGATCTTCCAGAGAAATCACCTGTTTTTCCAGATTCACTTTTGCTCCGGGATACA
>JAGYOW010000083.1 GCA_018399285.1 Desulfotignum sp.
TGCCGAACCAGGGGCTGAGTCCGTACTGGAGGTAAAAGACCGTTGATGTATAGGCACCGATGCCCAGAAATGCGGCATGCCCCAGGGGAAGTACACCGGCGAATCCGCCCACCATGTTCCATGAGGTGGTCAGGTAGGCGTAAAAAAATATCAGTACAATGATATGAAGCCAGGTGGGACTGCTGACCATCAGGGGAAGGCCAAGTACCATAACCAGCAAGGCTCCAAGCGTCACCTTGTTGATGGTTTCCCTGACCACCCGGCGGGCCAGGGCCTGATTTTCTATGAAGGCCGCCTGCTGTCCCGGGGACGTGCCAGCACCCATTCCGTCAGTGGCTGTTATTGGTTTACCAGTCATATTTTACTCCGAACAATCCTGAAGGTTTTACAAAAAGGACCAGAAGAAAAAGGCCGTAAACAATGGCTTCGGTCCAGGTGGCGGTCATGAACTGGGGGCCTACGGATTCGATGAGCCCTATGATGATACCGCCGATGATGGCACCAGGGATAGAACCAAGCCCGCCCAGCACCACGATGATGAACCCTTTGATATCAAAGAGCACCCCAACTGAAGGAAAGATGTTGTAAAAGGGCACCAGTGTAACGGCGGCAACTCCGGCTACGGCGGTTCCAATGCCAAAGGTCATGTTGTAGATCTTGTACTGGTTGATGCCGGACAGGCTGGCCGCGTCCCGGTCAAGACTGCAGGCCCGGATGGCCCGCCCGGTTCTCGTCTTCTGGAAAAAGTAATATACGGCAAATGCAGTTGCAACGGCAGTGATGGCCCCCCATAATTTGGGAACAGAGATGAACATCTCACCTATCTCTATCATTTTGCCCTGGAGCGGATTGTTCTGAATGGATCGGTACTGGGGGCCAAACAGCATCAGGGTCAGATTGTCCAGGACATACCAGACCCCGGTGGTAACGATAATCACCGTAATAGGCTCCCGGACATTCTTTTCCGATTTGAATATGGGCTTGATCACGATATCCTGGAGATAATAACCAAATACATACATGACTGGTACCACGATAATCAAGGCAAGATAGGGGTGCAGCCCGGTCAGGGTAACGGTCCAGTAGGCCACGTACATGCCCACCATCAGCAGGGTGCCGTGGGCGAAGTTCACCACCTTGAGCACCCCGAATATGATGGTGAGCCCCATGGCCGTCAGACCGTAGATGGACCCCATGAGGATTCCGTTGATCGAATCTTCTATAAAATAAATCATATTTTTCTCCGGACTTGGAAACCCCCGGTTAAAAAGGAATATCCCTTTTTAACCGGGGACTGGGTTGGCTTAGGGTTTGGGGAAAACCGGGGTATAGCCTGGTCGTCTGGCAATTTTGGGCCATACCGTAATTCTTTCAAGTCCATTGCCGATGTCGTTTATCTGCACCATGACCAGTGAGGCATGGGAGTTCTGGCCGCTGGCGTCAAACTCTACCGCATCATATCCCACTATCATGCCTGGGCCGGAGGTCAGGTGGGTATCGGCCAGGGCCTTGCGGATGTCGTCCTTGTCAAGACTTGCGGCCCGCTCAAGTGCATCCTTGATCAGATACATGGACAGATATGCGTCAACAGCCTCTCCGGTGAGGTTGTATCCGTATTTATCCTTGTATTGGGCGTTGATTTCTTTGGCACCGGGTTTATTGACGTCGGTTTCCCATTCAACAATGTCAAATATGAACCGGGCGTTTTTACCCGCGGCCTTGATAAAGGATGGATCGGCATGGCCGCCGCCCGAGGCCACGACAGCCTTGAGTTTGACCTTGTACGCGGCCAGGGTATTGGTCAGAAGAATGGCATCTGCTGCATTGGAAACCAGCATAAGGACATCGGCCCGGGCACGCTTGATTTTCTGGACAACGGGGCTTAAGTCGGTGGCTGTGGAGGGATAGGGTTCATCCAGGACCACTTCGTATCCGGCTTCGGCAGCAAGTTTTTTCCACTGTGAGGCAAAACCCTTGCCCCAGTCACCGTTTTCGTACACAAAGGCCAGCTTTTTCACCGGGGTTTTGAATTCCTTTTCCATATCTTTTAAAAAGGAGAACTGGTCGCGGGTCCACCAGGAGTCCTTGGCAGCTATCCGGAATACGTTTTTAAACCCCTGTTCCGTAATTTTGTCGGATACGGAAACCGGAACGATAAAGGGGATGCCGTAACGTTCGGCAACTGCGGTGGTGGGATAGGTTACAGCGGAGTTCCAGCAGCCGGTAAGGACATTGACCTTTTCCGTGTTTATAAGACGCTCAGCCTCAGAAACGCCCTTTTCCGGCTTGGACTCGGAATCTGCGTAGAGCATTTCAAGTTTGGCGCCGCCCAGGGATTTTATACCGCCGTTGGCATTGATTTCTTCAACGGCCATTTCTCTGGCGTTTTTTCCCTGTTGACCTACGGATGCGGACGGGCCGGATAAGGGGATGATGTTTCCTATTTTTATGGTTTTCTCACCGGCCAGAACCGGGTCTGCCAGGATAAGCCCGCAAAGCAGAAGCCCTGCACTTACAGATGCTGTCACAATACGATTCAACTTCATTTTTTTTCTCCTTGTTGATGTTAGTTGGGGCCGGGGAATAAAACACACCGGCTTGAGGTTCCAGGTGACTGTATTGAACAGCAAGGCCTATGCCATACATTTTTTATTTTTCGATGTGATAAATCCCATTGGGGGGTTATAAAATAAGGGAGGAATTCAGCCTGGAGCGGAGTCAACAAATAAGTCAACCATGATTGACCACATCAACCATGGTTGACGTTAAACAAATTAGCTTTCAGCCCTTTTTTTCAACCGTTTGTTCAGGGCCTGTTTTGAAATGCCCAGCAGTCTGGCCGCCTGGCTCTGGTTGTTGTCCATCCGTTCCAGGGCCTGGTCAATGGCATATTCGGTCAGTTTTGCCAGTGTGGGGAATTCGCCCAAGAGCCCCTCAAGGGTGGGTGGTTTGATATTACCGGCATCAGTCCCGAAAGACTGGACAGCGGCTCCGGAGAGGCGTTCCCGGACAGTGCCTGGGGACAGGAAAGGGCCGGTGCACCGGGCCACGGCGTCATAGATATAGGTTTTCAATTCCCTGATATTACCGGAAAAAGGATGGGTGCAGAGAAGGGATACAAGGTCTTTTCCTATTCTGGGTGATGGTTTTCCCATTGTTTTCGCGGCCTGTTCTGCTAAAAATGAGGCAAGCAGGGGAATATCCTCCTTTCTTTCCCGCAGGGGCGGAATCTGGAGCAAATGGGTGGAGAGTCTGAAAAAAAGATCCGTTCTGAACTGGTTCTGGGCTGTTGAGGAAAGTGCGTTTCTGCCCTTGTTTGTGGCAGCAATGATTCTGGCCAGGCAGTTCCTTGGCCTGTCCGATCCCAGGGGATAGTAGATGCTTTCCTGAATCAGCCGCAGCAGCTTAACCTGGGAGGCAGGGGAGAGATCCCCGATTTCATCCAGGAAGAGGGTACCTCCGGCCGCCTTTTCCACAAGACCTTCCCGCTGTTTGTCCGCACCGGTATAGGCGCCTTTGCTGTGGCCGAACAGGGTATCGGAAAAGAGGTTGTCATCAAGGCCGGCCACATCCACGGCCACAAAGGGGCCTTCAAGACCTGATGATTCATGGATGGCACGTGAGATCAGTTCCTTACCCGTTCCGGTCTCCCCCAGGATCAGGGCAGGCTCCCGACTTTCGGATATGGACTCAATGTACTGGAAAAGCCCTGTCATGGCTGGATTCCGGGTGATGATCCCGGTAAAATGTTCCGGATGCTTGAGGGTTCTGGTAAAGGAAACACCTTTGAGGGTCATCACCTCTTTTCTCAGGGCGCAGATCTCAAGGGCGTTGCGCAGGGCAGAGGCAAAGGTATTCATATTGATGGGTTTTACCAGATAGTCGTGGGCCCCCAGTTTGAGGCAGTCCACAGCAGTCTCGATCTCTGAGTTGGCCGTAATGATCACTACGGGGAAGTGGGGATGGGTTGAACTGAGTTCCTTGAGCACCTGGCGGCCGGATTTGTGTGGCATGTTCAGGTCCAAAAAAAGGACGCAGGCGGTGAGATCCGTCAGAGCAGCAGACAGCCTGCGGCTGTCCTGGACCGGTATGACCTGGCTGACGCCCATGGAAGTGAGTAAAAACCCGTAGGCATCGAGTTCCGATGGTTCATCGTCCACCAGGACCACAGGGACTTTTGATTGACTGAAGTTAAGCATGAGGTTCCTCTGCAGGTAATAACAGGGGGGACGACAGGGGCAGGCGGATCTGGAACATCACGCCGATGGAAAGGTTTTCCACAATGATCTGCCCTTTCATTTCCTTTTCCACAATCATTTTGGCCATGTAGAGACCGATGCCGGTGCCCATGGCCGTTCCCTTGGTGGTAAAATAGGGGGTGAATATCTTGTCCAGTAGATGCCTGGGGATGCCGCAGCCCGTGTCTTTAACTGACAGCAGAACCATATCCGTATCCCGGGTCACCGAAATATTGATCAGTCTGTTGATCTTTTGCCCCGAAGTATTTGCCTGGCGTTCATTGATGGCATCCTTGGCATTGGAAATAATGTTGACGAGCACGTGGACGAATTCGTTCTCATACCCGAAAACCTGCAGTGGTTCTGCTGCAGCGGGAGAATCCAGATCCAGGATGATGTTATTTTGCCTCAGCTGGGGCTGAATGAGCTTGAACGCATTCTTCACGGAGTTCATCACGTTAAAGGTGTGCTTGTTTTTGGACGGCCTGAAATACTCTTTAAAATCGTTTATCGTTCGGGACATGAACTGGATCTGTGAATCCGATTCCCTTACCAGTTTTTCTATGAATTCTTTGGTGATGATCTGGTTGTAAAAGGCAGGTGTCAGAGAGGCGATATAAGTAGACAGAGCGTTCAGGGGCTGGCGCCACTGGTGGGCAATGGCCGAAAGCATCTCACCCATGGCCGCCATTTTCTGGGCCTGGCGCAGATGCTGCTCAGCGTTTACCCGTTTGGAAATATCCCAGATGCTGTAAATCGTGACCATTTCCCGGTTCAGCTTCAGGGTATTCATGCCGATTTCCGTGGGGAACTCAGTTCCGTCGGCCCGCTTGAAAGTCCATTTGAACACATCCAGATGACCCTCCATAATATCCTTTGCCAACTGTTCCTGGGTCAGGACGCTGGAGCATCCGCCCTGCTGGGTGGCCGGAGACAGATCCAGCATGGACCGGCCTATGATTTTGTCGCGGGGCAGGCCGAACATGTCCATGGCCTTTTTGTTACACTCGATATAGGTTCCTTTTTTGGAGAGCATAATGGCGTTGGTGGCCATATTGAAAAGTGTACGGTACCGGGTTTCCAGCTCTTTCCTTCGTATAATTTCTCCTTTGAGATCCCTGTCCTTGCCCGATACAATGGCCTCGAACCGGTGTTTTGAAATCAGAAAGATCAGGGCAAATCCGCCCACGGTAAGAAAAAGGAGAAGGGCCAGAATCCCTAAAATTTTTAACACCATGCGCATGGCAAAGAGCATGTTTGTATTTTTAGCCAGAGCAAAGGCCTCTTTGCTGGCAACATTTGTACACAGATACCAGCCCGTATCCACCAGTTTATGAAAACTGATCATCCGGTCCTCTTCCCGGGCGACATAGGAATAGGAGCCGGAATCCCGCTGGGGAAAATAGTCGCTGAATCCTGACAGACCAGGTTCCGTGTCCTGGATCAGGGTTGTCATGAGCAAATCCTGATTATGATGGACCAGAACCGTGCCCAGGCTGTCAATGATGAAGGCGTATCCGGATTCTCCGATACGAAGGTCCATTACATTTGCCTCCAGGGTGTCCAGAATGATATCTGAACTTAAAACGCCCAGAAACCTGCCGTTCCTGACAAGTGGGGTGACAACTGCAATGACCATTTTCCGGGTGGTCAGATCCAGATAGGGCCGGGTAAGGCTCAGGTCGTTTTCTGATATCGCCCGTTTGTACCAGGGCCGGACTCTGGGATCATAGTCCAGCGGGGGAGGCCAGTCAGCCCCGTCTATCATGGTGCCGTCGGCAAGCCCTACATAAACATCGGAAAAATCTCCGGCTTCCATTATCATCTTCAGCATCATCAGGGTTTCCGCATCCTGGGCCGGTGGGCGTTGTTCCAGTGTCTTAGCCAATGATGCAATAATCTTGAACCGCTGGTTGAGCCACAGTTCCGCAATTCTGCCAGCCTCCTTGGCCAGGTTCTGCTGGTGGTTTTCCACTGTATGATGGCTGATGATCCGGGTATACGTATAGGTGATGCCGGCCAGGGTCAGAATTATTACCACCAGGCTCGATACCAGCATAATGTTGGTTTTCATGGTCATTCAGTTCAGTTCCTCAAGGTATTATAATCGGGAATCAGGGTCTCTGTTTTTCTGAAATCAAAATATGGTTTCATGAAAAACACCATGGTGATCGATAACATTAATATTAGATGTATGAATCTGCTTTTTCCCGGAAAACTATGTCAGCATTATAATTTAAGCCGCTGTAAAGTCAATTTATTTGTCTTTTTTATATGAAAGCCATCAGCC
>JAGYOW010000084.1 GCA_018399285.1 Desulfotignum sp.
CCGGACCCTGGGAGGCACCTTAGGGGTGGGCGTCAGCGGCGGCATGGTCACGCATCAGCTGCTGAACCGGCTGGAAACCGTGGAAGTGTCTTTGCCGGAAAATCTGATGGTCCAGTTACAGGAAAACATGGAAAACCTGTTTCGCCCGGAATTTCAAGCCCTGATTCCGGATGCAGCCAAAGCGGTTTTAAAGACAGCCGTGGCCCAGGGCGTGTGGAGCACATTTTTGCTGGTGTTTCTGGTATCCCTGGTGTGTCTGGGCCTGGTGATGTGCCTGCCGGCTCAGGATGGGGGATAGATCATTTTTCCGGTCATGGACAGGTCATACCCCCCGTATTTTTCAGCGGTCTGCTGAATGACTTTTCCTTTCAGCAGAGACAGAAACAACTGGATGCCCTGTTCGAAAAATTTGTCCTTGGCAATGAGCAGGTCGAATCGCTCCCAGCACACGGGAATGAAATCCAGCCCCAGGATATTGGCCACCGGGCGGATGGCCGGTCCGGCATCTGCGTTTCCATTCAGAATTTCCAGGCCCACATCCATGTGCCGGGACAAAAGGGTGTCATATCCCTGAAGATTTTCACCCTGGATGTCATGTTCTTCCAGCAGTTTGTCAAACAGTTTGCGGGTGCCGGTTCCCAGCTGCCGGTTCACAATATGGATCCCTTGTTTGCCAAGATCTGTGATGGTGCGGATATTTTTGGGATTTCCCTTCTGGAGCACAATGCCCTGTTCCCGCCGGCAGAAATTCACCACGGCCGGCGGCTGATGCATATCGTCTTTGAGAAAAGGAAAATTATATTCATTCTTTTCCCCGATGAGATGGCTGGAAGCGATGTGGCACAGGTTCTGTTTCAGGGCGTTCAGGCCGCCCAGGGATCCGGCCATGCCGAACATGGCCATGTGGTGTTCATGTTTGATGTTAAAGGTGGCGATGAGTTTGTCCAGCAGCAGATCATTGCTGCCGGCAATGAGCACCAGGCCGTGGTAGGGAGGCAGCTGGGCCGACTGGGGATAATTTTCCGTGCCCGCCTCCACCCACTGCCGGACCAGATGGATGGGAAACAGCCATTTGCCGGTGACTTTGGTGGCGGGCAGCCCTTTTTCAGAGATCAGGGAGTACACCATTTTTTCATTGATGTTTAAAAACTTGGCAATTTCCTTGGTCGTATACAGTTCTCCCATTTCCAGGCCCCTTTGTTTCAAGTCAATATTGGTGCGATTATCATATAAGGGGGATTCTGGTTTGTAAAGATCCAAAAATAAAGGAATCAAGGAATCTGGAGCCAAAAAGAGTGCCGCCTGCCCTGCCAGGGTCCGGGGCAGGGCAGGCGGCTGGATAATGCGTGCCAAGGAGATGGGGATTGTTATAAGGAAACAATAAATTTATCCTGTGACATTATCCACTAACATGGTTTCGGGACCGCAATTTATCCCGTTGTGAAAACAACCTATCTTTTGGGTTATCATTTGTCAACTATTTTTTTTAATAAGTCTTATAATTTTTATAAATAACCAAAAATGACTTAAAATAACAAATTATTTTAAGTACCAGAAGATCCCATCCCCTGTTTGGGTAAAAACAATTGTTTCCGGTCTCCGATGGGAATCGCCCGGGTATCGACATCATACAGAGCGGATATGTTTCGGGGTGTCATCACTTTTTGATTCGGCCCATGATATAAAATTCGGCCGTTTTTCAGCATGATGACAACATCGGCAAACAGAGATGCCAGATTGGGGTCGTGCATGGAGGCCACAAGGCACAAATCGGTTGTGCGGCACAGCTCCTTGATGGCGGACAGCAGATGGTACTGATTATTGAAATCCAGGTGATTGGTGGGCTCATCCAGCAGCATGATCCGGGCGTTTTGGGCAATGGCCCGGGCCAGCAGCACGATCTGGCGTTCTCCCCCGGAGATCCGGTTGAAATTTTTATCCGCCAGGTGAAAGGCGTGCAACTGTTTCAGGGCCTTTTCCGCAATTGTGTAATCGATGGTTTTGGGTGCGGCGGCCGTTCCCAGAAACGGAGCTCTTGCCATCACCACCACATCGATGACCCGGAAAGGAAAGATTTCCATATGTTCCTGGGGCACCAGGCTGACGGCCCGGGCGATCTCATTCCGGGACAGGGATGTCATGTCTTTGCCGTCGATGAAAACTTGTCCTTTGGTGGGATGCAAAATCCGGTTCAGGCAGTGGATCAGGGTGGTTTTCCCGGATCCGTTTCTGCCCAGCACCACGCAGAAACACCCTTTTTTCACGGTAAAACAGATATCGTGCAGCACACGGATATCTCCATACCTGAATCCAAGCTGGCGGCAGGAAAGCATCACAGCCACCCAGTGTTGCGGTTTTTGTACAAGAAATACCCGAAAATCGGGGCCCCGGTAAGGGCCGTGATAATCCCCACGGGAATTTCGGCCGAAGAGATGCTTCGGGCCGCGGAATCCGCCAGTAAAAGAAAGATGGCGCCCAGCAGGGCTGTCACCGGGATCATTTTCTGGTGTTCCGGTCCGGCCAGGGACCGGGCCATGTGGGGTATCACCAGGCCGATCCAGGCGATCTGCCCGCAGCAGGCCACGGACACTGCCACCATAAATGAGCTGAACGTGATCAAAATCAGGCGGAACAGTGACGGATTCATGCCTAAAGATTTGGCCTGGATATCGCCCAAAGACAGAATGTTGAGGCGGAATCCCAGTACAATGAACACAATCAGTCCGACCAGGGTAAATGGTGCCATGGTTGCCACATGCTCCCAGGAGACCCGGCTCAGGCTGCCCATGACCCAGAAAATGATGCCGGGCAGCTCGTCATAGGGGTCGGAAAAATATTTCACCACCATGAGCAGGGCATTGAAAAACGACATCACCACAATACCGGCTAAAACCAGCACGATCACCGGTTTTATGGAAATCACCCGGGCCAGTCCCAGACTCAGGCATACGGCAGTGATGCCGAAAAAAAAGGAAAGGACCTGGACCAGGCCGAAAACATCCGAGGCCAGAATCAGCCCCAGGGCCGCCCCGAAGGTACACCCGGCCGAGACGCCCAGGATATCCGGAGACACCAGGGGATTGCGGAACAGGGCCTGGTACACGGCCCCGGATACGGCCAGGGCCGACCCCACCAGCAGGGCCATGAGACATCTGGGCAAACGGAGCCATAACAACACCAGCTCTTTGTGCACCAGATCCGCGGGTAAATCCTGCCCTTTTAACAGGTGGATGCCAAAGGTCACCATCTCCTGCCAGTGGATCTGAATCCGGCCTGAAAAAAGCGAGATCACCAGGGCCGCCGCCAGAATAAGGCCCAGCAGCCCCAGCAGTCGGCCGGATGCGCGGGATGTGCTCATTCAGTCAATCGCGTCTTCAAGGGTTCCGCCCATCCGGGTCATGGTTTTTCCATACAGATTCCGGTGAAAGGCATCGGCCTGGGCAAGCACATCAATGTCGGCAAATTGTTCTGGATAGGCTTTTTTGGCCACCCATAGCGTGGCCAGCACGGCCAAAGGGGACGGGAAGTCCCATGGGGCCAGGCTGGAAGGGCATCGAAATACACGATTTTCGGAAATGGCGGTAATTCCCTGTAAGGGCGCCAGATCCAGGCGCCGGACTTGACTTTTTTTCATGTGCTGGGACAGCACCATGATGTCCGGATTCCATTCCACAAGCTGTTCCGGGGAGATGTCCTGAAAATATCCGGTCAGATGGGACGAGACATTGCGGATCCGTGCCCGGGCAAAAATTTCATCCTGAAGCATGCTCCCGGTGGTGGTACTGAACAGTCCTAGGGGGGAGGCAAAATACCCGGTTTTTTCCCGGGACTCGGGCAGGTCGGCCAGCCGGTCATCCACCAGCGCCAGCACCGCATCCATCTGGTTCCGGACAAAAGTTAACTGTTGGGAATTTCCCATGGCCCGGGCAATGATTTCCATGGCCTGCAAAATGCTGTCAAAGGATTCCGGAAGAATCACGATGCAGGGAATCCCCATGGCCGTGAGTTTTTCCGTGGCAGGCAGGCCGTCATTCTGGGAATAGAAAATCACCAGATCCGGTTTCAGGGACACCAGTGTTTCCAGGTTGATACCCATGGATTTGGTACCGACCCCTGCTAAGTTTTGGATATCCGGCCAGACCGATACCTGCAATGGATCTTTTCGGCTGGAATTGTCCACGCCCACCAGCGTGTTGGCCAGACCTAGGGACAACATACACAGACTGGCCGGCTTAAAGGTGGTGACCACCCGCTGGACCGGGCCTTTGATTGCAACCTTTCGGCCTGTCATGTCCGTGATGATCCGTTCTTTGCCTGCATTGGCCTGCACCAGCTGGGGTGTGAAAAAAAGACATGTGGCAATGATGAATACAAGGATTTTTTGTAACAGACGGGGTGTGTTCATAATGGAAATTTTTCCTTTGGGTATTCACAGCGATGCATTGCAATCAGGCCAGTTCAAAAAGAATGTGAATCTGAAATGTGACCGGGGTTTTAAAAAGAGATGCCGGGGGCCTGGGAAACGGGGCCGCTTTTTTGACGGCAGTCACGGCCGCGTCATCCAGATTTTTGTGCCGGGAACTTTTCACCACCTGAACTTCTTTAAGGGACCCGTCCGCCAGGAGCACGAATTTGACCTTGACCCGCCCCTGAATATGCCGGGACCGGGCCGATTCCGGATATTTTTTGACGCTGTGAATCCTTAAGTTCAGCATTTCAAAATAGTCCCGGGCCGTGGTGAATTGTGTCTGAACATCCGTGGTATCCACCACGGATTCCGGCTGGGGGCGGATTCCGGTGACCGGCACCGATGCCGCACTCACGGTGTCGGGTATCTGGGGCAGCGGAATCTGATCGTTTGTCACGGTAGGTGTCCGGGTCACCACCGGATCCAGTTTCATTTTCGGGACCTGAAACGGTTTGGGGTCAATGGGCGTCACTTTGGTTTTCTGGACCTGTTTCCGCCGGATCCGGGGAGAGGGAATGTCCCGGGTGGATGGTTTGGACACCTGCTGCAAGGTGAGTTCAATATAGGACATGGCCCGGTTTTCATAGATGCCTGCCATATGAAGAAAAATCAGTACGTGGATGCCAAAGGAGACCAGGATGAATCCATGCAGCAGCCAGTTGACAGACATATGGGGGTGCTGTGACATACCCTTGACTCAGAGCCCTTTTTCCGTTGCCAGGCTCAGCCGGGCCGCTCCGGCCGCCTTGGCAATGTCCATGACTTTGACGGCCTTGTTCAGAATAACGGTTTTGTCCGCCTTGATGATCACCAGGCGGTCTGGATCATTGCCGATTTTTTCTTTGAGCCGGGTATACAGCTGGTCCATGGGGACTTTCTGGTCCGCCATGTACGCGGTGCCTTCCCTGTCCACAAACACGGTGATCTCCTGCTTGATCTGGGGGGCTGATGCCGTGGCCTGGGGCAGTTTGATCTTGATCCCTTCCTCCACGATAAAATTGGTGGTGAGCAGAAAATAGATCAGCAGCAGAAACACGATGTCGATCAGGGAGGTCAGGGGTGCCTGAATCTGATACCGGTGGGTGTGTTTTTTGAATTTCAGCATGCTTACCGGTCCTTTGCGGCAATGGCCTTCAGGAAAAGAATCGAGCCGTTCTGCAGCCTTGCCTCGTATTTGTCCACTTTGGACAGCAGATAGGAGTGGGCCACCATGGTGGGCAGGGCCACGGCCAGCCCCAGGGCCGTGGTGAGCATGGCCTCCCAGATGCCGCCGGCCAGAACCGCGGCATTCACTTTTCCGCCCATGTCCTGGATCACCATGAACGCCTTGATCATGCCGATGATGGTTCCCAGAAGCCCCAGCAGCGGTGCGATATTGCCGATGGTGGCCAGGGCCTGGAGATAGGCGGACAGGTCCCGGACCTCGTTTTCCGTGGCATTCACAATCACCGATTCCAGGGTGTCCTTGTCCAGGTCCCTTGCCTGAATGGCTTTTTCAAGAATCCGGCCCATGGGGGAGTTGCTTTGCCTGGAAAGGGCCAGGGCATCTTCTTCCCGGCCTTTGGCCACCAGATCGGCGATTTTGATTTCAATTTCCTTTCCCCGCCTCCGGTTGACCGCATACCGGATCATGCGTTCAAAAAAAATGGCCAGAACCAGAACGGAGCAGAATAATATGGGGATGACCAGGATCCCCCCTTTGGATAAAAATGCCAGCATGGGTGTTTGTTTTTTCCTTTCAGCTGATCAGGAATCGGTTTCAGCTTGGTCTATCGTTTCCACAAAATCCGGAATCCCGTCAAAATCCAGGTCCCGTTCACGTTTCACCATGGCCTGGGTTTTGTCATAGGTTTCCCACAGGTCCGGTTTGCCGTCCAGGGTGGTGTCTTCCTTGACCGTGACCAGTCTGCCGTTTTCATACAGATACCAGATCTCCACCACACCATCCTGGTTTTTGTCTTCCTCCCCCCGGACCAGGATTTCGCCGGGTTCGTAATGCCAGGTCAGCCAGGGGTTGCCCTGTT
>JAGYOW010000085.1 GCA_018399285.1 Desulfotignum sp.
ATCGGTGCCATGGTGGTGGAGCCCTTGATGACCAACTGTTCCATGGGCGGAGATGAACAGCTGAAAAACGACATGCAGCAGGCCGCAAACAGCAGCCCGATCATATATGTGAACCCGGGTTTCATGACACCTTCCTTTCCCGGTCCGACTTGAAAACAGACCGGAAGGTTGTTTTTGTTGATGGCATAGACCCAATAGCACAGGGATTTTCAAAAGACAACATTGAAAAGGAGCGGTTTTTTTGTCGCCTGTGTCCGCAGACCGCTTTTCCCGGCTGATGAAAATCTAACAAATGACAAACCTGATTTTATCAATTGCCATATAGAATGATAAACGAAGATAAGGATCTGTGTATCCATCAGCCGCATCGGGTTGATCGGTCAGCCGGGTTACCAGAAAAGGAAGGAATCGATGGCCGGGCATTAAACCCGGTGGGAAAATCAGAACATGACGGAAATTCTCGAACAGCACAGCATGATTCCAGCCCTTTTTTTCATGAGTACCCTGTTTTTGGGGAAAATGGTCAATTTCATTAGTTATTCTGTGATGAAGGAACGGATCATTTCCCGGCAGCAATGGGACCTGAACATATGCTGCGGGAAAACCGGTGCCGGAAAAATCAATGCTGATATCATCCGGCATGCGCAGATCCCCAATTTTGTCCTGATCGACGATATTTACCAGCTGCCTTTTGCAGACAGGCAGTTCAAGAAGGTACTGTGTTCACATACCATTGAACATGTGGAACAGCCGGAGTTGTTTTTCAGGGAACTGTGCCGGGTAGGAGAAAGCGTCACCATTGTTCTCCCCCCGCTGTGGGATCTTTTTGCCGCGTTCAATTTTCTGGAACACAAATGGATTTTTTTGACGATGCGCAAAACACATCATTCCCTGCCAGGGTACCTGCCGTTGCCGTTTGCCGGCCATGTCCACAGATGTCTTGGCCAGCGGTTCAAGGCCTGAGCCGACTCATTCAGCCTGATTTTTGCCTGTTCAAGGCCCTGGCACTGGCAATGCCGGCATCGGAATGTTTGGCCTTTTTTTTCAGCCCGGCCAGCATGTTGGCCATGTCTTCGACCGTCAGTCCCTTTTTGTCACCCGCCGTCAGTTCCAGTATGGCCACACTGACCGTCATCAGGGGCAGGTTCCGTTTTTTGCCTTCCCGATCCATGGCCAACAGAAAACCTTTTTTCACGGTATCGAAATCATAGAAACTTTCAACATTCTTTTTGAACTCCCGGGCCAGGGAAGCCATCTGTTCTTCGACGGTTTCAAGGTTATTGTTTCGAATTCCCATGAAGAAATCATCCCCTCCCACATGGCCCACGAACCGGTTTTCGGAAAATGCGGTTTTTTTGAGGAGTTCGGCAAACATCAAAATGACCCGGTCACCGCTTCGGAATCCATACCGGTCATTGAACGCTTTGAAGTTGTCGAAATCAAAGTAGATCAGGTGATAAACCGCTTGTTCATCCGACAGACTGCTGCTCAAATATTCATGGATCAGGTTGTTGCCGGGCAGCTGTGTGAGTGGATTCTGATCCCGGGCCTGGGTCAGATTTTTTTCATTGATCAGTTTCAGCAGGGAATTGGTACTGAGCACACCGACATATTTCAGGTTGTCCACCATGATCAGGCCTTCGTTATTATTGAACCGGGTGTAGATTTCAATCAGAGTTTCAAGGGAAGCTTGCACATCCGCCACAGGAATTTTGGTCACAAAACGGGAAATATCTCTGCCAAAAGAAGGGTTCTCCAGCAATTGCCTGCCGAATTTGGAAAAATTTACTGTTTGAATGCGGATTCCCTGATAATGCCCAGGGGGCCACCATTCGGGCCGATCACCCGGCATCCCATCAGATGGGAATAGGTGATCATAAAAGACAGGATCTGTTGGGTTTTGGTGTTCTCCCTGAAATCACGGTAAAGGTCCCGGTGAAGGATCATGTAATCCGGTGCCGTTCAGTCCAGCAGTTGAATCCCTTGAGAGCGGATATCATATCCTGACAAGGCTATCGAAATCCCTGGGACCGGTACCTGTCAGTATGTGAATCCTTGCTCGTCCATGATGACATCGGATCCACTCGCAGGACAAAGCAGATATCAGCGAGGGACCAGCCCTGAATGTTCGATCATTGAAAGGATGCTGCCGAGGTGATAATCCGGCGACAGGCATATTCGGTGATCCAGGCGAAGAAGAAAGCCTGAACCGGTTTTCTTTTCGAAACGGTAAAAACCGGGTCATTATTCTCTGTTGCAGAAACAGGTCACCTGATGGCGCAGGCCCTTTTCCACGGGCCGTGTCAAACAGATCTCTCCGAATTTCAAAATCGTCCCGGTAAAGCCGGAGAACCGGGCCTCGACGCCGAACAGATGTCAGTATGAACGTGAACAATGGGATGAAAAACGAATTCAGGATCCATCAGATCCGGCATCTGGGTGAAAGGCCTGTTTCCAGGTTTCCCTGCAAATGTTTATGTTCATTTTTTCCTTGCCAGTAATTTACTTTTGTCAAAAATTGTTCTTACTTTTTCTCGAAATCTCTTACCAGAAAGGATTTCGGGTAAATACTTCTTTTCCCTCTTTTTTAATCTGAATTTGAAAGTTAAATTGTATGCGAACCAATCGGTGGTTGGTTCATAATCGCCAAAATAAATCAAAACCAAAAGGTCCGCATACAATGCATCATTCTTTGTTACGTCTCATAAAATGGTTCTGCCGTAGATTGACCTTCAATGAACTGGCTTCGGCTGTGATCATCTTCCATGAGATCCTCAGCAATTCAAGATCTGATATCCCCCTTAAATCGGATGAAAAGCCCCCTCACTACCGACAGTTTCGTGTCGACCAAATCCCCGCCTTTACCGGCTGATGACAAAATTTCTTATAAACTGGAGTGGAAATTGCTCAAACAGGCCAAGAGAGCCTTTCAGGCAAATCCATCAACCCCAGTCTGCCATCGAAATGGAAGAAAACCACCATATACGGATGTAAATGTGGCCACTGTGAGGCTCCTGCAAAGTATTTGTACTTAAACAATGGAATGCTGCAATCTCAGGTCAAATGCTCTAAATCTGCGGCAAAACCAGTCCTTCTCACGGCACCAAGCGCAAACGAAAAACCAGGTATCTATGTCACTCACTGCTCAAAGCTCTTTCCCAATGGAAACAAAGCAAGCAAAGCACCATTTATAAATGCTTTAGCTATACCTGCCCTCATTATTTGAATAATAAAACACGGCTTACAAAGAAGAGCAGGATATCCGTGACCGACAAAAATATGATCCCAACTTCAAACTTCATTATCAATACAGGAGTATCACATATCCCCAGATGACCTGGTCACACAAAGACCGGTTCTGGATACCAGGGTACAATCTGCGGAATATTCACAACAACACCATACTGGGACTCGTTCTGACATTCGCTATTAACCTGGGTTTAAGTTCCCGGGTAACCCGTGATGCACTGAAGGAGTATATTTGATATCAGTCTTTCTCACCAAACCGTTGTGAACTACATCAATTTGGCTGCACAGCATCTATCGTCATATATTGATGAACATGGTCCTGCACCTATGGAACATCTCATAACTGATGAAACTTACATCCTTGTTGATAACAAGTGGACCTACACTTGGTTTTGTTATTGACTCTAAAACCCGCGCCATATGTGGATATAACATTTCCAATCACCGTGGTATGCAGCCAGCCTTGGCATTGTTGTATAACACCTTTGGTAATCCCAGTGACAAGGCAAAGCATCCGGATCTGATCACAGACGGCAACCCGGCTTATGATTCAGCTGTCATGGCCTACAATGATTTGATCAAAAACGATGACAGCAAACTGACAAAACGGACAGTCATCGGTCTCAAGAAAACCTTGATGACCAAAGCAAGGAATACCGAAGTTTCAAACAGTTGGTTGAGCGCCTCAATCGTACTTACAAATATCACACCAGGCCAAGGGCCGGATTTAAAACATTTGACGGCGCTGTGGCTCTCACAACGCTTTTTGTAGCTTTTATAATTTCATGAGGCCTCACAGCTCTTTGAAAAACGCCACACCGGTATCGCTTGATGCACTTAAAGAACACTCTTTAATGCCCGATAAATGGGTCGCCTTACTCGAGCAGGCGGCAGCAACTCTCAAAAACGGATTGTCAAAGATCAAACCTGTTTTGCAAAACGACGGATACCCTATGCTCGTCGTTATTGCCGATAAACAAATACCCCGAGATGCTTTGGACCCACAAAAAATCAAGAGGATCTCGGGGTACTTTTCTGCGTTATTAAATTACTCAATCGTCTTTCATATTTTTCACTTCTTTTCATAAAATTTTGACACTACCAGTAATTTTTATCACCTAAAACGGAATTATTACAGGATGATTAGCACCTGGTAAAAAAATTTCATTTCCGGTTGAGAATCGCGGTAAAAAAAATAGTCTTCTAACAATACCCTGCTATTATCTATCAAAATAGTCGATGGGCCGTCCGGCTTTTTTGCAGTTCTGGTCATAAAACCAAACGGTTGGGGTTAAATATACATCCATGAATTCTCTAGAAAACGGTAAAAAATATAAGGCTTCGATACATCCTGGCGTTGAGCGCCATCGGCTTGCTGGTGACAGCATCCTTTATCACCATGAACAAAGTGATATCAAAACAGCGCGGATTTTCCAGTCGGGTCAACCTGGCCGGACACCAGTCAGGGCTTGTCAACCGCATTGCGTATTTCAGCAGTTTGATGGTGTCCACTGACGATGAAACCGAATTCAACATGGCACGGGCTCAGCTGGGAAAGACCATCCTGATACTTCTGCTGGAGGCCGGACTTTAAGGCATATCTGAACGAAAACACCCGGCCCGGGTCAAAGGGGGAAAAACCCCGTCTGATTGTCCTGGAAGCCGGGAATCATGGATGATGGATGGCAAGGCCTCCAAACGATCACCCGTGGAAAGACTCCATGAGTCTTTGACGAAAAAAACGGACAACAGGAGACTCAACTCATGACGCTTCTTTCTGTTTTGAAGACAGTGACCTGCCTGGCAAAAGACCGGGTACCCGGACAACTGGTCATCCAGGTCACCAATCAGTGCAATGCCACATGCCCCCAGTGCGGCATGCGGAAGACCGCGGATATCCGCCGAACCCGTTTAAAAGCCGCTGCCATCCGGCAGATCCTGGATGCGGCCGGGGAAAAAGGGGTCCAGGCGGTTTCATTTACAGGCGGGGAACCCCTGTTGTACCTGGACCCGGTCATGGAATTGATCTCCCATGCCGGCCGGGCCGGCATCCCTTATATCCGCACCGGTACCAACGGTTTTCTGTTCTGCGGCAGCCGACAGCCGGGTTTCAGGGACCGGATCAAGGCCATGGCAGACAAACTGGCGGCAACGCCTTTGAGAAATTTCTGGATCAGTCTGGATTCAGCGTTGCCAAAGGTGCATGAACAGATGCGGGGGCTGCCGGACGTGGTCCGGGGGATAGAGACGGCCATTCCCATTTTTCATGATGCCGGCATATTTCCGTCGGTGAACCTGGGCATCAACCGCCTGGTGGGCGGTCCATCGACCCGGGACCTTCACCGGAAAGGGTTTTCCAGTGACACCGCGTATCTGGAAGCGTTTTACCAGAGGTTTCATGTCGCATTTGACCGGTTTTTCCGGCAGGTGGCCCGCATGGGATTCACCATTGCCAACACCTGTTATCCCATGAGCATTGAAGATACTGATTCGGAAGGCGGGCTCCAGGCGGTGTATGCGGCCACGGCCGGGGAGGCCGTGGTGCGGTTCACCCGGGAAGAAAAAGTGGCCCTCTACCAGGCCCTGGCCGCCAATGTGACCCGTCACCGGCCTTATTTACGCATTTTCACCCCCCTCAGTGCCCTGCATACCCTTATCGCCCAGCATCAGGCATTGCTCCCGTCCCCCGGTCCGGCAGTGGAAACGGCCGGATGCCGAGGCGGCACAGATTATTTTTTCATCGGTTCCGATGACGGCCACACCTACCCCTGCGGGTACCGGGGCCGTGAAGACCTGGGGCCTTTTCCAAAACTGAACCCGGGTGCGCTGGACAGGGTGCCGGACTGTCGCCAGTGTGACTGGGAATGCTTCAGGGATCCGTCCGAACTGTTTTCTCCCCTGCTGGATACCCTGCACCGCCCGAAAAGGGTGCTGAAACGGATCTCTCATGATCCGCGTTTTTTCTCTCTGTGGCAGAAAGACCTGCGGTATTATGCAGCCTGCGGATATTTCAACGGCCGAAAACCGCAGGCATCCTCTCGGCTTACCCGGTTTAAAAGCAGCTGAAAATCCAGGACAGACCGGATCAGCTGCCTAGGATGGTGA
>JAGYOW010000086.1 GCA_018399285.1 Desulfotignum sp.
CAAGCAAACGCCTTGACCTGCAATGGACCCAAGGACAAAAAAAAACACTGATCGCAGTCAGACAAGCATCCGCCCCATCAGCTCTTTCATGAGTTTGGCCGCCACCATGCCGGTCCGTCCGGACGGGTCCTGCCGGGGATTGTATTCCACAAGGTCCGCGCCCACAATCCGGTCTGCCTTGACCTGTTGCAGCACCTGAATCAGCTCTCTCACTGACAGGCCCCCGGGTTCCCAGTGGGACACCCCCGGGGCAAAAGCCGGGTCCAGGGCATCCATGTCAACGGAAATATACAGAGGCCCGTCAAACGTCAATGCGGGCGGCCCCTGCCAGTCTTTCATCTCATGGACTTCCACGCCGAATTTTTCAGCCTGGCTCTTCTGGTGTCCGTTCATGCACCGGATTCCCACCTGGACCAGGCGGGCCACCCGGCCGGTTTCCATGATCCGGGCAAACGGGCAGGCATGGGACAGGCGATCGTTGTCCAGTTCATCGTACAGGTCGGGATGGGCGTCAAAATGCAGAATGTTCAAAGGAGCATGTTTCCGGCTTACGGCTTTGACCACAGGGTAGGTCACGGCATGATCTCCGCCCAGGCACAGCAGGAGAAGATTCCGGTCCAGCATTTCCGCAACTCGTGACTGAATCCGTGCTATGGGATCGGGGTCGCCTTCCAGCGCCAGATCCCCGGCATCCTGAATGATCTCCGCCTGTCCCAGGTCAATGCCGGATTCCGTCCATTTGTTGGCGGAATCACAATCAAAAGCACATCGTATCTCGGCTGGGGCCAGTGCCGGGCCCGTCATGTAAGAGGAATGGACATCCCAGGGGATTCCCAGAAGGCAGACAGTGGGGTGTGTCATCATTGGCGGCAATGCTCCTTGCATCAGTCCGGGTTCCGGTCGATGGAATCGGACGTTTGTTTTGTTATAAGATCCATCCTTTATGGCTGTTGAAGCCTTTTCAGGTGTCGGGGGCCGCAGCGGCCGGACTGGTATGCAACGGGTTGAAGCACATAAACTGTCGGCGCGGCAAAATCTCTTTTCCGGTCATGTTCAGGGCAAGCAGGTTGCTAACCGACCGGTATCTGCGGTTCAGCAGAGGGGTTACCCGGTTGAAGTTCAGTTTTTCCGGGACTGCCCGCTCCCCGGCCTTGGCTTTCACTATATCAGCCTCCTTACTTTAAGATATTTCGAATGATAACTTCGAAATATCTTAAAGTAAGGGCGCAAATATCGGTGAATTACATGGTGTCGTCCTGGGGATTCCCGTTCCGGGCCGCGGTATTGGCCAGTTCATCACAGCGTTCGTTCAAAGGATTGCCGCTGTGACCCCGGACCCAGACAAACCGCACATTCAGGGATTGAACCAGGGGCAGCAGCTGTTTCCACAGGTCCGGGTTCAGGGCCGGCTGGCCGTTGGACCGTTTCCAGCCTCTTTTTTCCCATCCTGCGGCCCATCCTTTGGTCAGGGCATCCACCACATACCGGGAGTCCGAGTGCACCACCACGGGGGAGCCCGTTCCCTGAAGCGCTTGAAGGGCCTTGATCACGGCGGTCATCTCCATGCGGTTGTTGGTGGTGTGCCCGTAGCTGCCGGACAGTTCCTTTGCCGGGGTGTCCGGATGTTCCTGGATCACCACCCCGTATCCGCCGGGTCCGGGATTGCCGATGGCGCTGCCGTCCGTGTACACCACAATGGTGCCCTCAGGCCAGTCATTGTCAGCGCCTGCAGGGCCGTTGTTCCGGGATTTTTGACTGGAAGCGGTTTTTTTTCTGCCGGTTCCCAGGACGGGGTCCGCCAGAAATACCTCAGCCTGTTCCCGGGTTTTAAAGCTTTTGTAAACAGCCCCGGGAAATCCTTCCACCTGGGCTTTGGCCTCAGGCCAGGTGGTAAAAATGCCGGTGGTGCGACCGGTGGCGACAGCATAATATTTCATGCGGCGCACTATAGCGGCTTTGTTTCACCCTGTAAAGTCCCGGCAGGCATGAAAAAAATCATCGCCATGGGCTGGCAGTGCCGCTGTTTTTATGGTATTGCCGAAATAATAAAGACAATACCCGGCACCGATGCCGGCAGACACAGCAAGGAGCAGGGAAATGATCCATTCAGGCGCCATTCAGTCGCAGCGGCCTTATATGCGGATATTGAGCGATGACCAGATATTCGAGATCCGCCGGGCCGCCTTTGATATCATGTACAGTGTGGGGTTCCGGGTGCTCCATGACGGGGCCCGGCAGATGCTCGAAAAAGCCGGGGCCGTGGTGGCGGGTGACCATGTCCGGGTGCCGGAGTTCATTGTCAAACAGTGCCTGACCACGGCACCCAACGGGTTTGTCCTGTATGACCGGCACGGAAACCGGGCTTTGGAGGTGGAGGGGCGGAAAAGCTATTACGGCACTTCCACGGGCAGTCCGCGAACCAAGGATGCCCGGACCGGTGAGATCCATCCCACCACGGTGGCGGATATCGGCATCGGGGCAAAGGTGGCGGATGCGTGTGAAAACATCGACTGGGTCATGCCCATGGGATCGTGTCAGGACGTACCTGCCATTGCTGCGGACCTGTATGAGTTTGAGGCCGTGGTGACCCACACGGTCAAGCCCATTGTGTTCATCGGGTATTCCGGCCGGGGCACAGAACTGGTGCTGGAAATGGCGGCCCAGGTGGCCGGGGGTATGGACAAATTGCGGCAGAAACCGTTTCTGGCCCTGTATCCGGAACCGATTTCTCCTTTGATGCAGCCGGAAGAAACCGTGGACCGGATCTTTGCGGCAGCCGATTATTTTATTCCCCAGGTGCCGGGACCGGCTGTGCAGATGGGGGCCACGGGCCCCATGACCATGGCCGGGGTGGTGACCCTGATCACGGCGGAATCGTTGATGTGCCTGGTCCTGGCCCAGCTGCGCCAGCCCGGATGCCCCGTGTGTCTGAGCGGCAATGTCCAGATCCTGAACATGTCCACGGGCGTGTTTGGTGTGGGATATCCGGAGATGAGTCTGGGAATCTCGGCCCAGGCGGAAGTGGCCCAGTCGTTTGATCTGCCCACCTGGGGATATGCCGGGTGCACGGACGCCAAGGGGGTGGATGCCCAGGCCGGTCTGGAGAGCGGATTTTCCATCATCACCCAGGCCCTGGCCGGGCTCAACCTGATCCATGACGTGGGTTATCTGGACCAGGCCATGGTCTGTTCCGCAGCCCAGCTGGTGCTGGGCAACGAGGCCGTGGGCATGGCGAAAAAATTCATGAAAGGGATTCGGGTGGATGCCGGAACCATTGCCCGGCAGGTGATCGGAGACATCGGGCCCGGCGGGCATTTTCTATCCCACCGCCATACCGTGGATCATTGCCGCACGGCCGTGTGGGGATCAAAATTGCTGGCCAGAGAACCCTATGAAATCTGGCAGGAAAAAGGGGAAAAAGATATGGCCCGGCGGATCCAGGATCGGCTGGCCGATATTCTGGATCACCACAAGGTGCCGGGGCTGCCCGAAAAAGTGCTGGCAGCCATGGCAGAGATCCGGGAAGCCGGGGTAAAGGAACTGACTGCTGGTTGACAGGAGAAAACATGATGACCCGAAAATTGCCGAAATCCCCGGAGCCGCCCCTGGAAAATCTGGAAAAACTGGACGGCATGGCCCGGCAGATCCTCTCAGAGATCGGTATCCGGATCTTAAGCCGGCCGTACCTGGATATTTTGTCGGAAAAGGGAATATCCATGAAAGCAGACCGGGCCGTGTTTTCTCCGGATCAGGTGGATGCGCTGCTGGGCAGCGCCCCGGCACAATTCACCCTGCACGGTATTTCACGGGAACATGACATGATCCTGGGAGATGGATCGTCCAGCCTGGCCCCGGGTTATGGATGCGCGTCCGTCATGGACCCGGACGGCAATATCCGAAATGCTATTTTCCAGGACCATGTGGACTTTTTGAAACTGGTACAGGTCAGTGACCTGTTTCACATTAACGGCGGGATCCTGGCCCAGCCTTCGGATGTGGCTGCTAAGGTCAGTCACCTGGCCATGATGTATGCGGCCCTGATCTATTCGGACAAATGTGTTTTCGGTATACCGGGCCGCCGGGAGCACATGGAAGATATCATGACCCTGGCGGCCATCCGCATGGGCGGGAAAACGCCGCTGGTCCAAACGCCCCGGGTGCTTACCATGATCAGCCCGGTGAGCCCGCTCCAGGTGGATGACACCGGACTGTCGGCCCTGGATGTGGCGGGAAAATACGGCCAGCCCGTGATCCTGTCACCGGGGGTGGCGGCCGGCACCACGGGTCCCATTGATCTGGCCGGCAATGTGGCCATGGCCACGGCCGAAGCGTTAGGGCTCATCTGCCTGGCCCAAACCCTGCATCCGGGAACCCCGGTGATTTTCGGAATCCAGTGCTATGGGTCGGACATGAAAACCGGCAACATTTCCATCGGGTCCCCGGCCTATGCGCTCCAGGCAAAATACTGTGCGGCCCTGGCCCGGTATTACGGGGTGCCCAGCCGGGCCGGGGGATCGGTCACTGATGCGAAAAGCCTGTCCGCCCCGGCCGGGTATGAGAGCATGCTGTCCATGTTCACGGCCCTGCAGAACGAAGTGAGCCTGATCGTGCACAGTGCCGGCATTCTGGACAGCTTTGCCGCCATCTCTTATGAAAAATTCATCATGGACCTGGAGATTATCCAGATGATTCAATTCTATATGGATGACATGATCGTGGATGACGCCACCCTGAATTTTAATCTCATTGAATCCGTGGGGCCGGGAGGCTTGTTTCTCACCACCATGGACACCATGAAAAAATGCCGGACCCACACCTGGAACCCATCCGTGGCGCTGCGGGGGCACCTGGCCGGCATGTCTCCCCAGGAAAAACTGCTTAAAAACATTCAGGATACCCGGGACCGGATGCTGGCCCGGTATGTGCTCCCAGAGATCGATCCCGGGGTGTTGAACGCCATGAATACCTTTATGCAAAAAAAAGGGGTGGACCCGGATGACCTGCCCCTGTATCATTGATTGATATGTAGTCCGAATTCAGGGATCGCAGGCGAATCAGACGCCGGCCGGACACTCATTGACAGGGAGATACCCATGAAACAGACCATGAAAGCGATTGTCAAGGCAAAACCGGAGCAGGGGCTGTGGCTCCGGGAAGTACCCGTGCCGGAGATCCGGCACAATGAGGTATTGATCAGAATTTTGCGTACCGCCATCTGCGGCACGGATGTGCATATTTACAACTGGGATGACTGGGCCGCTAAAACCATTCCCGTGCCCATGCATGTCGGCCATGAGTTTGTGGGTACTATTGAAAAAATAGGGTCCCATGTGACGGACTTCAAAAAAGGGGATCTGGTGTCCGGGGAAGGGCATCTGGTTTGCGGCCATTGCAGAAACTGCCTGGCCGGAAGGCGGCATCTGTGCAAAGACACCAAAGGGGTGGGTGTGAACCGGCCCGGGGCCTATGCCGAATTTCTGGCCATTCCCGTGACCAATGTGTGGTATTGTGATTCAAAAATTCCTCTGGAAACCCTGGCCTGTTTCGATCCCTTAGGCAATGCCACCCACACGGCCCTGTCCTTTGACGTGCTGGGGGAAGATGTGCTGATCACGGGGGCCGGCCCCATCGGGTGCATGGCCGTTTCCATTGCCCGGCATGCCGGGGCCAGGTATGTGGTGGTCACGGATGTCAACCCGTACCGTCTGGATCTGGCAAAAACGGCCGGGGCTGATCTGGCCCTGGATGTCACCCGGCAAACCATTGCGGAAGCCCAGAAAACACTGGGCATGAAGGAAGGGTTTGACGTGGCCATGGAGATGTCGGGCAACCCTTCGGCTTTGGCAGGGATTTTAGACAATATGTGCCATGGGGGCAAAATAGCGCTGCTGGGGATCATGCCGGACCAGACCCCCATCGACTGGAACAAGGTGGTGTTCAACATGCTCACCATCAAGGGGATCTACGGCCGGGAGATGTATGAAACCTGGTACAAGATGACCTCCATGATTCAGACCGGCCTGGACATCACGCCTTTGATCACCCACCGGTTCGCCTATACCCAGTTTGAAGACGGGTTTGAGGTGATGCGGTCGGGCAGATCCGGCAAAGTGATTCTGGACTGGACCCGGACCCAATAAAATGAGGTATGACCTCAAAATCATACAGGAGACGGACAGATGAGTACAGATAAACTGGACAGCAGCCTGGAACTGGAACTGGCGGCCCTGAAAGAAGAAGGCCGGGCCAAATCATCGGAACGGATCATTCAGGGATATGTGCCGCCG
>JAGYOW010000087.1 GCA_018399285.1 Desulfotignum sp.
ATCAAATTTGGCCTTGATTATCGTCTGGTCCAGCCTTGATATAAAATTTACCCTCCAGGGTGAAAAATTCTTGTACAGAAGGGGTTCAGGTTTCCAAATGAGATATAGAGACCTGAATTTGGGTGAAACCATGATCATGGAGCGGCCATGCCGGTTTATCGATCAACTTGAGACAAACGCCTTGAAATAAGAACAAAAAGTAAAAGGAAGAAACATCAGAAAAAAGACAAAAAGATCGTGATGCATATATTTTTAAAAAAAAGGCCTGCAACATCCTTGACATCTAACGGTTCTGTGATTGAAAAAACTTACCGGCATATCCGTCTTTTCAGAAAAAAAATTTCCAGAAGTGAGCTGGCTGTCAAACTCATGGGGCTTCACGCCCATACCGGTTCAAGTACCGACCCCGGGCTGGTCATGATCCAGGTGGACGGACTCGGCTTTGATCAGCTGGAAAAAGGCCTTTCCCAAAAGCAGCTGCCCTTTATCCAGTCCCTGATCAAGGACCACAGGTTTACGCTGAACCCCTTTTATTCCGGCATGCCCTCCACCACACCGGCGGTCCAGGGAGAATTGTTTTACGGCATAAAAACATCAGTCCCTGCATTTGAATTTATTAACCGGGAACATGACAGGCGACAGGTCATGTTTTTTGCCGATGCTGCTGAACACGTGGCTGATGAACTTGCTGCGGCCGGTAAAGCCCCGCTGCTGAAAGGGGGAAGCGCATACTGCAACATCTTCGCCGGGGGTGCCAAAGAGGCCCGGTACTGTGCACAAACCATGCATCTTGAAAATCTGCTGCAAGCCCTGAACCCGCTGAAGCTTGTGATTCTGGCCCTGCTCCATTTCATTAAAGCCTTTCGGATTCTGGGCGTGGGACTGCTGGAGCTTATCCTGGCCTGCCGGGATTTTTTCAAAGGCATCCTCAACGGGAAAAATTTTTTCAAGGAATTCACGTTTATTCCCACCCGGGTATTTATCTGCAGTATTCTTCGGGAATTGATCCGGTTCCGGGTCAAGATGGACGTTTCCCGGGGGATACCGGTGATCCACGCCAATTTTATCGGCTATGATGAGCAGGCGCACCGCCGCGGACCCGACTCGGCCTTTGCCCACTGGACCCTCAAGGGAATCGACGGCGTGATTCAGGATATTTACCGGACAGCCCTTCGATCGGACTGCCGGGCCTACAGACTGATTCTTTATTCAGATCACGGCCAGGAAACAACCCAAACCTTTGGTTACAGAACCGGCACATCATTAAAAACAGTGGTTCGTCGTGTGTTTGCCGAAATTGTTCCGGCAGGGAACGCTCCGGCCAGTGTAAGATCCCGGCAGGAATTTGAAGACCGCAATATCAGGGGCAGGCAGTGGCTGGCCAGCCATGGACAGCCCGGGCGCAAACAACACCTGGTATCACCGGCCCTGTCCCCGGACCAGGTCAACATCACCACCATGGGACCGATAGCCCACGTATACTTTCCCACGGCCCTTTCCGACGATATACGGGAAATATTTGCCCGACGTCTTGTTGTGGATGAAGGCATTCCCCTGGTCTTGTTTAAAAACCAGCACACTGGAACCGTTACAGCAATCAATTGGCACGGCATTCTTGATCTAAAAGCCGACAAAGCCAGAGTCCTGGGAAACGATCATCCATTTCTAAACGATACGGCACTGGATCTGGAAGCCCTGTGCCGGCACAAAAATGCCGGGGATCTGGTGCTTTCCGGCTGGTCCCCGGATCAGCCGCCCCTGACCTTCACCATTGAAAACGGATCCCACGGCGGACCCGGCTGCCATGAAACCCGGGGATTTGTGATGCTGCCCATGATGGTCAACACCCAGGCAGCTTTTCTCCGGCCCCTGGACCTTCGCAGAACCGCCTTTTCCCTGATGAAAAAAAATCGGAAAAGCAGCCGCCGGCCGCTTACCCGGGATGGAAAATTCGTTGTTAACGTGCTGTCCTATAATATTCACAGCTGCATTAATTTGAACGGCAAAATAGACCCTGTCAGAGTTGCGGAAGTCATCGACGGATTTGACGTGGATGTGGTTGCGCTGCAGGAAGTGGACCGGCACAAGGCGCGGACCCGGTATGAAAACCAGGCTGAATTTCTTGCCAGGTATCTGGACATGGATTATGCCTTTTTCCCGGTTGTGACAGACGGCGACGAAGAATACGGGCTTGCCCTGCTGACCCGGTATCCTGTGATTGAAATGAAAAAAGATGTTCTGCCAAAGGGAAACAGCCGGTCCATCAGGGAAACAAGAGGGGCCATGATGGCCCGGATCGACACCCCGGAAGGTATCATCTGCGTGCTGAACACCCATCTGGGACTCGCCATGAAGGAACGTCAACTGCAGGTTAAAGCCCTTCTCGGCCATGACTGGCTGGGCCAGATCAACCAAAAGGAGCCCATTATTATCTGCGGTGATATGAATGCCGGGGTTCGTTCAAAAATCTACCGGCAGTTGTCGCAAAAATTCAGGGATGTCCAGAAAATGGTGCCTCAGCAGGGATATCCCAGGCCCACATTCTTTTCCTTCTGTCCATTGCTGCGGCTGGACCATATTTTTGTTTCCCGGCATTTTCAGGCCCAGTCCGTTGTTGTTCCTGCAGACCGGACCGCTCAGACAGTATCCGACCATCTCCCCGTATACGCAGCCCTTTCTCTGAACCCGGATATTTTATGGCCTTTCTGAACAGCAAAACAGCAAAACAATGCCTGATGGGATTCATGGCAGTGATCATGCTCCTGGTGGTTTATATTGGATTCAAATACCATGCCTGGGAGTGGATCTCCCGGCAACTCAACGAAAACACCCATCCCGCATTGATTCTGGGCCTGTTTGCAGTGCTGCCGGTGCTGGGATTTCCCATCAGTATCTTTCTTGTTCTGCTGGGATTACGGTTCGGCCCCTGGTATGGAATGTTTTTCATGATGGCGGGCATGCCCCTTCATCTGCTGGCAACCTTTGGCCTGTCCCACTCTTTTTTACGGCCATGGATGGAACGGTTTGCCCAAAAAAAAGCGTTTACCATCCCCCGGGTGCCGGCCCATCGCCATGTGGGATTCAGCTTTATCTTTATGGCGGTCCCGGGACTGCCCTATACCGTGAAAAACTATATGCTGGCCCTTTCCGGCGTTCCCTTTCACATTTTTTTTCTCATGGGATGGGGCGTCAACGCCCTGCTGGGAGCGCTTTTTGTCATTCTGGGCGGCGTCGCCACCCAATGGGGGATTATTCTGCCGGTAATCCTTGTCATCATTGCCGCTGTAATTTACACAATTCAACGGTGGGCAAACAAAAAAATAAAAACAATGGGCCATGAAAAACAATGGACCATGGATGAAAAAAAGGGGGAAAACTGATTTTATGGGTATATTTCGCAACTGGATACCATGGCGGCTGATTATTCGACGGGCTGCAAAGGCCCACGGATTCATTGATCCGATCCGGCTCATGGCAAGACTGCGCCAGTTTGCCCAGCCCTCGGAGGTTCAGGAACCCATTGAACTGCTCCGGGCGGGGATCGTGTTTCACGCAAGGGGTCTGGTAAACGCCAAAGCCATCCAGCACAACCTGGACTGGATCTGGCCCTTCTGGGTGGAAAAACAGTTCAATCCCGGCGGTTCGTCTTTTATTCCCCGGGCCTTTTCCATCAGCCATATCAATCTCACCCACCGCAACTGGACCGCTGTGGGTCTTCCAGACATGGACACTTATCCCATTGTGGATCCCCGGGGACTGGTCACCCCGTTTTTTGACGGCTGGTCCATTGATTTCTGGCTTCTGGGTGCAGACGGGCAAATGCTCATTCCATCCCGCAGTGAAAACACCACCCAGGAACTGATTTTCACGCCCAATCTGGAAGTCATCACCACCACGGCCTCGGACCTGGGCACGCTTTCTACCCGGGTGCGGCTTGAACGGGAATCCGGAAAAACCCTAGTGCGCATTACCTGTAATGCCGGCGGTGGTCAGGACATCCGGCTTGTGGTGTCTGTCCGGCCCTATAATCCCGAAGGTGTTCAGTTTATTGAAAAAATCCAAACCATCCAGCAGTCAGAGGCCGACGGCATACTTGTAAACGGGACGGACTCCCTGTATTTTGATCATCCCCCCGCGGATTATTATTTTTCCAATTATTCTAAAGGCGATGTCATTCATAAACGCCATGAGCCGGACCCATGTAAATCCGTGCAATGCAGGGTGGGCATGGCAACCGGGGCAGCCGTCTTTCCCCTTGATAATAACACCGGGAATAACAACACCGGCACCAGGGAAATCAACCTTTACATGTCCGCTGACACGGCCGCAGAAAAATCAATGGCCGAAGGCGCCCATTCTGATGCCGGGACTGCCTGGTCATCCGCCATAAAGGGAACGGCAGCCTTACAGGTGCCGGATCCGAAAATTCAATTTCTCTACGATTCAGCCATCCGCACTTTGGCGCTGCTGTCGGCCAGGCAGATTGTTCCCGGTCCCTATACCTACAAACGCTTCTGGTACCGGGATGCCTGTCTGATGATGCATGCCATGCTGGCGGCCGGATTCGAGGATCGCTGCAGAACACATCTTGACACCTTTCCCTCTGGGCAGAAGGTCTTTGGCTATTTTCAGTCACAGCAAGGGGAATGGGACTCCAACGGGCAGGTGCTCTGGATTGCAGACCGGTACCAGGAGCTGTCCAACCAGAAGCTGGATGCGTCATGGATACCCGTGATCAAAAAAGCAGCGCGCTGGATCGAGCGCAAACGGCTGAGCCGTGACAGTGAAGCCATCCATGCCGGGCTTCTGCCGCCGGGCTTCAGTGCCGAACATCTGGGACCCAACGACTACTATTACTGGGATAACTTCTGGTCCATTGCCGGACTTCAGGCCGCGGCCCGCACCATGCGCCGGTTTGAGGACAGGGCTGCTGCCGATGCTATGGACCGGCTGGCAAGCAATTACAAACACGACCTGGAAAAAAGCGTTGCGCGGATTCCTGAAAAGCAGGCCCGGGGATGCATTCCTGCCTCCCCCTACCGGCGGATGGATCCGGGGGCCATAGGCTCCCTGGTGGCTGATTATCCCCTGGCCCTTTACCCGGTGGATGCATCCCCCATGGCCAGAACAGGACTCAGCGGAACAACCATGTTCAATACCGCCCGTTTTCTGGTGACCCACTGCTTTCATGATGGCGGTTTTTTTCAGGATATGATACATTCGGGAATTAATGCGTATCTGACCCTGGCCATTGCCCAGACCCTGCTTCGATACGGGGACCATCGCTACCGGGACCTGGTGACCACGGTTGCAGACCTTGCCTCTCCCACGGGCCAGTGGCCGGAAGCGATCCACCCCATTACAAAAGGCGGGTGCATGGGCGACGGGCAGCATGGATGGGCCGCTGCCGAATGGGTAATGATGATCCGCAACCTGTTTGTCCGGGAGGAGCAAGACAAATTGATTCTGGGTTCTGGCATCTTTCCGGAATGGCTGGACCCGGGCACGCCCCTGGTATTCGGCCCCGGCCCGACCCCCTGCGGACCTGTGACGGTCCGGCTGACGCCGTCGTCTCACGGGCTGTCACTGACCGTCACCCGTTCTGATGAACATGGCAAAGATCGACCGGTACGGCCAGACTGGCCCATGGAAGCCCGTGTGCCGGGATATCAGCACCAGACCATCACGGAATTTGATCAACCTGTACGATTAACAGCGGAGTAACACAATGCGCATCTGTATGTTCACCAATACCTATCTTCCCCATGTGGGCGGGGTGGCCCGGTCCGTCGCCATTCTGGCCCGGGACCTGAAAAAAAATGGTCATGAGTTATTGATCATTGCACCGGAGTTTGCCAACGCCCGGGACAATGAGACAGACCATAAAGTGGTCCGCCTGCCGGCCATACAGAATTTCAACGGCAGTGATTTTTCTGTGCGGGTGCCTGTGCCGTTCATTCTCCAGGAGGCCCTCAGCGAATTTGAGCCGGATATTATTCACAGTCATCACCCGTTTCTACTGGGGGATTCGGCTTTGCGCACGGCCAGAAATTATCAGCTGCCCATCGTGTTTACCCACCATACCCTGTATGAACAATAC
>JAGYOW010000088.1 GCA_018399285.1 Desulfotignum sp.
AGGCCAGGACCAGGGTACAGCCGGCAGCGGGAGAGGCATGGGCGGCGGTGGCGGCAGAGGTATGGGCGGTGGTCGCGGCCGAGGCGTTGCCGGGGGCGGTCGCGGCATGGGAGGCGGCGGCGGCCAGGGCATGGGCGGCGGTCGCGGTATGGGCGGCGGTTGCAGAAAAAACCGCTGAATTCAAATTCCGGTTGCCACGATCTCATCAATGGCGGTATCAAGATGGTCGCAGGAAATCAGATGGACCTTGATCCCGCCATTGGCCAGCACATAGCCCGGCCCTTTGCGGGAAACATCTTCTTTCATGCCCACATGATCGACACCGGCGTTTATCAGCCATTCCGCCACCCGGATCCCTTTGGCGGTTTCAGTGGCCGTATATGGATTTTTCATTAAATTTTTTTTCTGAACGGACTGATCCCTGCGCTGAACCTGAACCACCGCAAACAATGGGGCTTCACCAAAATGGGCACTGATCCGGCCGTTTTCATCTGCCAGAGGCACGGCAATCCGGACCCGGGTTCTTTTCTGAGGTTCATATAAAATGGTGATTTTTTCTATATGCGGGATCTGTTCCCGAATTTTTGCTTCCAGATGCTCACTGACCTGATGGGCTTTTTCAAGATCCTGTGTTCTGACTGTCACTTGTGCGTGGATAAACTGAAACCGGCCGGCATTCCGGCCGGACAGATCAACGATCCGGTCCACCAGTGGATCTTTTTTAATAATTTCCTGAATCCGGTCCAGGGTGGCAAAATCAATGGACGCATCCAGCAGCACCCGCATGCCGTCAGACAAAAGATCCCACCCGGCCCGGACAATGAACACCAGAATCAGACAAGCCCCCATCTGATCGATGGATATCCCCCAGACCTGCCACTCCACCCCCAGATATCCCATAAATGCAGCAATCAGAACCACGATGGACGACAGCACATCCACCTGGCGGTGCCGGCCTTCGGCAATCAATGTGGGGGAATGGGTCCTTTGGCCGACACGAATGGCATACCGCCCGAAAAAAAAGATCATCAGCGTGGCCGCCAGCAGCAGCCAGATATAGGGCAGCGGTATCCGGGGAGGTGCCTGGGAACCTGAAAAAATCTGACCGACAATTTCATACCCGGCAATGAAAATAAATATGGCAATGAGAACGGATGCCACATTTTCCAGCTTATACAATCCCAGGGGAAATGCTTTTGTTTTTTTGGTGGACAGTTTGACTCCGCCGTAAATCACGAACGATGCAATGGCATCCGTCCCGGAATCAATGGCACTGGCCATGATGGCCAGACTGCCGGATGACACGGCAAGAAACCCTTTCATGACCGCTAAAAACAGGTTCAGTAAAAAAGCAAATCCCGCCACCCGGTATACCTGGGCGGTTTCATCATAAACATCCGTATGAGAAGCGGTTGGATTCATCATATGGAAATCAGTCCCAACGCGATAAATGCGATTCCCACTCCCATCCACTGACGGCGCCGCAGTTTTTCTCTGAGAAACAGCCAGGCCAGCAGGACTGTGGCAGCCGGATAAAGCGATGACAGCACGGCGGACACATCCAGGCGGCCCAGGTGGGCGGCCGTGGAAAACAAAAGATTGCCCAGGGCATCCAGGACCCCGCTCATGACAATGAAAAGCCACTGCCCCGCCTTGGGAGTGCCTGTTTTTCCCACCACCATCACCACGGTGAATAAAAAGGCAACCGATGCCACCCGGGCCCAGACCAGGGACCAGAAAATAGCCAGGTCATTGGCTTTATCGATAAAAATGAAAAACAGGCCAAAACCGACACCCGCGATACAGGACAGCAAAAGCTCCCGGCCGGTCATGCGGAACCTGGTATCTGCCGAAGACAACAGCCACACGGCAATGCCGAAACACACAAATCCGGCAAACCGGGTCATGGAGGGCAGGCCGGCATAAACTGCCGTATATCCGATGGGCACCAGGGCCGTGAGTACGGCTGACAACGGCGCCACAATACCCATGCGCCCCGTGGACAACCCCCGGTAAAGCGCAATCAGCCCGATGTTGCCGAAAACCCCGGCAAACGCCCCATACACCAGGTGCCGGACCGGAGGCATGGCTTCCCCGGAAAAAACAGCCATCCCCAGCAGGAACAGGCCCCCGATAAACTGGGAAACCAGCACCACCGTCAGCACATTCTGACACACCAGCCAGTCAGCATCACACAACCAAATTGAACTTATACGCAATTTGAGCCGGTTTTTCAATTCCAAAGGACGATAACTTTTGTCTGCCATGGGTCGGATTTTGATCCTGCGCTGCTTATTGAGCAGCGTTTTCCAGCCGCCAGATATCCCCTGCGTCACTGGCCACATACAGTGCGCCCTTTGGCCCCAGGACAAGCGACCGGATCCGCTCCTTGGGCAGGGCGGCGACCACAGCGGTTCCGACCGTCATGGCTTCCGCGTCCATCGCCAAAAGCTCAATACGCTTCCCCCGCAGAAATCCCACTGCCAGCCGGTTCTCCCAGCCTTTCCAAAGAGATCCTTTCAGGAAGACGCACGGACTCATTCCCTCGGAAACACCCCGGTTGTTCCATGACGGTTTGAGTGCGTCCGGGAACCGGTCCAGATCGGTCATGGATGTTGGTGTGCCTTCGGGATTATTGGACGTATACCCGCAATAATCCGCCGGACAGGACACCCCTTTTCCGGGGGCCGGGTCCCAGCCGCCGTTGCCGCCCGGTGCCAGGGGGGTTACCTCATCGTCATGACCGGGGCCGTGTTCACTGGCAAAGGCCCGGCCCGTGGCAGGATGAAAATCAATGCCCTGCACATTGCGGTGGCCATACGTGTAGATGCGCGGATCACCGCCGGCCGGGGTCTGGTTCCCGGATGCCGGGTTGCCGTCACCATCGATGCGCAGGACCTTGCCCCCCAGGCGGGAAAGATCCTGGGGCAACGGCCCGTCGTGGTTGTCACCTGTGGTGACGTAAAGATAGCCGTCAAACGGGCTGAACCGGATGCGGCCGCCGCTGTGGGCGCCGGCACCGCCCCACCGGTTCAATGACTGCTTGAATGAGATGTCGCTGACAATGTCCCTGCGGTCGGAAACACCCGCGTAATCTTTGTCAACCCTGAGTCGTACCACCCGGTTGGTCTTAGTCCCGCCGGCATTTGAAGCCATGTACACGTACACCAGGCGGTTTTCATCAAACGCCGGATCCATGGCCACCCCCAGCATCCCGCTTTGTCCCTGGCAGAAAAAATCCTGGGCCGGCAGCGCTGCACCGGCAGTTCCAAACAACCGCCGGACCGTCCCATCCAAAGTGCGCACAGACAGCCCCCGGCATTTTTCCGTAAACAGCATGGTCCCGTCCGGGGCAAATGCCAGATCCCAGGGATCACTGAGTCCGGACATCACCACCGTGCGGGTTAGCTGAAGATCACTGTCTTCCGCCCGCGTTGACCGGTCGCAGCCCCAATGGGCCAGCACAGCTGCAAGCAGGGCCGCTAAAATCGTGAGCAGTGCTCTTGCTGATTTGCGTGTCATGGTATTTCTCCTGAATCATATACCATAAAAAGTAAGATAGACGTTTGACATTTACATATGAGCATGTTCTTATCTATGCGGTGTATCATGGAAACAAAAATAAAAAAAGATATGTCCAGAAACTGGTTTGACCAGTATGTGGCAGGGTTCACAGCCGGAGAAGACACCGCCTTGGATGTGGTGACAAACATCCGGCTGAAAAAGGATCATTCAGACCGGGTGGTCCAGGAAATTCTGTGGATGGCGGATCAACTGGGCCTGGATAACGAATCCCGGGACCTGGCTGCCGTCATGGCCCTGTTTCACGATATCGGCCGGTTTGAACAGTATGCCCGGTACCGCACCTTTGTGGACCATCAGTCGGAAAACCATGCCGAGCTGGGGGTAAAAATTCTGCAACAACACCAGGTGCTGGACTGCCTGCCCGCAGATCAGGCAGACCTGATCTGCCGGGTGATCTCTTATCACAACCGGGCCGCACTGCCGGATGATGACACCGAAGAATGCCTGTTTTATGCAAGGCTGCTGCGGGATGCGGACAAACTGGATATCTGGCGGGTGCTCGTCGACCATTACCAGCACCAAAACCAGGATGACAACCCGGCCATTGAACTGGGCCTGGCTGATACTTCCGACATCTCAGATCAGGTGTATGACCGTGTGGTAAATAAAGACATCGTAAATGCCCGCCATGTAAAGAACCTGAATGATTTCAAGCTGCTCCAGATCGGGTGGGTGTTTGACATCAATTTTACACCGGCCCTGGGGCAGGTCAAAGACCGGGGCTACATCAACGCCATCTGCCGAACCCTGCCGCCCTCCGACAAAGTGACGCGCATAGAAAAGGCCGTGGCCGCCTGGTTTGACAGAAAACTGCGATCATAACACCCCGGGAAAATCGCTTTTCTGTACATTTTCACCCCTTTTCTAAGCCCAGACAATGTCACGATACAGATCCGGATCCGTATCTCCCTCGGTTGAAAACAGCAATACGCTGGAATCGCTGTTCAGGCCGATATCCTTTCTTATTTTCATGTTCTGTCTGGCAGTCATTATTTCAAACAATGCGCCGAGTGTCACAGCGCCGGATTCTCCGGAAATGACAGGTTGATCTGTTGCCAAAGGATTGCCCAGCACCTTCATCCCTTTCCGGGCGATTTCATCCGCGCACATCAAAAAGGCATGGGCACCTGATTTCAGTATCTCCCAGCCCATCAGGCTGGGCTCCCCGCATGACAGTCCTGCCATGATAGTGGCCAAATCGCCCTTGATCCTGACCCGCTCCCCTTTTTTAATGGACTCAAACAGACACGGGGCGCCTTCAGGTTCCACCACAATAAATGTCGGCGCATCCACGCCGGCCAGACTGACAAGCGTTCCAACCATGGCAGCGGCAAACGATCCCACACCGGCCTGTACAAAGACATGGGTCGGAAGATGCTTTTTTCCCGGGCCGATGGATTCGGTTATCAGTGTTGAATAGCCCTGCATGATATGGCGCGGAACTGTTTCGTACCCTTCCCAGGATGTGTCCTGGAGCAGTGTCCCGCCGTTTTCCCGTGCTTTGCGTTCTGCATGCATCACGCACTCGTCGTAGTTACGCCCTGCGACGGATGCCTCAGCCCCATATTGCCGGATGGCTTCCAGCCTGACCGGAGAAGACCCTTCCGGCATATACACCACGGCTTTGCAGCCGAACAGTTTCGCAGCCCAGGCAACCGCTCTTCCATGATTGCCGTCCGTGGCCGTCACAAAAGTGATGTGATCATATGCGGATTTGCGGGCAATGATATTATGGTACGTTAATTCATCATCACCTAATCCGATCACTTCACCCAGGCATTTTGCCATGGCATAACCGGCCCCCAGGACCTTGAACGCCTTTAAATCAAAGCGATGATTTTCATCTTTGATCCACAGCTCCCTGATGCCCAGGTAACCGGCCAGGCCCGGCAGCCGGACCAGCGGGGTGGGCCTGTAACCCGGCAGGCTGCGATGAAAATCATACACCCGCCGGACGGTTTCTTCATTTGCAAAATCAAACAAAGCCGCCCCGGGTGCTTCGGACAGATCATTTACCTGACAGGAAATCACATTTTTATTCATGGGTGCATTCCTTTTTCGATCCGCTCTGTTGATTCAATCAACGCTTTCATTAAAATCTATTCAGATACACCGTTGTGAATGGATTGTAAATGGTTTCGGATCTGTTCAATTCGTTTCCTGTTCACACCAAAATCCCAATATCCCACCCGGGAGGAAAACGCGACTCTGATGTAATTGTCCTCAGCAGCGATAATTTCTGATCGATTCCATTCTTTCTTGAATCTGTTTTTTCATTGTGTTTTTCCTTTAAA
>JAGYOW010000089.1 GCA_018399285.1 Desulfotignum sp.
GAAACATGAAAATGCCGGAACCGCCCTGCCGGATGAGGCGGCGCTCCGGGATCTGGCAGAAAAAATTGTGGCAGATGCCCATGAAATTGCAAAAAAAAGAGGCCACAATATTCTGGAAATTTTGAAAACCCAGATAAATGATATCAAAAACAAGGGAATCGATAAGAAGTAAACATTATGAAAGGGGTGAAAAACAGAAACCTCAGACCGGATGAATAGCCGGGTGAATGGACAATGAATGAATAAACTGCCCGGTGTGTTTGTTCATACGGTCTTTGAACAATTGGGCCACCCGGCGCATCACCGCATATCCGATCCGGTGATCCGTTTCAAACAGTCTGGCCATCAGGTCCCCGGACAGGACAATGATGTCACAGGGTTCGGTGCAGATCGCGCTAAAGGTGGCTGGAAACTTACCGAACAAGGCGGAGAAACCGAAACTCTGCCCGGGTTCGATCTCATCCAGGGTCAGAACCCGGCCGGTGTCGGACCGGGCGTTCAGACATATTTTTCCGGATACCATCATGTGCACCAGATGCTGGGTCTCATTTTGCCGAACCAGTATCGTGTCCGGTTCAAAAACCGCCTGCCGGGCATGGGGACTGATTTTTTCCAGAATATCGTCCGGCAGATCCTGAAGAAACTGTATTTTTTTCAATTGATCGATCGATACCATGTCAATGCCTCCATAACGGATCTAATAGGCCGGGGTCAGTTTATCAATATCATGAATGGATGCCTTCATCTCGGGATGTCGCGCCAGTGTTTTTAAAATCATTTTTGCCCGGGTATCCATGGTGTTCTTGTACTGCCTGGCCACGCCAGCCATCAGATAAAACGCCAGTTCATCGTTGGTTTCAAACAGTTTCTGCATGCGCGAACCCGACAAAGTGATGGTTTCACAGGGTTCCTGACAAATGGCCGTATATGTGGCCGGACCGCCGGAGATCAATGCCGAAGACCCGAAGGTGCGGCCGGACTGGATATTTTCCAGGACCACGTCGATATCCGGGTTCAGGGCCACGGTCAACGCCACCTGGCCCATGATGACCATGTAAAAGGTGTCCACCTTTTCCCCTGCCTTGAACAGGCAGGTGCCGCTGCTGAAAATGGAAAGCTGCGCTTCCTGACCGATCAGGGCCAGCAAATGCGCCGGCATCTGTTCCAGCATGTGGATATGTCTTAAATCCTGTATCTTTACCATGGTAGGTCCTTACATATTGCCTTTGTTTACGTTAATACATATATCAGAACAACAAACGATACGGCCACAGCTGCGCCAATGCCCACAGGAAGCGTCCCCTGGACCACATCATCATACAGCCGCTGTTTTTTCAAGGCCAGATGTTTGTCCCTGTACCCCTGGAGCAGCCACAGGTTGATGGAAAAAAACAGGACCAGATGCACTGTGATCTGACGAAAAAATCCGCTGCCGCCTTTGACCACAGTCATCAACGTCTGTTCCACGTTGCGGTTCACTGCGTTCAGAGTTCTGTCCAGAAACCCGTATGCCGCAGTTCCCAATTTTCTGTAGGTCCAGTCCACATCCAGGTTGATGGATTTGATTTCAGGCGGATAATACCCGGACAGAATCAGCAGGGCAAAGGCCAAAGCCCCGAACATGAGCAGCTGGAGCTGGCCCACCACATGGGCTCCGGTGTAGGGGATGTAATCCACGGTAAAGGGCAGAAGATTATACAAGGGCTGGGGAAACACCCCAATGAAAATGCAGGCAAATGCAGCCAGCCCCATGGCCAGCACCATGTTCCAGGACGGGTCTTTGGCCCGGATGCCCGAATCATGACCGAAAAACGTGAAAAACGGCACCTTGATACCGGCATGGTGGAACACGCCGGCCGAGGCAAACTGCAGGACCAGATACACCAGCACCAGGTTTTCATTCACCGTTGCCGTCACCACCATTGATTTGGACACAAACCCGGAAAACAGCGGAAACGCGGAAATGGAAGCCGCCCCCACAATGCAGAACAGGCAGGTCAAGGGCATGGTCTTGTACAACCCGCCGATCTCGGTGCACTTGATTTTGCCGGTCATCTGGAGCACGGACCCGGCCGCCATGAACAACAGGCCCTTGTAAAGGATATGGCAGAACGCATGGGCTACGGCCCCGTTCAGCGCCAGCTGGGACCCGATGCCCGTGCCCACCAGCATGAACCCGATCTGGTTCAGCAGGCTGTAGGCCAGCACCCGTCGAATATCATTTTCCAGGACCGCGTAAAAAATGGGCACAAACACCATGAACGCTCCGATCCAGATGAGCAGTTCCGTGCCGGGAAAGGTCCGGATCAACAGATACACAGCGGATTTGGTGGTAAACGCGCTCAAAAACACCGTGCTGGTGGGGGTGCCCATGGGATAGGCATCCGGGAGCCAGGCATGCAAAGGGATGGCAGCCGCGTTCAGGGCGATGCCGATGAAAATCAGCCAGGACGCCGTGCCGGACAGCCCGATATAGTTGAATGCCGTGGTGCCGGTTTCCTGGATGTAGAGCACAATACCGGCCAGCAGAAACAGCCCGCCGATCAGATGCACCAGAATATACCTGAAACCCGCTTTCCGGGCCGCATCCGTGCGGGAGGCCAGGATCAGAAACGTGGAACTGACCGCCATGATTTCCCAGAACAGGTACAGGGTGAGAAAATCCCCGGCAAACACCACCCCTAACGTGGCGCCGGCATACACAATGGCAGACACATGCTGAAGATTGTCTTTGACTTTCAGGGCGAACAGAATGCCCAAAAACGCCATGATGGTGAAAATATACCCGAACACCAGAGACAGTTTGTCGATCCGTCCCATGATCAGGGTGTATCCCCAGAAATCAAACGTCCAGATCCGCCCCATTGGTGCGTTCATGATGATGAGCAGCGATACCACAGGAATCAGCAGCATATAGCCGGACTGGGTTTTTCCCCGCAAAAACGGGACCAGCAGGGCCGCGACAATGAATATCAGGGCCGGAGGCAACAGATCACCGGTCATAGTAATCCTCTTTTTTCATGACAATCAATCTCAGCAGTTTGGCTAAAAAAATCAGCAGCACACAGGAAAAAAACCCATATACTGCGGAAAATCCCTTGATCTGTTCAAAATAAAATGCCGGATGCGGGTGAATGAAAAACTCGGCAATCAGCAACACCACCAGAGAACAATAAAAACAGATCAACAATATTTTTACATTCTTTGGCTTGTCAAAAAGGGTCAATTCTTTTTTCATTATTCCACCTTACGCAAATTTATTTAAACCCGGTCCAGGGGTGTCCCCTTTGTCCGGGTCATCATTATCCATCCTGATGTCAATGGGGCACACTGCCACCGGAAACAAAAGCCACGGCCAGGTAAATGACCGACACCAGCACGGCAATGTAAAACGCGGTCTTGTATCCGGGAACCGGATCATGACCCAGCATTTCCCAGTCTTCGTTGTTGTATTTGTCTTTAATTGTCATATTTCTGTGTCTCCGGCAAAATTATCAATGCCATTGATTTGTTTACCCTGTTCGATCAAAATCTTTCTCATAGATTCAGACCCAGAACGATCAGGTCCACAAACATCTTCGGGAAGAAAAACAATCCAATGGATGCCAAGGCCGTCACGGCCAAAGGCACCACCAGGCACAGATTGGCTTCCTTGATTTGAACCGGAACGCCCGGAACAACCGCTTCATTTTTCCCGAAAAAGGCCTGGAACACGATGGGCAGAAAATAAAACGCATTCAGAAACGAGGAGATCAGCAACACCCCCATAAAAACCGGGTGGTGGGCTTCTAAAGCCCCTAAAATCAGGTTCCACTTGCTGTAAAACCCGCCCGTGGGAGGCAGCCCGATCACCCCCAGAGATCCGATGAAAAATGCCGCAAACGTGACCGGCATCCGTCTGCCCAGGCCTTTCATCTGGGAAATATATTTTTTGCCCGTGGCCACAAAAATGGCACCGGCACAGAAAAACAGGGTGATTTTGCCGAACGCGTGCATGAGAATATGAAGCACCCCGCCCAGCTGGCCCATGGGCGACAGCAACGCCACACCAAATACGATGTATGACAGCTGACTGATGGTGGAAAAGGCCAGTCTCCGCTTGAGTTCATCCTGGGACAGGGCAATGCAGGAACTGACCAGAATCGTGATGGATGCAATGACCATGACCAGGATTCCCAGATTGTATGATCCCAGCAGATCCACCCCGAAGATCCCGGTCATGACCCTGACAATGGAAAACACGCCCACTTTGACCACGGCCACGGCATGCAGCAGCGCACTCACGGGTGTCGGGGCCACCATGGCGGCCGGCAGCCAGGAATGAAACGGCATGATCCCTGCCTTGGCAAACCCGAACACAAACATGAGCAACAGCACGGTGGCTCCCGGTTTTGACAGCTGGCCCGCAAAAATACCGGCCGTGGAAAATTCAAGTGTGCCCGTGACATGATAGCAATAGATCATGGCCGGCAGTACCAGACCGATGGAGGTGCCCAGAATGAAAATCAGATACCGCCGGGCGGAAATCTTTGATTTTGCATCCTCATGGTGGGCCACCAGCGGATAGGTGGCCAGAGACAGCATTTCATAAAACAGATACAAGGTCACCAGGTTGGCGGAAAATGCGGCCCCGATGGTGGATGCAATGGCCAGAGCGAAAAAACAGATAAACCGGGTCTGTCCGTGTTCTTTCAACCCCCGCATGTATCCGATGGAATACAAAGAGGTGACAATATAAAGACTGGATGCCACCAGAGCGAACAGCATGCCCAGTCCGTCCACCCGAAAAGCGATGTCTGCCCCCGGGACCAGTGTGAACACAGTCAGCTCAATCCGGGTGCCGGCCAGAATTGCCGGCACCATGGATGCCACCAGGCAAAACATGACAAATCCGGCAACAAATATCCAGGCTTCCCTGACATTGGGTTTGCGGGACGATGACATTAAAACTGGGATGATCAGCAAAGGGACCAGGACAGCCAGCAGCGGTTTTAAGGAGATAATGGATTCCATGGTGGGATCAGCCTTTTTACTTAAAAATACGAGTCAGGTCGTTACAACAAAGATTAAAAATCCAGTGGGTCATAGTCGGGTCCTTAGTGTAAAAACGGCAGAATCACGGTGTTGACGATGTTACCGGCATAAACACCGGCGCCAATGATGGCCACACTCACCAGGCCTAAGGCAGCCAGCATGGACACCGGGGCCTCGGCCATGGCGGCGGTCCCATGATGGCCGTGGGATTCAGCCATGGGCTCGAAAAAACAGATCTCAAACACCTTGAAAAACAGCACGGCACACACCAGGCTGGAGATGATCAACGCGGCGGCAAAATGATAAGCCCCGGCCTCAAACGCACCCAGCACCAGATACCATTTGCTGAAAAACCCGCAGGTGGGCGGCACGCCGATTATGCTCAAACCGGCCAGAACAAATCCGGCCATGGTCCAGGGCATGGCACCAAACAACCCCTGCAGATTGGAAAACGCCACCTGCTTCCGCATGTAAATGATGTTGCCCACCGCCAGAAACAGGGCCGCCTTGTACAAAGCATGGACCATGAGAAACGTGGTGGCCGCCGTCAAAGACAGCACGGTCTGCCCGCCCAGAAACAGGGTGAGAATCC
>JAGYOW010000009.1:0-90000 GCA_018399285.1 Desulfotignum sp.
CCCACGGTTGACAAGGACAACCGGTTCAAAGCCCTGATTTTTGATTCCCATTATGATTCTTTCCGGGGAACCATTGTCCATTTCCGGATATTTGACGGCACCATCAAAAAAGGGGACACCATTTTGTTTATGCAAAATGACTCTCAGTACAAGGTGGAGGAAGTGGGATTGTTTCAGATCAAGCGGATCCCTCAGAAAAGCCTGTATGGCGGCCAGGTGGGGTATCTGATTGCCGGGATCAAAAATATTTCCGATGTCAAGATCGGGGACACCATCACCATGGCGGACCGGCCCTGTGCCAAACCCGTGGGCGGATTCCGGGAACCCACCCCTGTGGTGTTTTCTTCCATGTACCCGGTGGCATCTGATGATTACGAGGAACTCACCGAAGCACTGGAACGCCTCAAACTCAATGATGCATCCCTGATTTACGAAAAAGACAGTTCCGCGGCACTGGGGTTCGGTTACCGGTGCGGGTTTTTGGGACTGCTTCACCTGGAGGTGGTGCAGGAGCGCCTGGAAAGAGAATATGATATTTCTCTGATTCTGACCTCCCCCTCGGTGCAGTATGAGATCACCACCACGGACGGAGAGGTTCACATTATCGACAACCCGGTCAACTATCCGGACCCGGCGGAAATCTCCAAAATCCGGGAACCTTTTATCAAGGCCACCATTATCGTGCCGGATCGGTACATGGGAAATGTGATGCAGGTGTGCCATGAATTCAGAGGCGTGAGCAATACCTATCAATACCTGACATCCAACCGCATGGAAATGAAATTTGAACTGCCTCTGGCTGAAGTGGTGTATGAATTCTACGACCGGCTCAAATCGGTCACCCAGGGATACGGGTCCTTTGATTATGAGATTGCCGGATATCAGGAAACCGATCTGGTGAAACTGGATTTTCTCATCAATGGAGAGCGGGTGGATGCCCTGTCCATTCTCATCCACAAAGACAAAGCTGAAGCGCGGGCCAGGATCGCCTGTAAAAAACTGCGGGAGGAAATTCCCCGGCAGCAGTTCAAGATCCCCATCCAGGGGGCCATCGGCGGCAAAATCATTGCCCGGGAAACCGTTTCCGCGTTCCGCAAGGATGTGACTGCCAAATGTTATGGCGGCGATATTTCCCGGAAACGCAAACTGCTGGAAAAACAGAAAAAAGGCAAAAAACGCATGAAAATGGTGGGGTCTGTGGAAATCCCCCAGTCCGCGTTTCTGTCCGTGCTCAAGTCCGAGTAGGGGGCCGGCACCGGGCCAGGATGTGGGCAAACAGCCGGGCCCGGTCCTTCAGGCTCTGCTTGATGATGTATTCTTCCGGACTGTGATCGTTGCCACCCATGGGTCCCAGTCCGTCAATCACGGGAATTCCGGCCCGGGCAATGATATTGGCATCAGATACCCCCTGGCGCCATTCCGGGATGACTGAAATCCCCAGCTGTTTGCCCAGAGATTGAATCTGCGTGAACAAGGCCATGTTGACCGGTGTTTCCGGCATGGCAGGTCGCTGGGAAATCCAGGTCATTGTGGTCCGGGTCCCGGGAGTGACGGACACTGCCATAATCTGATTCAGTGCATCGGTCAGGCGGGTTTTGTCCGCATCGGTGGTGAATCGAAAATCCACGGCAGCCCGGGCATGGGAGGGGACTGTATTGGGTCCGATGCCGCCGGTCACCCGTCCGACATTGGCGCAGACCCCCTGATCCGGACGGTGCAGCGCTTCAATGGCAATGGTTTTGTGGGCCAGTTCCAGGATGGCACTGGCCTTGTCAGGCCCGGCAAATGCCGCATGGCCGGCTTCGCCTTCCACATCGATTTGAACCGACAGGTTGCCTTTCCGGGCCACCACGATTTCTCCTGCAAGCCCCCCGGCTTCCAATACCAGCCCCATGCTGCTTTCCCGGGCCAGATCGAAAATCAATCGTCTGGAGGAAGGGGACCCGATCTCTTCGTCGGCATTGAACACGAACACAATGGGAGGCATATCCGGACACTGGGTTTCAATCAGGGCTTTGATGGCAAACATTCCCATCACCAGTCCGCCTTTCATATCTGCGGTGCCGGGTCCATAGCAACGGGTGTCGTCTTCCGAATAAGAGGTGAAATTCGTATCCGCCGGAAACACGGTATCCATGTGCCCGGTGATCAGTACCGGTTTTTTTTCCGGGTCCGTGCCCGGATGCCGTGCCACCAGGTGATCGCCATAATCGGTCTGGGCAATGGGCTGACAGAAAAAACCCATGGTTTCCATTTCCAGTTGTATGGTGCGGCAGACACGATTTACGCCGGGTTTATTTCCTGTGCCGCTCTGGATATTGACCAGGGCGGCCAGAAGTCCGCACATTTCGGTGGCATGGCGGGTCAACCAGGTATGGACAGGGTCATTGTTTTGTTTTTCACGCATGTGATTTTTCTTTCCTTTATGGCTCTTTTCTTTTGAGTGTAAATGTGGTAAAAAAAACCTGTCAAGCTAAACTTGACAATAATTTTGTTACAGGTTTAAAAAATAAAAGGAGACTTATCCCAATGGAGTATGAAACAATTTTGGTGGACATCAGGAATCACGTGGGGGTGATCCGGTTGAACCGGCCAAAAGTGCTCAATGCCATGAACCGGCAGTTGTGGACGGAAATGATGGATGCGCTGGAGGCGTTGGGGCAGGATGATCAGGTCAAAGCGTTGATTATCACCGGGGAAGGCCGGGCCTTTTCCACAGGTGCGGACTTGAAGGATTCCAAAGGCCGGACCATTGAAGCCTATCGCCAGTATCTGGAATCCCTGCAGGAAGCGTCCAGAAAAATTCTGCGGTTTGAAAAACCCACCATTGCCGCCATCAACGGATATGCCCTGGGGTCCGGTTATGAACTGGCCCTGGCATGTGATATCCGTATTGCCGCGGCCGAAGCCTTGATCGGGTCTCCTGAGGCAAAAGTCACCTCATCGGTCACCGGCGGTGCGTTCCGCCTGGTTCAGGACCTGGTGGGACCGGGCAAGGCCAAGGAACTGCTGTTCACCGCTGAAAACATTACCGGGGAAGAAGCCTGCCGCATCGGGCTGGTGAACAAATCCGTGCCCCTGGAACAGCTCATGGACGAAGCCGTTGCCATGGCGGACAAAATCTGCGCCAATTCCGCGTTTTCGTTGAAACTCATCAAAAAGGGCCTGGCTATGGCCGCCGGTGAAGTCAGCCTGGAAGCCCTGATGGATTATGAAATCGAAGCCTGCCTGGCCTGCGTATCCACCAAGGAACGTCAGACATCTCTGGATGAATTTGCCCAGCGCAAAAAATAAAGGAAGGAACCCATGCTGGAACATGTATTGAATGCAAGATCCGTCGCCATTATCGGTGCATCCAAAAACAAGACCAAACGAGGTTATCAGGCCATTAAAACCCTTCTGGCCGACGGGTATGAAGGGGAGATCTATCCGGTCAATCCCAAGGAGGATTCCATTCTGGGGTTGAAATGTTATAAAGATATCACCGATATTCCGGATAAAGTGGATCTGGCTTTGATCACCACCCCGGCCAGAACCATTCCCAAAATACTGGAAAACTGCGGTGCCAAAGGCGTGGCCGGGGCCGTGATTATTGCCGGCGGATTCCGGGAACTGGGAGAAAAAGGGCGTGTTCTGGAACAGGAAATGGTGGATGCGGCCAAAGCCAATCAGGTCCGGCTTATCGGTCCCAATACGTCAGGCATGATCAACCTGAAATCCCGCATGAACCTGGTGGGTATTCAGGATCCCCCCGAGGGCAGTATCGCTTTGCTTTGCCAGAGCGGCAACATGGCCCTGACCCTGATCACCGAAGCCACCATCCGCAAACACGGGGGCTTCACCTATTATGTGGGCGTGGGCAATGAGTCGGACATCAAATTTCATGAATATCTGGCGTTTTTCCGAAATGATCCGGACACCAAAGCGATTCTCATGTATGTGGAAGGCATGAGCCAGGGGCGGGAATTTCTGCAGGAAGCCTACAACACCAGTATTGAAAAGCCTATTATCCTGCTCAAAAGCGGCCGGTCCGCCAAGGGCAGAAAATCCGCCGGATCCCATACCGGGTCTTTGGCCGGCATGGGCCAGGTGGCCAAGGCCGCATATGAACGGGCCGGGATTATTGTGATCGAAAACTCGGATGAACTGTTTCCCGTGGCTGAAACCCTGTCCAGCCAGCCGCCGGTGAAAAACAATGCCATTGCCGTGCTGGCCGACGGCGGGGGCCATGCCACCATTGCCGCAGACCTGTTGACCGACTATGGTATCGAACTGGCGGATCTGTCGGAAAAAACAAAGGAAAGTCTGAAAAAAATTCTGCCGGAAGCCGCGTCTGTGGTCAATCCTGTGGATGTGGCCGGCGGCACGGATGCGGATCCCAGCATTTTTGCGGATTGTGCCAAGATTCTGCTCAAGGATCCGGCCGTGGGAGGGCTTCTCATGGTGGGACTGTTCGGCGGATATGGGATCCGGTTTGAAAAAAGTCTGGCCATCGGCGAAGAACAGGCCGCCCATCGCCTGGGCGCCATGGGCAGAAAACGCAGCAAACCCATTTTCGTGCACTCGCTATACAGTGCCTACGATTCCCATGCCCTGGACCTGTTGCGCCACTATGATATCCCGGTGCATGATTCCCTGGACATCGCCTGCAAGAGCATGGCCTGCCTGTGCACTTATGGGAATTATCTGAAAACCTATCACGCCAAGACCAATTTTGTGTTCAACTGGCGGGAAAAAGCCAAACCGGAAGGAAAAGCCATCATTCAGGCAGCCATGGATGAAGGCCGTCATGTGCTGCTGGAGCATGAAGCCAAGCAGCTGATCAAACTCCACGGTGCCCCCACATCTGTGGGAGGAATGGCAAAAACGGCGGACCAGGCTGTGGACATCGCCCGAAAGATCGACGGCCATGTGGTCATGAAAATCGTATCTCCGGATATTCTGCACAAAAGTGATGCCAACGGCGTGATGCTCAATATCGGGGATGATTCCCAGGTGAAGGCCGCGTTCGATATTATCATTGAAAATGCCCGGATATACAATCCCAAAGCAGATATCAGAGGTGTGCTGGTGGCACCCATGGCGGCAAAAGGTCTGGAAGTCATTATCGGCACGAAAATCGACGAACAGTTCGGACCGGTGATCATGTATGGGCTGGGCGGTATCATGGTGGAGATCATGAAGGACGTGACCTTCTGGGTGTTGCCGGTATCTCCGGCGTCATGCAAGAAAATGATTGAAGATACCCGGTCATCGGTTATTTTAAGCGGGGTGCGGGGGCAGAAAGGATATGACAAAAAAACGTTGCGTAAACTGCTGGGTATCTGCTCGGAACTGGTGGAGTCTTACCCTGAGATTCAGGAAATGGATTTTAACCCCATTATTCTGTATGAAAACGGCCTGGATGTGGTGGACGCCAGAATTATCCTGAAAAAATAGGTTTACAAAAAAATATGGAGACGTTAAATTCTTAGACTTAGAAGTACAAACGTCCGTTCAGGCAACTGCGTCAGGGTGCGGGGCAGAATTTCGCATCCTGCACACAATTCTAATCAAACTTTTTTATGGAGGTTTAGATGAAACGATTACTGGTATTGGCAATTACGGCATTTTTCGGCATGATCCTTTTTTTCGGGTCCGCTCCGGTACAGGCGGAACAGACCTTTGTCACCATCGGAACCGGCGGGGTCACCGGGGTTTATTATCCCACCGGCGGTGCCATCGCAAGATTGGTGAACAAAGACAGAAAAGTGCATGGAATCCGTTGCTCTGTAGAAAGTACCGGGGGATCCGTGTACAACCTGAATACCATCCGTGCCGGTGAGCTGGATATGGCAGTGGCCCAGTCCGACTGGCAGTACCATGCGTACCATGGCACCAAGGGTACCCCGTTTGAAGCATCCGGTCCGGACAAGGACCTGCGGGCCGTATTTTCCGTGCATCCCGAACCTTTCACCGTGGTCGCCAGAAAAGATTCCGGCATCAAGACCTTTGCAGACCTGAAAGGCAAACGGGTCAATGTGGGAAATCCCGGTTCCGGCCAGCGCGGTACCATGGAAGTGGTCATGGATGCTTTGGGATGGACCATGGATGATTTCAAACTGGCGTCCGAGCTGAAACCCGCAGAACAGTCCGCTGCGTTGTGTGACAACAAAATCGACACCATCATCTACACCGTGGGCCATCCCTCCGGCTCCATCCAGGAAGCCACCACGTCCTGTGATTCCATTCTGGTACCTGTAGAAGGCCCTGCCATTGACAAGCTGGTGGCGGACAACGCCTATTACCGGAAAGCCACCATTCCCGGCGGCATGTACCGGGGCACGGATACCGACACCGTAACGTTTGGTGTGGGCGCGACCTTTGTTTCTTCCGCCAACGTGCCGGAAGAGGTGATCTATCACGTGGTCAAGGCAGTATTTGAAAATTTTGACGACTTCAAGAAACTGCACCCGGCATTTGAGGTGCTGGTAAAAGAAGAAATGGTCAAAGACGGCCTGTCCGCCCCGCTGCATGACGGTGCGGTCAAATACTACAAAGAAGCCGGCCTGATGTAATCTATTGTCGGATCTGACAGACAAACGTGCAGCGCGGTTCATGGCGCTGCACGTTTGTTTCTGTTTCTGTGCGGTACAATCCTTAATTTTCGAGGAGGCCTTGTCACCATGACTGCTGCAAAAAAGCAAGCCGTGCCGGATGATGTGCAGGACTTTGTGGCTGAGGTGGAATCCGGTGCCAGAAATCCGGTGGGTGCGGTTCCCAAAAAGATTCTGTTCTTTGTCCCTTTGATCTGGACCCTGTTTCAACTCTGGTATGCATCTCCGCTGCCGTTCATCTTTAACGTTTTTGTGATCAACGATACGGAAGCCCGGTCCATTCATCTGGCATTTGCCATGTTTTTATCCTATACCGCCTATCCGACATTAAAATCGTCGCCCCGGGAATATATTCCCATACAGGACTGGTTTCTGGCGCTGGTGGCCGCTTTTTGTTCAGCGTATCTGTTTATTTTTTACGAGCAGATGTCAGCCCGGCCCGGACTTCCCACCAATCTGGACCTGGTGGTGGGTGTGGTCGGCCTGATACTGCTTCTGGAGGCCACCCGGAGAGCGTTGGGACCGCCGCTGATGGTGGTGGCAACCGTCTTTTTGATCTATACTTTTTTCGGGCCGTACATGCCGGATGTCATTGCCCATAAAGGGGCCAGCCTGACCAAAGGCATGTCCCACTACTGGCTGTCCACTGAAGGCGTGTTCGGCGTGGCTTTGGGGGTGTCCACGGGCATGGTGTTCATGTTTGTGCTGTTCGGCTCGTTGCTGGAATCCGCCGGGGCCGGAAACTATTTCATTCGCACCGCCTTTGCCGGGTTAGGCCATATGCGGGGCGGACCGGCCAAGGCGGCCGTGGTATCATCGGGCATGACCGGCCTGGTGTCCGGATCGTCCATCGCCAATGTGGTCACCACCGGGACGTTTACCATCCCGCTGATGAAAAAAGTGGGGTTTCCGGCGGAAAAAGCCGGTGCCGTGGAAGTGGCCGCTTCAACGAACGGTCAGCTTACCCCGCCGGTCATGGGCGCGGCCGCGTTTCTCATGGTGGAATATGTGGGCATCTCCTATGTGGAGGTGATCAAGCATGCATTTTTACCGGCCATTATTTCGTATATCGCTCTGGTGTATATTGTCCATCTGGAATCCTGCAAACTGGGGCTCAAGGGCATGGAAAAACCAGTGACCAAGACCGCTATGGGAAAGATTCTCTCATTTGTACTGACCATTTTGACGCTGATCATTCTGGGCGGCGGTACCTATTACGGCCTGGGATGGATCAAGACCATGGCAGGCGATGCGGCCATCTATTTTGTGGTGCTGCTGATTGTGGCTGCCTATCTGGTTCTGATCTGGCTGGCCTGCCGGGTGCCGGAACTGGAATATACCCATGAAATCACCAAGCTGCCCAAACTCGGAGAAACGGCCCAGGCCGGATATTATTTTCTGCTGCCCATTGTGGTGCTGATGTGGTGTCTGACCGTGGAACGGCTGTCCCCGTCTCTGTCTGCTTATTATGCCACGGTGGTGCTTATTTTCATCGTTTTGACCCAGCGGCCGTTAAAAGGAATCATCCGCAAAAACCGTGCCCCGGAATTTGCCTTTAAAATGGGATGGGACAACCTGATCGACGGCATGGTGGCCGGCGCCAGAAACATGATCGGCATCGGGGTTGCCACGGCAGCTGCCGGCATTGTGGTGGGCACGGTCACCCTCACCGGCATCGGCCTGGTCATGACCGCATTTGTGGAGTTTATTTCCGGCGGCAACCTGCTGCTCATCCTGTTGTTCACCGCCGTTATCAGCCTGCTGCTGGGGATGGGCCTGCCCACCACGGCCAACTATATTGTGGTCTCCACCCTGATGGCACCGGTCATTGTGGAACTGGGGGCCTTGAACGGGCTGGTGGTTCCGCTGATCGCCGTGCACCTGTTTGTGTTTTATTTCGGCATTCTGGCAGATGACACGCCGCCGGTGGGGCTGGCGGCGTTTGCTGCGGCCGGCATATCCGGCGGTGATCCCATCCGGACGGGTATCCAGGGCTTTACTTACGATATCCGCACAGCCGTGCTGCCTTTTTTCTTTATCTTTAACACCGAACTGCTCATGATCGGGATTCAGAACTGGGTTCATCTGACCATCGTCATTGCATCCGCTGTGGCTGCGATGTTGATTTTCGGGGCTGCCACCCAGGGGTACTGGCTGACAAAAAGCCGCTTTTACGAGACTCTGGCCCTGCTGCTGGTGACGTTCACGTTGCTGCGGCCCGGATTTTTCTGGGATAAAGTATATGAACCCTATCATGAAGAACCCGGCATCTATTTGCTGGAAGCCATGGAAAAGCAGGATGAAAATACCATGATTCACCTGGTGGTCAAAGGTGAGACCATGGATGGAGATGAATATACCAAGGCCATGATGCTTCCCGTGGGAAAAGAAGGCGCACCCGAAGACCGGCTGCGTGAGGTGGGGTTTGAGGTGATGGAAGAAGACGGCAAAATGATTGTGAACAACATGATGTTCGGCAGTAATGCCGAACGCATGGGCATTGATTTTGATCAGGAAATTGTATCGGTGATGATGGAGGCGGACCGACCTCCCAAGCAGCTGATGTTTTTTCCGGCCCTGGCGTTGCTGGGTCTGATCTATTTTCTGCAAAAACGCCGGCAGACACCGGATGAAGCATCCCGGCTCAAATTAGAATAGGGGGATTTCATGTTCAATAAAATACTGGTGCCTGTGGATATCGATTACCCCAAGGCATCCAAGGCTGTGTATGACAATGCAGCGGAACTGGCTTCCCTGAGTGGGGCCCAGATTCGGATTGTGTCGGTGATGCCCGGATTTACCATGCCCATTGTGGCGTCCTTTGTCACTGAAGAGATCAAAAAGGAAGCCCGGGCCCATTTTCAGAAAGCACTGGATGACTTTGTGGCGGCAAACTGCAAAGGGGCCAATGTCTCCTACAAAGTGCTGGTGGGAAAACATTATGAAGAAATTCTGAAAATGGCGGACAAATGGGGGGCGGATCTCATCGTGGTATATCATAACCGGAACAGAACCGTGAATGAGGCATTTTCCAGCACCTGTGCCCAAAGGGTCGTCAAAGAGGCCAATTGTTCGGTGCTGCGGTTGAGAAATCTGCTCAAATGACCTGCCAGATCCTGAAATGACCCGCACGGTGCCGGTGTCCTGTCCCATGGACTGTTTTGACCTGTGCCGGTTTCTGGTCACAGTTTCAGACAACCGGATCATGGATATCAAGGGCGACCCTGCCCATCCGTTGACCCGGGGCATCATCTGTTCCAAGGGCCGGGACCTGATACAGCGGCATTCCCATCCGGAGCGGCTGCAGCATCCCATGGTTCGGAAAAAATCAGGATTTGTACGTACAACCTACAACGAGGTGCTGGACCTTGTGGCCGCCACCCTGACGTCTGTTCATGCGCGCTGGGGACCTGCCGGGGTGCTCAACTATACCAGTGACGGATATGGGGGAGCGAAAAACCGGGTCCAATCCATTTTTTTCAATTGCCTGGGCGGAGACACCCGGTTTACCGGCAGCCTGTGCTGGGGTGCGGGTATGGCGGCCCAGACCTTTGATTTCGGAGATGTCCGGGGCCATTTGCCTGAAGATATTCTTAATTCCGATCTGGTCATTGTGTGGGGTCGAAACCCCAAAGCCACCAGCCTGCACTTTTATTCCCTGCTCAAACAGGCTGAAAAAAATAATACCCGCATTGTTGTCATTGATCCCATTCAGTCAGACACGGCAAAGTCCCTTGGTACCCACGTGGCGTTGAAACCTGGCACGGATGCGGCCCTGGCATTGTCCATGGCCCATGTCACTGTCACGGAAAACCGGTATGACCGATCATTTGTGCAGGACCACATCCTGGGGTTTGACCGGTTCTGTCAGTATCTGGACCGGTTTGATCCGGAAACTGCATCTCGCATTACAGGTGTATCGCCGGATACCATCCGGAAACTGGCCAGAGAATATGCCGCAGCCAAAGCCCCGGGCATCTGGATGGGATACGGCATGCAGCGGTATGCCAGCGGCGGGAATACGGTGCGAAGCATCGATGCCCTGGCTGCTGTGTGCGGCCATGTGGGAAAGCCCGGCACCGGTGCCAATTACGCGGCCCGATCCCTGGCTCCGCTGTTGAACCGGCCGGAAAAAAACAGCAAAGCCCATGTCACAGCATCCCGGACCTTTCCGGCCCCCATGCTGGGATTTTTGCAGGCCATGAATCAATCCCATTGCCGCCACGACACATTGCCAAGACAATCCATCAAAACGGCGGATCTCAATGCAGGTAGTCCGCAGTTTTCTTTATTATATAGAGTAGTGTTTGACCATTTCATGACGGACACAGCCCGGCATGCGAATCTGGTGTATAAGCCTGCGGTCTTTGAGCAGGGATGATCTCTTTGCCACCTCCATGTATTCCCATGTGCTCAATTATTCGAAGAAGGCGGTGGACCCGCCGGATACCTGATGCCGGAAACCGATTTTCTGGCTAATAAACACATAGCCGGGCATTGATGCTGGGATTACATCTTCGGAAATTACCTGAGACCAATATGCAGCCCGCTGCAGTAAGGAAAGTTGGACGGATCTGGAATACCTGGTGATCATGCCATATGTCCCCGGTCATAAACATCCTGAGCGGAAGAACAAGATTTGCACCCCCATCCTCAGAAAAATCAGAAGTTTTCAGCCAGAAGCTGCTGAAGCTGCCGGGCAATCGCCACTACGCCATTTTTCATCAACCCTCCGGGGAAATATTTTCTTCATATTTCGCTCATACAAAACCGACCAGTTGTACATTCTGGCGCACATTTGAAAGATCAGAGAGGCAAAACATCTGTGAACCGGAAAACCGCACAGAATTTTGGCATCTTTGGGCTGAAGAAGGTATTACATCTGAGCCATGAGGAAGAGGAGTGACAACCAGGCTGAATTTTTGATAGAGGCAGTGCTAGCGACCGGCATAACCTTTCATGCCTAAGAGTGGTGTGCGTAAAAAGCAGGTGTAATGGGTATCTACTTATGCGGATCATATCGGACATGGGTGAGTGAAGCCACTAATTACCGCAATGCATTCTGCGCCTATCTGTCCATTTAAACAGCGATACATGGTTCGGTTTAAAACGACCCGACTGGCGAAAACTTACATTCTACCGTCCCAAGTCTAAGAAGTCATAAATCGACCGGAAAGAATTGCTTTTTCAGCATATTGCCCAACATATCTTTTTAAAGGATTTTATCGACCGGATGTTCCAGCCAGATGCTGAAAAATTTACTCTGAAATCAGTCGTCTTTGATAACTTTCAGCTCTTTTCTCCCGCTTGTAGGCAGTTACTCCCCCTGTGTCCCGGTACGCCAACAAACATAAAGTCACCTTTCATCATTTTCAGTTCGATACTCCAATAAACTATCTATCTGCGTTGAAGAAGTTGATGAATCTCCACCCATTGCCTTTTCAAACCCTTCTTGAACTATTTCAACCATAGCTTGCTTGTTATCAATCCGAAATTATGTCCAAGCCTTATCTGGCAGAAACTGGGCCGTCAAAATTTCGTTCTCATCCTTGAATGCTTGGTTTGTGTAAAGCGATCCAACATACAGTTTCGTACAAATTTTTTTCTAACCCCTGTACCGTTCAAACTGTAATTTGTACCATCAAATGATACAAATCCAGCAATATCAACACCAGCAACAGGTGCAGAGAAAGCAACGCCATTCAGAAGTAAAACAGTCATTGCTACCAAGAAAAAGTTTTTACATAAATTATCTCCTGTGAAGAAATTTTAATATTATCTTTGTATTAATAAGCTTTTTCTTTCATTACCAACCTATCGCATCAAATTTTAGGATCATGGATAGGAGAGTACTTTTGTGAGAAAAGTGGCAAAAAGTGATTGAAAAAAAAATCTAATTAAAATCTTAAATTTGGCGGCTAGACAGACGATCTGCTTTCATCATTGTGGATAAAACAAACAGAAGAACAAAAAAATCCGGACCTCTGTTTACTGAAACGGGGCTGATCAGCAATTTTTAGTAGTGCGGAAGCAAACCTCACCGGAAATCGCCAAAGGTCAAAAATAACTTAAAATTAATTTCTGCCGACTGCGGATTTAGAGAATCCAGAAAAAGTCATAAACGATGGAATAAAATAGTTTTGAGCAACACAGTTCCCGCTTATCCCTTCAGGGCAGCAGCGCGCCAGCGAATTCACCAATTGCCGTCTGTTTTACCGGATTTGGTATGGATATTGGCATCTTCCAGCGCTTTTGTGCGATATCGGAAATATACCGCTTTCTGATGCCCAGTTCTTTAGTGCGAGCATGCCCATCCTTTATCTTCAATCAGTCACCCAGTTTACAAATGCGGTGAATCTGGCCGAGCGGAGATCCAGAATATGTGGCCCATGAGCATTTTGTCTTTTATTCTGGCGCGGTTCAGCATGAGCACATAGGGCAAAAGAGTGCCCATCCTCACCCGGCTCCGTGGTGCACCTTGAACATGCCGCCGATGGCATCAGGACACGGCATGACCCGCCCCCTAAGCCTTTGTCAAAGGCAATGGCCCCCATGATGGGAAGCGGCCATGGTATAGGTGCGGGCCTTGATGTTTCTGCCGCTGTAAAGCCGGCAGCAGGCCTTCTTTGATGTAAAAATGCCCTGCATGGCCACCCCGTCAGGACAGGTAATACCGAAGCTGCTCAAAGGCGCTAATCAACAGCTGGACCACAGGGCATCCATGCCGTAACCGCTATCGAAGGGGCCTCTAGCCCCAGATTAATCCAGGTCAACAATCTGCCACTTTGGGCATAAGGTCCGGATGAAAAATACTGACGGGTGCTGGCTGGATATTGTATCTTGAGTCACTACATTAGCATCCACCTCAAGTCAATTTTTAACAGGTGGTAGAATATATTTCAATAGAACAAAAATCATTTACCATGTATGAGCGGCGACCTCGGGCCGCCAGATCGCCGAACCGCCCGCTGCATCTTGCGGGAACAGAGCCCGGCAGCCGCAGCCAGCGAAGATGGCTTTGGCAGCGCATCAGGGCACTGCCCCGCCGATGGCGATGATACCGTCATGGCGGCCCTGCCGCAACACTTCTGCCCACTGCCGTGTCAAAATCCGGCTCGGAAAAAATATCTGAAAAAACAGCCGTGAAAATGCTTTCCTCTTTGTTCAACCGGATAATGGATTTCTAGGCAGCGGTTTTGACACCCCTGATCCGTGACAATCAGGCACCGGAATGTCTTTAATTGCCAACACCCTTCCCAGCGTTCATTAATTGACCGGGACCAGTTGAATATGTGGGATGGTGCCAGTCACATGGTTTCCGCAAGGGTGATCTTCGACCTGAAACGGAAGTGCATCCGGTAAACCTCCTTTCTGCAGCATGTTTGTTTTCATTTTAGCCGGATACTAGCTGCCAGCGCGCTCTGGTAAGCGAGTCCGCTCACCCGCCGGGCGCAGTTGGGAGCGGCTAGACGTGGTTGCGCCGGGGCATCATACACCCGGGCTTCATCCAGGTGAGCAGCGGCAGGTCCCGGTTGACCGGAGGGCTCTTTGCCCCACAAAGGCTGGTGGGAAGCAGGGTGGCTTCGTCACATGAGAAAGGAGCGGGTCCGGGAGAAAGTAGTGCCGGATCATGTGGGTCATGGCAAACCCGTGAGTGTCCAGATCCCCAGTGCCAGTGGTTATCCATATCAGCAGGCCAGCTCAGGACCAAGCGGGCTGTAACCGGCCGAAGATCACCAGGGCGTTGGGAAAAAAAATGACAGGGCTGTGATGTCGTTTTCCACAATAAAAACAGTGTCCGGCTGCACAGGCAGGCGAGCAAAGTCATGTGCCGAGCGTACCGGTCGGACGGCCCCATGATGGACAGGTCGGATCGGGGCACCGGAACCGGACCCGGGCGGGCCGGGACAGAAAACCGGACCGGTTTTCAAGGCGGCGGTCCTTTGGCTGTGTCATCCACAGCGGTTTCGGCGAGTACACAGGTCAGCAGTTTCACCAGCCATGCTTCCATGGGTTTCAATGAACTTGGTGTCCACCCCGGGGATCTCCAGCTGCCGGATAAGTGCCGGGCAAAGGATGACAGGTCATGAAATCCAGGATGGCCAGCAGCTTTTCCCACACCTTGTCATGCTGGAGCACGGTCAACGGGTGGTCCAGCAGCAGTCCGGCCAGTGGAAACCGGTCCGTGATAGTATGGAACAGGGTGTGAAATCGCTCCAGTTTGCCGGGTTTTCCAGAAAAAGACACCACATCGGCCAGCGTGGGAAATATCACCGCTGCCGGCAGCCGGTTTTTCCTAAACTCGGTGGGTGAATATGCCATTCAATATCAAATCCGGCCCGGTCCGGGGCGCTTTCATAAGGCCAGTGGGCCGCAGTCACGGGCTGCGGCAAAATCATGGGCCAGTTCCCGGGCTGTTAGGATATTTGAGCGGATGCGCAAGAGGTGTGAAAATTGCTGCGTGATCCTCTGGTTAAATATCCTTTGCGCCATTTTCCAGCCGGTCAGCAGGATCTGGATCCGGATTCCGACAGCGGTCGGTTTAGAATCCTTTCCAGCGGTCCCGGTATTCTACGCTCATGTTGCGCAGCAGCACCCGATTCTGTGCCGTCCGGAGCAGTACACCAGTCCACGGACGATACATGGGGTTCTCATCGTCATGAATTTTTGCAGCGGGGTCACGATGAGCAGCTGGAGGTTGAGTTTTTTGAACAGTTCCAGGCTGTACCGGGTGGAGTCATCCGAACCCCGGCCGAATGCCTCGTCAATGGCCACAAACCGGGAAGGTGCGGATTTGATCTTTTTGTTCGGGCCAAACCTGGTAGGCCGACCTGTTGCCAACACAGTGTAATACGGGTTTTCCAACTGCCGCCGGACTTTGAATCGGTATAATGCTCATATTCCGTGTGATCCTGTTTCCAGCGTTCCGAGGCGGCAAACACAAGACGGTGCGCACATCCGTCACTTTTTTGGTCGCGCGCCGGTCCAGGTCCACCGTGCCCTCTCTGCCCCGGAACCGTTCGATCCCACGCGGCTTACCGCCTGCAGGAATTTGGCTTCAGAGTAATGGTCTCTTCGAGATCCGGTCCAACGCCCCTTCGGTGCAGGCCCGCAGCTGCTGGCAAAATCCCGGATCTCCATGTCCGGGGTGGAGTTCCGCCTCCAGCACGATATACCGGCCCGGGTTGTATTCGATCTCGGACAGACCGGTTGATGCGCTCGATACGCTCCTTGATGGTTTCTTTTTCCCGGAGCAGCTGGGACTGGAAATTGACACTTCCCGGATGGTGTTTTCATTGAGCAGTTCCTTGAACCGTTCTCAAATTCCGGCAGGTTGTCCGATCACCAGCTGATCCAGCATTTGCCCATTATTCCGGACCGGATGACCTGGCATCATCCACCTCCCTGGTTTCAGTTGATAATCCCTGCGGTACCGTGCATTGCTCTGATGATCCGGGCCACGCCAGAATTGGTGATACGTTTGTCAGTTAATGATGCGGTTCTGGAGAAGCTCCCGCATTTCTCTTTCCTTGTTGTATAGGATTCAATGGTCAGGGTTGTGGACAGGCAGTTCGTTTATGCGCAAAGATTCCAGATGCCGGTACAAAGCTCAGTGGCCTGATCCGGGTCCATGGCGGCCCAGCCGGCCAGATCCTGTTCACAGGTGTCTGCCATGTGCCGGGTCTGGTTCTGTTTTCCCGGTTTCGGGCAGGTTGTCCCAGGCCCTGTTTCAGGCTTTTTCCATTAATCATTCATCTCTGTTTCAGGGCTTCCAGCTGCATCCCCAAGGTCTGGAGGATATCGGACCGGGTTTCCAGTTCCTGTTTTCCGCTTCCAGGTGCAGGATCGCTTCGAAGCCAAACGTGCCAGTCCAAATCGGAAAAATCCTGGAATTCCCAGGCGGATCAGGTTGGATAGCTGTTCTTCGAGGTGTTCTGACGGGATTCCAGCCGGGATATGTCATTGCCGGTGGTCTGCATCTGTTCTTCCAGGATCCGGTGCTGTTTTTTCAATGTGCGGATTTTGGCCTCATTGGTCCACCCCAGCACATACTGGGACCGGTCTGTGAGATCCCGGCGGTCATCTTTTTCGTGGCGCTGTCCCCCGGATTTGATCTGGCCTTTTTCCGTAATGGCCCAGGGTTCCTGCTGGAACCTTTGCATATCCGTGCAGCAGGCATAGTTGAACCGGGTGGCCAGTTCCTGTTCCAGCCACTCGTAACATTTGTTCTCCGGCTTGACGGCCAGTTTTTTCACCAGGGAATCCGGATGAAGATCAACGGATTTTTTTTGGGGGGCCGGTCTCACCAGGTAATACACGAGTCTTGCCTGCAGAAAGGTGTTATTCACCCAGGCGGCCACAGCCCGGTAATGGGATTCCGGCACCAGCAGGGACAGGGCGAAATTGTGCAGCAGCCGTTCAGCGGCGCCTTCCCAGGGAGATTGATCCTCTCTGACCTGGATCAGTTCACCGGCAAAGGGCAGGTTGGTTTCATCAATGTCAAGATAGCGGCACAATGTCTGCCGGATACTGATCTGCCGGGCGTGGATGTTGCTTTTCCGGGCGGACAGGGAGGCCAGTTCTTTTGTCAGCTCGTCATGGTCTGTTTTGAGATCCCGGAACGTCATGGAAACCTCGGTTCGCAGGTTGAGAAGATCCGCTTGTTTTTTTCTCAAGGCCTGCTGCCGGTTTTGAATGGCGGCGGCGTTGTCATCAAAATCCGTCCGGGTGTGTACGGGCTTGAATGACAGATCCTGTGCCAGATCTGCATACCGCTGTGCCTGGGCCTGGCGTTTATGTTTCTGGTCGGTAAATCGCTTGATATCAGCCCGGAGCCGTTCCAGCCGGTCGCCCCCGTTTTCGGCAATGGCCTGCCGGATGTCATCCCGCCGGGCCATCTGTTCTTTGTGTTCGCTCTCCAGGGCCTTTGCTTTCCGTGTCAGGCGGGTCTGCTCGTCCGTTAGATTGGCCATTCTTTTTTTGAGCAGTTTTTTCTTGTGCACGGCAAAAAACGGGGCCAACGCCTCCCGGCATTCCCGCAGCTGTCCCACCTCCTTCTCCAGCTGGGTGTGGGTGTCACAGTCCGCCACCAGGGGGGTTAACCGCTCGATCTGCTGTTTGGCCTTGAGCACGGCGGCATGGGCACGGTTCAGGTCGTCAAAATGGTGCAGCAGGGCATTGATGCGCGGGGTGACATCAAAAGGTTCCAGCATGTGTTCCCTGACAAAATCGGTGAGGTTGCCCACGGATTTCATGGACACGGTCTGGTGAAACAGGGCCAGTGCCTGTTCGTTGTCAATGCCGAACCGCCTGCGGAATGCGGCCCCGTATTTGGGGAAGGTGTCGAACACCGCCACATCTTTCATTTTTTTCAGCCGTTTTTTCAGCTGCCCGATGTCCGTGCCGAACCCGCTGAAATGCCCGGTAATGGACAATGCTTCGTCTGCCACCACATAGAACCGTTCCGGCGGGGCCTGGGCCTCTTTGATCCAGAACACCTGGGCCAGGGTGACTTTCTGGAGATACCCAGCGTTTTTGAACACCCCCAAAATCACGGAAAAACTGTTGTGATCCCGCAGAGACACTGATTTTGCGGCATGACCCGTGGTGCTGCGTTCTGATTTATAATATCCCAGGACATAGGACCGCAGGCTGCGTTCTTTGGTGTCAGCCCCGGCCGCCTTGTTGTAGGCAACCCGGTGGGCCGGCACCACCAGGGTGGTCACCGCATCCACCAGGGTGGATTTGCCGGACCCGATATCGCCGGTGAGCAGGCTGTTGCGGCTGTCCAGATCCAGGCGCCATACCTGTTTGTGAAAGGTACCCCAGTTGTATACTTCCAGGGTGTGAAGCCGGAACCCGGCCAGGGCATCGTCCGATGCAAAGTCCAGAAGCTGCTGTTCCATCAGCCACCGCCCCGGTCCCCGGCGGGGGTGGAATCAATGTCCGCGTCCATGTCGCTGCCACCCGAAGGATCTGTGTGACTGTCATCGGTCGAACCTGAATCATTGTCATCTTCCAGATGGGCCTGGTATTCTTTGAGTCGATCCTTCAGTTCACTGAGCCACTGGGCATCCACAAACGCCTTGAGGATGCGGATCACCTCGATTTTGTCCTTTTCGCCCTTGAGCCGCCGGATAAAGCCTAAGTCTGCGATTTTGTTCAAGTGGGTGTTGATCCGGTCCATCATCCGGGCTTCGTTGCCCGATGCCGGCAAAAATACCCGGACCATGTCCATGATCCTCCACGGACAAAATCAGCCGGGGGTCTTCTCCGGCCGCATCCTGCTCCGCCATTTTTTGCGTAAAGAGTGCGATGATCAGGCTCACCGGATAGGACAGCTGCCGCCTTCCCACCAGGGAAATCTCCCTTGTTCCAGTTGGTGGCCAGCCGCATACCCTTCGGCCGTGTCCAGCATCAGTTCCAGCCCATGAGCCCGGACATAGTCCCGGACGGCGATCGTCTCTCCAGAAGGTGCCACAGGGCCGGATCGTTTTCCCTGAACACCACGCCCATCAATGCACCCCAGGGGCGGGAAATATCAGATGGATAAGGTTGTGTTGCATCCCATGGCTGTCACCTGCTGAAAATAACGGCGTTGAAAGTGGCCTGACGGCGGATGCCGCCGGCATCGGTCCACACGGCCCTGTGGGTCAAAGCATCGTCAAACCAGGCATTGTCATCCTCGGCAGCCGGGCCGATAAGTGACCAGTTCAGCCAGGCCCTTTTCCAGGGGGATGGTCGGAAAGGATCTGTGCCAGGGTGACCTGGTCGCTCGGTCTGCGCTGTGCGGATCGTTTTTGAGCGTCAGCCGGTCCACGAATACGATGTCATGCAGCATGTCTCAGGATGTCAGACCCGTCCCCCAGCGTGACCGTGTCCGTGATTTTGGGTTTGACCGGGATTTTGTACGGGGGCGCTCCATGGGCAGAAGAATGTCCAAAGATGCCTATCCATGGTCATAAGGTGCCCCGGGGCATCTGGTCCCCGGAGCTTGACCGCCTGGCCTCGATCTGGATCACCTGCATGATGCGTTTGTTTTCCAGAAACGCCTGGTCATCCAGGTACCGCCGCAATTGCCCGGACAGCTTGGCCACAGTGCGCTGGGTATGTTCGCCGGCGGACAGCCAGTCATAATGCAATCCCGCTTGAGGCGCCGGTCCGGAGACAGCGCCTTGACCGCTGCCAGGTCAAACACCTTTTCCAGCATCCCGGTGAGCTCCTCCCTGCCGGGCCGGGGACATGAGCAGGTCCCAGAACGCGGTAAAAACTTTTCCCTGGTCGGAATCGGCGATCATGTCCCGCTCCCCGAAAAAAATCTGCACAGCAGCCGGGCTTTGCTGCCTTCCCAGTGGGTGATCTGCTCCCGGATTTTTCTGTCCAGGCGCCTGAAATTGTACTCCACCTCCCGAAATCCCCCAGCGTTCCCGGCGGTCTGACTCACCTGGAGGAACCGGTCCCGGACAGCGGTGTCATCCAGTATGTCCACACGGCCCGACCTTACCTGGCCAGTTCGTTTTCAATGCCAGCCTTTCTTTCCAGCTCCTGAATCCGCACCTGCACATCTTTTCCGTGCCCTCCACCATCTGGCGCAGCAGGTCAAAAATGGTCATCAGGCGCGATTCCGTGCCCACAAAGGGGCGCTGGATGAGGCTTTCCAGCCAGGACAGGGCTTTCCGCCGCCGGCATCAGATCATAATGCACCTCATCAGACCCCTGTGGATAGAATTTTCTCAGCCATCCCTTGTCCTCGCCGGCCCACTCATCCAGATAGGCCCGGGGCCGACCTGGGAAAGGGTGCCTACCCTGGGTTTCCACGCAGGGTAAACAGCAGGTCCTCCAGGGCTGAGGCCAGGTCTGCTGCGGCTGAGACGCTGGTTGGGCACAAAGGTGTTGTGCAAAAATGCGGCAATGAGCGGGCTGTGATCCGCCATCAGCAGCTTCAGTGCCGGATGGGTCTTTCTTAAGCGCCTGCAATTGTTTCATAGTCAACATGCATGGGATCGGCGGTGTTCCTTGTTGTCTGTCTTTGGCTAAAGCAAAAGAACATTATCGGATCAAGGTTTTCGGACAAGAATTTTTTTCGATGATGGCCATTAATGTCCAATTTTGGATTCGATAAAAAATTAGGTATTAATGTAAAAAAAATTAAAAAAATTAATAATGGTTTTATTTGGAATAATGTACCATTAAAAAGAAAAATTCCTTATAAAATTAAAAATTTCACTTGACAGGCAAACCGGGATCTGGTTAGGTTTAAATCAGGGAAAAGCTGAAAATGGATCGATCCGTTTCTCTGGAAAACATTTCCTGCAGATAACCATCACAGCCAACCCATATAATCCTTAGGGATGCTATGCCGATCAAAGACAATCGCCTTATTCTGGACGGGTACACCTTGACCATTGAAGAACTGATGCAGGCAGGCCATGACCTGTCCATGCAGGTGGGAAGTCAAGGAAGACAACTGGCCCAAAATCCGGGAATGCCGAAAGATGGTGGATACCTGGGCCAATGAGGAACGCTGCATTTATGGGGTGAACACCAGTTGCGGCGGGCTTGGACCATCTGCCGCCCAAGGAACGGGACAACGATTTTCAGAAAAATCTGGTGAGAAGCATCACCACCCAGGTGGGAAACCCGTTTGAAGACGAACTGGTGCGAATTTTCATGATCGCCCGGGCCAATTCCCTGTGCCGGGGATATTCCGGGATCAAGGAGAAAAACCTTAAAATTTACCTGGACATGATCAACAAGCAGGTGTTTCCCCTGGTTCCCCGGAAAGGATCTCTGGGTACCAGCGGGGATCTGGGGCCATTGGGGTGTATCGCTGCCGTGGGATTCGGCGAATGGAAAGCCCGGTACAAAGGGGAAGTCATGCCCGGCAAGGCAGCCATGGACGCGGCCGGTGTGGAGCTGATGCATCTGAATGCCAAAGAAGGGCTGTCTTTGATCAACGGCACCTCCGCCATGGTGGGTCTGGCCTGCACCGTGATCACCGAGGCTACCAACACCTTGAAGAACTCGGACATCATCGCCGCGTTCGCCATTGAAACCCTGATGGGCCGGATCAATCCCTTTGATGTCCGGGTCCATGAGCAGAAATACCATCCGGGCCAGTATGCCACGGCCATGAATTTGACCAAACTGCTCACGGGATCGGAACTGGCCATTGATGAACTGGAACTGTCTCTCAAACTCCAGGCCGTGCTTAAAAAACATGAAGGCATTTCCGTGGCCGACATTCCCGTGGAAGACGCGTATTCCATCCGGTGTACGCCCCAGTTTGTGGGACCCACTAAAGAAGCCGTGAACACGGCCCATGAAGTGCTGCTGCGGGAGCTCAACTCCAGTAATGACAACCCGTTGATCTTTACCGAGTTTGATACATTCATTCACAACGGCCATTTCCACGGCCAGCCCATCTCTTTTGCCATGGACTGTTTAGGCATCTCCATGGTGAACTTAGGCGTGGTTTCCGACCGGCGCATCGACCGGTTCATGGATGCGGCCCACAGCACCGGGCTGCCGCCGTTCCTGTGCAAGGAAGACACCGGAGTCCGCATGGGGCTGATGGGCGGGCAGTTCATGACCACTTCCCTGGTGGCGGAAAACCGGACCCTGGCCGTGCCGGCCTCCATCCAGTCCATCACCTCGACAGCGGATTTTCAGGATATCGTCAGTTTCGGCCTGATCGCGGGCAGAAAAGCACGAAAAATCGTGGAAAACACCAACCATATTCTGTCATTTGAACTGCTGTGCGCAGCCCAGGCTGCAGATCTGCGGGGACCGGAAAAACTGAGCCCGGCCGGAAAGATCATGTTTGACGCGGTGCGTGAAACTCTGGCCTATATGGGCAAGGACAAAGTATATATCGACGATATGGAGGAACTCAAAGCCCGGATCGAATCCGGTGAGTTCGTGAAAAGAGTGGAAGATGCTGTGGGAGAACTGCTCATTGTTCATAAAAGAGATTAGGAAATCATAGGGGGAGGAATTATGTCAGCGCATCCTGTTGCAGCGAAAATCGTTGATAAGTACCGGGAAACCTATCCGGCTTCCAGAGAGCGGCACCAGCGCCTGGTCAACTATATCCCGGGTGGGGCCACAAGAAGTCTGAGCTATTTCAAGCCCTGGCCCATCCACATCGACTATGGCAAAGGGGCCCATGTGTACACCCATGAGGGCCATGAACTGCTGGATGTCACCAATGCCTATGGGGCGCTGGTGCACGGACACGGAGACCCGGATGTGGTGGCGGCGGTGCAGGCGGGCATTGAGCGGGGTTCCCAGTATTCCACCCCCACGGACGGCCAGTACCGTCTGGCCAGACTGCTGTGCGACCGGGTGCCGGGGTTTGATAAGGTGCGGTTTCTCAACTCCGGCACGGAGGCCACCATGTTTGCCATGCGCACGGCCCGGGCCATTACCGGAAAAGACAAGATCCTGAAGATGACCGGCGGATTCCACGGGACCCATGACTGTGTGGCGGCTTCCACCAAGAAAAACGTGATCACGGCCGGGATTCCGGCGGGCATGACCGCAGACATGCTGGAAGTGCCGTTCAATGATCCTGTTGCTGCGGAAAAAGCGGTAAAGGACAACGCGTCCGACCTGGCCGCGGTGATCATGGAGCCGTTTCTTGGGGCCGGGGGCGTGGTTCTGCCCGAAGAAGGCCTGCTCAAGCGGATCCGGGAAGTGACCCGGGCCCAGGGCGTGCTTTTGATCTTTGACGAGATTTTTTCCTTCCGGGTGGACATCGGCGGGTGCCAGAACCTGTACGGCGTGGTTCCGGATCTCACCACCGTGGGAAAAGTGGTGGGGGGAGGCCTGCCCATCGGGGTTTTGGGGGGCAAGGCTGAGTTCATGAACATCTACTGCCATGAAAACACGGAAAAACCGTTGTATCACTCCGGTACCTTTAACGGGTATGAAACCGTGATGCAGGCCGGGTTTGCCGCCATGACCAAGTATGACGAACAAACCATCGCCGAGATCAATGCCAAAGGAGCCCGGTTCCAGAAAGGACTGCTGGCAAGCATTGCCGACAACGGGCTGAACATTCAGTCCAACCAGATCGGATCATTGCTCAATATCCATTTTGTGAACCGGCCCACCACCAGGGCCGCAGATGTCCTGGCATCGGAAGAGGAACTGCACACCCTGATGCATTTGTCGTTGCTTAATAAAGGGATCTTCAATATCCCCAGGGGGTTGTTTATTTTGTCCACGAAAATTACCGATGATGAGATGGATATGCTCGTGGGTAAAATGGATGATACGTTGAAAGAACTGTTGCCTTTGATCCAAGAAAAATATACCCATTTGCTTTTATAACTTAAATTCTGGAGAAGCAAATGGTATTGGACAGAATTGATAAAAAAATCTTGAACACGCTTCAGGAAAATGGGAAGATAACCAATTCAAAATTGTCAAAAATCGTGGGCATATCCGCCCCTGCCACCCTGGAACGGGTCAAGCGCCTGGAACTGGCAGGGGTGATCACCCATTTTACCGCAGTGGTGAATCCCGAAAAAATCGGGCTTTCCATCATTGCGATGGTGAACATCAGTCTGAATTTGAGCAATCTGTCCTCCGTGGCTGTGATCAAGGAGAAATTCATGGCTTTGGATGAGGTGATTGAATGTTATCAGATTGCCGGGGCCGATGATTTTATGCTCAAAGTGGCGGCACGGGATATCAAAACCTACGGGGAGTTCATGAACAAAAAACTGACGCAGATAGAAGGCATTCAGATCATTAAATCGTCTTTTATCATTGATAACGTCAAAGTGAAAAAGATGTTTCTGCTGGATATGGAGGAAGAATACAGAGTTTAAAAAATCAATGCCAACCATATAAATTAAAGAGGAGTCAGCGTATGGATAAACTGATCATTACCGCAGCGATCACGGGTTCGGTTCACATTCCCACCATGAGTGATTATCTGCCCATCACGCCGGATGAGATTGTGGAGGATGCGGTCAAAGCCTGGGAGGCCGGGGCCGCCATTGCCCACATTCATGTGCGCAACCCTGAAAACGGCCTGCCCGTGTCCGACCCGGACCTGTTTTTAGAAGTCCATTCCAAAATCAAAGCCCGGTGCAACATGATTCTTTTGCCCACCACCGGGGGAGGTATGAACCAGACCACGGAAGAAAAACTGATTCCCATCAAAAAACTCAAACCGGAAATGTGCTCCTTTGACCCGGCCCCTTTCAATTTCGGTATCTTTCAGATCGCCAGCCGGTTCAAGGAATTCAAGTATGACTGGGAAAAAGAGTATCTGGAACTGTGCAAGAATGTCACCTTTCGCCCCACCTTTAATGACGATCTGATCTATGCCAAGACCTTTTTAGAGATTGACACCAAACCGGAATTCGAGATCTATGAACTGGGCCATGTGTCTTATGTGAAATGGCTCATGGAGGAAAACCTGGTAAAACTGCCCGTGCATCTGCAGTTTGTGTTCGGTCCCATGGTGGGGTGGATGACCCCTTCGGTCAAACACCTGGTGCTGATCCATGACGAAGCCAAAGAGGTGCTGGGCCAAGAAAATTTCACCTGGTCCGTGGCGGCCGGGGGCAGGTATCAGATTCCCATCACTTCCACAGCCATGGCCATGGGTGCCCAGAATGTGCGGGTGGGACTGGAGGATTCCGTGTATGCGGGCAAAGGCGTCATGGCCAAGGCATCTGCCGACCAGGTCAACAAGGTCAAAAACGTGGCAAAGGAGATGAGCCTGGTGCCGGCCACCTCGGATGAAGCCAGAGAAATGTTAGGACTCAAGGGGCTGGACAAGGTCAATTTTTAGATGATGGCCTAAAAACGTGAAATATAAGGAGGGATCATTGAACTACTCAGGTTATGCTTCAATCCATGCAAGACACATTCCTGACAAGGTTTGCCTGATCGAAAGAATGCCGGGAGAAGGGTCCCGGCGCACCTTTACCTGGCAGGAATTCAATGACGAGATCAACCGCACCGCCAATTACCTGGCAAAGGAACTGGGGGTGAAAAAAGGGGATTTTGTCATGCATCTCCAGAACAATTCCCTGGAGTGGATGGTTACCTATTATGCCATTATCCGCCTGGGCGCGATCGTGGTGCCGCTGAATTTCCGGTTCGAAGGCCCGGATATCCAGTATGCGGCAAAGGTGTGCAACCCGGATGTGTTCATCCTGGGTTCGGAATTTTTAGGCGTGGTCCAGCCGGTGCAGGACACGTTGACCACCATCAAACATTTTATCTGTGTGGGCACAGAGGTGCCGTCGGACATGACCGATTATGCGGCCATCAAAAATTATGAAAATACCGGGGATGCCATGGTGGAAGTGGAACGGGATCACGGTCTGGCCATGATGTTCACCTCCGGCACCACGGGCAAGCCCAAACCGGTGCTGCACACCCATTATTCTTTGAACAGCACAGCCGTTGGCAACGGCATGACCTATTTTGTGCAAAAAGATGACAATTACCTGATCTTTCTGCCCCTGTACCATTCCGGGACCCTGTTTCTATGGGCCCCGTTCTACGCCACAGGTGCGGCCGGCACCATTATCAGGGATTTCAAGGATCCCAAATGGATCATCGAGGCCATTGCCGCAGAAGGATGCACAGATACATTGTTTGTCGTGCCCATTGCCATTGCCATTCTCAATGCAATGAACAAGGGAACGATCCGGCTGGCTGATTATGATCTGTCTTCCTGGAAATATATGGAAGTGGGTGCCCAGCCCGTGCCCTTCGACATCATGAAGGAACTGGTGGAAAAACTGCCCTGCAAAGTGTCCAATATCTACGGCATCACTGAAGGCGGCGGCGGGGGAACTTTCAACCTGTATCCCGAGGATGTCCTGACCAAGCCCGGATCCATCGGCAAGCCCACGTTCAGTGTGGAAGCCAAAATCGTGGACCCCTTAGGCGAAGAACTGCCTGCCGGGGAAGTAGGTGAACTGGTGTTCAGAACCCCCCGCATGATGTATGAATATTATTCCAATCCTGAAAAAACGGCAGAGACGATAAAAAATGGTTGGCTTTACACGGGAGATCTATTAAAAAGAGACAAAGACGGTTATTTTTATATTGTGGACCGCATGAAAGACATGATCACCAGTGGTGGGGAAAACATCTATCCCGTGGAAATCGAGGATGCGCTCATGGATCATCCGGACATCGATGATGTGGCCTGTATCGGGTATCCGGATGACCGACTGGTGGAAATCGTGATGGCTGTGGTCCAGCTCAAGGAGGGACGGCAGATGACTGAAGATGATGTGATTGAGTTTGCCAAAACCAAGCTGTCCCTGTACAAAGTACCCCGAAAAGTGACGTTTGATGAAGTCCCTAGAAATCCCACAGGGAAATTGATGAAACCCCAGCTCAGACAAAAATATACCGGCCGTAAAGAGGCGTTTAAACAACTGGCATAAGTTCCGTCCGACCCAGGTTACCACCAGTGTGGAGGTAAAGAGCCCGCTGCTCTGATAACATTATAATTTTAAACTTTTTTTGGAAAGGAACAGACATGACGAAATTTCGCTTATTTTCAAGTTTACTGCTGGTTTTGACCGTAGCTGTCTTGATGATCATCGGCTCCGGACTGGCCACAGCTTCGTCTCTGGACAAATGGAAACCGGATTTCGATCCCAGCGGGGCCAAGTACAAATGCATTGTTTCCAATGTGTCCACACCCGCTCTGGTGGGCACCCATGCCGGATTTGAAATGCGCGATGAGTTGTGGAAACGCACCAACGGCAAGATTTACATCGATTTCAAGCCCCTTTCCATTTTGGGCGGGGAAGTGGAAGTGCTGAACATGCTCCAGATGGGGGCGATTCAAGGGATGGGGGTGTCTTCGGTGGCCTCCACCAACTTAGGGCCCCGGTTCGGTATCGTCAACCTGCCGTTTTTAGTGGATTCCTTTGAAAAACTGGATAAATTCACTTCCAATGAAAAACTGTTCAGTCATTTTTTGAATGCCATGGATCATCAGGGCATCACCGGTCTGGATACGGCCATTATGGCTGGGCCACCACCGAGCCGGTGAGAACAATTGCCGATGCCAAGAAAGTCAAATTCAGAACGGCCGAAGCCGCCGTGAACCAGCTGTCTTACCGGAACTGGGGATTCAATCCGGTTGCCATGCCCTGGCCGGATGTGCCCGTGGCCTTGAAACAAGGCGTCATCACCGGACTGGATCACACCCTGGCCGTGTGCTACCTGACCAAAAAATTTGAGGTGGCCAAATATTTTACCGAGATCAACTATGCCCAGGGACTGTTTATCTGGATTTTCAACAAGGCATGGCTGGCCGCCTTGCCCGATGATTTGCGGCAGACCTTTATTGAGACGGTACATGATGTGGCTGCCGAGAACCGGAAAAGAACGGCTGTCTGGGAAGCAGAGAATAAAGTGGCTGCCCAGGGGGAAGGCGTGGAATTCATCCAGTTGCCGGAAGCGGAAATTGAAATTCTCAAAGACCAGAGCCAGCCCACCTATGAAAAATATGCCGAAGAAATCAACCGGCTGTATCCCGGGGATACTTACAGACCGGATAATTTCTTAAAAGAGGTGCAGGATTTTTTAAACGAATAATATCTGAAATTTGACGGGTCAGGCCTGTTTGTTTTGAGCAGGCCTGACTCTTTTAACAATCATTGAATCCGGAGTTGGCTATTTATGCTTGGGAAAATACTGAAGAAACTGGATACAGCTGCCAGTCATTTTGAAGAATGGACCCTTTTCATTATTGTGATCACCGCGTTGATTGCGTTGTTTTTCAATGTGGTCCTGCGGTATGGATTTAATTATACCCTTGCCTGGAGTGAAGAGCTGGTGCGGATTGTGATTATTTACTCCACGTTCATCGGCGCCAGCGTGGCGGTCAAGCAGCGGGCCATGATCCGTATTGACGCGGTGGTTCAGCTTTTTCCCAGACTCAAGAAAGGCCTGACTTTTTATACCAATATCCTGATGCTGGTCTTTGCCGGGATGATGATTTATTATGGGTATAAAATGACCCATCTCCAGCTTTTGACCCACCAGAAGACCATAATCATGCAGATTCCCCTGGTTGTTGTATACGCCGTCATGCCGGTAACAGGCTTGATGGTGTTTCTCAGGACGGTTCAGGTGATGGTTCAGGATTTTACATCAAAATAAAAAGGGCCTTTTTTCATGCAGACAAGTGATCTGATTATTCTGTGTATTCTGTTGGGGTGCATGTTTACTTATGTGCCCGTTTTTCTGTGTCTGTTTTTTACTGCTGCCATCGGGCTGATTTTTTTTCTGGATATGCCCCTGGGGCTTTTGATCCAGACCTTATTTCGGAGTCTGGATAACTTTTCTCTGGTGGTGGTGCTGTTTTTTATCCTTTGCGGTAATATCATGAGCAAGGGAAAAACCGTGGAAAAACTGATCAATCTGGCCAATGCCCTGGTGAGCTGGCTGCCGGGGGGCTTAGGTATGGCAGGGGTCATCGGATGCGGGTTGTTCGGGGCAATCTCCGGCTCCACTGTGGCCACGGTGGTGGCATTAGGCGGATTCATGATCCCGGCGTTGATGAGAAACGGGTATGATGAAAAATATACCCTGGGGCTCATGACCACCTCCCCGAATTTAGGTGTGATCATTCCTCCCAGCATCAGCATGATATTTTATTCCATGATCAGTAATGTGTCGCTGGAAGGGTTGTTCATCACCGGGTTCATCCCCGGGCTGTTGATTATTATCTGTGTGTGTCTCTACTCCTGGCTCAAATACCGGAACAGAACCGATATCAAACGGCTGCCCGCCCCGAGACTGGGAGATTTGCTGGCGATTTTCAAGGAAGGGTTCTGGGCGTTGATGCTCATTGTCATTATCTTCGGTGGGATATTCTCGGTATGTTCACCGCCAATGAGGCGGCCGTGGTGGCATCGGTCTATGCGCTTTTGTGGAATATTTTATCTACCGGTCCATGAGTTTTAACGATATCAAGGATGTGACCAGGAGTTCTTGCAGTTACATCGGCCACCCTACGCTTATCGTGGCATCGGCCACCTGTTTTGACGGTATCTGACCCTTTGGAAAACATTCCCAACCGGGTGGCTGAAGTGGTGTCTCCACCATCCAGTCGCCGATCATGTTTTTAATGGCCATGAATATTCTGCTGCTGATCATCGGCATGTTCATGGATATCATCTCCGCCACTCTGATCCTGGGGCCGGTGTTTCTGCTGCTTCTCGGTGGGCCGTTTGGTGTGGATCCCATGCATTCTGGGCTGATCATGACCGTGAATCTGGCCATTGGATACTGTACCCGCCCATGTAGGGTGGAGTCTGTTCATCACCGGATCCCCGCCAAGGGATATTATCTATGTGTCCCGGGCCATCTGGCCGTTTCTGGTCATCCAGATCGGTGTGTTGTTCTTTGGACCTATTTTCCCAGGTCGTTTTGTTTCGCCTTGGATGCTCGGATACAATTAACCCATGAAAAGATCTGTTAGACAGCGTCCGCCGCCAACCGGGCGGCGGACGCTCGCTATATGCCTTTGCTTATGATGTCGGGATTGTGGCGCAAACGTTCCTGAATCCCTCTGGACACGGTCCAGTGCTGTTCGAATTCATCCCAGAAATCCCGGTTCTCATCTTTCCAGTTGTCACCGAAGCGCAGATCAAAGTGATCGCCGAGTTTATCGAACAGCAGTTTCCAGGTGGGCTTGCCCTGTTTCTGTGCATCCATGAATTCTTCAATCAAGGTGTCCAGATCACTTAAATGCTCTTTGGACAGATAAGAAATCGCCCCTTTTTTGATGGACTCTATCAACGCCCGGGGATTCATGGCATTGGCAGTGAGCATGATGGCCGGGATATCCCGCTGGACGCATTCTTCCAAAAGTTTGATCCCATTGACTCCCATAATGTCCAGGATCGCCAGATCATATCGGGTATTGTAAATTTTTTCCGACGCTGTTTCATAATCAGTTGCAGAATCCACGGTGGCTGTATCCAGAATCTCCTGAATGGTTTCAAGGATATCCTTTTCATCATCTACTGCCAGAATGTGCTTGCCTTTTAAAAAAGATTTGGCCATGAGCATCTCTCCTTATGAACTTTATATAAAAAGGGTATTGTGGGCATTTTATTTTAAATATTTTGTCATAAAATATTTATGATTAAATAAAATTAACTTATCATGGATAGATCCTTAATATTTATAAATTAATCAAATTTGTGTGGAATGTCAATAAAGAACATGAGGTTCACATAATTGAAAGCAGATGAAAATCCGGTTGCAGATTCTGTTTGTAATCGATATGGTAAGCATGAAATGTCAAGAAGGCAACACGGACGAATCATCCATTCACAGGACCGGGAAGGGGGCATGACACCATTTGCTGAAAAAATTGTCACGTTTTCAGAAATCACTGTAATTGCTGAATATCTCCGTGAGGAGGGAAAAACCATTGTCTTTACCAATGGATGCTTTGATCTCCTCCATGTCGGACATGTCACGTATCTGTCAGCCGCTGCTGAATTGGGGGATGTTCTGGTTTTAGGGCTCAATTCCGATGTGTCTGTGAAATCAATCAAAGGGGAAAAGCGTCCGGTCATCCACCAGGACCAGCGGGCCATTGTGGTGGCGGCCCTTCAGATGGTGGATTATGTGGTGCAGTTCGATGCACCTGATCCCTTGACTCTGATTGAAACAGTACGCCCGGATGTTCTGGTGAAAGGTGCGGACTGGGCGGAACATGCCATTGTGGGGGCGGATGTCGTCAAGGCCAAAGGCGGACGGGTGGCACGGATCGACCTGGCGCCGGGCATTTCCACCACAACCATTATCCAGCGCATCGGCGCATTGTATGGCAAGGAAACACTGTGAGATCTTCTTCTTGTCCAGGAATGACATTTCCCCATTTATCAGACTGCTCACACCTGGTTCACGGGGTGTTTCCCCGCAAAGGCGGGGTGAGTCTGCCGCCGTTTGATTCACTGAACGTGGGGTTCAGCACCGGAGATGATCCGGCCGCAGTCATAGAAAACCGGCATCGGATTCTGTCATGGTTACAGATGCCCCGGGCCGTTTTTTTAAACCAGGTCCATGGAAAAGAGGTCCTGGTACTGGCCGGAGATGAAAAAATCGATGCAGATCTGATCTGGGAACCGGGTCGTCCTGCAACCGGAAAGGCGCTGACTGCGGATGCCGTGGTCACCGATCTGACCCAGCTGGCCCTGGTGATCCAGGTGGCGGACTGTCAGGCCGTGATGCTGGCGGATCCTGAAAAAAAAGTCATTGCCAACGTGCATTCCGGATGGCGGGGAAGTGTGAAAAATATCATCGGGCAATGTGTGGATGTCATGATCGAGCGATTCGGGTGTGATCCAAAGCAAATTCTGGCGGGGATTTCACCCTCTTTAGGTCCCTGCTGCGCCCAGTTCATCCATTATCAAAAAGAGATACCTGAACGGCTGTGGCAGTATAAATCTCAGGATCGGCCGTATTTTGATTTCTGGGCCCTTTCTTTTGACCAGTTGACAGCCAGAGGCGTGACCCCGTCCCATATTCTGAACATGAACCAGTGTACCCGGTGCCGTGCGGATACGTTTTTTTCCTATCGAAAGACCCGGCAAACCGGGCGGTTCGCCTGTGCCATCGGTTTGACCTGAAGCATGAAAAGAATGGCGGAGCAGGGGCTTTTTCACGTTGACTTCGCTGAAAGCATATGATATTTGCACACAGATAAATTGATCTTTGAACAGCCATTGACCGCTTGTTAAACAAGGCATTTGATGAAAAAAGAAACCGGTAAAACCATCAGAGAATTAGGCTATTTTGCCAGCCTCGGCATGTCCGTGGCCCTGTCGATTTTTATCGGTCTTGGCCTGGGTCTCTGGCTGGATAAGAAATTTGATACAAACCCGGTCCTGATGTTTGTGGGATTGATCATCGGGATTATTGCCGGATTCAGTAATATTGTCCGGGCCGGGAAAAAAGGAAAAAATTATTAAATGCAGGACCTGACAAAAATTGTGGATATGGTCACAAAATGCAACTGGTTGCTGTTGATTCTCGTTGCCATGGTGTCGGTGATGATCACTGCCACCTCGTTTTATCTGGGCGTGGTGGCCGGCGGATTGATTGTGGCCGTCAATTTTCATCTATTGAAGCGTACCATCCAAAAGGATATCCGACCCGAGAAGGTCATGGAAAAAGGACGGTCCCTCACGGGGCGTGTCCTCATAAAGTATTACATCCGGTTCGTTGCCAGCGGTCTGCTGATTTTTCTGCTGATATCGAATCACGTCGTTCATCCGCTGGGGCTTCTGACAGGTCTGTCAGTGGTGGTTGCAAGCGTGTTCCTGGTGACAGTGCTTGTGGTGACAAGATTATATTTTAAGGAGGCGGTATAAGGTGGAACATCCGTATTTATTTCTGACATCTGTGTTTGGACTGTTTGGATTGGAAGAATGGGCGGCAAGTCATCCGCATGTGACCTATATGTGGCTGGCCATGCTCATTTTAATCATTTTCGGCTGGCTGGCGGGCAAAAGCGTATCTCTGGTGCCTGAAACCGCGCAGAATGTGTTTGAAGTGCTGATTTCCGGCATGGAGGAGTTCGTGGTCAGTATTACCGGAGAAGAAGGCCGTAAATCCTATCCATTGCTGATTACCATTTTTCTTTTCGTGCTGGTGGGCAACCTCATGGGACTGGTGCCGTCCCTGTATCCTCCCACCGCCAGTGTGAATACAACCATGGCCCTGGCATTGATCGCAGTGGGATGGAGTCATGTGGTGGGGGTCTGGCATCACGGGTTCAAATATATCAAGCATTTTCTGGGACCGGTTCCTTTAATGATCCCTTTGTTTCTCCCCATTGAGCTGATTGCCCACATGGCCCGGGTTCTGTCTCTGACCTTTCGTCTGTTTGGAAACATGATGGGGCATGAACTGGTGGTGCTTATTCTTCTGATGCTGGGCGGCATGTTTCTGGCACCATTGCCCGTGATGGCCATGGGCGTTTTCGTGGCCCTGGTTCAGGCGTTCGTGTTTTTTCTTTTGTCCACCATGTATATTGCCGGTGCCATTGAAGAAGCGCATTAATATGTTTTTTTTGCGGGAAATGGAAGAAGCCCGTTTGGTATAACGTCACGTTTGTTTAACTTTTAAGGTAAGAAGGAGTCAAAAATGGAATTTCTTGTAGGTAGTGTATGGGCTGCAGGTCTGGCGATCGGTATTGCTGCATTTGGTTGCGGCATCGGACAGGGCCTGGGTTTGAACGGCGCAATGAGCGGTATTTCCAGAAACCCGGAAGCAGCCGGTAAAATTCAGGTGAATATGCTGATCGGTCTGGCTCTGATCGAGTCTCTGTGTATTTATGCACTGGTTGTGTCCCTGATTCTCATGTATGCGCATCCAGCGTTGCAGGCAGCAACCGCTGCGATCGGCGGACATTGATTCGAATCACTCAATTAATATGAAATAGTTCAACAAAAAGGTGCAGGGCACAAGCTCTGCACCTTTTTGTTTTTTTGCTCAAGGAGGGAAAAGATGCGTCAACCAACCATTGAGTTTTCAGCCGTACCCGATGATATGGAACAGCAGCTGAGACAATTTTTTCGTGTGCCCGTCAATGAAGAACACGTCGTTTCAATTCTCATCTCTGATATCGGCTATAGAGTTTCAGAGATCAACCAGACGGGGATTGGCCTTCTTCTTGAGAACAATCAGACCTTTGAAGTTGGAGAACGCCTTGATTCCTGCCGTTTGCATTTCGATAATATCAGTTTGATCGATCTGACCGGGAAGATTGTCCACTGTTCTCCTTGTGAAGATCTCTGGAAATTCGGCATCCAGTGGATAGGGATGAACGATTCACAGAAACAACAGATGGAGGACCTGCTTTCCAGACTGAAAAAACGTGTGATGGCATCGCTACAGCTGTCAGTATCGGAACAAGCAGGCAGAAAAAAATGAGTCAGAAAAAAGATATTATGGGGAAAATCCTGGCATGTGATGACGGGGAAGATGAAAATCTGACCCGGGAACTGGATTGTCTGATCTACCGCAGTGAACCTGGTGACAGAAGTGACGATGCGTCCACACCCGGCGGCCCCCCTACGGATTCCTGGAAAGTGACCAGAGACAATGTATCCGTGCAGGTATGGGAGAGCAGCGGCAGAATAAGATTACGGTTGTCGTTGGGAAAAGGCCGGCTGATTTCCATGAAACAGATTGCCGGTATTGCTGTGGATGCGATTATCAAAGAGTTGAAAAAGGAGGATTCAAGGTGATTATCGTCTGCCCCAAATGCAGTAGAAAGCACAAAGTCAGTCCGGATGCAATGAAGCCGTATATTCAATCGGGTAAAAAGCTGTTTGCTACCTGCAAAGCCTGCAAATACCGGTTTCCTGTCTTGACCGATACCTTGAGGGGTCTGAAAAAAAGCCCAGAACAGCCCATATTGGAAGCCGGCAACCGGGCCAGGAAAATCTGTGTGACTTTGAGCAAAGGCGGTGTCGGGAAAACGACCACATCGGTGAATTTAAGCTGCGGTCTGGCCCTGACCGGGTACCGGGTTCTGCTGGTGGATACCGATACTCAGGGCCAGTCGGCGTATATGTTGGGGAAAAAACCGGGCGCCGGTCTGACGGAACTGCTCACCGGAGAACTGACACCCAATGAGTGCATTATAGAGGCCAGAAAAAATCTGTGGCTTCTGGGCGGGGGAAAATCTCTGGCCGGGGTGAAGCGCATCATTGACCGGAAAAGCTTCGGTGCTGAGTGGGCGCTTTCTGAAGCCATGTCAAATCTGGACACCCAGTATGACTTTATTATCATGGACACGGCGCCTGGATGGGATCAGTTGATCGTCAACGTGCTGTTCTATGCCACCGAGGTTCTGGTGCCTGTGGCATTGGAAGTGATGCCGCTTCATGGGCTGTCTGAATTTTTAAAAAGCCTCGGGTCCATCCAGAAATATCGGAAGGAGATCGAGCTCAAATACATTGTGCCCACATTTCTGGATACCCGGATCAAGGGGCCCCAGACACTTTATAGTCAATTGAAAAAATTGTATCCTGATAAGTTATGTGCCCCGATTCACTACAATGAGAGCCTGGCTGAGGCCCCGTCCTTTGGCAAATCAATTTTTGAATTTGCGCCCGGATCCAGGGCCTCAAACGATTATCGTGATCTGGTAAGAAAAGTCAGCATGAATGACAAGGCTTTTTTTTAAAATCCGGTGTTACAGCCGGGAAATATCTTCGGTGGTGATCACTTTGATCTGATGTTTCTCCAGGATTTCAAGGGCTTTGTCATGGTCGTCGAAACGGAAAACCATGATGGCGTTCTTGCACTGGGGATTGGCAAAGGCATACATATATTCCACATTGACATTCTGCATCCACAGCGGATCCAGAACTTTGTTGAGCCCTCCGGGTTCATCCGATACCTCAACGGCCAGCACCTTGGTTCTTCCAACGGTGAATCCTTCTTTGCGCAGCGCCTGTTCCGCTTTTTCATTGTCGTTGACAATGAGGCGCAGCACCCCGAAATCCGTGGTGTCGGCCAGAGACAGGGCCCGGATATTTACATCCGCATCCCGTAAAATAGCGGTGACTTCCGCCAGACGACCTTCCTTGTTTTCAATGAATATGGATATCTGTTCGGCAAGCATGTCAGTCTCCTTTTTAAAAGTTACGTTTATCAATGACCCGAACGGCTTTGCCCTGGCTTCGCTGAATGGTTTTGGGTTCCACCAGCCTCACTTTGGCGGTGACGCCCAGCATCTCTTTGATATCATGGGCGATTTTGTTTTCCATGGTCTGAAGGCTTTTGATGTCGTCACTGAAAACCCCTTCGTTGATTTCCACTTTCACGGTCAGGGTATCCAGATTTCCTTTTCGATCCACTTCCAGCTGGTAATGGGGACGGATCGTTTGGTTTTCCATAAGCACGCTTTCGATCTGGGACGGAAACACATTAACCCCCCGGATGATCAGCATGTCATCAGTGCGGCCGGCCGGTTTGGTCATGCGGACAAAAGTGCGGCCGCAGGCACATGGAGTCGGGTTTAAAGAGGAAATATCCCGGGTGCGGTACCGGATCACCGGAAACGCTTCTTTGGTCAAAGAAGTGAAAACCAGTTCTCCGGATTCGCCATAGGGCAGGACCTCACCGGTCTCCGGGTCAATGATCTCCACAATGAAATGGTCTTCGAACACATGAAGCCCGTTTTGTTCTTCTTTGCATTCAATGGAAACCCCGGGGCCGATGATTTCACTGAGCCCGTAAATATCCACGGCTTTAAGATGAAGCTTGGATTCCAGTTCCTGCCGCATGTTTTCCGTCCAGGGTTCCGCGCCGAAAATCCCGGATTTGAAAAACAGATCCTTGAAATCGACCCCCATGTCATCGGCCACTTCCGCCAGATGAAGGATATAGGACGGGGTGCCGCATAAAATAGTGGGTTTAAAATCTTTCATGATCGTGATCTGGCGTTTGGTGTTACCACCAGAAACCGGGATAACAGACGCTCCGAGCCGCTCCGCCCCATAGTGGGCACCTAAGCCGCCGGTGAACAACCCATAACCAAATGCGTTGTGGATAATATCTCCGGCCCCGGCACCGGCCGCAGCCAGGCTCCGGGCCATGAGATTGGCCCAGGTGTCCACATCCCGGCGGGTATATCCCACCACCGTGGGCTGGCCTGTTGTGCCGGAAGAGGCGTGGATTCTCACCACCTGTTCCATGGGAACGGCAAACATGCCGTAAGGATAGTTGTCCCTTAAATCCTGCTTAACGGTAAAGGGGATATGTTGCAGATCCTTAAGGGATTGGATATCTTTGGGGGTAATCCCTGCGTTGTCAAATTGTTGCCTGTAAAACGGTACCGTGGCGTAAACACGGGCAATGGTCGTCTGTAACCGTCGCAACTGAATGGCTTCCAGGCCCTCCCTGGGCATGGTTTCAAAATCAATATCAAAAATGGGCATGGGGGTTTCCTTTGTTTGCAAACATGCTTTATGCCCGGCCGATATCAGCCGGGCTAGTCAAGTGTTCCTTTGAACTGGGGTTTTCGTTTTTCAAGAAATGCAGCAGTGCCTTCTTTTGCATCCTCACTGGACATGGTCAGGCCGAACGCATCGTTTTCAATCCGGCACCCGGTTTCCAGATCCACATTCGTGCCGTTGTGGATCACTTCCTTGGCGGCCCGCAAGGATGCCCGTCCCCGGGAGGCGATGACACCGGCGGTTTTCATCACCGTGTCCATGAGCGCTTCCGGTGCACAGACCTGGTTGACCATGCCGAATTCGTACGCCTGCTGTGCGGTGATGTTTTTGCCGGTAAACACCATTTCCCTGGCCCGGTTGGTTCCCACCAGGCGTGCCAGGCGCTGGGTCCCGCCGAATCCCGGGATCAGGCCCAGGGTGATTTCCGGCAGCCCGAACATAGCTTTTTCAGACGCATAGATAAAATCACAGGCCAGAGCGGCTTCAGAACCCCCGCCCAGTGCATAGCCGTTCACAGCGGCAATGGCCGGGATGGGCAGGTTTTCGATTTTTGAGAACACGTTCTGTCCTTTTCTGGAAAATTTTTTACCCTGGAGCGGGGTCATGCGGCTCAGTTCCACAATGTCCGCACCCGCCACAAACGCTTTTTCTCCGGCCCCGGTGAGCACCAGCACCCGGATGTCGGCATCGGCCGCCACCTGGTCCAGGGCCTGGTCCAGTTCATCGAACAATTTATTGTTCAAGGCATTCAATGCTTTGGGCCGGTTGAACTGTATCAGGGCGATGTTATTTTGTGTGGTAAAAAGAATGGTTTCAAAAGACATGATCATATCTCCTTTTTTGCTGACGGTTGAATTTCAGGTTTATGGATCATAATTGCCGCGGATTGGTTGCATCCACATATTTCTGGACCCCCGTGGCGATGGCGTCACACAGGGCATCCTGGTAGTCGGCATCCAGCAGCCGCTCACATTCCAGTTTATTGGATACAAATGAGGTTTCAACGAGAATGGCGGGCATGCGCGCGCCCAAAAGCACATAAAACGGGGCCTGTTTCACACCCAGATCCGTGATTTTTGAATATTTCTTTTTCATTTCCTGAACCAGAGACTGATGAACGTCATTGGCCAGGCGGGTGGATTCACCGATTTTGGCGTGTTTCATTAAATCGCTTAAAATGAATTCAAGATCGGAAATATTTTTCTTGGACGTGGCATTTTCCCGGGCCGCCACGGCAATGGCCTGTTCATCCGTGGCCAGGTTCAAAAGATAGGTCTCGATTCCGGCCAGATTTTTGTTGCGGGCCGCGTTGGTGTGCAGGGAAATAAACAGATCGGCCCGCTGGGTGTTGGCAATGGCCGTGCGTTCTTCCAGCGTCAATTTTTTATCCCGGTCCCGGGTGAGAATCACGGTACAGCGCAACCGGTCCCGAAGTTTGTCCGCCAGTTTGTGGGCCAGTTTCAGCACAATGTCTTTTTCCCAGACCCCTTTGGCATAACCCGGTGCGCCGGGATCACTGCCCCCATGGCCCGGATCGATCACGATTTTATGTACGCCCAGGGCCAGCTGCCGGGCAATATCCGAGGATTTGAGATTGTCAGTGGTCATGGGGCTGGTTTTGAGTAATTTTTTTGTTTGCGCTGCCATTTGAGGGGGCTGACCCGGATCCGTGGCGCTGTTGTCTGTCCCCCAGACATCAATGACAATCCTGAAAGGATCATTCAAAGAAAATATTTTATAATTTTCAAAAGACTTGATATCCACCACCACCCGCACAGTATGGGGCAGATACTGGCCGGCCCGGGCCTGCTTGAGCAAATCGTCATTGATGGGCGTATGTTCCGCCACCCCTTTTCCCAGAAGGGCCTGGGGAATGTCCACGTACAGCCGCTGAAACGGGATGTTCAGATTTGGATCTTTTTTGAGAAGATGATGGGAAAATGACCGGTCCTGATCCGCATTGATGACGATGCGGGTGTATTCCGGGTTGGACCAGAACCTCAGGTCCGTGATATAGGCATCCGGGCCGGTTTTATCAGAACCAAGGTCATTTTTTGTGGCAGACCGGTTTTTTCCCGAATCCGGGGATAAATCCTGTAAAACAGCATCGATGTCGGCAGTTGGCTGCGCCACAGTCACAGTCTGCTTTGCTGTGTCCGCGGGGTTGGTATCATCGGCTATTTGAGAAAGGCGTTCTTTTTGGGTTTCCGCTTTTTTGGAACGGATATGCCGGGGAGGATGGGCTTCAGGGTCCGGATTTTCCGAAAGTGCTTTAAGCTGAGATGCCGCGCGTTCGTTGTAGGCGGACGATGGATATTTGTTCCGGATTCGCACCAGCAGGTCAACGGCCCGGGTTCGAAACATGGTGTCATCGGACAGGGTAAACAGTTGCAGATAAAGTTCAGATGCCCGGTACATGCCGGCCGGGGCCCAGGTGCTCTGAGGATGGGTTTTGTAGATGGCTTCATAAAGGTGGATGCAGTGCAGCCATTCCGAGACCTTCTGGCGTTTGACCGGTGAATGGCGCAGCTCTTTGAACGCGGCATCCGCCGCCAGGTATTCCTGTCTGGGAACCGATGCCATGGCGGTTTCCATGAGACTTGCAAAAAACAGAGACGTGCAGATCATGGCTCCCACAAGTGTCAGGGATTTTCGACATCTCTTATGCAATCGCCAGAAGGACATGAATCAGATACCTGCCTTTTTTTTCATGTCGTTTAAAAAATTCAAGCCGTCCAGGGGGGTCATTCCGGAAATATCCCTGTTTGAGCATCTCCACCAATTCCGGTTTCCCTGGGGTGAACAGCTCCATCTGTCCATCAGCGATATTTTTTTTTCCTTCGTTTTTTTTCCGGGAAGCGGGTTTTCGAACGTACGGTTCATGCGGTATCTGCCTGGGATCAGTTTGTTTCAATCGCAGTCATAAGTCTGTTTGGCATCCTCTATAATCTCCTGAGGACTCCGGCCAGGCGGGCCACCTGAATGCCAGCTTTTGTTGGTTCCTCCTTTTCAGGCACGCAAAAAAACGATATTGTCATTGAATTCTTTGACCGCGATGTGGAAATTCTGTATCCGGGGATGGGTGTCCGTCAGCCGGATCAGTTCGTGATAATGGGTGGCAAACAGGGTCTTGACGCCTTTTCCGGCCAGATCATGAAGATACCGGGCCACGGCCCAGGCAATGCTCATGCCGTCATAGGTGGAGGTCCCCCGGCCGATTTCATCCAGAATCACCAGGGATCTGGGAGTGGCATTGTTCACGATGTTGGCGGTTTCCTCCATTTCCACCATGAACGTGGACTGGCCGGCGCTTAAATTGTCCAGAGCCCCCACCCGGGTGAAGATCCGGTCCACCAGACACAAAGACGCGTTTTGCGCCGGCACGAACGCCCCCATCTGGGCCATGATCACGGTCAGGGCCACCTGCCGGAGCACCGTGGATTTTCCGGCCATGTTCGGGCCGGTGATCAGCAGAATCTGGTTTTGTTCATTGTCCATATCAATGGAGTTGGGTACATACCGTTCGCCGATGATCAGTTTTTCCACCACCGGGTGCCGGCCATGGGTAATGGCAATGCGGCCCTGATCATTGATTTCCGGGCGGGTATAGCCATTTTCCGATGCGGTCCGGGCCAGGCCCTGGAGCACATCCACCGTGGCAATGAAATCCGCCATTTTTAAAATAGTCACGGCATTGTCCACCACCTGATCCCGCACGCTGCAAAACAGATCATATTCCAGAGCGTTGCGTTTGTCCTGGGCGGACAGAATTTTGGATTCCACCTGTTTCATTTCATCGGTGATAAACCGTTCCGCATTCACCAGGGTCTGTTTTCGAATATAATGGTCCGGTACCTGGGGGGCTTGCGTTTTGGAGACTTCGATAAAATATCCGAATACCTTGTTGTATTTGATTTTCAATGAAGACAGCCCGGTTTTTTCCTTTTCTTGGGCCTGGGTTTTGGCAATCCAGGATTTTCCATCTCTGGAAACGGATACCAGCTCATCGAGTTCCGGGCTGTAGCCATCGTTGATCAGGCCGCCTTCATTGAGCACATGGGGCGCATCCTCCCGGATGGCCGTGTCGACAAGCTCGGCCAGATTGCCCAGCCGCGCCAGTGCCGGTGTCAGATCCTGGACCCGGCTGCCGTTGAGCAAGGGATGGTCCAGACGGTTTAAGGTGGAAAATAATTCCGGCAGACAGAGCAAAGAGTTTTTCAATGCCAGCAGGTCCCTGGCATTGCCCTGGCCCATGGACACCTTACTGCCCAGACGTTCCAGGTCATACACGGATTTGAGAAGGGTGATCAGCGTCTTGTGAAGATGGGGGGCATCCATTAACATCTGGATCGCTTCAAACCGCAGTTCGATCTCTTCCCGGTTCACCAGAGGATGCCGAAGCCAGGTTTTGATTTTGCGGCTGCCCATGGCCGTGGCGGTCTTGTCCAGGATTGAAATGAGCGATCCTTTTTTGTCCCGGGTCTGGAGGTTGGCCAGCAGCTCCAGGTTCCGGCATGTCCGGTCATCCAGTTTTAAAAACTGTTCCAGATCATAGGGGCAGATCTGAAAAATATGGGTGGTATCCTGCATCTGGGTGTCCTGGACATAAGCCGTCACAGCCCCGGCAGCACTGATGGCCGCCGGCATCTGATCGATACCGAATCCGTTGAGTGTAATGGTATTGAATTTTTCAATCAAACGATCCCTGGCATCTGATTCCCGGAAAATGGATGCGGAAAGGTATGTGATCTGACGGCCGGACAGGGCCTGGCGAACAGAGCGAAACGCCGGATCTTTTTCCACGTGTTCCGGCAGTAAAATTTCTCTGGGATCCAGTTTGAGAGCTTCATCTATCAGAGCATTCGGAATACCGGCCCCTTTTTTAAGGATTTCGCAGGTGGTGAAAGTGCCGGTGGAAATATCCAGGCAGGCCAGGGCGGCCCGGTCCCGGATCATGGAAAGGGCGATGAGAAAATTGTTGGTGGTCTGATCCAGCAACGTTTCATTCAAAATCATCCCCGGCGTAATGACCCGGACCACTTCCCGTTTCACCAGGCCTTTGGCTGCGGAGGCCTCTTCCACCTGGTCGCACACCGCCACTTTGCATCCGTTTTCAATGAGCCTGGCAATATAAGTGTCAGCGGCCCGATAAGGAACACCGCACATGGGCACGGGGGCATCCTCGTTTTTGTTTCTGGATGTCAGTGCGATTTCAAGGATGGCGGCGGCTTTTTTGGCATCTTCATGGAACATTTCATAGAAATCTCCCATCCGGTAAAAAAGAATGGCATCCTTATATTGTTCCTTGATGGCCAGATACTGGGCCATCATGGGGGTTTGTCTGGGCTCGCTCATGTATGGGTGTTAAAATATGTTATTCCTTGGGAGTTGATGGGGCCGGATCCGGGTCGTCTGGTTCGGTTGGCTCCGGCGGCGCTGGCATGTCGGTTTCAGGTTCTTTGGTGTCGGACAGCCCTTTTTTGATATAAGGATCATGAAGAAATACATCCAGACGGGCCTGCAGGTCAGTGTTCAACGCTGTCAGTTCCGAGATCTGTTTGTCTTTATTCTTGATTTCTCTGCCCAGGCTGAACGCAGTGGCCAGTCCCTTGATCCCTGTGATCAACAGGCCCAGCCCCAGGCAGATTCCCCAGAACGCCCAGTTGGGCAGTTCAGGCACCCTCCAGAGGGTGAATTTTAAATTCAGGGTCAACATTTCTTTTGTGGTAAAATAATCAATGTTCTGATAAATCAAAAGTCCGGCCAGCCCAAAGATGATCAGCAGAATCAATAATTTAATGGTTTTCATTCATTGTCTCCAAAAGATATTTCAATCGTAAAAAATTCAGGTTGGGGTGATCATAGTTCAATTTGTTTTTTTTTTCAAATTTTCTTTTGGCTCTGCCCGGTATCACCTCATAAAAACCGGATTCAACACATTGACTTTGTCTCGCCGGGGGAAAAGCGTCCAGTTCATTTCACTGGTACAAATGCTGGCCGGCACCTCGATACAGGATAGATGCAGGTGGGGGGGCAGCACCGATCCTGTGGCATGGGTATCAGCAGTTCTGGCAATGATCTGTCCCGTCCGCAAGTGCGACCCGGGTGTGATCTCATCACAGACATACAGATGGGAGTAGACTTCCAGAATTCGGGTGCTCTCCGACATAAAGATTTCCGGTGCCATCACCAGGGTGGTGCCCAGAAAATCATTGCAGATATTGAGCACGGTTCCCGATGACCAGGCCGGCACCCGTGCGCCTGCAGGAAGTTGCCGGACCGGTCCGGTTCTTGTCCGGTAAAAACAGATATCAATGCCTTCGTGGGCCGCAGGGCGGGTTTTAAAATCCCCCCACCATTTACGCCGGCTTTCCGGCAGCATTCCCGGATGAAACACCCATTCAATATCAGGCCCTAAGCGGTTGGCCGATGCCACTGCCGCCAGGTATTGTTTGAAACCGGACATCAGGCAGGTTTAAGAATGATTTTATGCCCCATCAAATTAATGTCTTCGATAATGCCGGATATCTCCTGCTGTTCACCCAGCAACCCTCTGAGAATGAACCGGTGGTCACCGGCCGGGGTGATGGCGGCTACGTTTTCCATGATTAGCGTTTCAGCACCATTTTCTTTTAAATATACATTGGATTCACACATGATATATCTCCATTAAGAGTCTCTTGAGTTTGTTTGTTGATCATTCTCATCATCATAGCATTGTCCGGGGCCCTGAGGCAAGCGGTCTTGCATGAAATACAGCCCGGTGGCAGATACAAGACTGGGGGTCTTTGGAGGAAAATCAGATTTTTTCATTTTAAGGGTGGATGGGTTTCCCCCCCGATGACCACCTGTTTCAATGGGGTGAAACCGGTGAAATAACACAGATCAGCGGGAGATTCTATATCCCAGATGACAAAATCCGCATCCTTTCCCGGTGCCAGACTGCCTTTGCGGTCTCCCAGACCTAAGGCCGCGGCCCCGTGAAAGGTGGCTCCGGCCAGGGCTTGTTCACAGGTCAAACCGAATAGAAGACAGGCCATGTTAAGCACCGGTAACATGCTGAAAACCGGACTGGACCCGGGATTGAGATCCGTGGCCACGGCCATGGGAACGGCCAGTTGTCTGAACGTTTCCACGGGCGGCACCCGGGTTTCTTTCAGATAATGAAATGCACCGGGCAGCAATACGGCCACGGTGCCATGATCCGCCATTTTTTTTGCCCCGTTATAAGACAGGTATTCCAGGTGATCGCAGGACAAAGCCCCTATTTCCGCAGCCAGGGCAGCGCCGCTGGAATCCGACAATTGTTCGGCATGCAGTTTAACGGCAAACCCCAGATCTTTGGCTTTTTCCAACACCTGCCGGGTCTGTTCTCTGGAAAAAGCGATGTTTTCACAAAACACATCCACGCATGTGGCAATGCCCTGATGTTTGACTTCAGGCAGCATCACATCCATGACCTGTCTGACATAGTCATCCGACCGGCCGGCAAATTCCAACGGCACGGCATGAGCCCCTAAAAACGTGGCTTCAATATGCTGGGGAAACATTTGTTGAAGGCGGCCGGCCACAGCCAGCATTTTCAGCTCCGATTTCAGATCCAGGCCGTATCCGGATTTGATCTCCACCGTGGTGATGCCCTGTTTCAGAAAATGGGCCATGCGCCGGGATGCCAGATCAAACAGCATGTCTTCATCCGCGGCCCGGGTGGCTTTGACTGTGGAGAAAATGCCTCCGCCGGCGCTTGCAATATCGGCATAGGATGCCCCGGCCAGGCGCATTTCAAATTCTTTTGACCGGGACCCGGCCCAGATCAGGTGGGTGTGGCAGTCCACAAACCCGGGCAGGATCCACCGGTTTTTGCAGTCTGTCTTCCGGGCGGTGTCAGAAACGGGGCCGGGCAGGGCATCCATGGGTCCGATCCAGGCGATTTTATTGCCTGCCACGGCCAGGGCTGCGGCTTCAATCATATTGTACCGGCCATGGGCCATGGTGGCCACACGGCAGTTTATGAATAACTGGTCGACATTTTCGGGAAACGGGTTTTTGTTGTCAGGTACAATGGTCATGGATCATTCCTTTGCTGGATTCCAAATGATATGCGCAGCGGCCTGCGTGAGACAGATGCGGTCAGGGTCGCTCACCATACATATTGATCATGGGCAGTTTGACCCCTTTTTCATTGGCCACATCAATGGCGGTCTCATACCCGGCATCGGCATGCCGGATGATGCCCGTGCCCGGATCGTTGCGAAGCACCGTGGTGACCCGGTTTTCCGCCTCATCCGTGCCGTCGGCCACCGTGACCTGGCCTGCATGCAGGGCATACCCGATGCCCACACCCCCGCCATCGTGGAAGGATACCCAGGTGGCGCCGGAGGCCACATTGGTCATGCAGTTGAGCAAAGCCCAGTCGGCCACGGCATCGGACCCGTCTTTCATGGCTTCGGTCTCCCGGAAAGGCGATGCCACGGACCCGCAGTCCAGGTGATCTCTGCCGATAACGATGGGGGCTTTGACTTTTCCTGTGCGCACCAGGTCATTGAACAGTTTTCCCGCTTTTTCCCGCTCGCCATATCCCAGCCAGCAGATCCTGGAAGGCAGGCCCATATGTTCTATTTTTTCCTGAGCCATTTTCAGCCAGTTGATCATTTTGGTTTTCTTGGGAAACAGCTGCATCAAAGCGTCATCAGTCACCTTGATGTCTTTTGGATCCCCGGACAGGGCCGCCCACCGGAACGGGCCTTCGCCTTTGCAGAACAAATCCCGGATATAGGCCGGTACAAATCCGGGATAGTCCATGGCATTGTCCACCCCTTTTTTCATGGCCTGGGCCCGCAGGTTATTGCCGTAGTCAAAGGCAATGGCGCCTTTGTCTTTCATTTCAAGAATGGCCCGGACATGGTCTGCCATAGAGTTCAACGCCATGTCCTTGTAAGTGTCCGGATCTGTTTTTCGCAGTTTCAACGCGTCTTTAAAAGAGATGCCCCTGGGAAAATACCCGTTGAGCTCATCATGGGCACTGGTCTGGTCCGTGATCACATCCGGGATGAATCCTTTTTCCATCATGGCGGGCAGCACATCGCCTACATTGGCGCATAATCCGATGGACAGGGGTTTGCCGTCGTCTGCGGCCTGCCGGGCCATGGCCAAAGCATGATCCAGGGTGTCGGCTTCCACATCCAGGTACCGTTTTTCCAGGCGTTTGGCAATGCGGGAGGGATCGATCTCGACACAGACAGCCACCCCGTTGGCCATGGTCACGGACAACGGCTGGGCCCCGCCCATGCCCCCAAGGCCGGCCGTGACCACGATTTTGCCGGTCAGATCGGATTTGAAATGCTTCTGGCCCAGAGCGGCAAAGGTTTCATAGGTGCCCTGCAAAATGCCCTGGGTGCCGATATAGATCCAGGACCCGGCCGTCATCTGGCCGTACATGATCAGGCCTTTTTTGTCCAGTTCATGGAAAGTGTCCCAGTTGGCCCAGTGAAATTTTGATATTGGCATTGGCAATGAGGACCCTCGGGGCGCTGTGTGGAGTGGTCAAAACCCCACGGGTTTGCCCGACACTGCACCAGCGAGGTTTCATCGTTTCAAGATCCAGCGGGGTTCTGATGATGGCATCGAAACAGTCCCAGTTTCGGGCGGCCTTGCCCAACCCCGTAGACAATGAGTGCATCGGATTTTCCCGTTGTCGGGTCAGATTGTTGCACAACATGCGCAGGGCTGCTTCCTGGTACCAGCCCTTGCAGTGGAACTGACTGCCTGTGGGGCTTTCACGGGCCGGGGTTTGCCGCAGCCGATCTTCGAATCTTTCAGTATTGGTCTTTGGGGGTCATTTTTTCCTCCATATAGTGTTGACATTTCAAGTGGATTGGCTACTACTTGTCTATACAAGTATAGACGGGATGTCAAGTTTTTGTGTATTCATGATTCATGAACAGATAAACGGGTTTTAATAAAAACATTATTTAAAATAAGGATGCCGTGTGGGAACATCATCACGTCCGCTGGCGTTGTATGAACAGATCAAGCAGTCTCTGATCAGGGAAATGGATGCCGGGCTTTTGAAGCCGGATGACCGGGTGCCCTCGGAAACGCAATTGTCCCAAAGCTTTAACACCTCCCGGATGACCGCCAACCGGGCCTCGAAAATTGGCTGAACAAGGGCGCATTGGGATTCGGGAGTGGGTACGTTTGTGGCCGTCCCAAACCCGTGCAGCCCTGCTGGAAATCAAAAGCATTGCCAGAGAATTGCCGACTGGGGCGGGATTCATTCCTGTGAGGTGCTGCTGCTGGCTGAAGAAGAGCGCAAATAAGGATATTGCGGTCCGGTTGAACCTGAGGCCCGGACACACCGTGTTTCATTCCATTTTTACTGCATAAAGACCGGGGCGTGGGGGTGCAGTATTCCGGAGCAGTTTCATCAACCCGGCTTCAATAGCGCCGGCGTATCTGGACCAGGTTATACCGGATCACCCCCAGTGATTATCTGCTGGAAACCGCCCCGGTCCAGGCGGCGGAGCATGTGATCAGTAGCCGTGCGCTGCCCGGCCCATGTGCTCAAACATCTGCGGCTCGATGCGGCGGAACCCTGTCTGCGCCTGACCCGGCGCCACCTGGTCCTTTGATCGGGTGGCCACTTACAGTACCATGATATCCCCGGGGTTTCGGTATCAACTGAAAGGCACCTTCAACAAGAAGTCAATCCAATGAATCAGAAAACCATTGTTCTGGACGAGAATCATTTTCAACTGGAAGAACTGGTGGGTATTGCCGAAACCAATGGCAGGCGGTCATTGCCGACACACTTCAAAACGCGGATTCATAAAGCCCGGACCCTGGTGGACACCTGGGTGAAAAAGGGGAACGCATTTATGGGGTGACCACGGGTTTCGGGGCGTTGTCTGATGTGCCCATCTCCTATGCCGATACAAAACGGCTTCAAAAAAATTTTATTGTCCCATGCCGCCGGCATGGGCAAAGCGGGCATCTTGAAGATGTGGTCAGAGCCATGATAGCCCTGCGCATCAATGATTTCTGCCGGGGCAATTCCGGGCTGCGTCTGGAAACCATCCAGATGCTGGCGGACCCTGCTCAACAAAGGAATCGTGCCCGTGGTCCCCGGAAAAAGGGTCTGTAGGGGCCAGCGGAGACCTGGTACCCATGGCCCATCTATCCCTAGTGATGATCGGCGAAGGCGAAGCCGTTGTGGACGGGCAGCACATGTCCGGGGTCAAAGCCACGGCAGCAAGGTCTTTAAAGCCCACGGAACTGGCGGCCGGGGAAGGTCTGGCTGATCAGCAACGGGACCCAGTTCATGATTGCCTTAGGGTGTCTGGCCCTGCATGATGCCTTGAATCTATCTGAAACATGCTGACATTGCCGCATCCATGAGCACAGGAAACCCTCATGGGAACAAGGACGGCGTTTGATCCGAGGATTCATCAGGCACGGCCCCATCCGGGCCAGATCATGGCCGCGGAAAACATGCTCAAAATCACGGAAAATTCAGAAATCATCTCTCTTCCCACCAGGACTGTTCACGGATCCAGGACGCTTATACCCTGAGATGCTCCCCAGGTCCATGGGGCGTCTTGGAGATGCGTTTGCCTATGTGGACAATGTGATCCGGGTGGAGATGAACGCGTCCACGGAAAACCCGCTGATTTTCCGGAATCCGAAGAATTTCTGTCCGGCGGCAATTTCCACGGCCAGCCCCTGGCCCTGGCCTGTGATTTTTAAATCGCCATTGCCGAGCTATTGTATATTTCCGAACGGCGCATCGAGCGCCTGGTCAATCCCCAATTGTCCGGCCTGCCCGCGTTTCTGGTGGAAGACGGGGATTGAATTCCAGGTACATGATCGCCCAGTATGCGGCGGCAGCGCTTGTGTCGGAAAACAAGGGCCTGGCCCATCCGCATCCGTGGATTCCATTCCACATCAGCCAACAAGGAGGATCACGTGTCCATGGGGGCGTTTGCGGCCCGAAAATGCCGGGACATTGTGTTAAACACGGAAAACGTCATTGCCATCGAGCTGCTGTGCGGGGCCCAGGCCATTGATCTGTTCACCAATATCAAGGCCGGGGAAGGGACCTAATACCTACCGGACCATCCGTCAGCATATGGATTATATGAAAGAAGACCGGCAGCTGTCCAAAGATATTGCCACGGTCAAGGCCCTGCTGGAAGACGGGGCCATTGTAAGGAACTGTGGAGTCGGCTGTGAAACTGTATTAAATATTATGGAAGTTTTAAGTTTTAAGTGTTAGGTTTTAAGTACTTCCCGGTTTGTACTTTAATCAGTTGCTGAGGGGCTTTCATATAAACAATCATGGCCTGAGAAACCCCTGACAGATGGTGAAAATATAAGCTCTCAGGTATTGGCTTAAAACTTAAAACTTAAAACTTAAAACTTAACACTTAAAACTTTTTAAGAAACTCATGGCATCACGGTCATCCGTGAGTGTGAAAAGGACACAAACATGACAGCGATGGTTCATATTCATCTGGTTCACCGGCAGCACACGGACGGCAGAAAAACCGTGGATGTTCAGGGAGATACCGTGGGCCGGGCACTGGCGGATCTGATCCGGCAGTACCCGGCTAATGGAAAAGAATTGTTTGATAAAAAAGGCGGATTACACGGCCATATCGAGATCTATCTGAACGCGGAAAGCGCGTTCCCCGGCGAGCTGGAAAAACCGGTGGCCCCCGGGGATGACATCCAGATCATCACATTTCTGGCCGGGGGATAGGCTTACATTCCCAACAGGGTCCCCAGCCGGACCATGGGCCAGGCATGTACGGCCCCGCCTTTGGGCAGGGTCCTCATTTTGGCGGCAATGTCCAGAAAATCATCTTTCCGCCACATGGCGCCGATGAGCAGCCCCAGCTCATCGGCAAACGTGCCGATGGCCTGGCCCCCCACAATCCGGTTGTCCAGCATCACCACCCGCAGGTAATTGTTTTGGTCTTCCCGTTCCACAATGCGCTTGTCACCGAATACACAATCCAAAGCCCGCTGGGTCTTGCCGAAAGTAGCGGCATGGGTGTCAAAAAAATGGGCCCGGGCAAAGGCATAGGCCCCCAGATACCGCACCGGTTCGCCAAGAATGTGCCGGGCCGCCACCTGGGCCTGCTCAATGGCGTTGTGCTTGAGCTGGAACATGGCGATCTCCCCGGTGCAGGCATCAATGGTTTCCACACAGTCGCCGCAGGCATAGATGTCAGGCACACTGGTCTGCATCTGCCGGTTCACCTGGATGCCCCGGCCCGTCTCGATGCCCGCAGTCTGGGCCAGGGCCGTTCCCGGCACCACGCCCGTGGCCACCACCACGGTGTCACAGTCTATGGTGCGCCGGTCCGTGACCACGGCGATAACCTGTCCCGCGCCCTTTATTTCCAGCACTTTTTCATGGGTGAACACCTGAATACCATATCCGGTCAGCTCGTTTTCCAGGCGTTTGGCCGTGGGTTCATCAAACAAAGAAGGCAGAATCCAGTCCATCAGTTCGATGATATACACCTCATACCCTTTTCGCTTCAATGCTTCGGCCGCTTCGATCCCGATGGCGCCGGAACCGATGACCACGGCACGGGTGCCTTTGTGGGCCGCCAGTTTCTGCGTTTCCCCGAGCTGTTTGCATGAAAACACGCCCGGGGTGTCAATGCCGGGGATGGGTGGAATGAACAGATCCCCGCCATGGGCCAGCACCAGGTTGTCATATCCGATCTTTTCACCCGTGTGGGTGGTGACGGTTTTATTTTCAGGGTCAATGGACACCACTTTGCTGTCATATAACAGGTCGATGCGCCCATCGGCATAATCTTTTGACGTTTTTCTGAAAACATCCATGCGGCCGCACTCTCCCCCGAGAAAATAGGGCAGAGAGCAGGGATCATATTCCGGCACATCTTCAGCGGAAAGAATGACAATCTGAGCATCCGGATCTTTTTTTCGCACATCAAACGCCACCTGGTTGCCGGCAATGCCGTTTCCGATAATCACAAGTTTCATAACATCCTGCCTTTATCCATCATTGTTGTTACATTCATCCACCGGTGTGAAATTGTTTGGTTTTGGAGGCCGCCTTCCGGGCCGCACGATGGGACACGCTTCCCTGGGTACACAGGGTCAACGCTTTTTCCTGCCGGCAGGCAGCCACGCACCAGGGTTCGGTTTCACCTTCACACATGTCACAGGTCATGGTCCGGCCGGTATAGGGATTGATCCGGGGGCTTCCAACCGGGCAGATATAGACACAGGCCCGGCACCCGATGCAGACATCGGTGTCGGTGGTCACGGTGCCGTTGGCCTGGCGGATCCGGGCGTTCATGGGACACACCTTGATGCACGGGGCCGTGTCACAGGCCATGCAGATCACAGGCACATTCAGGTCCTTTGAATCCAGCCCGATGATATTCACTCTGGAAAGATCCGGATCAATGCGGCCGTGATGCTTCATGGCACAGGCAATCATGCATCGCCGGCATCCCGTGCATTTTTCAGGATCAATGGCAAGCTGTTCTCGCCGCATGTTCATAATGTACGTCCTTTTTTTGTTCCGGTCAGGGGTTAAAGTTCAACATAGTGAACAAAAATTTTTACTTTAACCTGTACCCTGAATGGCCCGGTATGTCAAATTAAAAATAAACACATTGAATTATATGGTTATTTTTGTTAAGAAATGGGTTGACATTTAATGAATCTCTGATATAGAAATTCATAATAATGAACTGATGTGGTAAGGCAACATTTTCAGGTGGCTGAACAAAAAGCCGCCAACCCCATTATTTAAGGAGTATAACATGGCAGATAAAGAAAGGGTCTCTTCATCTGAATCGCTTCGCAGCACCCGAACATTCGGTAAAGTCAGGTGCCACAATCCCAGCTGCATGGGCCGGCTCACCCCGTCGCCGGGCAGCAAGCAGATCACCTGTCCCACCTGCGGCATGACCTATCGTCTGTTCTGGGTGACACCGGAACTGCCCAGAATCCGGGGTCCGGTCTGGGATGTCAACCGGAAACTGGTCCAGGAAACCCTGGCGAAAAAACTGGGAACGTCTGACAGCGATTCCAAATAGATCAAGGAGGGAACAACACATGGCATTGGACCGCAAAATAGCCTACATCAATTTGACCACCGGGGATGTGGAGATCAAGCCCATTCCTCTGGAAATGAGAAAAAAATTCATCGGCGGCCGGGGAATGGACGCGTATCTTTTATATAACCATGCGCCCAAAGGGTGCGATCCCATCGGACCGGAAAACCCGATGATCGTCAGCGGGGGGCTGCTTACGGCCACATGCGCCTCTGCCACAGCCCGGACCCATGTCATGGCCAAGTCGCCTTTGACCGGGTTGCTGGGGTCCTGTAATATGGGAGGATTTTTTGCCCCGGAAATGGCCTGGGCCGGATTTCACCACCTGGTCATCACGGGCAAGGCGGACAAACCTGTGTATCTGTGGATTCACAATGGTGAGATCGAGATCCGGGATGCCGGCCATCTGTGGGGAAAAAACAGCACCGACACCCAGTGGGCCATCAGAGACGAGCTGGATGATGAAGAAGTGAAAAGCATGGTCATCGGCCAGGCCGGTGAAAATCTGGTGACCTATGCCTGCGTCATGACCGGCATCAAAAATGCCGGAGGCCGCACGGGCTTGGGCTGTGTCATGGGGTCCAAAAACCTCAAGGCCGTGGCGGTCAGAGGCACCATGGACATCAAGATCGCCCATCCCGTGGATGCCCTGGAACACAACAAGAAATTCATCGACCAGATCACGGGCGCCAAGGTCAATCAGATCCAGGGCGCCCTGGGCACGCCGTTCATCTGGGGGGCCACCAACTGCTGGGGCGGGGTGCGCACTAGAAATTTCCAGTATAATCAGATGGAATATGCCGATGAGATCGAGCCCGAAGCCATTGACGATTATGCCGCTGAAACCATGGGTCCCCATCACATGACCGGGTGTTTCGGATGCCAGGTGCACTGCCGGGCCCAGTACAAGATCCAGTCCGGGCTGTACAAGGGCAAATATGATGAAGGCCCGGAATACACCTCTTTGGGGGCGTTTGGCGCGGAACCGGACTGCAAGAGCATTGAAACCGTGCTCACGGGCAACCATCTGGTGAACCAGTACGGGGTGGACAACCTGGAGATCGGCAGCATGATCGCCTGGGCCATGGAACTTTACGAGCTGGGGATTCTGACCACCAAGGAAACCGAAGGCCTGGATCTGCGGTTCGGCAATGATGAGGCTTTGCTTCAGATGGTGCACAACATCTGTACCCGCACTGGATGGCTGGGCAATGTCCTGGCCGACGGCGGAATCCCGGCCGCTGAAAAGATCGGCAAAAATGCTTTTGATTATCTGATTCAGGTCAAGGGCATGAACAACCTGCACTCGGATGAACGGGCCACCCCGGGCCTGGCGCTCAATATCGCCACGGCCTCCAGAGGATCGGACCATCTGCGGTCCCGGCCGGCCATTGATCTGTATCATCTGCCGGAACCGGTTCTCAGAAAAATTTACAGTTCCCCCGTGCCCTATGACGGGCCCTTGTCTTCCGAGCACACGGAATATATCGGTAAACCCTGGCAGGTGTTCTGGCAGGAAAATGTGTACATGGCCGTGGATTGTTTAGGGATCTGCAAATACCACACTGTGTTTTTAGGGGCCACGCTTCCCAATTTCGAGGACTGGCCCAAGGTGATCTACTACAACACGGGTCTGGAATTCACGCCCAGAGAGATCTGGGATGCAGCGGAGCGGTGCAACAACCTGGAACGGCTGTTTAACCTTCGAGAAGGCTTAACCCGCAATGATCTCAAAAAAGGCGATACCCTGAACCACCGGTACTTTGATGAGCCCTGCCGCAGAGGAGCGCCCGATGTCATCGGAAAACGAATCGACAGAGACAAATTCAATGTCATGATCGATGAGTTCTACAAACACCACGGCTGGGACAATGACGGGGTACCCACTTCTGAAACCTTGACGCGACTGGGCCTGGAAAACGAACCCACCCGGTTGCTGTAGATCATAACCAAGGAGAAAATCATGGATAAATTTCTGACAGTTGATGCAGATAAATGCACGGGGTGCCGCCTGTGTGAACAGGTGTGCTCAGTCATGCACGAAGGGGTTTCCAATCCCGCCAAAAGCCGGATCCAGGTGGTGAAATGGGAGCAGGAAGGGATTTATATCCCGGTGATCTGCAAACAGTGTGAAGATGCGCCCTGCATGAATGTGTGCCCGGTACGGGCCATTTCAAGGGACCCGGATTTCGGGTTTGTAAAAGTGGATCACGAGGTATGCATTGGGTGCCGGTCCTGTGTGGGGATCTGTCCTTTCGGCGCCATGGGATATAATGACACCACCCACCAGGTGTTCAAGTGTGATTTGTGCGGCGGTGATCCCCAGTGTGTGAGATTCTGCGAAGTGAATGCCCTGGAATATGTGTCTGCGGACCGGGTTTCATCCCAGAAGAAACGCAAAGGCGCGGCCCGGCAGTCAGCGGCGGAACGGCAGGCCGTGGCCCTGGGATAACGCCCGGTAACCGGTAACATATCTACACATTATTGAGTCTGATATCAGGGCCTGGTTTACCAAAACCGGGCCCTGATTTTTTGGCGCAAATAGGAGGCCTTGTGTTCGGTTTTTCCGGAGAAAGCCGGCATCTGAAACTCATTGACTTTGGCTTTATATATGATATTTATGTGCGGCTCATAAATGCAATGCAAAAGGAAGACCGATGAATTTTTTTCAAAAGCTGCACATGATTCACAGTGCCTGGCATTATCGCCTCAATACGGAAAAAGAAGATATCTGTTTTCTTCTGAAGTTGAATCTCAAAGGAAAAACTGTCATTGATATCGGCGCCAACAAAGGCATTTATTCCTACTGGATGTCAAAAAAAGTGGGTCCCCTGGGAAAAGTGGTCGCCTTTGAACCTCAGCCGGAGCTTGAAACTCATCTGATGGGGCTTAAATCCGCATTTAAAATGGATAATCTTTCCATCGTCCGAAAAGGATTGTCCAGTGAACCCGGGGTGATGGCACTTTACAGGGCTGAGCCGGGGTCAGGCGGGGCAACATTGAATAAAAATCAACGGGTGGGCACATGGCAGACTGTGTCTGTTGACGTGACCACACTGGATGATTATGCGTGCCAGCTCAGGGATGTGGCATTTATAAAATGCGATGTTGAAGGCCATGAACACGATGTGTTCAAAGGGGGCCGCCATCTGCTGGAAAGAGACAAGCCCTGTCTGCTTTTTGAATGCCATCATGAACAAGCCCTAAAACAAGACCTTTTTTCATATCTGATATCCCTGGGGTATGACGGCTTTTTCTCATTCAAAAAAAAGATGATCCATTGCAGCCGGTTCGATAAATTCCCCTATAGACGCAAAAACGAACACCATCGCAATTATATCTTTATACATCCGGAATTTTATATGAAAGGATTAAGTTTTAAGGATTTAGTTTTAAGCTAATACCTGTTTGTTACATGAATCCTTTGTAATGGTGTGGTTCCAGGGCAGAAAACACATAATGGATCATGGTGATGGTGTCAAACACCGGCAGGCCCGTGGCATGGTGCACGGCCCGGGCATAGGGAGGCAGCACACTGCATTCCAGGAGAATGGCGCCGGCGTTTTGCTGAGTCAGGTTCCGGGCGGCTGTCACGATTTCCTGTTCGATTTTTTTTGCATCCAGGGTGCCTTTTTCATCCATGACCGCGGAGGCGAATTCCGGACAGGATTCCATGCCGGAAATCAAAAGGTCCGGGCCGAAAAAAATTCCGATCGCCTCGAAAAAATCCGGGGTCAGGCTCCGGCTGTCAGCCGTGATGATGCCGATGCCCGTGTCGGCCGGGATCAGGTGCCGGATAAAGGGAATCTGGAACAAAGAGGAAAGAAATACGGGCAAACCCAGATCCTGCCGGAGCCGCTGCTGATGAAGGGCCATGAATCCGCAGTCCCCGGTGACGGCCCGGACCCCGTTGGCAGCCAGGTCCCGGGCCGCGGCCAGCAGATCTGAATAAACGGTGTCGTCTTTGCCCACGGCCCGTGCCACGGTGAATCCGGGCACTTTTTTAAATCGCACCGGAAAATCATAAGAGGTGGCATTGGCCACATCCCCGGGGATGAACGGGATCACCGAATCCAGCAGCAGAATGCCGATGGCTTCTCCATAGGATACCTGCTGATTTTTGATGGTGTATTTCATTTTGTTTTCCAGATTATCCTCCCATGGCCAGATTGGGCAGAAACAGCGCGATCTGGGGAAAGGTGATGAGCAGAACTGTTGCCAGAATCAGGATGAGCAGAAAGGGCAGGGCATGGCCGATCACCTCCAGATAGGGACGTCTGAAAATGAGCTGGGCCGTGAAGATGTCGCATCCGAATGGCGGGGTGGCCGATCCGATGGCGGCCTGAAGGGTGACCAGGGTACCCAAAAGGATGGGATCCACGCCGGCCCCGACCACATAGGGCTGGAACACCGGACTTAAAATGAAGATCGCCACAATGGGGTCCACAAACATGCAGGCCACAAAATATACCACCACCACAATGGTGATCACCCGCAGCATGGAAGGATCCGTGCCGAACAAAGGCGGCAGCAGCTGGTCCGGCAGCTGGAGAAACCCGATGAGAAAGGAAAATGCCTGGCCGGCCCCCACCAGGATGAACACCACCCCGGTGATCACGCCGGTCTGGAGAAAAGCATCGACAATGCGTTCAAAAGTAAGGCTTCTAAATATAATGGTTTCCAGGATCAGGGCATAGAAAACGGCTGCGGCCGCCGCTTCCGTGGGGCTTAAAATACCTGTGTAGATGCCGCCTACGATGATGACGGGAAACCCCATGACGGGCAGGCCTCCTTTGACGGCATCGATGCGTTCGGGCATGGAGGCTCTGGGAAGTGTGCCCACGTGGGTGACCTTTGAATACACATAGCAGTAAATGGAAAACATCACCAGGATCATGAGTCCCGGCAGGATGCCTGCCAGAAACAGCATGCCGATGGAGGTGGAGGTGGCGACCCCGTAAACGATAAACCCGATGCTGGGGGGGATGAGAAATGCGATGTCGCTGGAATTGATAATCAGCCCCAGGGTAAAAGAGCTTTTATAACCGGCCTCCAGGAGCATGGGCCGCATGGTGCCGCCGATGGCCGCTACCGTGGCCTGGGTGGAGCCGGACACGGCCCCGAACAGGGTGCAGGAGGCATTGGTGGTAATGGGCAGCCCGCCGGGCAGATGGCCCACAAACACCTTGATCATGCGGATAAGCCGGGATGCGGATTCTCCGGAAGTGATGATGGAGGCGGACAGGATGAACATGGGTACGCAAACCAGGGCCGGCGGGGTGACACCGGCAATCACCTGCTGCACCATGGTGATCAGCATTTTCGGAGCGAACTCGGGCATGTACACGGCAATGTAGAGGATCAAGGAGCCCAGCAGGGTTACCATAAAGGGAAATCCCAGTAAAAGCATGATCAGAAGACTGATTCCGAACATCATCATGGTCGGGGCCTCCGATGATTTCATCTTCGTATTCACTTTGCTGGTCCGGGGACTGCCAGGGGTCGGATTCCGTGAAATTTTTGATGATGGTGCGGAAATACTGGATCGCGGCCAGGCCGAAACCGATGGGCATGATCACGTAAAGGTCCATTTGGGGACCCGCAGGGCCGGGGTCATGTGTCCCTTGGCCATGGCGTTGGTCAGGTACTCCCAGGACGCGATGCACATGATGCCCATGACCACGGCGGAGATCAGGCAGATGATCATGATAAAGGTTTTCCATTTTCAGGGCATGGCATCCAGAAACGCGCCCATGCGGATGTGCCGGGCCTTTCGCACGCCATAGCTCACCCCGGTGAAGGTGATGAGCATCACCAGGAACCGGGAAATCTCTTCGGCAAAATGAATACTGAGAGAAAAGGTGCGGGCAAATACATTGGCTATGAGCAGAACGGCCAGGGCAGCCACGCAGATCACCAGATGGAGACCTCAGGCTGTTGACCACCACACCGATATTGTGATTGAGCTGCTGAAGGGGATTGCGGGTTTTCTGCTTTGGGTCCATAGGGTTCCTTTCCAGCGGTAATGAACGATGCGCCCCGGGACTGAAAGAGGCACCGGGCTGTTGTCAGGACAGGTCCCGGGCGATGATTACCCGGGACCTGTCTATCTTTAACAAACGGTTACTTTAAAGCGGCTTTGGCCGCTTCAATGTCGGCAAGCAATGCTTCCAGAATTTCGTCAGCCCCGTCACCGCCGATTTCGGTGAACTTGGGATAAACCGTTTTAGCCGCCGCCTGGAACTCGGCGATGGCGGCATCGTCCAGTTCATTGAACTCCAGGTCCGGTTTGGCGGCCAGCACATTTTCCTTGTCAGAGGCATTTCGTTCCATGATCCAGTTTCCGGCCGGAATGATGGCATCCACCCAGAACCGTTTCATCTCGTCCTGCACGTTCTGGGGCAGGCTGTCAAAGAATTCCTTGTTGACCGTGGGAATCCCCAGAAACGGTTCGCTCTTGAGCTGGGTAACGTATTTCTGCACTTCAAAGAACTTCATGCTGTAGATGGCGAACAGCGGGTTGACCTGGCCGTCGATGAGTCCCATCTGCAGGCCGGAGTAAACCTCGCCGTAATCCATGGGCGTGGGCACGGCGCCATAGGCCTTGTAATCCTCCACCAGCAGCTTGGAAGACATTACCCGCAGTTTCTGGCCCTTGATGTCGGCCAGGGAGGTGATTTTCTTGTTGGAGGAAACCCACTGCCATCCTTCAAACATCACGGCCAGCGGCACCAGATCATTGTCGCGGAACGCTTTTTCCAGCAGCGGAAAAAATTTGCCGTTGCGTACGATCCAGTCAATGGTTTCAGGCACGTTTTCTGTGGGAAAGATATAGTTCAGGGCCAGCACCTGGGCCTGGGGGACAAACGCGCTGATCCAGGCGTAATCGGAAAACACATATTCCACCACCCCCATCTGTGCCAGCTCGTTGATATCGCCAAGCGCCCCCAGCGTGCCGTAGGGGTACACGGTAATGTTGATCTTGCCGTCAGTCCATTCTTTCATGTGATCGGAAAAATTGTTTGCCCACACGGTCATGAAATCGCCTTCGATCTCTTCAGATGCCAGTTTGGCAAGGATGGGTTTGCCCGTGTAGTTTTCAGCAAAGGCAGGGGCTGCGGTCAGGCAGAATATCCCTGCGAAAACAATGACTGCCAGTTTGGTGAGTGTTTGTTTCATGGTGTTCTCCTTTTTGGGATTAGGGGTAAAAAATATCGGGAGTCCACGGGATGGTCCGCGTTTCATGTCTGGTTCAGAAACGTCAGTGCCCCATGAACATGTAAGGCCACTCCTTTCGTTAAAACGGATTCGTCAATGGCAAATGCCGGGTGATGATGGGACACATCCGTGCCCTTTGCCGGGTCGGCGCATCCCAGAAACAAAAACACGCCGGGTACCCGGGATGAAAATTCACTGAAATCCTCGCTGGCGATATACCGGGATTCCACCACGGTATCTAAAGATCCAAATACCCTGGCTGCGGTCCGCCGGGCCATCTTCACCATGTGCTCATCATTGACCAGGGGAATGTTTTCATGATTGATATCAATGGCACAGGTACACCGGTGGGCCTCACAGATGTGCTCACAGATGCGGATGAACTTCTGGGTGGGATTGTCCGGGCTGTGTTCGGGCAGGGCCGTCAGAAACCGGATAGTGCCTTCCAGATCCGCATGTTCCGGGATGATGTTGGCTTTTTCCCCGGCGTTCAGTCTGCCGAACATGATAATGGTGGGTTCTCTGGCATCCATTTCCCGGGTCTGAATGGCCTGGACCGCCTGGATGACTCCGGCGGCGGCAATCACCGGATCCACGGCCTGATGGGGATAGCCCGTGTGGCCGCCTTTGCCTTTGATTCTGAGTTTAAATACATCCAGGCCGCCCATGACCGTGCCGGCGGAAATGCCCACCTGTCCCGAAGGAATCTGGCTCCAGATATGAATCCCCATGGCTGCGTCCACTTTCGGGTTTTCCATGATGCCTTCTTCGATCATGTAAATGGCCCCGGCGGCTTCTTCGTTGGGCTGGAACACCAGCTTGATCTTTCCTTTTAACATCGTGCCGTGGTCTGTCAGAACCCGGGCCGCTGCCAGCAGCATGGCCATGTGGGCGTCATGGCCGCAGGCGTGCATCACCCCGGGGTTTTTCGAGGCAAAATCCAGACCCGTGGCTTCGGTCACGGGCAGGGCATCCATGTCGGCTCTGAGCATGAGCGTGGGCCCGGGATTGCCTGAATCCAGCACGGCGGCCACGCCCGTGCCGGCCGACCGGAACGGGTCCAGTCCCAGATCCGCCAGATATGTTTCAATGAATTCAGCGGTTCTGAATTCCTTAAACCCCAGTTCCGGATACTGGTGAAAGTGCCGGTACAGCCGGATCACTTCCGGCTCCAGTGCCTTGATCTGCCGGTCTATTTCTGCCTGATTGGCCGGGGCTGGGTTCATGGATTCACCTTTCAGTCGATGACAAACAGTTTGCGGTCAAACCTGGCAAAGGTTTCAGCCCCGGTTTTTGTGACTCGGAAGGATTCCGAGCATTCAAACCCGAAATTGTCCATCCACATGCCTAAAATCATGTGAAAGGTCATGTCCGATGCCAGCTCGGTTTTGTCTCCGGGCCGCAGGCTGGCCGTGTGCTCTCCCCAGTCCGGCGGATAGTTCAGGCCCATGGAATACCCGATGCGCGATTCTTTTTCAAACCCTTTTTTGGCGATGTGCTCCCGCCATACCCGCTCGACATCTTCGCCGGTCATGCCCGGTTTGATGGTGTCCAGGGTCAGGTTCAAACCCTCCACAGTGATGTCTGCCAGATCCGACAGTTTTTGGGGCGGGTTGGGTCCCAGAAATGCGGTGCGGGCAATGGGGCAGTGGTACCGGTGCCGGCACCCGGCCAGTTCCAGGTTCACGGCCTGGTCGGCCTGGTAGGGATCATCCGTCCAGGTCAGGTGGGGGGCCGAGGTTTTCTCTCCTGTGGGCATCATGGGCACGATGGCCGGATAATCCCCGCCGAATTCGGGCGTTCCCGCTGCCTGGGCCTGGAATACCGCTGCCACGGCATCGCATTCTCTTTTGCCGGGCACCAGGTTTTCCAATGCCGTGGCCATCACCTTTTCCGCAATCTTCCTGCCTGGTGCATCAACGCGATTTCTGCATCCGACTTGATGATGCGCGCAGTTCACCAGCAGATTTGCGTCTGCCAGGAGGGTATCTTTGCCCAGGGTTTTCAGTTCCACACATCCACTTCGGGCCGTGTAGTAATAGGCATCCGTTTCACCCAATGGTTTTTGTCCCATCCTTTTTGTTTGATAAAGTCGGCCATAAAGTTCATGGGGTGTTTGACCGGAGAGACTGGACATAGTCATCCGGGTACCCGATCATGTTTTCTTTTTTGATAAACGCGGTATGCACGGCCCCGTTGACATCCATGTTCGGCCGATCCATACGGGTTCCTCCTGGTCGTCGATCACCAGGACGGCCTGGGGCACATAAAGGACCAGCCGTCATATCCCGTGAGATAGTTCATGTTGGCCGGATCACACACCGCAGCAGTCCGATGCCCCGGTCTGCCATGGCGGCCTTGGTCCGTTCGATGCGGTCCATATATTCCGTGCGGGAAAACAAGGTCGTTTGCTACTCCTTTTTCGATGCGTTTCAATGCCTCTTCCAGATTTGCCGAGCTGGTGGCAAAGGGATTCGTACCAAACCCTTCGCCGTTCTCACGAAAATGGATCCCGGTACCATGGCCACCTTGTAATTTTCCACCATATGCCGGGCAAATTCCCGGGAGGACATGCCGAGATGAGGAGATGTTGGGAAACGCATAGAGAACGTGGATTCCGGTTTTGATGCAGGAGATCCCTGGATGCGGTTCAAACCGTTGATCAAGAAGATCTCTGCGTTTCGCATATTTTGCCACCATCTGTTTGACACAGTCCTGGGATCCTTCAATGGCGGCCAGGGCCGCCCGCTGGAGTCATGCTGGGGACCCCGGACACCATATGTTCCATGAGCTTTTTCCATCTGCGACAATGGCTTTGTAAGGCTTGCCACATATCCCACCCGCCAGCCGGTCATGGCATAGGATTTGGACAGGGTGTAGATGGGGGGACGGTCGGAGTCCTGCATCCCGTCAGGCTGCCGATGGACCCATGCTCGTTGCCGTCGAACAGGATGTGTTCATAGGGTTCGTCGAAATCACCATGATGCCGTGTTTTCTGACAGATGGCGGCCACCTGCTATAGGATATCCCCTGTCAAAGATGGCGCCCGTGGGGTTGGACAGGGTGTTGAGGATAAATGCCTTGGTTTTCAGGGTAATGGCCCGGGCCACCTCTTCAGGTCGATTTTGAACCGGTTTTCCTCTCTGGCAGGGATGCGCACGGGCACCCCGCCGAAGAGCCGGATCTAGGAGTAGTAATCATATCCCGGATCCACCACCAGTACCTCATCCTTGGTTCAGCAGATGGAGCATGATGTTGAAGATTCCTGCATGGCGCCTACGGAGATAAAGATTTCCGAGTCCCGCGGGGTCTGCCTGGATCCGATTTTCCCGTGCCAGTTTCCTGGCGACTGCTTCTCTGAGGTCCGCAAATCCGCTGGCCGGCGGATACCGGGTGTATCCTGGTCAGGGCAATTTTGGCTGCCCTCCCGGATATGTTCAGGGTGTCGAAATCCGGCTGGCCGATGCCTAAGTTCACCACGCCGTCGATCTTGTCTGCCAGGGCGAACATGATGCGGATCCCGGACCATTCCACGCCCTGGTTTCTTGCTGCAAATGATTTTTATATCCATGATGGGTGTCCTGCTATGGTTCGGGGTTTGGTTAAAACCAGATCTTTGGCCCTTGGAGAGAGGTTTTCATCTCGGTGCATGCCGTTCCATCAGTTCCATGACAATGGAAGCGATCTTGACTTTTTTCCTTGATAAAGCCGGCATGCCATTCTTCGGTCACCCAGGGCATGTAAATATCGCCTTCCACAGTGCCGGGCTCGAATTTAAAATAGCAGGGGAGGCCACTTTTGCAATTTCCGGGCATTCATACCCCCGAAAGTTGCCGCCGAATGAGTTCACGATAATGGTGTAGATATCCAGCGGAATGTCACAGCCTTTCGGATGGAAGACAAAATGGGCGGGATACATCGGAAAGCGGATTCAAAGAGTTGGCCCCCATGTTTTTCCGCCACCTTGGCGCCGGCCGCCGGGCAGTATCCGCCGAACACGGAAAATTTGAATATGGTTTCTTTGGGGATGAGACCCTGTTCACGCATCTTGTTGAGGATAAACAGCACCCCTTCGTCATACACCAGAAATCCCCGGAATCCGGCCTCGATGTTGCGCATGATATCCGCGATGTGAAAGAGATGTTGTCGGATCCTCTGAGCGAAACCCTGCATCTGGCCTTCACTGGTCGCCATCTCATGGCGCCGGTATCCCAACCTTTGCGGTGGCCCACGGTCGCGGTACTTCAATATGTGCGTCTTTGGCCATCTGGGCCATGTCTTTGAGTTCGGCAAAATCACAGTACGTGGATCCGCCCACCACAGCAATGGCCCGGTGGATGACGTCTTCTGCGATCCGCTTCGCATGATCATGGACGCCATGGTGGTGGCCCGTTCCACGCCAGCGATTTCAATTCTGAAATTGGCGCCGTCCGGAAGCGCTTGCCCGAGGCTGCCAGGTCATATCCGTCCCGCCCGAGGATTCCTGTTTTCCATGAAGTCTCTGATTTTGTTCAATACGTCGCTCATTGGTATGGTCCTTTATATGAAAGTGTTAAGTTTTAAGTGTTAAGTTTTAAGTGTTAAGTTTTAAGTGTTAAGTTTTAAGTGTTAAGTGTTAAGCAAATACCTGACGGTTGAATGCGTATGTTTTCATCATTTGTTGTGCCTGCCAGGACATGGGTGTTATTTTTAAAGTGTTTTGAGTTTGTCCAGTTCGCCGTCTTTCATTTTTATAGGTATGCTCGGGTGCCGAAAACTGCCATCCAGCACATCGTTGCGGTAGGCGGAAAATGCCTGAACGGTTTTCTCCCCGGGTTTTCGTACTTTTTGACGAACTTAGGGGTGAATGCCTGGAACACGCCGGCCACGTCCGCGGAGATCATGAGCTGGCCGTCCGCCTCGATGCCGGCGCCGATACTGTATACGGGAATCATCAACGTGTCTCTGATGATTCCGCACGCATGCCTCCGGGGGCACGGCTGCCACCAGCAGGGCAAATGCCCGGCATCCTGAATGGTTGGCATCGGCAATGAGTTCAGCGGCAGCTTCAGCGGTTCTGCCCTGGGCCTTGAATCCCCCCAGTTGTCTCCGGAACTTTGGGGTCAGCCCGATATGACCCATCACCAGCATGCCGCCGTCGGCAATGGCCTGGATCTGGGGACACACCAGTTTGCCGCCTTCAGTTTGATGGCATCACCCCGGCTTCCTTGTGCTGAAAACGGCCGGCGTTTCGCACGGCCCCGGGCGCATGACCTGGTAGGATAAAAACGGCATGTCGCCGATGACAAACGATGCCGGGCGCGCGCCCCGGCGAGAACGGCTTCGCTGTGCACGATCTGCTGGTCCATGGTCACGGGCACCGTGCAGCCATAGCCGTAAACACACATGCCCAAAGAGTCCCCCACCAGGATCATGTCCATGCCTGCGGCTTCGGCAAAGGTGGCGTTCAGTAATCATAGGCCCGTGATCAGACAGTTTTTCGCCGGTTTCTTTTTTGGACTAGAGAGTCCCATCAGGTCAGTTTTTCTTTTTCATGTTGCCTCCAAAAAATATTCAGAATGTGTCACATATGGCGTGACGATTGTTTTTATGGTGTGACACTTATGTGATAGAAAAAATTCCCAGCGTTGTCAAGGATTTTTTATATTTTTTTAAAGAGGGAGAAAACTGAGAAAGTAGACAGGTGGGACGGGGAAATCAGTTCTGGATCAACTGCCCATTTTATGGGACAAGGTCTTCGAACACACCTTGAGAATCTGGGGTTTTATTTCTTCAGAGCCGGTGGGTCAGGCGCATGGCCGGTCTGAAATGCTGACAGCATAGGCAGGATAATGGTTGTGATCAAAATAGGGCCTGTGCAGCGCAGACCGATGGACATCTCTCTTCATCATCGATGGCAAAGCCGTTTTGGCGGACCCGGGACAGCTCTTGCAGAAACTCATCCCCTTGTCCGTGATGGTGTTGGGAGCCAGGGGCCGGCGGTCCACGGTGTTTAAATAGTGATCAGTTCATGGTCCGGCGAAGAAAGCTAAAATGGATTTTCCCAGGCCCGTGCAGTAGGCCGGGGCCTTGTCTCCCAATGCGGAGTCCATCGGAGCACTTCCAGGCTGTCGATTTTGTCGATGTGGACAATCTCCTGGTTTTTGAACAGCCCTAAGTTGATGGTTTCCTTGTACAGCATGGACAGACGGTGCATATGGGGTTTGGCCATGCGGCGGATCTCGAACCGGTCCGCCACCTTCTGGGCCAGGGCCATGATCTTCAGGGTAGGCTGGTATTTGTTGCTGCTGTTTTTCCACATATCCCAGGTCTTTCAGGGTGGAGATGAACCGGTGGCTGCCGGCCCGGTTGGTGTCCATGAGCCGGGCCGCCTCACTCACGCTCAACTCTCCGTGGGCTGCCAGAAGCTCAGCATCCGGACGCCTTTTTCAAGAGAGGCGATATTTGTAGTATTTTTTTCTGCCATGTTTTTTTTCTACCGGATGTGGTTTATCAAAAAAAATTGTCACGCATTGGACGATTGTTTCAATACGTGACGAATTATTATAGCAGAAATGGGTGTCCTCTGTCAGAGAAACCGCTATATTCCTTCCAGGGCCTGTGACAGGTCCGCGATCAGGTCCCGGGTGTCTTCAATGCCCGTGGAATACCGGACCAGGCCTTCGGGAATGCCCATGGCGGCCCGCTCCCGGGCCGTGCATTCCACATGGCTGGTGGTGGCCGGCATGCCCACCAGGGTTTCCACGGCGCCTAAGTTGGCGGCGGCATGGGCAAATCTGAGCCGGGGCAGAAGCCGTTTGACGGCTTCCAAAGTGTTTTCCTTTAATTCAAAACTGAGCATCCCCCCGAACCCCCGCATCTGTTTGCATGCGATCTCATAATTGTCATGGGTTTCCAGGCCCGGATAATAGACCCGGCCCACAGCCGGATGTTCGAAAAGAAACCGGGCGATTTCCAGGGCGCTCCGGTTTTGCCGGGCCACGCGAAGATGCAGGGTTTTCATGCCTCTGAGCAAAAGATATGCGGCCATGGGATGCAGGGTGGCCCCGTTGATTTCCCGGAAATGATAGATTTTTTCAACCAGGTCTTTATTCCCGCAGATCACCCCGCCCAGGGCATCGGCATGGCCGCCTAAAAATTTGGTGGCGCTGTGGAGCACCAGGTCGGCCCCCAGCTGCAGGGGGTTCTGGTTGATGGGGGTGGCAAAGGTGTTGTCCACAATCACAATGGCACCGGCTTTTTTGGCTGCGGCAGTCAGCCGTTCCAGGTCCAAAATCTTGATGGTGGGGTTGGTGGGGGTTTCCAGATACACCAGTTTGCAGCCTTTGGCAATTTCGGTTTCAATGGCGGCATGATCCGCGGTATCGCACAGCGTGGTATCCACCTGGAACCGGGGCAGAAATTCAAAAAACAGCTTGCTGGTCCCGCCATAGGTGTCTTTAATGGATACCACCCGGTCTCCGGAACCCAGCAGCCCGAACAATGCACTGCTGATGATGCCCATGCCCGTGGCCGCACTGGTGGCGGCCTGTCCTCCCTCCAGGAGCCGCACTTTTTCCTCAAACGCCTGGACCGTGGGATTGGTGTTTCTGCCATAGATGTGGCCGGGTTTGTCTCCTTTGGCCACCTGCATCCATTCATCCATATCCCGGTATCCGAAAGACACACTGTGAACCACGGGTACCTGGGTGGCGCCCTGCATCCATGATTGTTCCTCTCCGCCCCAGACCGACTGGGTATCCTTATGTACAGGATTGTTCATCCGTTCTCCTTACGATATTTAAGTTGTGTTATTTTTATGGTCCGTTCAAAACAGCAACCGGGGTTATACTGTTTTTGGGGGGCAAAGTCCAGCATATCCGGATGGGGCTGTGCTTCATGCCGGTCAATCATTTTTTTCCTCCATCTTGAGTCAGCCGGGCATTGTATCGAAAATGGCACAATGCTATAGTACCCGCCCGTAATGACGCAGAACCCATGAATGGGTCACATGACTGGCTGAACATAAGGATGAATGACATGACCGATGACCTGGTGATTTTTGCCGGCCGCACGGCATACAGACATATCAAGAAAAACGGATTGTCGCCCAATGATATCGACCTGGTGCTGGGGGCTTCAGGGGCTGCCAAGTGGCTGGTGATTTATGGCCTGGATGCGGCCTTGTTTTCACGCTGGTTTGCACACCGCAAAGACCCGCTGCCCGTGCTGGGCACGTCCATCGGGGCCTGGAAATTTGCCGCAGCCGCTCAAAATGATCCCGTGCGGGCCTTGTCGGCCTTAAAACATGCGTATATCCACCAGTATTATCGGGGACGGGTGACCCCGGCCCAGGTGTCACGGGAATCCGGGCGGATCATGGCTTCGTTTCTGGACCCGGCCCGGGTGAATGAGATTCTGGACCATCCTTTTTTGCGCATCGCGTTCGGGGCGGTCCGGTGCCGGTATCTGCTGGCATCCGGACACAGAATCCCCCAGATCCTGGGTGTTGCCGCCGGTGCCGCGCTGAACCGGATATCCCGGAACCTGAATCGCCTGTATCTGGAGCGGGTCATGTTTCACCATGCCGGGTTTGATACGGGCGGGGTGGATTTTTCCGGTTTTCCCACCCGGTGTGTGCCCCTGGCACCCGGTAATTTTCAATCCGCTCTGACCGCATCCGGTGCCATTCCCTATGTCATGGAAGGGGTGACAGATATTGCCGGTGCGCCTTCAGGCATGTACAGAGACGGCGGGATCCTGGATTATCATCCCGCCTTTGCCCTGACCCCGGGCCATAAAGGATTTGTTCTGTATCCCCATTTTTATCCCCATCTCATTGCCGGATGGTTTGACAAAAAACATCCCGGCCGCCGGGTGACCGGTGCTGTCACGGACCGGATGATTCTGGTGGCCCCCTCGGACCGGTTTATATCGCGGCTGCCCTTTGGCCGGATTCCGGACAGAAAGGATTTCATCCGTTTAAAAGGACAGGATGCCAAACGGGTGGATGCCTGGGAAACAGTGGCCGATTTGAGCCGGAATCTCGGAGAGACCTTTCTTGATATCACCCGGACCGGCCGGATTCAGGATCTGGTCCGGCCTTTGTCCTGATTTTTAATCATCACACAATGCCGCCAGAATGGATTGACATGCCATGTCTGCGCCGCCGGACCGGGCCGCCACATAAGCATGCGCTTTTTGCTGCCGAAAATGACGATCTTCCGGATGTTTCAAAAGTGACACCATGGCATGGGCCGCAGAATGCCAGTCTTTTTTTCTTAGCACCAGCCCGGTGTCAAACACCTTTTTTCCCACCCAGAAAAAATCGTCCCAGAACGGTCCCGTGACAACCGGGGCCCCCTGGAGCAAGGGTTCTAAAAAATTCTGTCCCCCTAAAGGCTTCAGGCTGCCGCCCATGAACACGGCATGGGCATATCTGAAAACATGGCGCATCTCACCGAACCGGTCCCAGAGGATAATGCCCGGTTCAGCCGGGGGAGATGCCAGTTCAGACCTGAGATAAACCTTTGTTCCGGTTTTTTTCAGCCGGCGTTTCCAGAATCCGAGCCGGTGCATGTGCCTGGGAAATATTGCCATCACCTGCCCGGGGAACCGGTAAAACAGTGTATGAATCATTTTAAGCACCTGCGTTTCTTCCTGGCGGCGGATGGAGGCAAACACGGACACGGGCCAGGGGCAGGGAAAGATGTCCGTTGACACGGATGTGGTTATTTCAAGGGCCTCAGGGGCCAGGGTTTCAAATTTGATATTGGGCATCACGGATACCCTTGCCCCGTCAAACACCTCCCGGAATCTTCCGGCATCCGGATCGGAAACAGCCAGGATCTGATGTAAACCGATGTTCGACCATACGCATTGGGTCATCTTGTACCCCCGGCGGCTTTTGACAGACATGCGCCCGTTTACCACCAGAACCCGGGTGTGCCGCTGGTTCAGAAAATGCAGCAGGGCCGGCCAGAGCTCGGTTTCCACCAGTACCATCACTTTGGGGTTGACCGCCTCAACGGCCCGGGCCGCCACCCAAGGCATATCAAAGGGAAACCATGCCACAGATATGGACACTTTGGCGGACACCGGTTTTTTTTCAAGTTCCGAACACAGAATTTCCATGCCCTGGTCCGTGGTGGTGGTGATCAATATCCGCACGGGCCGGTCCGGGGAAAAATGCTGAACCAGGCAGGCGGCCAGAAGGGCTTCTCCGGCAGATGCCGCCTGAATCCAGACATCAGCGGGATTCAGATGGGATGGATCGGTCCGCTGGGCAAAGGTGCGGGCCAGTCGGGGGTGGCGCCGCAAAAAAGGCAGGGCCGCGGCCCAGAGCATGTTGTAAAATCCCATCAAATCGGGTATAAAGGCGATCTTTGTCATGGGAGACTATGCTCGCATGTTTTTTTAAGATTGACAATAGGGCTGGAACCAAAGATATAAGGTTTATGGATAAAACACTTGCCGGTCTGTCCGGATCACGCCGCAGAAAAATTCTGGAACTGATATTTCAGCACAAGGGATACCTGATTGTTGCGGCCCTGTGCATGATCGTGGTGGCGGCTGCCAACGGGTCCATGGCATTTCTGGTCAAACCCGTGATCGATGATATTTTTGTGGCAAAGGACCGGGACATGCTCATGCTGATTCCGGCCTTGGCCGTGCTGGTGTTTTTTCTCAAAGGCGTGGGCACGTTCGGGTCGGAATACCTGATGAACTACATTGGCGAGCGCATTATCCGGTATTTCAGGGAATCACTGTACGACCGGATCACGGATCTGCCCCTGGCCTTTATCCACAAGGAAAAAACAGGCGCGCTCATGTCCCGGATCACCAATGATGTCAATATTGTCAAGGGCATGGTTTCCACGGCCGTGGTCAATATATTCCGGGACTTTTTTTCCGTGATCGCTTTTTTGTTTGTCATTTTTTACCGGGACTGGCAGCTGGCCTTAGGCGCTTTTGTGGTGCTGCCCCTGGCGTTTTATCCGATTCTGATTTTCGGTAGACGGGTCCGAAAGTTTTCCACGGGGACCCAGGAAACCATGGCGGAGTTGAACTCATTTCTGCACGAGACATTTACGGGCAGCAAGATCATCAAGATTTTCAATCTCCAGGCGTTTGAGAAACAGCGGTTCAAACAAAAGACCCGGCTTCTGTTTGAACTGGAAATGAAAAAAGTGATTGCCAAGGCCCTGTCTTCGCCGGTCATGGAGTTTTTAGGGGGCCTGGGCATTGCCTTTATCATCTGGTTCGGGGGCATGCGGGTCATCAACGGCACGTCCACACCCGGCATCTTTTTTTCTTTTTTAACGGCCGTGATGATGCTGTATGATCCCGTGAAAAAAATTTCCAAGCTCAACAATACCATCCAGGAAGGCGTGGCCGCCGCATCCCGGATTTTCGATGTGCTGGAGGAAGACCAGACCATCAAAGAAGCCCCTGATCCGCAGATGCTTTCCGGCCGGGCCCTGGCCGTGGCGTTTGAAGATGTGTGCTTCAGTTATGGGCCCGATGAAAGCCCGGCCCTTAAACATATCAACCTGACAGCGGCCCCCGGAGAGGTCCTGGCCCTGGTGGGCATGAGCGGGGGCGGTAAAACCAGTCTGGTGAACCTGATTCCCCGGCTGTATGATGTGACTCAAGGCAAAGTGACCGTGGGCGGCATCGATGTCCGGGAACTGTCCGTTCAGTCGTTGCGGGACCATATTTCCATTGTGACCCAGGAACCCATTCTGTTTAATGAAACCGTGAAAGACAATATCCGGTACGGCCGCATGGATGCCACGGATCAACAGATCGAGGCGGCTGCCAGGGCCGCCTATGCCCACGAGTTCATTACGGGATTTCCCAAGGGGTATGACACCCTGATCGGGGAACTGGGTTCCAGGTTGTCCGGTGGAGAAAAACAGCGCATCTGTATTGCCAGGGCCCTGATCAAGGATGCGCCCGTGCTGATTCTGGATGAAGCCACATCCGCTCTGGATTCCCAGGCCGAGAAAGTGGTGCAGAAAGCCCTGGAAAATCTGATGAAAGGAAGGACTTCTTTTGTCATTGCCCACCGGCTGTCCACCATTGATTATGCGTCGAAGATCGTGCTGCTCAAAGACGGGGCCATTCTGGAACAAGGCACCCGGGATGAACTCATGGCCGGCAAAGGCGCGTTTTATGACCTGGTCATGCTGCAGATGGCGGCGAAAAACACGGCCGAACACCCGGGAAACGGACCGGCCGGGCCGCTCTGTTTTCCCCGGGAACCTGAAAATAAAAACCAGTGAATCATAAGGAGAGGGATATGGGTATTTCCAAGGAACTGCTGGACATTCTGGTGTGCCCCAAATGCAAAAACCAGATCCGGTTGACAGAAAAACAAGACGGATTGATCTGTGATCATTGCGGTCTGTTGTATGAAATCAAAGACGACATCCCCATCATGCTGGTGGAAGAGGCCAAACCGATCAAGCCATGAGTGTGCCCAAAATGCCGGATCCGGCCAAGCTGGTGATGTCCGTGTTCATGAAGGAAAAACCGCTGTTTGAATCCGTGTTTCCTTTGCTGGAAACCATCGGCGGTCCCGTGGACCTGGTGTCCCGATGGCTGGATTTTGATTTTACAAATTATTATCACAAGGAAATGGGGCACCCGCTTTTCCGGCGGATCCTGGCGTTCAAGTCCCTGGTGGATCAGGCGGATCTGTCAAAAATCAAACAGGCCACCAATGCCTTGGAGCAGCAGTTTGTCAAAGATCAGCACCGCCGGATCAATATTGATCCGGGCTATCTGCTGCCCTCCCGGTTTGTGCTGGCCACGGGCAAAGACTATGCCCACCGGATTTATATCGGGGATCGCATGTACGCGGATCTGACCCTGATGTATGTCGGCAAACAGTTTGTTTCCTTAGACTGGACCTATCCGGACTACCGGTCCAAAGAGATCATTCGTTTTCTGGAACAGGTCCGGGACAAATATCTGCTGGATCTAAAAGCAGCCCAAAGGAGTCTGTCATGATAAAAAGCATGACCGCGTTTGCCAAAGCGGTCCATACAAAGGATCTGATCACGGCCGAAGCAGTGGTCAAATCCTATAATTCCAGGCACCTGGATTTTGCCGTGTACCTGCCTGAACCCTGCCAGGGGCTGGAAGAGGAAATCAAAAAGATTGCGGCCCGGTATCACCAGCGGGGCCGGATGGAAATCCGGGTCGCGATCCAGGATGAAGGCTCCCGGGAGAACGGGTTTGATGTGGATGAAGCAAAGGCATTGAGCTATTTTAAAGCGTTGAAACAGATCACCGGTCATCTGGGGCTTTCCCGGGAACCGGAACTGGCGGATGTCCTGTCTGCCAGAAATATCATTGTCCCGGCCGTGGAAAATCCGGACCAGGCCCTGCTGGCCCAGGTGGTGTCTGAAGCCGTGGATCTGGCGGCCCGGGATCTGGACCGGATGCGCCGGGCTGAAGGGGAAAACCTGTACCAGGACCTGATGGCCCGGATCACAGAGATTGAAGATCAGATGGATCAGCTAAAATCCCTGTCCGGCGACATCCCCGTGCTGTATAAAAAACGGCTTCAGGAGCGGCTGGCCAGACTCACGGCAGACCAGGGAGAGATTGATCCCGTCCGCCTGGCCCAGGAAGTGGCCATCCTGGCGGATAAAAGTGACGTGTCCGAGGAAATCGTCCGGATTTCAAGCCATATCCATCAGTTCAGAAAAACAATGAATGCGGACAGATCCCAGGGCCAGACCCTGAATTTTCTGATCCAGGAATTCAACCGGGAGTTCAACACCATTGGTTCCAAAGCCGGTCAGGCGGCGTTGTCTCACATGGTGGTGGATCTGAAATCCAAACTGGAAAAAATCCGGGAACAGGTGCAGAACATTGAGTAATATTAAAAAAAAGAAACCTGTCGCGGCCGAACGCACAGGAACAAGTATGGAACAGGTCGTGCTGAATATCGGTTTCGGCAATACCGTGGTGGCGGACCGGGTGGTGACGATTCTCACCCCGAATTCCAGTCCCATGAAACGCCTCAAGGATGAGGCCAAAGATGACCGCCGTCTCATCGATGCCACCCATGGCAGAAAAACCCGGGCCATTATCATCACGGACAGCAATCATGTGATTTTATCGGCCATTCAGGCAGAAACCCTGTCCTCCCGGTTTGAAACCTTGATCCGGAACCCGGAACAGGCCCAGGAAAAATGATTATGAAAAAAAACGGCCAATTGTTTGTGATTTCCGCGCCTTCCGGGGCCGGTAAAACCACGTTAATTCAACAGGTCATGGTCCGGTTTCCCCAGGTGTCGTATTCGGTGTCTCACACCACGCGCCCGCCCAGGCCCGGAGAGATCGACGGCAAAGATTATTTTTTTGTCACAGAACAGACTTTCACCCGGATGATCCAGGCAGGAGAATGGCTGGAATGGGCCCGGGTTCATGCGCATTACTACGGCACTTCCCGGCCGTTTGTGGAAAAACAGCTGGCAGCCGGGAGCAGTCTGCTTCTGGATATCGATGTCCAGGGGGCCCGGCAGATCATGGATGCCGGCCTGGATCCGGTCACGATCTTTATTTTGCCTCCTTCCATTGAGGAGCTGCGCCAACGGCTGGAAAAAAGGGGCACGGACAGTGCGCAAACCATTGCCCTGCGTCTGGAAAACGCCAAAAAGGAAATCGCGTTGACCCATCTTTACCAGTATGTGGTGAAGAATGATGATCTGACAACGGCGGCGGATCAATTGTGTGCCATTTTTGACCAGGCGATCACGTCTGCCGGAAACAAGCGGAGATCCAGCGATGTCTGAGCCGGGCATGGAAATCCTTTTCGGGTTTCACAGCGTGGTTGAAGCCCTGAAAGCCGGGCGCCGTCGGTTTGAGGTCCTGTATCTGTTCAAGAAACTGTCGGGCCGGCGCAAAGACATTGTCATGTCTGCGGCAAAAACAGCCGGTATTCCCGTGTCCTTCATCGATACCCGGCAGCTGGATGCGCTTGCCCGGGGCGGGGTTCACCAGGGAATTGCGGCCCGGGCCACCCCGTTTCCCGTATTTCGTGAGCCGGAGCTCATGGCACAGATTGCCCAAAGGCAGTCTCCGTTTCACGCATTGATTCTGGATCAGATTGAAGACCCCCAGAATGTGGGAGCACTGATCCGCACGGCCCTGTGCACGGGAATCGATTATATCGTGATTCCCAAAGACCGGTCCGCACTGCCCGGTCCCGGGGTTTCCCGGGCCTCGGCCGGTGCCATGGAGCATGCATCCATTTTTGTGGTCACCAATACGGCGTCAACCATCCGGACCCTTAAAACACACAACGCGTGGGTGGCCGGCCTGGATGCCGCAGGCAGCACGTTGCTGCACCAGGCGGATCTGACGGGAAACCGGGTCCTGGTGGTGGGAGGGGAACACAAAGGGGTTCGTCCGGGTGTGCTCAAAGTGTGCGATTTTGTCATTTCCATTCCCATCAAAAGTCCGGTCACCTCTTTGAATGCCTCAGTGGCCGGGGCCATGGCCATGTACGAGGCCCTGCGCCAGAAAATTGTCAATTAAATTTAAGGAATAACTCAAATTATCATGCAGCAACGGATTTCAATTACTTTAAACGGAACATGGCAGGTGCCGGATTATCCGGCAGTGGCCTGTATAAAAGGCGACGGCATTGGATCCGACATCTGGCCCAATGCCCGAATCGTGCTGGATGCGGCCGTCAATGCCGTATTCGGAGATGACAAAAAAATTGACTGGGTCCCGGTGCCGGCCGGCGCATCCAGTTTCAAACAAACCGGACACTGGCTTCCGGATCAGACGCTTGAAACCATCCGGAATTTGAAAGTCGCCATCAAAGGCCCTTTGGCCACGCCCGTGGGTAAAGGCATCCGAAGCCTGAACGTCCGGTTGCGAAAAGAACTGGACCTGTATGCCTGTATCCGGCCGGTCAAGTATTATCCCCCCGTGCCCAGTCCGGTGAAACACCCGGAAAAAGTGGATATGGTGGTGTTTCGGGAAAACACGGAAGATGTGTATGCCGGCATGGAATGGGAAGCCGGCACCCCGGAGTGCCAACAGTTGATGCATATGCTCAAAACCCGTCTGAACTGCCATCTGCCGGAATCAAGCGCTTTGGGACTCAAGCCCATGTCCCCGGAAAACACCCGGCGCCTGGTGAAAAAAGCGTGTGAATATGCATTGGAAAACAACCGCAAAAGTGTGACCCTGATGCACAAGGGCAATATCATGAAATTCACGGAAGGCGGGTTTCGCAAATGGGGGTATGAAGCGGCATTTGACTGTTTCGGGGACCGGATGATCACGGAGGAGGTGCTGTACACCAGATATGAAGGCGTGGTGCCGGACGGGCATGTTCTGATCAGAGACCGGATCGCGGACATGGTGTTTGCCGATGTGTTGCTCAAGCCCGAACAGTATGATATCATTGCCTGTCCCAATCTGAACGGCGATTATATTTCCGATGCCCTGGCCGCCCAGGTGGGCGGGCTGGGAATGGCCCCGGGTGCCAATATCGGCGACACCTGCGCCGTGTTTGAGGCCACCCACGGCACGGCCCCGGACATTGCCGGCAAAGATGCGGCCAATCCCTGTTCCTTAATGCTGTCCGGGGCCATGATGCTGGATCATCTGGGGTGGCACGCGGCCGGAGATGCCGTGCGCCGGGCCGTGGGCCGGGCCCTGGCAGGAGGACAGGTCACATCGGATCTGGCAGATCAGATCCCGGGGGCAAAGGCGGTATCATGTTCCGGATTTTCACAGATCGTTATGGAAAACCTGTTTGTGACAGCCTGAAAAAAACCGTTCAAAGGGTTGGGGCACTGGTGTTTCCGGACATGTGCCTCAACTGCCGGGCATTGCTGCCCGTTTCGAAGGAACCTGATTTTTCAGAGCCGGCTTTTTTCTGTGCAGAGTGTCGCGCCAGAGGACTTCCAGCATTCGAGCCCCCTTATTGCCGGATATGCGGCCATATGTTTGACACGGGAGACACCCATGTTTGTGAAACCTGCCTCACGGACCCGCCCGTGGTTCACCGGGTCCGGGCGGCCCTGGCCTACCAGGGACTGGTGCCTGAGATCGTTCCTTTGTTCAAATACCACGCCCGGCTGTCGTTGACCCCGTTTTTTGATTCCCTGATGTTCAATGCATTGGATCGACATTTCAGGGACACGGAAATCCACTGGATTGTGCCCGTGCCCCTGCACCCGAAAAAACTGCGGCAAAGAGGATTCAACCAGTCATTGCTGCTGGTGCGCCGGCTTTATGACACATATGAGCGACATTATGGCGCGCGTCCGGGGTGGCAGGTGGATGCCTCCGTATTGAAACGGGTCCGGTACACCCATTCTCAAACCGGGCTGGACATTGCCGCACGGAAAAACAATTTAAAGAACGCGTTTCAGGTCCCGGACCCGGCCCGGGTGAAAAATGCCGGCATTTTACTGGTGGATGATGTGTACACCACCGGGGCCACAAGCAATGAAGCGGCCCGGGCTCTGCTGGCTGCCGGCGCAGCCCGGGTGGATGTCCTGGTGCTGGCCCGGGCCTGATCCGGACGGATAAATTTATTTTTTTGTAATTTTGTGACACAGGAGGAAAATATGCAGCGCTGTGACTGGTGTCTGAAAGATCCGATATATATCAAGTACCATGACACGGAATGGGGCGTGCCCGTGCATGATGACAACAAGATCTTTGAATTTCTGATCCTGGAAGGGGCCCAGGCCGGGCTGTCCTGGCTGACCATTCTCAAGCGAAGGCAAGGATACCGCAAAGCGTTTGCCGATTTCGATCCGGCCAAAGTGGCCCGGTTCACGCCGGAACGGATCGCAGACCTGCTTCAGAACAAGGCCATCATCCGCAACAAGCTCAAGGTGGCATCCGCAGTGAGCAATGCCCGGGTGTTTTTGGACATCCAGACCAAGTTCGGGTCTTTTGACCAGTATGCCTGGCAGTTTGTGGACGGCCGGCCAAAGGTCAATACCTATACTTCAGTGGACCAGATACCGGCCACCTCCAAAGAATCGGACGCGTTTTCCAAAGACCTGAAACAGCGGGGGTTCAAGTTTGTGGGCTCCACCATCATCTATGCCCATATGCAGGCCACGGGCATGGTGAACGATCATCTGGTGTCGTGTTTCCGGCATCAGGAGGTGAAAAAGCTTTGACAATGCGTACGTCATGGCGTACCATATTCAAAAAGTCGAGGAGGTTCAAATGACAATATTATCTGCAACAGAAGCACGTTCAAATCTTTACAGGCTCATTGATCAAACATCATCCTCTCATGAGCCTATCATTATTACAGGCAAAAGAGGAAATGCGGTTCTTCTCTCGGAAGAAGACTGGAAATCAATTCAGGAAACTCTGTTTCTTTTGAGCATTCCAGGTATGCGTGACTCGATCAGGGAAGGCCTTGCAGCGCCTATAGACGATTGTCAAGAGGAACTTGACTGGTGAGCTGGAAGGTGGTGTTTACCAAACAAGCTCAGAAGGATGCTAAAAAAATTTCCTCATCCGGACTGAAATCAGAGGAATAAAATTGTGAATCAATTTGCAAACTTAAAACTTGTCCAGTGGAGGCAGTTTGGATCTGTAGATATTGACTTATTAGGACAGTCCGCTGTTTTAACAGGTGCGAAGATGACATGTCTTTTGTGCCTGGTACGGAAATCATGGAACTTGCCATATGACAAAAATTCCGAGTGTCGTTGATCACAGCCCACAACCCTGTTAAACGGTCTACTTTGTCGCATATTTTAAAGCAGGCCCGGATGGATGTCGACCGGTTCCTGAGTTTGATGTAGGAAAAATTACATTTGTTCGGCAGTCCTCTGAACGCCAATGGCATGCCTTTGGAAAATCAGCGATTGATTTATATCTATAAAGGACTCAGCCCAGAAGGTCCGCTTTGACCTTATCCAGTCCCATGCGCTCGATCATACGGCCCATGCGTTCGCGCTTGGAGTGCTCCTTGTAATAGTCAATGATCCGGGTCACCATGTCCAGGGCCTTTTCCCGGGACAGGTCCTCCACCAGAAGATCCGCCAGCCTGGGCAGTGCCGATCCGTTCCCCCCGATCATCACGGCCCACCCCTTGGGGGTGCCGTACAGGGAGATATCCTTGATGCAGTTTTCCGCGCACTGGATCTTGCAGCCGGAAACCCCCATCTTCATCTTGCTGGGCAGGACCATGCCGTGGTAGCGCCGGTCGAGTTCCATGCCCATCTCCAGGCTGTCCTGCTTGGCCAGGCGGCAGTACTGGATGCCCGGGCAGACCTTGATGCTCCGCACGCACAGCCCCACGGCATGGCCGGGATCCATGCCCAGGTCCTCCCAGACCCCGTCCACCTGGTCCTCCTTGAGCCCGATGATGGCAATCCGTGCCGCACTGGTGATCTTGAGTGCCGACACCTGATATTTATCCGCCACATCGGCCAGGGTTCTCAGCTGGTCCGGTTTCACCACTCCGCAGGGCACATGGGGGGCAATGGCATAGGTGATATCGTCTTTTCCGCGCTGGCGGATGACGCCTTTTTCTCCGTCTTTGAGCATATTTGACTCCTTTGTGTGACGTCTGATCCTTAAAAGGACCCCCGCCTTAATATGTACCGTCATTAATATGTAGCGTCATTTTTAATATTGTGGTCCAAAAATGTCAATGACCCCTGCCACAATCGCCCCACACGGCCGGGATCCGGCCTTGCCCGGCCGCACTTGCCCTGGGCCGGATCATGGTGTATCTTTGGCGGCAGGGAATATGATATTGAAAAAATAAAGGAACGCAAAAATCATCAAAACAAATGAAACACAGGAGGTTGTATGGATAAAGTGATGGCTGGGCTGATAAAAGAGCTGGGTGTTGCAATCAAAGCGATGGGAAAGCTTTTTTGACTCGAAACATCTGCGGATAATGCTTGACTTGTGTGCGTGTTTCTCATAAACAGTACAAAACGACACACAGGAGGAACAATGTGCACAATTTCTTCGGCATTGCCGTCAGACGATTTTAAAATCCGGTGCCCCCGGCTGGGGCATCAGGTGGCTTTCAGCTACTGCCGGGTAGAAAATACCGGCGCGCCCTGCTTTAAAACACTGGACTGCTGGCACGGCCATTTTGATGTGGTCGCCTATTTTAAGCAGACCCTGTCAAAAGACGAATTTGCCGCGGCATTCATGAACCAGGGCCGGCCCAAGGTCCAGACATTGATGGAACTGATCCAGCAGGCCCAGGCCCGGGTATCACAGAATCCTTTGAAAGCAGACGACGGGCAGGGCCCATGTTCCTGAAACAGGCGGCCATTCACAGCGACACCTTTCCGGACACAAATGCATATCCGTTCTGTCTGGAGATTCTGAACCGGACGAACACCCTGGGGTTTGACCAGGGCATCACGCTGTTTTCCGGAGAAAACGGCACGGGCAAATCCACGCTGCTCAATACCCTGACCCAGAGCGATATCGTTGCGGCCGACCGGCTGTTTGCCACACTGGATCCGTCTTCCCGCCGTCTGCGGTTTCCTGCGGATACGGAAGTGATTGTCACCGACACGGTGGGATTTATTCAGCATCTGCCCAAAGAATTGATGGAAGCGTTTCATGCCACGTTGGAAGAACTGGCTGAAGCCGATATCATTCTTCATGTGATCGATATCAGCAACCCCCGGTATATGCAGCAGAAAGACTCCGTGGAAAAAATTCTGACACAGCTGGATCTGGATGACATTCCGGTCTTATATGTTTTCAATAAAATGGACCGGGTGGACATGGCTGACTTTGACACCCCCTGGCTGTTGAATGAAGGGGTCTGTATCTGTGCCCGCCAGAAGCAGAGTCTGACCGGTCTGATCGAAAAACTGGAATCCATGGTCACCCTGCCTGCATCCCATTTAAGGGTTGACCAATGAGGTTTTATGCTTTACATATACGGCGTTTCAAAAATCAAAAAAGATAAACATACAGGATGATACGCGATAAAATGACCGATTTTGACCATGAAAAAGCCGATTCTCTGGACACGCCCGAGTGCTTTGGGGAATTCAGTAAAACCAATCAGATGTGCCAGAACCATTGCGCCGTTTCAATTCAATGCTGCCTGATGCGAAGCATCCATCCCAAAGTCGGTTTGTTTGAAAAACTCCTGATTCACAACCAGTACGCGCCCAAACCCCATTAAGCCGCTTTAAAAACCGTCAAATCTTTTCTACCGTCAGATCTTTTCTTTTGACGGGTCAGGAAAAAATTTTACCCGGATTCAAAATCTGCCGGGGATCAAATACCGCCTTGATCTGCTTCATGATGGCTTGTTCTTTTTCTCCGATTTCCCAGGACAGATACCCTTTTTTGGTCAGCCCCACCCCATGTTCACCCGTGATGGTTCCCCCCAGGGCCAGGGTTGCGGCAAACAGTTTGTCCACAGCGTTATGGGCCTGTTTCACCTGGGTGGCATCGGTTTTGTCATACATGATATTACAATGGATATTGCCGTCTCCGGCATGGCCGAAACTGACAATGGTCAGGCCGGATTCCTGCTGAAGGGTCTGGATGTGCGACACCATGTCGGGAATTTTTGATATGGGCACCACAATATCTTCGTTCAGTTTCTGGCTGGCAATTTGATACAGCGTGGGAGACAACGCTTTTCTGGCCTGCCATATAGCGGCTGCCTGAACCGGATCCGAAGCCATGCGAATATCCAGGGCACCGGATTGCAGACAAAACGCCCGGATCTGATCGGTCTGGGATTTCACCAGTGTTTCATCCCCGTCCAGTTCCAGAATCAGCAGGGCCCTTGTCTGTTCCGGCAGATCCGATTGCAGCTGATTTCTGACCAGGGCAAGGGAGGCTTCATCCAGATATTCCACACACCGGGGAATCACGGCCCGGCGCATGATGCCTGACACGGTTCGGGCCGCCTTTCCCATGTCATCAAAACAAACCGCCATGGTGGCCACGTATGCCGGTTTCGGCAACAATTTCAGCGTGATCCGGGTGACAATGGCCAGCGTGCCTTCCGATCCCACGATCAGCCGGGTCAGGTCATACCCGGCCACCCCCTTGGCCGTGCACACCCCGGTGTGAATGATGTCCCCGCAGGGCATCACCGCGCCAAGCCCGAGCACATAATCCCGGGTCACCCCGTATTTCACAGCCCTGGGGCCGCCGGCACATTCTCCCACATTCCCGCCGATGGTACACACGGCGGAACTGGCCGGGTCCGGCGGATAAAACAGTCCTTTTTTTTCCACGGCGGCATGCAGATCCGCCACAATCACTCCCGGTTCCACAGAAGCGATAAAATTGTCTGTGTCAATGTCCAGTATCCGGTTCATGCGGGTCATGGCCATGACCAGTCCTCCCTGGACCGGCACGGCCCCGCCGGTCATGCCGGAACCGCTGCCCCGGGGAATGACGGGAATCCGCTTTTCCCAGGCCAGCCGCATGATATCCGCCACCTGGGATTCCGATTCCGGAAACACGACTGCATCGGGCATAAAGGACTGCCCCGGGGCTGCATCATAGGAATAGCAGACCCGGTCTTCCGGATTCCGGGTGATCTGCGCGTCTCCCACCCGTTTTTTCAGGAGTCGATAAACCGCATCATCCAGGCCCATTTAAAATTTACCTGATTCAATTTTTTTTGACAGATACCGGATCTGTTCATACAGCACCCCTTTGTGCTGAAGTTCCTTTTCCACGGCATTCACTGAATAAATGGCTGTGGCATGGTACCGCTTGAAACTGGAACCGATTTTTTTGATGGGTTGATCCGTATATTTTCTGGACAGAAAAATTGCCACCTGCCGGGGTTTGACAATGTATTTTTTCCGGGATTTTGAAATCAGATCCTGCTCCGTGATATCATATTCCTTACACACCAGTTTCTTGATCCCGTCGATGGTGATGCGTTTCTGATGCTTGCGGATATTGGCCAGCACGCTTTTTGCCAGCTCAATATCAATATGCCGGCCCAGCAGCTGTCCTTTGGCTGCCACACCGAACAGACCGCTTTCCAGCTGTCTGACATCATCGCATAATTCCTGGGCAATATATTCCGTGACCGAGTCAGGGATCAGACAATTGAGATTTTTTGATTTTTTTCTTAAAATTTTCACCCGGGTTTTAAAATCCGGTGCTTTGATTTCCGTCACAAGCCCCATGGTCAACCGGGATTTAAGCTGATCATCCAGTTTGGGGATATCATCGGGCAGATCACATCCTGAAAAAATAATCTTCCGGTTGGCATCCAGCAGATAGTCCAGGGTCACGGCCAGTTCTTTTTGAATGGCTTTTTTACCGGCCAGAAAATGGACATCTTCTAAAATCAGCACTTCACATTTTTTGCGGTATTTTTCCTTGAATGACTCAATGGTGTTATCCCTGAGGGCATATATCATTTCATTGGTAAAATCTTCCGCTGTCACATAATATACGCGCAACGCTGTATGATGGGTAATCACATGGTGTCCCACGGCCTGGGACAAATGGCTTTTACCTAACCCGGTTTTACCCAGAAGATACAGCATGCCCGCCCCGTTCATGTTCCCCTGGGCCAATGACAATGAGGCGGAATAGGCAAAACTGGAGTTGTCTCCGACCACGAAATCATCAAATGTATACCCTTTTTTAAGCAGCCGGCCGCCGTTGAACCGTGGATCAAACCCGGGCAGACAGGCCTGAGCCAGATCGGTTTTTTTTGATTTTCCTCTTCCCACCTGGTTCCCGGTCACATGGCCGGGTGTTTTGGGGGGCGTTTTTGTTTTGAACTCGATCCGGACCGGTTGTCCCAGTTTATGGAATTCCTGCTCAAACAACCCCAGATAATTGTCCTTCAACCGTTTGATAAAAAATTCATTCGGGGTGGACAGACACAGCCGATCCTCCTGAAAGGCCAGGACTTCAAGCGGGTCTACCCACATCCTGTAACTGTGATCCGGAATTGATTTCTTGATTTGAGATTTGACCTGTGCCCAGAAGTTATCCATGGTATTATTCACTCAGACCTTTCTGTTTCTATTGAACATGCTACCAAATTTTACATCACCAATAAATGGCAAGGATGGTACTGAAATCTACGACTCTCACTGAATATTTCATGGCGTAAAAAAAAGCATGTGTTTTTCTATTCGAATATCAGATTTTGGTCAAACCGGATCAGTCATGTTAGGGCAATGTTAGAATTTTCATTGGCATATTTATTCAACTATTTGAAATTATAGTCTGATTTTTTGTGAAACAACTGATTTATTAAACATTACAGTCACTTTTACAACTGGTTATTTTTTCAGGCAAATTAACGGATATTGATAATTTAAATAAAAATGATAAAAAAATTTTCTTCGATTTTCTTCAGATTACTCTGATTTGCTTATGAATTTAAACAAAATCCAATTTATTGCCTCAATGCTAATATACCAAGGGTTTCACAATTTTAATTGTTGCCCTTTGCAAATGGGCCGGCATATTTACAATCGATCCCGGGGGTAGTATATATTTCATTTAAACTTTAACCTGATTGTTTCAATACATCATGCCTGTTTCCTTTGTAAAAAAAACAGATCTGCCTGACAAACCCATCATCGGCATCACCATGGGAGATCCTCTGGGCATCGGTCCGGAAATACTGGTGAAAGCCTTGTGTGGAAATGAACTTCAAGCCTTGTGCATCCCTGTGGTAATCGGGGATCAAGATATTATGCACACAGCGCTTTCAAGGTTTCTAATTCCGTTGCGCATCCACAAGATCCATGATCCGAAACAGGGCAAAGAGGATCCCGGGTATCTGAATCTGCTGCCCGTTTCCTGCCTGAAACTGAATATGTCGATTCCACCTGTCATGACATCTTCAATCGGAAAGGCCATGGCTGATTACATCCATACGGGCATCGATCTGGCCCTGTCAGGCAAGATTGATGCCCTGGTCACAGGACCCATCACCAAAACCGGACTCAAGATGGCAGGATCCCGTTTCCATGGGCACACGGAACTGATCGCCCACCAGACCGGAACAAGGAAATTTGCCATGATGCTGGCCGGAAAAACTTTGAAAGTGGTTCTGGTGACCATCCATATGCCTCTGGCCAGCGTGCCGGATTCCCTGACACAGGAAAAAATTTTAGACATTATCCATCTGACATGTACAGATCTTAAAACCCGGTTCAATATTAAAGCCCCCCGCCTGGCCGTGGCCGGACTGAATCCCCATGCCGGAGAAACAGGTCTTTTCGGTCATGAAGAGCAACAGATCATTGCCCCGGCTGTCAAAACCGCACAAAACCAGGGCCTGGATATTCAAGGGCCCATGCCCCCGGATACGGTGTTCAATTACGCCATAAAGACCGGTTGTCATGCCGTGGTGTGCATGTACCATGACCAGGGCCTGATTCCCTTTAAGCTGATTCATTTCAAGGACGGGGTGAATGTCACCTTGGGACTGCCCATTATCCGGACATCCGTGGACCACGGGACCGCCTATGACATTGCCTGGAAAGGATGTGCCGATCCCACCAGCCTGGTTGAAGCCGTCAAAATGGCAGTTTTCCAGGCCCGGCACCGAACCGACCGGAATCTGCCCCATGACTGACATCATTATTCAGGGGGCCAGGGAACACAACCTGAAAAATATCAATGTGCGGATTCCCAAAAATTGTCTGACCGTGGTTACAGGCCTGTCCGGATCCGGCAAATCCACCCTGGCCTTTGACATCCTGTATGCTGAAGGTCAGCGGCGGTATGTGGAATCCTTGTCCACCTATGCCAGACAGTTTTTAGGGCAAATGGCCAAACCGGATGTGGACAGCATTGACGGCCTGTCGCCGGCCATTGCCATTGAACAGAAAACCGCCGGCCACAATCCCCGGTCCACGGTAGGCACCATCACGGAAATCTATGATTACCTGCGGCTTTTGTTTGCCCGGGTGGGAACGCCCCATTGTCATCAATGCGGGAATCCCATTGAACCCATGACCGTTGACCAGATCTGTGACCGGATTCTGACCCTGCCTGCCGACACCCGGATAATGCTGCTGGCACCGTTGATCCGAGACCAGAAAGGCCGGCATGATGCTGTGTTCGCCCGGATGAAAAAACAAGGGTTTGCCAGAATGCGGGTGGATGGGAAAATATGCCGGACCCAGGACCATCCGATTCTGGAAAAACAAAAAAAACACACCCTGGAAGTGGTGGTGGACCGTCTGGTCATCAAGCCGGGCATAGAAAAAAGAGTGAGTGATTCTCTGGAACTGGCGTTAAGCCTGTCCAAGGGTCTTCTTATTGTGATGGACCTAGACAAAAATCAGGATCGGCTGTTCAGTGAGACCGCATCCTGTTTAAACTGCCATATCAGTTTTCCGCCTTTCACTCCAGCCAGTTTTTCATTTAACTCGCCCCAGGGGGCCTGCCCTGTTTGTGATGGTTTGGGATCCCTCACGGCATTTGACCCGGACCTGATTGTGCCGGATCCGGGATTGTCTCTGCGCCAGGGAGCGATTCTTCCCTGGCAGAACAGAGATTCGGTCCAGTTCATGGAATTTTTAGATGCGTTGACCACCCATTTTGGCCAGGATATCTATACCCCGTTCAAAGACCTGTCAGATCGGTTCCAGCATGTGTTACTGCACGGATCCAAGGAAGAGCTCATTGAGTTTTACACAGAACAGGCCGGTAAAAAAATCCGGAGCAAAAAAAATTTTGAAGGGGTGATTCCCTATTTAAAACGCCGGTATAAAGAAACCGATTCCAAATCCATCAAAGAAGAATTAAAGCGGTATATGAACGCCCGTGTCTGTTCCGGGTGCCACGGTACCCGGCTGAATCCCGCATCGGCCCATGTCCGGGTCAGCGGTCATACCATCTGGGAAATCACACGCCTTCCCATTAAACAGACGCTGGCAGCCATTGCGTCGTTGACTTTGACCCGGAAAGAGGAACAGATCAGTGCCGGTATTATCAGAGAACTGACCCAGCGGCTTGTTTTTCTGGACAATGTGGGGCTGGATTATCTGTCTCTTTCCCGGTCTGCAGATACGCTGTCCGGCGGTGAAAGCCAGCGGATCCGTCTGGCCACCCAGATCGGCTCCAAACTGACCGGCATTCTCTATGTCCTGGATGAACCCAGCATCGGCCTTCACCGCAGGGACAATGCCCGGCTGATCAAAACGCTCATGGATCTGAAACATCTTGACAATACCGTGGTGGTGGTGGAACACGACACCGATACCATTTTGGCTTCCGACCATGTTATCGATATGGGTCCGGCTGCCGGGGTTCATGGGGGCCAGGTCATATTTTCAGGCCCGCCTGAAAAACTGACCGCCTGCCCGGATTCGCTGACCGGCCAGTATATCAAGGGAATCAGACAGATCCCCATTCCGGATGTTCGAAGAAAAGGCAACGGCCGTCAGTTAACCCTTGTCAATGCAGAAGCCAATAATCTCAAACAGGTCACCGTGTCATTTCCTCTGGGGTGTTTTGTCTGTGTGACCGGCGTGTCCGGATCCGGCAAATCCTCGCTGGCGCTGTCCACGTTATATCCGGCGCTGTGCAACCAGATTGTATATACAAAAAAACAGGTCGGTGCCCATGAACGGATCACGGGTATCCAGCATCTGGACAAAGTGATTCATATTGACCAGTCCGCCATCGGTAAAACCCCCAGGTCCAATCCCGGCACTTACACGGGGGTGCTTCCGGCCATCCGTGAATTGTTTGCCAGAACACCGGATGCCCGGGCCAGGGGATACAAACCCGGACGGTTCAGTTTCAATATCCGGGGGGGGCGATGTGAGGCATGTGCCGGAGAGGGCGTCATCAAGATTGAAATGCAGTTTCTGCCCGATGTCCATGTGCGCTGCGATGTGTGCAAGGGCCGGCAGTTCAACCGGGACACCCTGGATATCCGTTACAAAGGCAAAAATATTGCCGAGGTCCTGGACATGACCATTCACCAGGCGGTCCGGTTCTTTGACACCATTTCCGCCATCCAGGCCAAACTGTCCACCCTGGTGGAGGTGGGACTGGGCTACATCACTTTAGGTCAGTCTGCCGTCACCCTGTCCGGGGGAGAAGCCCAGCGCATCAAACTGGCCAGGGAACTGTCCAAAAAAAGTACGGGAAAAACCATTTATATTCTGGATGAACCCACCACGGGCCTGCATCCCGATGATATCAACCGGCTGTTGTCGGTTCTGGACCGGCTGGTGGCCGCCGGCAATACCGTGGTGGTGATTGAGCATAACATGGATGTCATCAAATATGCCGACCATATCATTGATATGGGACCTGAAGGGGGGGACAAAGGCGGCCGGATCATTGTTCAGGGAACCCCGGAACAGGTGGCAGAACATCCGACATCTTTCACCGGATATTATCTGTCAAAAGTGCTTCAAAAAGACTGAAAACAACGCACTGGAACATTGGCATGACAGCCAGAACCTGGGCCGGATGTTTGCCGGACCGGACATCATCCCCTAATCCAGAATACAGACATCCGTGTCACAGGGGCAGGCCCCATCCACTTCACAGGCAAAGGCAATCCGGGACGCCTTGTCATATAGGGACTGAGATATCACAGGAAAGGATGCGGCATCATCCAGTGCCATCAACGCCTGTCTGTCCGGAATGGCATCAAATCCCTGCCCCGTCACCTTGCCGGTAACGCCGTTGATCACTTCGGCATCTTCGCCGTTACAGGTCACGATCACGGGGATCTGATATGGATGAACAAGCCGGGACAAGGCCAGATTGGGCAGACGCCGGGTCACCAGAGATCCGGGCGCATATCGGATCATCATACCGGTTTTTTCTCCGGTACTCACCAGAAAATCCATCCAGAGCCGGGCCGTTTTCTTTCCAGTCCGAATAATGATCTGTTTCCGGGATTCAATCTTTTTTTTATCATATCCGCAGACCTGAACCAGGTGCCGGGCAATTTTTTGTCTGAACCGTTCATCATGGGTGTCGGCCAAAGTTTTTTGTGTCAGATAATCAGTCAACTCACCCATGACCAGATGATGGGGATTTTTTTCCATTCACGTCTCCTTTACAGGGCAGACGAAATAACATTTATTTTATTTCAACAATTAATCGGGAAATATCACAAAATTAGTGGTTTCGTAAAGTTTTAAAAAAACACATAAATTAAATGGATAATGAAAAACAAAAAGCCCTGACCGTTTCTGTATTGTAAACGATCAGGGCTTTTTGAAGAATAATCCGGCAGTGTCCTACTCTCCCACACAGTCACCCATGCAGTACCATCGGCGCTAAAGAGCTTAACTTCCGTGTTCGAGATGGGAACGGGTGTGACCTCTTTGCTCTAACCACCGGATTAAGATGGTGATGGATCCGGAACGTTTGATGGGGTAAGGGCGCTTTGCGCGGCTTTGTTCCATAGATCCAAAAATCTGTTGCAGTAAGATATGTGTTCACATGAAAGCGTTTAAACCTGTGAGTGAAAAAAAAGTGGCTAAGCCTCACGACCGATTAGTACCGGTTAGCTCAACATGTTGCCATGCTTACACACCCGGCCTATCAACCTTGTAGTCTTCAAGGGGTCTTCAGTCACTTGCGTGATGGGATATCTTATCTTGGAGTTGGCTTCCCGCTTAGATGCTTTCAGCGGTTATCCTTGCCCAACTTGGCTACCCAGCAATGCTCCTGGCGGAACAACTGGAACACCATTGGTTCGTCCATTCCGGTCCTCTCGTACTAGGAAAAGATCTCCTCAAATATCCTGCGCCCACGAAAGATAGGGACCAAACTGTCTCACGACGTTTTAAACCCAGCTCACGTACCACTTTAATTGGCGAACAGCCGGGCGCAGGACCTGCTCCAGCCCCAGGATGTGATGAGCCGACATCGAGGTGCCAAACCGCCCCGTCGATGTGAACTCTTGGGGGCGATAAGCCTGTTATCCCCGGCGTACCTTTTATCCGTTGAGCGACGGCCCTTCCATTCAGAACCGCCGGATCACTAAGACCTACTTTCGTACCTGCTCGAAATGTCTCTCTCGCAGTCAAGCTCCCTTATGCCTTTGCACTCTGCGGCTGGTTTCCAATCAGCCTGAGGGAACCTTCGCGCGCCTCCGTT
>JAGYOW010000009.1:95000-96626 GCA_018399285.1 Desulfotignum sp.
GGTAAACAACGCCAGAAACCTGGCCACATCCGCATCATCGCAATTGACCCAGAATTGATAGTAATCATAGGGAGGAAACCGATCCGGGTCCAGCCATACCGCGCCTTTATGGGTTTTTCCCATTTTGATGCCCGAAGCGGTGGTGATCAATGGAAAAGTAATTCCAAATGCCTGTTTTCCAAGCGTTCTACGAATCAGGTCAATGCCTGCCACAATATTTCCCCACTGATCGCTGCCACCCATTTGAAGTAACGCATCATAATTCTGAGCCAGTTTCATAAAATCATACGCCTGAAGCAGCATATAGTTGAACTCAATGAATGTCAGACCTTCTTCTGAGGCCATCCGGGCTTTGTAACTTTCCGCCTTGATCATCCGATTGATTGAAAAATGCCGGCCGATATCTCTTAAAAAGGGGATATACTCCAATTTTGTCAGCCACTGGGCATTGTCCAGCAACAGAGCCTGGTCATTGCTGAAATCAATGAACCTGGATAGCTGAGCCCTAATACCAGCTTTGTTTTCATCAATCTGTTCCTGGGTGATAATCTGGCGCATTTCGGTTTTTCCGGACGGATCGCCGATCAGACCAGTCCCACCTCCCACCAGGGCAATGGGTCGATGCCCGTTTCTCTGCATATGGGCCAACGCCATGATACACACCAGGCTGCCTACATGAAGGCTGGTGGCGGTGGGATCAAATCCGATGTAACAGGTGGCCCGGTTATTTTCCAGATACGATTCCAGTTCTGCCGTATGGGTTACCGCATCAACAAACCCCCGCTCTTTTAAGACTGATAATACACTCATGATTTTCCTGCTATTTTTTGGTATACTCGACCGCTCTGGTTTCTCTGATCACCACCACTTTGACCTGGCCCGGAAATGTCAGATTTTCCTCTATCTGTCGGGCGATGTCTCTGGACAGCAGCACCGCATCTTCATCACTGATTTTTTCGCTTTCCGTAATGACCCGAATCTCACGACCGGCCTGAATGGCATACGTATTAACCACTCCATCAAACCCATTGGCTATCTTTTCAAGATCTTCCAGCCGTTTGATATAATTTTCAAGACTTTCTTTTCTGGCACCTGGCCTGGCTCCGGACAATGCGTCTGCCGCCTGGACAATATAATCATACACAGACGTGGGCATTTGATCTTCGTGATGGGCGGCAATGGCATTGACCACACACTCCAGTTCTCCGTATTTTTTTGCCAGTTTTGCGCCGATAATGGCATGTGCCCCATCCACTTCATGATCTATGGCTTTGCCGATATCATGAAGCAGACCCATCCGTTTGGCCAGCTTGACATCCAGTTTCAGTTCAGCGGCAATCACACCGGCCAGAAATGCCACTTCAAAAGAATGCTGAAGCACGTTCTGGGCATAAGAAGTTCGGAATTTCAATTTTCCCAGAACCTTAATCAGTTCCGGATTGATACCGTGAACACCCAAGTCGAATGCGGCCTGCTCACCGGCCTCCTTGATAGCAAGGTCCACTTCCTTGCCTGCCCGTTCCACCACGTCCTCTATTCTGGCCGGATGAATCCGGCCATCGGAAATCAATTTTTCCAGAGATAACCGGGCAACTTCCCGCCGAACCGGGTTGAATCCTGAAAGAA
>JAGYOW010000090.1 GCA_018399285.1 Desulfotignum sp.
CACCCCACGGGCACCTCACTGTAGGCAAAGGTGAACTGATACAACCCCATGAGCACCCCGATCATGATCAACGGCCCCAGAAACCGGTGGGTCACGATTTTGTCGATCTTGTCGGACCAGGCCAGCCGGTTCGGGTCCAGGGTGTGGGAAATCACGCCCTGTTTGAGAATGGATGTGATAAATCCGTATCGCTGGTCCGCGATCATGCCTTCCGGATGGGTGTCCAGGGTGGTTTCCAGATGACGGGACAATTTCAGGGCCTTAGCTGACAGCCATTCATGGGTTTCGGGAAGGTGCGCTTTTCCCGCTTCCAGAATCTGAGCATCGTTTTCCAGGTATTTCAATGCCACCCACCGGGATGGATACTGGTCCGTCAAAAATTGATCTGAACGGATTCTTTCCGCCATCTCATCCAGAGTGTCATCAATATCCCGGCCATAGGAAATTTTCAACGGTGCCGGCCGGGATCCCACATGATCTGCAACGATTTTGAGCAGCTGTGCCCGGCCCTTTCCCGTGCGGGCCACCATGGGCACCACGGGCAGTCCCAGCAGCAAAGACAGTTTTTCAACATCAATGGTCATGCCCCGTTTTCCGGCCACATCCATCATGTTCAATGCGATACAGACATTGGCCCCCATTTCCATGAACTGAAGCGTCAGATACAGATTTCTTTCCAGGTTGGATCCATCCACGATATTCACAATCATGGCCGGTTTTTCATTGACAATGAAATCTCTGGCCACCACTTCTTCCATGGAATACGCGCTCAAGGAATAGGTCCCCGGCAAATCCACGATATCAAATATCTGATTTTCGGCCGTGCAGATGCCCTGCTTTTTTTCCACAGTCACCCCGGGATAGTTTCCCACATGCTGCCTTGCCCCGGTCAAGGCATTGAACAACGTGGTTTTTCCGGAATTGGGATTTCCGGCCAAAGCAATGGTGATCGCCATATCAGTGCACCTCCACGAAAATATAATCCGCTTCATTGTTTCTCAAAGTCAGGGTGCCTCCCATGATCCGAAGCGATACCGGATCTTTCAATGGGGCCCGCCCCTGAATCCGAATGTCCTTTCCCGGGACCAGGCCCATGTCCCGAATCCGCCGGCCCAGTTCTCCCCTGGCTCTGACGCTGACAACGGTACCGGTCTGATTCACCTGCATCTGCCGCAATGAAATGCCTTCCATCATGTCTTCTCCTTTTGCTGAATCATTCAAATGGCTAAGTTTTATATGGCTAACATTAATTTTTGTCAATAACAAATATGCTGATTATGAATTTTTTTTTAATTGACTTACTATATCATCAGGCGTTAAAAATAACAGGACCCCAACATGGAGGAAGACATGGAAAAGACAGTTCCGCTTTCCGAAAATATCGAAGATTACCTGGAAACCATACTGGCGCTGCAAACGCAAAACACAGTGGCCCGATCCAAAGACATTGCCGAAAAACTGGATATCAAACGGGGATCTGTCACAGGTATGCTCAAAAAACTGGCAGCCAGAAAACTGATTAACTATGAGCCATATGGATACGTAACACTGACCCCGGAAGGGGAAAAAATCGCAAAAAAAATTGAATACCGCCATATGGTACTCAAGGATTTTTTATTCAGGATACTGGAAGTGGATGAAGCACGTGCCGATGAGACGGCCTGCCGCATGGAACATGCCATGGACAGTCAATCTTTCAAAAAATTTGTGGCATTTATCGCCACGCTGGATGCCTGTCCCTACCGGAAACAGGGCATCGATTGAATAAAAAGAATCTTACCACCGATTTTCAGACCAGATCACCGTGGCGGTCAGGCCTTGCTGTATGCGGCTGATCCGGCCGTCTGTCTGGATGGTTTCCAGATAGGACTGAATGATCCGCCTTAATTTTGTCTCAGGGACGGAACCGGCCTTCCGGAAAAATGCCGTCTGGTTCTGAATTTCCTGACCTAAGGTGGCGGTCTGGTTCCATTCCATTTTATCAAACCAGACATCTGGAAAATATTTCATGGCAATCAACAGATTGAATTTATAAAGAATGGATTGGGGCCGGTCGTCCAGGGGACGATCCATGATTTTTTCCCACAACGCCGCCATGACGGGATCCGGTTTCTTGTCCGCCCACCCCCGGATGGCAAAGCCTTTTTTGCCGCAGGCCATCATTTTAAAAAACGACCGGGAGGTTGACAACGCCGGTGCCATGAATCCCGTGACCAGATCGAACCGGTTTTCCCACTTATTTTTCTGGATATCCACCCCATGCCAGTCGTCACAGCGCAAATGGATCCGGTCCTTCAGATGCGGCGGTATGGCCTGGTCGAACCGGTCCAGCATGGCACTTGAAAAATCCAGGGCCGTGACTTTAGCCCCGGTTTCAGCCAGGGCCAGGGCTAAATCCCCGGTGCCGCATCCGATGTCCAGCACGGTCATGCCATCGGACAGCAGGCCGGCCTCCCGGAACCGGGCCAGGGCTTTATCCGTTTTCCGGTTTTCTTTTTCCTGCGTTCCCTTGTTGTAAGTGGCTGCGGCCCTGTCCCAGTATTCCGGCGTGGCAAACCCTTTATGCACGGCATAGGTGTCATCGGATTTAATTTTTTCCCATTCCCGGATCCAGAAATCAGGGGTAAAAATATTGTCCATGTCTCATTTCCTTTACACCCGGTTAAAGGCGTTCTATTTTGTGTCTGTATTTTTTTTGCCGGGAAACACGCACACATCAAACAAAGGGCACTGGTCACACTTGGGTTTTCTGGCATCACAGATGTCTCTGCCAAAATAGATGAACTGCAAAGACAGGTCACTCCAGGCTGATTCCGGAATGGTTTTCATGAGATCAAATTCCACTTTGACCGGATCCCGGGACCGGGTCAACCCCAAACGGTTGGCTATACGCAGCACATGGGTATCCACCACAATGGCCGGATGCCCGAACGCCGCCGATCTTACCACATTGGCGGTCTTTCGCCCCACACCGGGCAGTTTCACTAAAAGGTCCAGATCATCTGGCACCTGGCCGTCATGGCGGTCCAGCAGGGCCTGGGCACACGCCTTGATATTTTTGGCCTTGTTGTTGTAAAACCCCGTGGAATAGATAATTTTTTTGATGTCAGTCAAATTGGCTGCGGCCAGAACGGCGGGATCGGGAAACCGCGCAAACAGATGCCGGGTCACCTGATTGACCTGGCGGTCGGTGCACTGGGCCGACAAAATAGTGGCGGTCAGCAGTTGAAACGGGGTCTGATGCACCAGTTGGGTCTTGACATCCGGGTACCGGTTTTTTAATGTGCGGAGCAAAAATTGGATATCCACGTGTTTCATGAAAGTTATTTATATATGAGTGACAAAAAAAGCACAAGCCCTGTCCGGGCGTTGGGGCTGTGTTCCGGTGGGCTGGACAGCATGCTGTCCGGGGTTATACTTAAAAATCAAGGCATCCATGTGACCTGGATCAGTTTTGAAACCCCGTTTTTCTCATCAAAAAAAGCGCAGAAAGCATCCGCCATCTGTGACATCCCTTTGATCACCAAAGACATTACCGGGCCTTATCTGAAAATGATGGAAGCCCCCAAAGCGGGGTTTGGAAAAAACATGAATCCGTGCATGGACTGTCATGCACTCATGTTTGAAACCGCCGGCCGTCTCATGCAGAAAATGGCATTTGATTTTCTGTTCAGCGGAGAGGTCGTGGGCCAGCGGCCCAAATCCCAGACCAAAAACGCCCTGCAATACGTGGAAAAAAACAGCCGGTTCAAAGGGTTTATCTTACGGCCTTTAAGTGCCCGGTGTCTGCCGGAAACGACCATGGAAATCCAGGGCCTGGTGGACAGAACACAACTTCTGGGAATTAACGGCCGGTCCCGGAAACATCAGATCACGCTGGCCCGGCAACTGGGGATTATTGAATACCCGGCCCCGGCCGGCGGGTGCCTGCTCACGGACCCGGGGTTTTCCACCCGGCTCAAAGATCTGTTCGATGTTCAGAAAACAAAAGAGATCCGGCACATTCACCTGCTCAAATACGGCCGCCATTTTCGCCTGACCGATACCTGCAAACTGGTGATCGGACGATCAGAAACAGACAATGAACAGATCATGGCCTGGTATGACCCCACGGCAGATGTGCAACTCAACCATGCATGGCTGCCGGGTCCCATAGCCCTTCTCACCGGGCAATTCGGAAAAGCTGAGATTGAAAAGGCCGCTGCCATGGCAGCGGCCTATACCAAAGCGCCTGAAAATGAACCCACACAAGTCCGGGTGACCATCGGTCCCGAACAGACCCTGATCACCGTGGTGCCTTTAAAGCCGTCAAAACTGGGGTCCCGATTGATCGGGTCCTTAGTCAAGGATCAATAATAGATCATTTTTTCCCAGAATTCCTTTTCTTCCTTATCCCAGTCCTTGCCGAACTTTCTTTCACAAAAGGATGCCAGGCGGGAATACCAGCTGGTCCAGGGATTTTTTCCCTCTTTTCTGGCTTTCAGAACATCCAGCAGAAACGTTTCAATATTGATCATCTCTTCTTTGGGAATATAGGAACAGGCCCCGCCCAGGTAGGATTTTTTAATATTTTCCGGACTTAAGGCATGGGCCGTGAGCATCACGGTCACAATCTCATTTTTATTGGCTGTTTCCAGCAGCTGGTATCCGTCCACGCCCATGATATCGAGTATGGCAATATCAAATGTCTGCTCTTTCAACAGCTGATCAGCTTCCTCAAACGACTGGGCCCGGATCACGGTAGCCATGTCCAGGAGTTCTTCCAGAGAATCCAGCACGTCGGGTTCATCATCCACAATCAGAATTCTTTTGTTTTCCAAACTGATATCAGTCATGATTTTTTCCATTCATATTTACAGGTTTGAGATAATTTTTTTAAGGGATTTAACATAAATGTCAACCCAATGGATTAAAATAAGGCTTTTTTAATCGATTTCAATCCCTTTATTCTTTTGCTGTGCCTGGAGCTGTCCACAGGCGGCCAGAATATCGGCTCCTTTACTTTTCCTTACAATGGCGGTCATATTTTTATCCAGCAGTATCTGCAAAAACGTTTTAACGGTTTCCGGATCCGGTGCTTTCAAACGGGTTCCCGGATGCGGGTTGAATGCAATGAGATTGACCTTGGCCCGCACCGGGAACAAAAGCCGGACCAGTTGACCGGCATGGGCCGGCGAATCGTTCACGCCTTTGATCAGGATATATTCAAAGGTGATCTTGTTTCTGGGCTTCATGGTGAACTGTTGACACGCGGCCAAAAGCCGTGTCATGGGATAGGTCTTGTTGACCGGCATCAGCCAGGACCGAGTCTCATCATCCGTGGCATTGAGGGAAACCGCCAGATTCACGGCACACGCTTTTCCCAGA
>JAGYOW010000091.1 GCA_018399285.1 Desulfotignum sp.
CCGGTGCCGCCGTCCAGTGCATGAACATCCATTTGGGCCTGGATGAAGCCACGGGGCTGGCATAGTTGCTTTTTTAACAGCCCGCCTGAACCGTGCATACAAAAAGGGGGGCGGCCGGGACATAAACCCTGGATTTCTGTGCGCCATTCAAGTATAACCCCGTACCATGAAACCGGATACATCCACCATCGATATCAGGGCCATGGCCCTGCTGATCATTTTGTGCGCCTCCTGGGGATTGAACCAGGTGGCCATTAAAGTGGCCGTTGCCGACATACCGCCCGTGCTCCAGGCCGGCATCCGATCCATGGGCGCCACCTGCCTGATGCTGGTATGGATGACCATCAAAAAAAAGTCTTTGCTGGAAAAAGACGGCACCCTGCTGTGGGGACTCATCTGCGGATTGCTGTTCTCAGCTGAATTTGTTCTGATCTATTGGGGGCTTGAGTTCACCAATGCCTCCCGATCCACCATTTTTTTGAATACATCCCCGTTTGTGGTGGCCTTGGGCGCCCATCTGTTCATCCGGGCAGAACACCTGTCCCGAATCCAGATCATCGGAATGGTGCTGGCATTTGCCGGCATTCTGGTGGCGTTTCATGAATCCCTGAATCTGCCCGACCCGGGGATGATCAAAGGAGATGTCATGCTGATGGGGGCGGCCGTGTTCTGGGGGGCCACCACCGTGGTGATCAAGGCAAGCCCGCTGGCAAAGGTTTATCCGGGCAAAGTACTGCTGTATCAGCTCGGCGTATCTGCGGTTATTCTGCCGGTTGCGTCCATATTTCTGGGCGAACCGCCGGTTCAGACCCTGACCCCTCTGGTGATCTCAAGCCTGATCTATCAGACTGTCTGGGTGGCGTTTTTCACCTATGTGACCTGGTTCTGGCTGATCCGCACCTATCCGGTCTCCCGGCTGGCGCCGTTCACGTTTCTGACACCGCTGTTCGGTGTCCTGGCAGGGTCATGGCTTTTGGGGGAAACCGTGACGATTTATCTTTTGTGCGCCCTGGCCATGGTGGGCGCAGGCATTTACCTGGTCAACCGCAGATAAAGGGTTTCGCTGTATCTGACCCATCCATCCCTTTTATGCCCTTTTTGACAAAATTTTAATGTGGCACCCGGATCAAACACCCGGGGTTTTTATCATCATTTATTTTTATTTTTTTTAAGGAGTTTATCATGAGCGGTAACGGCGGCAATCCCATCAACATCGATTTTCAGGTAGACAGAACACACCTTTACCGGGAAGAAACCATCACAGATCTGAAAATTGCCAATATTCAGAAATTAACCCCGATTCTTCCGGACGGGTCAAACGATCCTTCCAGAGAAACTGTTTTTGTGGGAAACACCCAGCTGGGCACCCCCCATGGCCCGGTTCCGATTCAAGCCCGGCTGAAAGCCACGACGCTGGATCAGGCCATGGACGAATTTCCCCAGGCCATGGAAGCAGAGACCCGGAAAGTGATTCAGCAGTTCCAGAAAATGGAGGCGGAACAAAAACAAGCCAATGATTCCCGGATCATCGTTCCCGGAGTTCAATAACGATCCCCCAAAAAAAAGGACCCGGCTTCCGGAAAGGGGATCCCGGAAGCCGGGTTTGCGTCTGGGTGCGTTGTTGAAAGGATGGGATTGGAGGGATATGAATGCCCGCCAGACGCACTTTCAAGGCCGCTACCTGGTGGGATTGGGGTTATGTTGGGATGGCCCCACTCAGGCATGATCAATTGATTACGCCAGTCAATCCGGGTTGTCAATTCGGGAAAATCCCTTAGCGGCCCTAGGTAAAACTCCCTAGTCCAGGAGATTTCACTGACGGACATAAGTATGGATTTCCCTTAAAATCAAGTGGGTTGCCCGTTTACGCAACTGGCGTATCCGGCAGGCAATCCCGTTTTTTTCCAGGGGATTTTCATACGCTTTTTTTTCATGTATGATCCATACGTAGTGAAAACATCATAATTTTGAAAGGACAGTGCCATGCCGATTGCAGACAAAATGGTGAAAATGGTGGAAGCGGCTTCCATGATCCGGAAGATGTTTGAAGAAGGCATCCGGATGAAAGAAAAATTCGGGGCCGACCATGTATTTGATTTTTCCCTGGGAAATCCGGATGTTCCCCCGCCCAAAATCATGCAGGAAACCCTGCTGGACCTGATCCATGATGACACTGTTTCCCATGGGTACATGCCCAACCCGGGGTTTATGCATGTCCGCCAGGCAGTGGCGGATTATCTGAACCAGACGTTTAACGTGGGCCTGACACCGGATTTGATCGTGATGACGGTGGGCGCGGCCGGTGCCCTGAACGACTGTCTCCGGGCACTGATCAACCCGGGCGAGGAACTGCTCACCCCGGCCCCTTATTTTGTGGGATACAACCAGTATGCGTTCGTGGCCGGGGCCACCTTGATCACAGCCCCCACCCGCCCGGATTTCCACCTGGACCTGGAAGCCATCCAGACCGCCATCACGGAAAAAACCCGGGTCGTGCTGATCAATTCACCCAACAACCCCACGGGCGCGGTCTATTCAGCCGAAGAACTGGACGGGTTAGGCCGGGTCCTGGAAGCGGCCAGCAAAAAATTCGACAAACGCATCTACCTGATATCCGACGAGCCCTACCGGAAAATCGCCTATGACGTGACCGTTCCGTCCGTATTTGATGCCTATGACCACACCATTGTCCTGACTTCCTATTCCAAGGAACTGTCTCTGGCCGGTGAACGCATCGGTTATCTGGCCGTGCATCCCAAAGCGGAAGATGCCAGACTGGTTGCCGGTGCCGCCGGCGTGGCCAACACCATGATGTATGTCAATGCCCCGTCTTTGTTCCAGCAGGTGGTGGGACGGCTGCAAGGGATTACCGTGGATATCGACATTTACCGCCGGCGCCGGGATATTTTCTGCCGGGGGCTTAAACAGGCCGGGTATGAATTCGACGTACCGGACGGGGCATTTTATCTGTTTCCCAAAAGCCCCATTGAAAATGACGTGGAATTCGTCAACCTGCTCAAGGACCAGAACATCCTGGCCGTGCCGGGCACGGGCTTTGGCGGCCCCGGCCATTTCAGGCTGTCCTATGCCGTGCCGGACAAAACCATCATTGATTCTTTGCCCGGATTCAAAAAAGCCATACAAAGCGTCAAATAACCTGTTTTTTCTTCTCCAAAACGCATCCGGGGACCGGTGATTGAACAACACCGGTCCCCGGATGCTTGATTGATGTGCGATGCCTTTTATCTGCCCTGTCTGGGTTTGGGCAGATTTTCCAGGTCTTTAAGCGCGATGTCGATCTGTTCCTGGGGCAGATCATGATCAGCCAGGTTCCCTCTGAAATAAGATTCATAGGAAGCCATATCCACCAGTCCATGGCCGGACCAGTTGAACAGGATCACTTTTTCTTTGCCTTCTTCCTTGGCTTTTAACGCCTCCCGGATGGCCATGGCCACGGCATGGTTGCATTCCGGGGCGGAGATATATCCTTCGGACCGGGCAAAGGTCAGCCCGGCCTTGAAAGTTTCCATCTGATGAATGGCTTCAGGCCGGATGATGCCGTCCAAAACCAGCTGGCTCACCAGGGGGGACATGCCGTGGTATCTCAGCCCGCCGGCATGGATGGGGGCGGGCACGAAATTATGACCCAGGGTGTACATGGGCAGCAACGGGGTCATCTGGACCGTGTCCCCGAAATCATAGGCAAAAGGCCCCCGGGTCAGGGTGGGGCAGGAGGTGGGTTCCACGGCAATGATATCGATCTGTTTGCCGTTGATCTTGTCTCTGGCAAAGGGAAAGGACAGACCGGCAAAATTACTGCCCCCGCCCGCACTGCCGATGATCACATCCGGATAATCCCCGGCCATTTCCATCTGTTTCATGGCTTCCAGCCCGATGATGCTCTGATGGATCATCACATGATTGAGCACGGATCCCAGGGCATATTTGGTGTTTTCATCAGCCACTGCTTCCTCCACGGCTTCGGAAATGGCCATGCCCAGGGATCCCGGCGAATCCGGATTTTTCTCCAGAATGGACCGGCCGGCCCGGGTTTCCGTGGAAGGGCTGGCCGTGCAGTTGGCCCCCCAGGTTTCCATCATCATCCGGCGGTAGGGTTTCTGATTATAAGAGATTTTTACCATGAACACCTTGCACTCGATGCCGAAAAACGCACAGCACATGGCCAGGCTGCTGCCCCACTGCCCGGCCCCGGTCTCCGTGGTGATCTTTTTGGTGCCCGCCACTTTGTTGTAATAGGCCTGGGCCAGGGCCGTGTTGGGTTTGTGGGATCCGGCCGGGCTCACGCCTTCGTTCTTGAAATAGATCCGGGCCGGGGTGTCCAGGGCTTTTTCCAGATTTCGGGCCCGGTACAAAGGAGACGGCCGCCAGATGGCATATTTATCCAGAATCTCTTCGGGAATATCGATCCACCGCTGGGTACTCACTTCCTGCTCAATGAGATTCATGGGGAAAATCGGGGCCAGGTCTTCCGGTCCGCAGGGCTGACCCGTGCCCGGATGCAGGGGCGGCTCCATGGGCGTGGGCAGGTCTGCCATGATGTTGTACCACTGCCGGGGCATTTCCTGTTCAGTCAATAAAAATTTCTGGGTTTTCATGGGATCTCCTTTAATGGCAAAATTGATATTTTTTTAACAGCTGACATATCGCTTATTTCATTTCTCGATAAAGGAAGACGGGTCCGTCATGAATGCCTTGTAAAGACGGTAATAATCTGTGTCTTCATACAAAACAGGCGCAATTTCCGGCCCGTTGAAATTATAGATCACCGCATCCGGACAGGCCAGAAGAATGGGCGAATGGGTGGCGATCACAAACTGGGCATGGCCTTTGCCGCTTTCACCAATAATCAGATTGAGCAGTGCCACCTGGGATTTCGGCGACAGGGCCGTCTCAGGCTCATCCAGAAAATACAAACCTTTGCGCTGATACCGGTTGGAAAAATACGACATCAGCGACTGGCCGTGGGACTGGGTGATCAACGATTTTCCCCCGAAATAATCCAGCATGGGCCGGTCCGTGAGTGCCCACTCCTCCAGTTTTCTGGCAAAATGGGAAAAAATCTGGGATCCGAAATACGACCCCGGCACGGGTCCCTGGTCCCAGGTCACGGTCAGATGGCGGTGCAACTGTTTTTCATGGGGATTGGTCTCGCACCGAAGCAGAAACTCCGGCTCCCAGATGTGAATGCCGCAGCAAAGCCCCAGGGCCTTGAGCAATGTGGATTTTCCCGTGCCGTTTTCTCCGGAAAACAGCGTGATGCCCTGGTCAAACACCAGGGTGTTCGTCCGGTTCAGAATCTCCAGACAGAACGGATA
>JAGYOW010000092.1 GCA_018399285.1 Desulfotignum sp.
TATCCTCGCCTTCGATTTCCGTCAATCCGAAAGCGGCTTCTCTCACCAGCCTTCGCATGCTGAAATCCCGGACCCGGTTCCACGGGCACACCGTGTCGCACAGCCCGCACTGGAAGCACAGCTGGAAGGGGTCCCCCCCGGCTTCCTTTATCTCGTCAATTACTTCTAAAAAAGGCGCTAAGGTCTCCATGGGTGTGTCCTTTTATTTGCTTTTGTCATCTTTGGACATGCGGGCCAGGGTGTCCATCATCGTCTGTATGCCGAATTTGTCCGCCAGAGATTCCAGACCCAGTTCCAGGTCTTCCATCTCCTCCTGCTCTTCCACCTCTTCTTCCCGCTCTTCCAGGGTCAACGCATCCACCAGGCACCACTTGACACACAACGGCTCATCTTCGCCTTCACACATATCACATTTCAGCGGCAGACCGGAATCCGGCTCCTTGAACTCTTCCCTGGACGGACAGGAGGCCCGGCAAAAGGAGCATTCATCATATTCCTTGCCGTCGATGGTGTATTTGTCCCGGCCCGCACATTCCGCCATGGTATATTCCCCGGCATACACAGGCACATAAATATCCCGCAGCGGTTCTCTGATGATCCTAATCCGGGATCTGGCCGGGTTATTCGAGCTGTACTTGGGGGATGCATGAAACGCGGAGCAGATCACTTCACAGGCCCGGCACCCATTGCACTTGTCCACGTCGATCTTTATGGTCTTTACGATTTTCTTTTCTTTTGTTTTACCAGCCACGATCTGAGCCCTCCACGCTATTGGGTCTGTGTTTCTGTCTGCACATCTGCGGTTTCGTCTTCGGTAAGGATGCCCCGCTGGATAAAATCTTCAGCCACATAGCCTAACCCCATTTTTTCCAGGGCCTCTTTGGTGGGAATCCCTTCCTTGTTCCAGCCTTTCAACTGGTAATAGCCATCCAGCAGTTTTTCCTCCAGTTCAGGGAACCTTTTTTTCCAGTGATTCTCAGGCGGTCTGTCATCTTCTCGTCTCATGCCCCGCCGGATATTCACGGCCCGTACCAGGGTCCGGTACCGCTTGGCTGCATCGGAGAGCGCTTCTTCGTCCATCTCGATACCGGCCCCGGCTGAGATGAATCTGGGATAATTGTGAATATGGTAAGGGGGTTTGAGCGGGAACGAAGACAACCCGGCACACTGGCCCAGCGCATCATCGATGTAATGCATCATCTCCTGCCATTCCACAATGTCACAGGTCATCTCCACGGTGGGATAATAGGGGATGGAATTTTCTCCCCGCAGTTCCCAGTCAATGAAATACTGTTTGAATTTTTCATGGGGCACCTGAATCCAGTCTTCACAGAATTTTTCTCTGTGTTCACGCTTGGGAAAAGGTGCCTGGGGAAACTGACCCTCGATCTGGGTGATGTTGATCTTTTCTCCGACGGAATACATCAGAAAATAGATGGGGTTGAGCATGGACAGTTTCAAGGGCAGCTGTTCATGCTTTTTGATGGTGTTGTGGGCATATTCTTCGGCCCCGTTGCCGATCTCTTTGGCAGCCCAGTAAGTGCCCTTGGCCAGAACATCGCCGATGCCTTCCCGGTTCACGATCATGTCCAGCAGATAGAAAAACCGGTCCTCGTTTGATTCCGGCAGGCCCGGGAAATCTTCGGGTTTTAAAATCCCGGCTTCCAGCAGTTCCAGGGCAAAGGCCATGACCTGAGGGGTGGAAAACCCGTCCAGCCCGTATTCCGTGGCTTTCTGGGCGATCCTGAGACCAAAGTCCAGATCGGAATACGCCGCCATGGTATAGGTCAGTTTGGTAAAGCATTTCATCATATAGGTGGGCAGCCCGGGCATGGAGATGGTGGCCCCGCATTTCATGGGACAGTTGAAACAGGAGATGAGCCGGGTCCGGGCCCCTTCCAGGGTATCGGTCCAGGCTTCTTCGATCTCTTCGTTCCAGAACCCTTTGCGCCGGGTTCTGGAGTTGCCCCACATGAAATTCTCCGTGTGCCATTTCTCGTCATGGACCTTCATCTCCTGGGGAGACCCCAGGCCCTGGAGAATCGTCATCACGCCTTTAATGGGATTGTCCTCCCGGTGTTTGATATAGGCCAGGACATCGTTGCACAACGTGATAAATTCTTCAGGTTCTGCCAGGTTGATGTCTTTGGTGCCCCGCACGGCAATGGCTTTGACCCGCTTGTCCCCCATGACCGCACCGATACCGCCGCGGCTGGCCGAGGACCGGCCCTGTTCCACGGAGGCATAATATACCCTGTTTTCACCGGCCAGGCCGATGGCCGCCACCTGGGCTTTGGGCTGTTTGAGTTCCTGACGGATCATCTCAGCCGTTTCCACGGCCCCTTTGCCGGCCAGGTGCGACGCGTCCCGGATTTCCACGGTATCATTGTGAATCCACAGATACACCAGTTTTTCAGACTTACCCCGCAAAACCACTTTGTCATATCCGGCATATTTAAGTTCCGGGGCCCAGAATCCGCCCATCATGGAAAACGCCATCAATTCCGTCTGGGGGGAAATAGTGGACAAAATCGTCCGGTTGCAGCCCGTGGCAGGTGTACCGCAGAGCAGGCCTGCACTGAAGATCAACAGGTTTTCCGGAGAAAAGGGGGTCACTTCCGGACCCACCCGGTCCCATAAAATCTTGGCATTTGTTCCCAGCCCCCCCAGATAGAGTGCTGTATCCCTGGGGTCGGTTGCCACCTTTTCGATGTTCCCCCGGGTAAGATCAACCTCTAAATTGAATCCTGTTTCTGCGTACCTCATGTTATTCCCCTTGTTAACTTTTACCTGAAATACCTTGTCACCTTAAATCCCTGACATATTTTTTATCCGAGTGCCACACTCGATTCCAGCATTTTTATATATATCTCATACAATGTGGTCATGATTACGCTACATTGTAACTACCTGTCAAGAAAAAATCCACATCCGGCTGATTAAGCCGAATCCGGGTAAAATCGGATCAGATGTCCTTTTTCCCGGCACATCACCATCTCAGCTATTTATTAGATACATAATAGATACAATACAGCTATGTCAAGTTTTTTTTTGATTTCCGGATCAGGTCAAAAAAAAACCGGGACAAACTCAGCGCTGCCAATGGAGATAGCGCACGAATTCAAGGTAGTTGACATATCAACCAAATATTCCGGGTTTTTCTATTTTAAACCATATTTTTTTCTTGACAGGGTTTCACATCTTTAAATATAGTGTCAGTATTCAGCTTGATTATAGTTACATTGTAACACTAATTTTCAAAACGAAAGGAGGTGGGTGCTTCCCCGGTATATCGCTTATCATTTTTCCTTTTTCAGAACCCATTTTTCAGGAGGTCAACACGATGAAAAGGTTTACGATCCCGGCATTGCTTGTTTTTTGCTTTTGTACGTTTTTTACATTGAATGCAACGGCCAAGACCCAACTCACTTATTCCAATTTCTTTCCCCCCACCCACTTCAACAGTCTTCTGGCCGAAGCATGGATCAAAGAGGTTGAAACCCGCACCAATGGAGAAATCACAATCAACTATTTTCCAGCCGGCACTCTGACCAAGGCCCATCAGACCTATGATGGCGTTGTTCAGGGGATTGCCGATATCGGCATGACCTGTCTGGCCTACACCAAGGGCCGTTTCCCCGTGGGAGAAGCCATTGACCTGCCCATGGGGTATGAGTCCGGTGTCCAGGCCACCAACGTTGCCAACGGGGTTTTGGAACAATTTGATCCTGAAGAGTTCAAAGATACGGAAATGATGTTTCTTCATGCGCATGGGCCAGGCCTTTTGCATACCCGGGACAAGGAAGTCAGAACTTTGGAAGATCTCAACGGGTTGAAAATCCGGTCCACCGGCGTCAGCGGAAATACCGTGGCGGCGTTGGGAGGATCTCCCGTTGGAAAAGCCATGAACGAAACCTATCAGATGCTCCAGAAAGGGGTTGTGGATGGGTCTGTTCACCCCGTGGAAACCAACAAGGGCTGGAAAGTCGGTGAAGTGGTCTCCTATATGACCCAGAACTTTTCCACGGCCTATACCACCACCTTTGCCATTTTCATGAACAAAGACAAATGGAACGGCCTGACTCCGGAACAGCAGAAAATCATCCGGGAAATCAACGCGGAATTTGCATTGAAACATGGCCAGGCCTGGGATGAAGCTGATAAAGAAGGAATGGAATTTTTCCTGGAAAAAGGCGGGAAAGTGATTCCCCAGTCTGAGGAAGAATCCAAAAGATGGGCGGACAAAACTGCCAGTGTCATCGATGACTATATCAAGGCTGTGTCCAAGAAAGGGATCGACGGACAGGCAGTGGTGGACTTCATCAAAGCGAACTTATAAATACAAAACCCTGTCACAGGGCATGAAAACAGGCACCCGGCCGGAATGGGCCGGAGTGCCTGTCCATTCATACCCCCGATTTTCCGGGAAATTCTAAGGAACAGGATTGATTATGCATGTTTTATCCCAGGTGTTGAACAAATTGTCCGATATTTTGAAAATCATCGGCGCGGTCGCCCTCACCATCATGATGATGTTGACGGTGGTGGATGTCATCGGCCGGTTTTTCAAATCTCCGATTTTCGGTTCTGTGGAACTGGTGGGATTTCTGGCAACCATTGTCGTGGCTGCGGCCCTGCCCTATACTTACAAAATGGACGGCCATGTGGGGGTGGAAATTCTGGTCCGGCTGCTGCCGGACAAACCCCAGATCTGGATTGACATTGTCACCCGGACCCTGACACTTGTCCTGTTTATTCTGATCACCTGGCAGATGTTTCTGTATGCCGATGATATCCAGCATACAGGGGAGGTGTCCATGAATCTCCAGTTTCCCATCTACTACATTGTGTATCTGCTGTCTTTCGCTCTGCTGATTTTCACGGTGACGATAGTGGAAATGATTTTTCAAGACATCCAAAAATTACGAAAGTTGAGTGAGAAATGAGCCCGACACTTATTGGCATTACCGGTATCCTGATCATGATTTTGATGTTTCTGACACGGATGCCCGTGGCTTTTGTCATGGCTACCGTGGGCTTTGTGGGATTTTCCATTGTGATCAATACGGATGCCGGACTGGTCCTTTTGTCCAGAAACATTTATGAAACCTTTGATTCCTATGACCTGACCACCATTCCGCTGTTTATTCTCATGGGACAGCTGGGGTTCAACTCCGGTA
>JAGYOW010000093.1 GCA_018399285.1 Desulfotignum sp.
ACTTTCCGCCGTTGTCACGGGTTTTGACCATGGTCGTGCCCACGCCTTTCCAGTGGTTGTTTATCCTCGGCATGAGCTTGATTCCACTTGTGGTGGTGCAGATTTTGAAACAAGGTACATTCTTTTATAAAGATACATATGACCGATAAAAAATCAGTTTTCAAGCGTATAAAAGGTGCCATTCACAATCATGATGCCGGTGCTTTGGCAAAGATTTTTGATGAATATCCCCCTGCTGATATAGCAGATGTTATTGAGCATCTGGAACCTGATGAACGGGTTTTCATTTTTTCTGTCCTGTCGGCTGAAGCGGCCGGCAAGGTTTTAAAGGAAATTGAAAGCCCTGTTCAAAAACAGATTCTGGCGGGTCTGGATAACCAGCTGGTTTCTGTTATTATTACGCAGCTGGATGCTGATGATGCCGCTGACATTTTAGGCAATCTTTCAGAGGAACGGCCCAAAGCCATTCTTGAGATGAGCGGGCCTGATGTGTCCCGGGAACTTGAACATCTCCTGCAATACGGGAAAGAGACGGCCGGCGGCATAATGGATCTGGCGTATGTTGCCATACCGGAAACTGGTACGGTGGGGGAAGTGGTTGACCTCATTCGTAAAAAAACACACCAGGTAAAAAACCTCTATCATGTCTGGGTACTGGATCACCTTGACAGGCTTTCAGGCGTGGTTTCACTGAAGGACCTGCTTATTGAGGCACCTGGACGGAAAATTACAGATATTATGAATCCTGAGGTAATCTCTGTCCCGGCCGGACAGGACCAGGAGGAAGTGGCCCGGCTGTTCAAAAAGCATGATCTGGTCAATATGCCTGTGGTGAATGACGGCGGTCTGCTGCTGGGCCGCATTACCCACGATGACATCATTGATGTAATCGAAAAAGAGGTGGATGAAGATCTGTCTTTAATGACCGGGGCCATGGGGCATGAAATTGCCGAAGAATCTTTTCTGAAAATCTCCAGAGCACGCCTGCCGTGGCTCATAACAGGTGTGGCAGGCGGTATTGTGGCTGCTGTTGTGATCAACCAGTTTGAGACAACACTGGAAGAAATCATTGCATTGTCGTTTTTTCTTCCGGTAATCATGGGTATGGGCGGCAATACAGGGACCCAGACATCCACCATTGTGGTGAGGGGGATGGCAACAGGGGATGTCAGCCTTGTCAATATCCGAAAGCGGCTCTGGCTGGAAATGAAGGTTGCCTTTATCAACGGCATTGTCTGCGGGGCTCTTCTGGGCCTGATTGTCGGCTGGTGGCTTTCTGACTATGCATTGGGAAGCATTGTGGCCCTGGCCGGGGTACTGGTGGTTCTTAACTCCGGTTTTACAGGTTCTGCCGTGCCGTTTGTATTAAACAAATGCGGTATCGATCCAGCGCTGGCCACGGGTCCGTTTATAACCACTTTGAATGATATCATGGGCCTGGTGATTTATCTGGGGCTGGTGACACTTTTTTTGGGAGGTACAACATGAAAAAGGAAATGTCAGCGGATGTACTGAGAAAAAAATCTAATTGCTGGTGCATATCCCATGCTGACAAAGCTTCCTTTTTGATTGATGGTGCTGCCTACTTTGCAGCCGTGGCTGATGCAATTGATCAGGCCCAAAAGACCGTTTTCATTGCTGCATGGGATATTGACAGCAGAATTGCGCTTTTGCGGGGGGATGCGGCCTCTGATGTTCAAACAGATCTGGGTAGTTTTCTAAATGCCAAAGCAAAACGCACACCCGGCCTTCATGTGTATATTTTGGGCTGGGATTTCCCCATGGTTTATGCCATGGAACGGGAATGGATGCCCATCTTTAAACTGGGATGGAAAACCCATGACCGGGTTTTTTTTCATCTGGATGACCAGCATCCCATAGGGGCATCCCAACACCAGAAACTGGTGGTGATCGACAATCGGGTGGCTTTTTGCGGGGGACTTGATTTGACAAACAGCCGCTGGGATACACCTGAACACCGCCTGGATGACCCCCGGAGAGTAACCCCGGAGGGCGATCCCTACAGCCCCTTTCATGATATTCAGGTGGCCCTGGAAGGCGAGGCGGCAGCAGCCCTGGGGCAATTGTTTGCTGACCGCTGGAAATGGGCCACCGGCAAACAGATTGCAGCGCATACTGCATCGAAAGATCCCGGATCAGCCTCTCCATGGCCCAAAAATCTCCAACCGGATCTCAAGGATATACAGCTGGGGATATCACGGACCCTGCCTGCCTACAAGGGCCGCAAAGCGGTGCGGGAGGTGGAAAATCTTCACAGGGATGCTGTTGCTGCCGCCCAAACAAGCATTTATATAGAAAACCAGTACCTGACATCTGCCCGAATAGCCCAAATGCTTAAAAAAAGCCTTTCTATGGAACAGGGGCCTGACATCTGCATTGTCCTGCCTGAAGCATCCAGCGGCTGGCTGGAACAAAGCACCATGGATTCCATACGGGCGCGGATTTTGGAAACCCTGTCTGCGGCTGATAAGCACCACCGGCTGGGGGTTTTTTTCCCAGTGCTGGATGACGGCAAAACCCCGTTGTACGTGCATGCCAAGCTTATGATTGTGGACGACCGGGTGGCAATCATCGGGTCTGCCAATTTAAGCAACCGGTCCATGCGGTTTGACTCTGAATGTGTCCTGGCATTTGAGGCAGGAGAAGATAACAGGGTGGGTGAGGCAATCGCTAATCTGCGCAACAGGCTTCTGGCGGAACATACGGGCAGATCTGTTGATGCGGTGGCCAGCGCCTTTACTGAAGAAAAATCCATGAACCGCATCATCGCATCCTTATCCAGAGATTCCGGACGCAGATTAAAAAAACTTGCATACCGCCGGTCCCTTCCCGTTGATGGCGCAGCCATTGTCAAAGACGCTGAACTGCTGGATCCGGAGTCGCCCGTTGCATTTGACCGCATGATGGACCGGTTTTCCCGGGATGGACAGGATCAGTCCAAAGTATCCCAGATGGTTAAGCTGACAGGGGTGCTTGTGATCCTGATTGGACTGGCTGCAGCCTGGCGCTGGTCTCCCCTTGCCCAATGGGTCACAACAGAAAACATGGCAGCCTGGGCCGGTGTCATCCGCAGTCATCCCATGTCTTTTGTAATTGTTATGGCGGTATATGCTGCCGGAGGATTTTTGATGGTTCCCGTCACGCTGCTGGTGGGGGTAACAGCCATGGTATATGATCCGGTATGGGCTGTTTTATATGCTTTGAGCGGGTGTCTGCTGAGTGCGCTGTCCACCTTTTTGGCCGGTGCTGTGGCGGGAAAACAGATGGTACGCAAAGTGGCGGGAAAAAAGCTGAACCAGATCAGCCGGCAGATGGCCAAAAAAGGTATTTTAACCGTGGCGGTTATCAGAAATATTCCGGTGGCACCCTTTACCGTGATCAATCTCATAGCCGGGGCTTCCCATATCCGGCTTAAAGACTATCTCCTGGGCACGGCTCTGGGTATGCTGCCGGGTATTCTGGCTGTTACCATATTTGCAGACCGTTTGCTGCACACCATAACCCATCCTGACTTGATAAACGCACTCATAGCAGCAGGCGTGGCAGCAGCTCTGGTTGCAGGGAACCTGTGGGTGACAAAGCGGCTGTCCCGCATCCAGGAAAAAAAGGAGAAACAATAATGCATATCGTTCATATGGCTGCGGAAAATGACAGCCTGCCCAGTGCCAAGGTGGGAGGCGTGGCAGATGTGGTGCGGGACATTGCACCGGCACTGGCGGATCTTGGTCACCAGGTAAGCGTTGTAATGCCCGGGTACGGGTTTTTGCACCGGATCCAGGGGGCAAAATATATGGCCGACATCTGTTTTTCATTCCGGGGGACCCTTCATGACGCACAGCTCTACCGGGTGCCGGCAAAAACGGTTCACCCGGGGGTAACCCATTATGTGATACATCACCCTTTTCTGGCGGCAGTGCATGCCCGCACCGGGCACCACCAGATCTATGTGCATGATCCGGATGATCAGCCTTTTTTCAGTGACGGTTCCAGGTTTGCCTGTTTTTGCAGTGCCGCAGCCGCCGCTTTGGCCGGAGAAGTCATACCCCGGGCAGATGTGCTGCATCTGCATGACTGGCATATGGCCCTTGTGGCCCTGCTGCGCCGGTACCACCCTGCCTGCGCCCCCTTGCAGCGCGTCCGGACGGTGTTTACCATCCACAATCTGGCCCTGCAGGGGGTGCGGCCCCTGACCGGCAGCAGTTCCTCTTTGTCGGCCTGGTTTCCCGATATCACCTGGCACTGGCTGGATGTGGCGGATCCGCGGTGGCCGGATGCCTGCAACCTGATGGCCTGCGGCATCCGCCTTTCAGACAGGGTGCATACGGTGTCCCCGACCTATGCAAAGGAGATCTGCCAACCGGATGACCTGCCCCGGTTCCATGGCGCCCAGGGACTTGAAGCCGTGCTTGCCCATGAAAATGACACAGGGAATCTAAAGGGCATCCTCAATGGCTGCGACTATCCAAAAAACCGCCATCCCCCTGTCATGGAGATGCCGGAAATGCTACGGGGTTTTCAGCGCCGGATCATGCAGTGGTCTGCCGGGCGGCAGACAGTGTCCAGTGCAGACTTTGTTGCCAGCCACAACCTGTCGGGCCTGCTACAGAAACGCCAGCGTCCACGCCCTGGCCGCCCACAAATAGTGCTGTGCAGTGTTACGCGTCTGACAGAGCAAAAGGGGCTGCTCATGCGCCAGGGACAGGACAACGGCATGTCAGCCATGGCCCGGATTTTAACGGCACTGGGAGATGACGGGGTGTATATTCTTCTGGGAACCGGCCATGACACGTTTGTGCGGTTTTTCACCCAGCTGGGCGCAAGGTTTCCCAATTTTATTTTTCTTCACGGATTTTCAGATCAGGCGGCCCGGGCCATTTATGCCAATGGCGACCTTTTTTTGATGCCCAGTTCGTTTGAACCCTGCGGCATCGGCCAGATGCTGGCCATGCGGGATGGACAGCCCTGTGTGGTGCATGCTGTCGGCGGATTGCGCGATACGGTCCGCCATGGTGTAAACGGGTTTAGCTTTGAAGGCAGCGATCTGGATGACCAGGCACAAAATTTTGTTGATA
>JAGYOW010000094.1 GCA_018399285.1 Desulfotignum sp.
AAACAATACCACACTTCAGGCAGCCAGATTTGATGTAAAATCGGCTGAGTACGATATAAAAGGGGCCCGGGCGGATTTCTTCCCCTCTGTGTCAGCGGGATATACAGTCAATGAAATCATCAGTCACAGTTCCGAAGGTCCTGCTGATACAGACTACCTGGACCAGAACATCTCCCGGTTCAACGTGAAACTGTCCCAGATTCTGTATTCAGGCCGGCGCATTGTCAATACCTATGACAAAGCCTGCATCAGAAAAAAAGTCATTGAGGCGGAAACCCTCATGGACCTGCTGGAGCTGGAGTACAGGATTGAAACCACCTTTTACCGGCTGCTCAAGGCCAAGCAGGATGTGATTACAGGAACGGAGTCCGTTGAAAGACTGACTGAAAGTGTCAACGCGGCCCGTGCATTTTTTGAAAGGGAACTGGTTCCCTTTGTAAATGTGCTCCAGGCCCGGGTGGATCTGGCCGATGCCAGAGAAAAACTGGGGATTTCCAGAAATGATGTCAACAGAGAACGGGTAACCCTGTTTTCCTTGATGAACCAGCCGGAAGATCCGGATATTGTTTTTTCCGGGGATCTGGCCCCGGTTGCCCCTGCAGTTCCCGATTTTAAAATCACGTTAGAAAAAGCCCTTGAAAACCGGCCTGATATTGAAAGCCTGGACCTGCAGATGGAAATTGCCCAGAAAGAAGCAGAGATTGCCCTGGGGAAGTACCTGCCCTCGGTGAGCCTGGATGCAGGTTATAATGACCTTGACAATGATTATGACGAACTGGGCACCTCCGGGGATTATGCCTATGACAGGGACCAGAAGAACCGGTACTGGACCGTGGGCGTCAATGTGACATGGGAACTCTTTGACGGGGGCCGGGGCTGGTATGAGAAAAAAAAATACGACACCCAGATGCAGAAATTCAAGGCCCTGATCAATGAGGCGGAAAACACAATATCGACCGGGATACGCCAGGCGCTTTTGTCCATGGCAGAGGCGGATCAGCGCAGGGAATCCTCTCTGGGCGCCCTGGAGGCGGCAGAAGAATATTATGCCCTGGAGAAAAACCGTCTGAACGCGAGAATCTCCACCATTCCTGATTTTCTGGATGCCCAGGACCGTCTGATCCGGTCCCAGAGCAACTATGCCCGGGCTATCCTGGATTTCCGCCTGGCGGAATCTGAATTAAAACTCATGGTGGGAAAAACCCCCAATACCACGCTGCTCCAGGAAAAGGAAATGTGATGCTGGATACCAAAGCTCTGATTGCCGTTTATGTTACCACCTTATATGTTTTTCTGGCCCCTGTGGTCCTGTTCGGTGTTTTTGTTTTGTTTGATGTTCTGGGCAGAACCGACACCGGGGGCAGCAAAGGCAAACCTGGGCATAATCTTCGAGAAAAAAAAGACCCCGCAGTCTGGACAGCTCAAGACATTGCTGCATTTGTGGATCAGGCATAACCGTGGTGCAGTTTATCAAAAAATGGAAAATGTTTTTCACCTTTGCCGCCCTGCTGAGTTGTTTTGTAAATATCCTCCAGCTGATTTTCCCCTTTTACATGTTTACCATCTACAGCAATATCATTATTTCCTACAGCACCATCTCCCTGGCAAATATCACTGTGATCGCATTTTTTGCCATCATGGTCCTGGGTGGATTCAATTATATCCGGTCCCGGCTGCTGGCCGCGGCAGGGAAAAAAATGGTGATGGACCTGCGCAAAGATATTTTTGCCGGCATGGTTAAAGGGGTGAGCCGCAACTATGCCCAGGCATACCGGACAGGACTGCAGGACCTTGACACATTGAAATCCTATGCCTGCGCTCCTGCCATTTACGCATTGTTTGACGCCCCCTGGTCACCGTTCTATCTGGTGCTGATTTTTTTGTTCCAGCCGGTGCTGGGCGCCATCGCCACCCTGGGGGCGGCTGTCATGGTCGGGTTGAGTGTTCTGCAGGAGCACCTGATCCGGGAAAGCATGAAGACCGCCAATCTCAAGGCCCGCCAGAACCAGCGGTTTGTGGATTCCTTTCTGCGCAATGTGGAGGTGATCAACGGCATGGGCATGATCCAGGCCATCACAGACCGGTTTCTTGCCAAAAACAGTGAAGTGATTTTCAACCAGACACGCTCCAGTTATCACGCCGGCAGCATCCAGGCCCTTATCAAACCCCTCCAGAATGTCATCCAGGTAATGATATACTGTGCAGGCGCTGTTTTTGCCATGACCCGGGGCATGGATATCGGGCTGGTGGTGGCGGCTTCCATTATCATGGGCAGGGGCCTGGCCCCCTTGATGCAGGTGATGTCATCCTGGCGCATGACCCAGGGAGCCAAAGAAGCATACCAGCGGGTAAAAACCTTTTCTGAGTTTCTGGAAAATCAGCCGGATACCATGTCCCTGCCCGAACCCCAGGGGCACCTGCAGGTGGAACACGCCTCATTCCGGATCAAAGGGCAGACCCTGGTCAGCAATGTTTCTTTTTCCCTGGAGCCCGGGCAACTGCTCGGCATCATCGGCCCCAGCGGTGCCGGAAAAACCACTCTGTGCCGCATGCTGCTGGGAATAGCGCCCTGTGCCGGGGGAAACGTGCTGCTGGACGGCAGCCGTATTTTTTCCCGGGACAAGGAAGAAGTCGGCCCTTTTATCGGGTATCTGCCCCAGGAGATCGAATTGTTTCCCGGTACGGTTGCCGAAAATATCGCCCGGCTGGGTGAGCCCCACAGGGCCGCCCTGGAACGGGCCATTGCCCTGAGCGGATGCAGAGACCTGGTGGACAGCCTGCCGGACGGACTCAATACCCTCCTGGAAGGGGATAACGGGCTGCGCCTGTCCGGGGGGCAGCGACAGAAAATCGGTCTGGCCCGGGCCCTGTATAACAATCCCAGGCTTCTGGTACTGGACGAACCCACCTCCAATCTGGATGAAGCCGGAGAACAGCAGCTGGTGCAGACCCTGGAAAAACTCGGTCAAAATCGCACCTGCACCTGTGTCATGGTGACCCACAAACCCTCATTGCTCCAGTCCATGGACAGCATCCTGGTGATGCAAAACGGTGCAGTGGCCATGCTGGGTCCGAAAAACGAAGTTTTTGCAAAGCTTGCGGGGGAAAAATGATCTATTATCTGCGGGCCTGTCTGAAATATTTTGCCTTTGCCGGTTTTTTTTCTTTGTTCATCAATACATTGTACATGGTGTTTCCTCTGTATATGCTGGCGGTGTATACCCGGGTGCTGACCAGTTACAGCTTTTCCACCCTGTATGCCATCACCGCCATGGCCCTGGTGGCCCTGCTGGTGCTGAGCTGCCTGGACCTGCTCAGGTCCCGTCTGCTGGTGCGGGCCGGGGTGAAACTGGACCAGCTGCTCACCCGGCCGGTGCTGCGGCAGATGCTGACGGACCTGGCACGGGTGGACAGTACCCATTACAACCGGGGCCTGCAGGACATCAATACCCTGCGCAACTATCTGGGGGGCAATGCCATATTTGCTTTTTTTGATATTCCCTGGATTTTCATCTACCTGTGGGTGATTTTTCTGGTCCATCCTGTGCTGGGCATGACCGCATCTGCCGGGGCGGTGATCATCCTGATCATGGGGGTTTCCCAGACCCTGCTGACAAAAAAGCACACAGCCGAGGCACAACAGGTCAGCCAGCAGAAAAGACAATGGACAAACATCGGTTTCAGAACCGCCGGGGACCTGGAGAGCATGGGCATGGCCCGCAATGCCGCAGCAGGGTTTGCCGCCATCAATAATGCGGAACTCTCCCTGCAGGAAAAGGTGGACCAAAAAAACAATTTTTTTACGGCGGCAGGTGCCAGTTTCGGGGTGTTGATGCAGGTGGTGATTTTCGGAGTGGGCGCGGTGCTGGTTCTGATGAACGAAGCCAACCCAGGGGTCATCATTGCCGCCTCCATTATCATGGGCCGTGCCCTGGCACCGGTCAACCAGGGGATCAGCGCCTTAAAACAGACCTCCGGTGCCAAAACCGCATATGACGGGTTGAAGCAGCTCCTGCACCAGGCAAAGGATGCCCCGACCCTGGCCCTGGACACCCTGGAAGGCCGCCTGGATGTGGCAGAAGTTTCCCTGCACATCAAGGATACTCCGGTGCTGGAGAATGTTGAATTTCAATTGGAACCTGGAGAATTCATGGGTCTTGTGGGGCCCAACGGGGCCGGGAAAACCTCGCTGTGCCGTCTGATTCTGGGCATGTGGGCCTCCACCGGAGGACAGGTTACCCTGGACGGACATGATACCACCACACTGGACAATGAGCGCCTGGGCCGGTTTCTGGGGTATCTGCCCCAGCAGGTGGAGCTGTTCAGCGGAACCGTCAGCGAAAATATTGCCAGAATGGGCAAAGTTGATGACGAGGAGGTGGTGAACGCCGCTGTCCTGGCCGGTGCCCATCAGGTGATACTGGGGTTGGTCAATGGATATGATACGGAAATCGGTGAGTTCGGCCACAACCTTTCCGGAGGCCAGCGTCAGCGGGTGGGCCTGGCCAGGGCCCTGTACAAATCCCCCCGGCTGGTGATCCTGGATGAACCGGATGCCAACCTGGACGAGGCAGGAGATGCCGCATTGATGGAGGCCTTGAAGCACCTGAAACAGATGGGTACCACCACCATAATGATCACCCACAAACCCCAGCTGTTACAGGCAGTGGACAAAATTTTAATTCTTCAGAACGGGAAAATGACCGGTTTTGGGGATAAAGCAAAGATGTTTGGACAAATGATGGAGAATAACAATTGATGCAAAAAAGGATGAAGTTCCAGACCGGATACTTTTTGTTCGCAGCTGTTTTCAGCACCTGTGCCAACCTGATTTATCTGTCTGTGCCAATCTACATGATGATCGTATATGACAAAGTGCTGTTCAGTTTCAGCAGGGCCACCCTGTATACCCTGAGCGCCGGACTGCTCATCGCCCTGCTGGCTGTTGTGCTCATGGGGTATCTGCGCCGGCGCATGCTGGCCCAGGCCGGTGACC
>JAGYOW010000095.1 GCA_018399285.1 Desulfotignum sp.
CGCTTCCAGTCTATCTGAATGCCGGACGAGGCGGTTGCTTTTGTATTCATGTCACTCCTAAATTTTTGGGTAAATAAATCTTGGGTAAATCAATCAATGTGCGTTTCTTTCTCTTATATCTATTGACAGGCGTTTATCCTCGCCTTGAATTCATATGTTTTACCGATCCCTAATAAAGCAGGTAATCGGTTTTTGTCAAGAAAATGTCGGTGGTCTTATGTGAACTTATCCACCGAACCGCTTGAGTATATCCTTGATTTTGTCTTCCGTCTGTTTTTCCACCACCAGCATTTTCTCGGCTTTGGCCTGTTTGATTTTTGCGGCCAGTTTTTCCAGATCCGCCGGTTTTTCCAGCAGATCCGTGGCACCGATTTTCATGGCTTCCACGGTTTTTTCCACGGTGGCATATCCTGTGAGCAAAATGATCTGCAGCTCCGGTTTTTTCGTCTTGATGTTTTTCAACGCCTGAATCCCGTCCATACCCGGCATTTTAAAATCCATGACAATGGCATCAAAACTTTCCTTTTCCAGCATGGCCATGGCCTGGTCTGCCGAGTCTGCAGTTTTGACGGTCATTCCCCGAGCCTGCATCCGTTCGGACATGATATCTAAAAACTCTTTTTCATCATCCACCAGTAACACTTTTTCAGACATGATTTTCTCCTTTATTCCAAAATCCGATTGCCGGTTTTATCCCGGCAAAACTCATCCATGTTCAGGCCGGGCCGTGCACAGACAGAATCCGGCCCCGGCATCCATCATTTTGACTTTCATTTTTACATGGGCCAGTAAGGCCCGGTCTTTGGGGCTGTCAAACAGGGCGTCCCTTTTAATCATAAAACCGGGATCCCGGGTAAAACAGATTTCAGGCCGTGTTAAATTACTGCCGAACCGAACCGTCATCTGTTTTTGAGTGTCAGATGCAGGATCGGCGTGATTGCAGCATAAAATATCCAGTGCCCTGAATATCAGATGAAGCACAACAAACCGCCGGGCATGGATGCGGCAGGGAACGGGCGGGGGAATCACGGTGAGGGTTGCCCCGTGCCGGCGGATGATCCGTTCCGAAAGGCTTGCCACAAGCATCACTGTTTCTTCCATGTCCACAAATTCCTCTGCATGATCCATGCTGTGGGAAAACCGGTTGAACCGCTTCATCATATGATCGGCCCGGGTCACATTTTTTCGGATCTTTTCACTGATGGTTGATGCTTTCAATGGATCAATGGGCGTTGCTTTTTTTTGGGATTTTACGGCCAGATCCCCTAAAAGCCCGGCATTTTCATTGATAATGGCCAGCACATTTTTCATGTCATGGGTCATGGCCGCGGCAAGGGCACCGAAAAATTTGACATCCGCCATATCGGCAAGGCGATCGGTTTCCGGACACGGATCATTGTTTGGTGACATGGGCGGCTCCCTGGGTGTTGTTTTCATTCGCAGTTTTGACAGGTATTTCGCTTTTGGGCAGCTGGAGTGAACCATCGGATGCGGTCTGCCGGACCGCTTTCACGGGCAGGGTTAAAACAAATCGGGTGCCCTTGCCCACCGTGCTTTTCACGGTGATGTCTCCGCCCATTTCCCGGATCAGGCCATAGGTGATGGCCAGGCCGAGGCCCGCACCCCAGCGGTCGCTTCGGGAGGTGTAAAACGGTTCGAAAATTTTAGGCAGTTCTTCCGGAGAAATGCCTTTGCCCGTATCAGCCACGCTGATGGTCACATAACCGGTTTTTTGTATGGACACGTCAATGGTCAGAACGCCTTTGGATTCCATGGCCGTAATGGCGTTTTCCGCCAGGTTCAGAAAAATCTGGAGCAGACTGCTGCGGTCACATTCAAATCCGGGCACCGTCGGAATGGGGGCTACCCGGATGGCAATGCCCCGGTGACGGGCATCCATTTCCACCAGGGCCAGTACCTGGGAGATCACTTCTTCGATATCCACAGGTTCGGTGCTGGGTTCCATGTGCCGGGCAAAATCCAGCAGTTGACGGGTAATGGTGCCGCAGCGTTTCACTGCATCCAGCACATCTTTCGCAAGGGGTAAGACGCGCGGGTCCGGCCGGGTTTGTTTTTTTAAGGTCAATAGATCGACGATCAGTCCGGTTTTCTGGTTGATGATGTCCAGGGGATTATTGATCTCATGGGCCACGCCCGAGGCCAGCCGGCCGATGGAAGCCAGTCGGTTGGCATGTTCTTCGTGGTGAAGGGCTTCGATTCGTCGGCGTTCCGTGACGTGAATCCGGTTCACTAGATAGGTGGCCATGCCCATGATGGACAACACGATTAAAACAATGCTCACACATAAAAACCAGAGCAGCTTGAGCCGGGGTTTGAGCCAGAGATCTTTGAGCCAGTCCGCCGGTCGCAGCTGGACCAGGGTCAGGGGTGTGTCCGTGATTTTGGCATATCCGGCCAGCACGGCCGTCCCGTCCGGGGTTTGCAAATCCAGGATCCCATCCGTTTGGGTTAAAAGGCGGGGATCCAGCGCGTTCAGCCCGGGATCCCGGCCATAGTGAAACGACGGGGTCACCAGGTCGCCGGCGGCATCAATGAGAAACAAATCGTTGTGCCGTCCCGTGTTCAACTGGTGAAAGGCATCCTGCCACAGGACTTCGGCACAGGCCGTGGACGGATTTTCCGCTAAAGAGGCGGCCATGATACCGGCAAGGGTCTGAAGGCTGGAAAGCATGCGGGTGTTGGATTCCGTTTCAATGGTGCGCCGGGTCAGGCTGAAATCCACCAGGGTCATGATGATCAAAGGAGAAAGTGCCAGAATTGAGGTGAGCAGAACAATCAGTTTCCATTTGCGTTTGAGATTCAACCCGCTGTGATTGCCGGGATCATCCGGCAGATTCCAGAATGCGGGTTTGAGTCGCTGCAAAGGCGTCATGGCTGATAAAACCCTTTGTCAACAGGCCGGTCAAACCCCATGGAATCCCGTGGGTCCGTCAAGGTTTTTTCAAGACTCTGCCGGATGGCGGTATGTAACTGGTCGATATCAACGGGTTTCTGGAAATACGCATATGCCCCTAAATCCATGCAGGTTTTCCGGTCCTGTTCCGACCCATGTCCGGTCAGGACAATCACCTGAATAAACGGATGGGTCTGTTTCACCTGCTGCAACACCTGAATACCGTCCATACCCGGCATTTTTAAGTCAATGATCAGGACCTGGGGGGGGTGGGACTGCACCTGTGCCAGCGCGGTTTTCCCGTCAAACACGGCATGAGAATCCATATCCCGCATCTGGAGGCGCTCAGACAGGGTTTCAACAAATTCCTGTTCATCATCCACCAGCAGAATTTTCAGTCCCATAGCCGGGTGCTTTCTTTATGAATATCCCGGACCGGGCCGGGTATTGCATTCCATTTTAACATATGTTACCTATCTAAATTGATATCTTCTTCAAGATCCTTTAGGTGAAAATTAATTAAAGAACTTAGGTCCAAAAGTCAAGGCGAAACATGGAAAACAAGGTGCCGGAAAAGGCAAAACTGCTGGAAAAACTCAAAGCCAATGGGTTTAATGTGCCTGAGTTTGTGTATGTATCTGCCAGAAAGTTTGAAACCAAGGATTTCAAGGCCCTGGAAGCGTTTCTGGATGTTCACCGGGAAAGCTTTAAGGTGATCGCCAGAAGCGCGCATCCCCAGGAGTCCGAGTATAAGGGCGGCACATTCGATTCTCTGGAAACCTATGCAGACATCGGGGGGATCATCTATGCACGCAACCGGATCATTCATCTGGCAGAGACGGCCAAGCACCTGTCCATCAGACGACAGCAGATTTTCAACAATGCCCCGCCCATCGACCTCCAGGAAATGGGCGTGATTGTGATGCCGTTTGTCAACGGGTCATCTGTTATGGCCAAAATGATTCACAACCACTGGGAATTCGGGTATTGCAGAAACAGAAATCAGAAAGTGCAGACCGAACCCCATATCACCCGGGTGCCCCATGACCGGAGCCTGTATCAACTCTCACGGGCCATTCAGAAGCGACTGGGGTTCAAATGCGAGATCGAATATATTATTTCCACGGAAGGGGACATTCATGTGGTCCAGGCCAAGGATATCTCTTGCATCGAGACCCTGGAAGAAAAGCTCAGTGAGCGGTCCGTCCGCCTGGATGGGGTCCGGCGCATTCGAAAACAGCGCAACTACCGGGAACGGTCCGTATATGTGATGGACAACAAGGCATTTTATATCGATGTCATCAGCCTGTGTGAAGACCTGGTCCAGTCTGAAGCGGCCCCTGAAACCCGGGTAAAAAACATTGTCGATCGCGTGGCGGAATATGAAGCCGACCTGGAATCGTTTGCCCTCAGACACCAGCGGTTTGCCGTGCTTGGATTTTCCATTCAAGACTCCGGCGATCTGTATCAGATTGCCAACCATTACCTGGATGATTTCCCGGACCAGCAGAAAGCGCTTTCAAAGGCACTGCACAACAATTTGTACAAGATCGATATTTTTCTGGCCGAAGCCGACACCCTGATTGCCAGAGACAAGTTCCGGGTGAATCTTTGCAGTCATGATGCCTATGGCATTGACACGGTGCGAAATCCGTTGTGGTGCACCTTCTGGCATGCGGACCGCCACGATGCCGTGGTCAAAGAGTTCAAGCGGCTGGGTTTCAAGACCGGTGATACCGTGGGTATTGACATTGGCGCAGATGACCGGCCCGTGGTGTACCGCCATTGATTTGTTTCATATTGAAACAAATTTTTCCAATGACTTGACAATCCCCCATTTTTCCCATATTGAAATCCGGAACTTGATTAAAACCGTCTCCTGACTTCAAAAATACTCAAAAAATGAGGAAATGAAAATTGATGAGTCATTTTTTTGCAGCCATCAGTCTGATCCTGGCCGGCGGGGTGG
>JAGYOW010000096.1 GCA_018399285.1 Desulfotignum sp.
CTATAGTCAGAACCAGACGTGGTGGCCAGTGATGTTTTTTGGGCGTGGCAACTGCTAAATCACAGAATCCGGGAATGAATGATTCCGTCCGCTGACCACGGAGCCAATAACGGCCATGCCCTGCCGGGCACAATTAACCATGAAAGAATTTAGTGGGTTGGTCTGTTCTTTCATATAAACCTGAAAGCATAAGGATGACCTTTTGATGAACCCGCTGGACCATATTCCCGAAGAGATCCGCCGCACGGCTTCCCAGTGCCGGCATTACGCCATGTGCAAAATCGATTACCTGGATACCGGGCTCTGCCCGCCGGCAAAAAAAACCCCGTTTGTTTCCTTTTTTCCCCAGGGCCGGATGGATCTGTGTGCCGCCCTGGCCAAAGACCGGATTCCCGTCACCCAGGCAGCAGCGGATATCATTTCGTCATGCACCTTGTGCGGATCCTGCGACAGGCAGTGCCATTTCGTGACCGGCATGCGGCCCATGAAGGTCATGCAGGCGTTAAAAGCCTTTCTTGAGGCGTTTCTGGAAAAAGGAGTGGTGCCTGTCCTCATTCCGGAAGACGACACACTCAAGGCATTGAAACAGATGGTGGGAGAACAATGGGCCACCAATGACCCGGCCCACCTAATGGCCTATGCCGATGACCCGTTTCCCCTGGCCGGCCCCCAGATGCCTGGGTATGTGGTACTGCCCGGCAGTGCCGAAGAACTGGTGGAAATCGTGAGGTTTGCGGACAAGGCCGGGATCCCGGCAGTGGTCCGGGGCAACGGGGGCAGTGTGTTCGGCTTTGTCTTCACCCCAGGCATCGTCATCGACGTGAACCGGATGAAAAAAATCCTTCTGGATCCGAACAACTGGACCGCTGTCATCGAGCCCGGCGTGACCTCTTTTGAACTGCAGAAAGCAGCATCGGAAAAAGGATTTCGGGTAAATACGGCGGAACCGGCGGCCACGGTCTGCGGCAACATCGTGTGCACGGGACTGTTTTCCACCTGGGCCAACGTCTACGGCGTCGGGGCTGACCATATCGTGGACATGACCTTTGTGGACCAGCACGGCCGGGTGTTCAATGCCAATGACAAAACCGCTCCCAATGTGTTCGGTTTTGAAAAAGCCGTGCGCCCGTCTCCCGGCATCTGCCTTGAGGCCCGGGTCCGGATGCATCCGGTCACGGATGACGAGGAAGGCCTTCTGGTGCCGTTTACCACCTTTGCCGATGCGGTTTCCTTTGCCAGAGACATCAGCCGCCGGCGCATCGGTCTGGCCGTAGGGATTTTGGGCGGGCATTACCTGTCCACGTTCATGTCCCCCACCCAGTCCCTGGCTGAGCAGACCCGGGAGGTGTTCAGCGGCATTCTCGAGATGACCTGCGTGGTATCGGTCATCGGCGACAAATATGCCCGCAGCAGCATCCGGCAGATGGTTCCCTGTGTCATAGACAGCCGCACCTTCAGGATGTTCATGCTCGGGCTGCCGCACCTGGTCAGATCCGACCTGGCAGACATCGTCCAGGGACTGGAAAGTGACCGGCCGGCCTATGAAACCGTTTTGAGCAAAGAAATGCTGCCCGTACTGGAAGCAGTTCTTTCCCCGTCTCCCGAAACCCTGGCCGCTGCTATCGAGGACGATCTGAGGGGATTCTACCAGGATCTCTACCGCCGTCCCCACATGACCGACATGGTCTGGCTGACCATGTTCAGGATCGTCAGCGCCCGGATGTCCCGGCACAGGCACATGTTCGCCTTTCTCATCTATGTTCCCCTGGCACCTGTGGCAGTCATCCAGGAACTGATGGCCTCTTTTGCAGACATTGCCGAAAAATACGGCATCGAACATGACTTAGGCTTTATCACCCCCCTGGATCTGGGAAAGCGCGGCATTCTGGAATATGACTATTATATTGATCACACCGACAGCACAGACGCTGAAAAAATCCGTCTGGCCATGCCCGAGATCGAAACCATGGTGGACCAAGTGAGCAGATCCTATAAAGGAGTGACCTTTCTCAAATACATTTTTTCACAAGGGTGCGCCAGAAAAGAAAATTTTCTGTACACCTGAAGCAGTCTCGAAACCAGCACCGAAGGGGTCTGCACGACCCTTTTTAAAAATAAGGAGGAGCGATCAGAACTGCAGCGCATGACATACTGGACAGACGACGGTCGAAAAACACCTGCTTTCTGCTGACAGGGGCCACGGGGTTTCTGGGGATCCACTTGGCGGATATGCTGGCAGACAAAGGGCATACCGTCATTGTCCCGGCCCGGTCCCGGAACAACATGGCCCCGGAAGAACGCATCAACGCATTGTTCCGGTGGCTGGGCAGGGACAGGGTCCCCTCTTGTGTTCAGATTGTCCCGGCGGATCTGAACCGGTCCGACCTCGGCCTGTCCCCGGCTGACTACCAAAGGCTGGGTTCCAGGGTCGATGAAATCATTCACTGCGCATCCGACACCTCCTTTTCAGAACGAAAACGCCCGCAGATTGAAAAAGCAAATGTTGAAAATCTCCATCACCTGCTTGACTTTGCAGCAAACAGCAGGTGCTGTTTTTTTCACTTTATCAGCACCGCCTATGTGGCAGGGAAAAAACGCGGATCATGCCCCGAAGCACTCGTGGAAACCCAAACATTTTTCAATGTGTATGAAGAAACCAAACACCGGGCGGAAATGGCGGCGGCAGACCGCTGCAACCGTGAAGGCATCCGTCTGAACATCTTCCGGCCGTCCATCGTGTACGGCCATTCCCGCACCGGCAGGACCCTGAGGTTCAATGCCCTGTACTACCCCGTGAAAATACTGGTGTTTTTAAAAAACCTCTACCTGAAAAAACACCGGGAACAGGATCTGGAAAGCGCAGAAAAAATGGGCATATCATTCACCGCCGGCGGAACCGCCCATATGCCCCTCAGGATTGAGGCGTCTCCGTCCGGGGGCATCAATCTGATCCCCGTGGATTTTTTTACCAGCGCCTTTTGCGCCATCATGGAAAACGCCGTGGACGGGGGCATATTCCACATCACCAATGACAAAACCAAACCGGTTTCCGATATCATTGACTACATCCGGAAATATTTTCACATCACCGGCGTTCAGGCTGTGGAGACGCAGAACTATCCGGCCGGCCCCCAGAACCACCTGGAAATCCTGTTCAACCGGTACACGGAAATCTACCGGCAGTACATGCAGGACGAGCGCATTTTCGACAATGCCAGAGCTGTCGCTATCCTGAAACCACAAGGCATCTTGTGCCCGGATTTTGATTACTCCATTTTTTCCACCTGCATGGGGTATGCCGAGTCCGTGAACTGGGAAAACCCTTTATAAATGACAATGTCGCCCAAAATCCCCCCAAAACAGATCCCGGCTTCAGACAAAAAAAAAGTGGTGGTCCAATACTTTGATGCCATCGGCCAAAGGTATGACCTGGCAGACACCCTCATGAGTTTCGGTCTTCATTTTTTCTGGCGCAGGGCCGTCCTAAAAGTTCTGGCACCGGCCAAAGGATCCCGGATCCTGGATCTGTGCGGCGGGGCCGGAGAATTTGCCCGCCGGATAGCCGGCACCGGCACCCCGGGGATGACCGTGGTGTGTGATCTCAGCCGGTCCATGCTGGCCGCGGGAAAACGCAGAACCCGTGAGAAAACACCTGAAAATCCCATCCAGTGGGTAAGATCAGATGCAGAACAGCTGGGGTTTGCAGAAAAATCATTTGACGGGGTGGTCGTGGGGTACGGCATCCGGAACCTGTCGGATCTTTCCCGGGGGCTGCACGAGATCCACCGGGTCCTGGTCCCCGGCGGAAAACTGGTGATCATGGAATTTTCCATCCCCCAAAGCCGCTGGCTCAGGGTGTTGTACCACTGGTATTCTTTTTGGGTCATGCCAGGTTTTGGCCGGCTGATCACGGGGGAAGAAGCCCCGTTTGTCTACCTTGCCAAATCCATCCGGACATTTCCTCCCCCCAAAAAAGTCCGGGAGATGATCGCATCCGCCGGATTTGTCCGGGTGACAAACCAGCCCCTTTCCAACGGCCTTGTGACGGTGTATTCCGCCATAAAACAGGAACGCGCTTGTCACACCCCCTCCTGGGGTCCCGACATCCCATGATGCCGGAACGCCGCAGCCCCATCCGGCAAATCGGTCAATCAGCTATTGTTGCAGGGGCAGGGGTGTTTTGGTGGCAAGCACATAGGCTTTGATGCCTGAAAGATCCGGATCAGAGGCTTTTTCCAGTCCTTTCTGGGCCCATGCCAGGGCCTGGTCCGGATTTCCTGCCGCGAGCCAGGCCCGGGAGATGGTGGTGATCTTGTCCAGGAGCTGTTTTTCCGACAGGGTGTCTCCGTACTGTGCCAGCCAGATTTCATACTGCCGGGCTGCAGACTCCGGAATATGGCAGGACAGATACAGGTCTGCCAGAAGCCTTGATTCTTCCCGGGTCAAAGGGGTCAGATACGAGTAACTCAGCATGGCGGCCAGGGCCTGTTCAAACCGGTTGTCCGCCAGGTGGACATGGGCCAGGGCCTTCCACCAGCCGGGATCTTCCGGATGAATGCGGGTGAGGTGCCGGGCACAGGCCAGGGCCTTTGGTTTCATTTCCAGAGAAAGGT
>JAGYOW010000097.1 GCA_018399285.1 Desulfotignum sp.
ATTCTTCGATGACAAAACCAGGGGATTGATCCGTATGGGCGAATTCGTAGCGGGCGTCGAGGTCTACTTCACCCCCGGGTTTGTCCAGAAGAATGTCATCCTGCAAAAATTCCCATGCCGAAACGGTCTTGAATCCCTCCACCTTCACCCTGCCTTCGGACCAGAGAGGATGGAGAGAAACATCGCCGGCCCCTGTGAGCTTTCCGCCGTGGGGAAGGGTCGCTTCCAGGGAATAGACTCCCTTTTGGTCCGGCAGCGTGGTAAGGTTTTTGAGCGCCAGGTCAATCGTCTCCAGCGTAATACTGCCCGGGGTCGGGCCGGATAAGTCCGTGAAAACGAGTCGCCCCTGGTTCAAGGCAATGTGCTCAAAGATGACGCGCGGCAAGCGCTCATCTCCTTTGGTTTTTTCCTCATTTTCCTTCTTTGGGATCCGGTCTGCGATATCAATAAAGTTGATGCGGCCCTCAGGTTCTATTTGCAGGTTCACGACCGGGCCTTCCAGGCGAACATCCGCAAAGGTCCAGGCCCGGCGCCAGAGACTGGCGATCTCGAAGTTGACAAAAATCGCCTTGAATGCGAGTAACGGGGATCCATCTCTTTTTTTGAGGTCAAAGTTCTTGATATCCAGGGTGAGGGTGAACGGGTTTACCCGGACCTCTTCCATGACCATGAGGCAGTTGAGGGATTCCCGGGCAAACTGCGTGGATTGACGCTTGATCAGATAGGGGGCAAGAAAAAAGCCTGCCAGGGTGTAGGTGATAATCAGGGCAACAGAGATGATGAGAGTTTTGCTCAGCAAAACCCTCATGAGCCAATGCCTTTGAAAATGTTTGCTTTCCGGAGCATCCATGGGTTCAGTTGCCTCCTCTTTATCTCGTTGAACAGCTCCGCATGAACCATTCAGCCTGAGCGGCTTTCACACGCGGCAGCGATTCCAGGGCTTTATTTGCCTGTATCCAAGCTTTGTGCCAGGTTCCATAAATGCGATTTTATTTAATCCAACATACTGGTTTATTATTGAATATTCAAGCGGGAAAGGGATTGGTTTTCATGGATTCGGGGAAACCGGCAAACAAGATCTGAGTTTTTCCGGCGGACAGACCGTTACCTTTTCGCTGATCGCATAGGGGTCATCAACAGGGGCGATCACCCATGCAGATTCCGGTTGAACCGCATCAATCAGTTCATAAAATCCCCGGGAGGGTTTCGGGGCTTTTGACAGTTTGCACTCAAAAACATGGCGCCTGCCGGCCCGCTCCAGGACCAGGTCCATTTCAGCCCCGTTGGCCGTGCGCATGAAAGAGGGGTTCCATCGGTTGTAGCAGGCAATGATGTTTTCAATCACAAACCCCTCCCAGGAAGCCCCGGCAATGGGATGGGCCAGAAGATTGTCATAGGTTTCAATGTCCAGAAGGGCATGAAGTATACCGCTGTCACGCAGGTAGACTTTCGGGGATTTGATCAGCCGTTTTTTCAGGTTTGTTTCCGCCGGCGGCAGTAGGCGGAGCATGTATGTCTGTTCCAGGATGGCAAGATATTTTTTCAGTGTCGGAATGGAAATGTCTGCAGCCCCCGCCAGTTTATGATAATTGACTGTTTGTCCATGATAGTGTGCCAGCAGCAGCCACAACCGCTCGATGACAGGAACTGGGATATTGAATCCAAGACCGGGAATATCCCTTTCCATGAATGTTCTGATAAAATCCAGGCGCCAGTCGAAACTGTCCGCATCATCTTTGGCAAGGGTGCTTTCAGGAAATCCGCCCCTGAGCCATAGATCAGACCACGGAATGGATGGGGACACTTCATGGATCAGAAACGGGCTTAAATCCAGATAAGCGATACGGCCGGCCAGGGTTTCCGTGGATTGTCTTATCAGATCCCGGGAGGCTGACCCGAGAATTAAAAATCGGCCCGGCCTGCGGTCTTTATCAATTTCCGACCGAAGGACTGAAAAAAATTCCGGCAGCATCTGAATTTCGTCCAGGCAGATCATCTTCTCCCGGTAACGGTCGAAAAAAAGTTCGGGTTCCGCCAGTTTGTTGCGATCCACACGGTCCTGTAAATCCAGGTAAATGGAAGGTCTGTTTTTCAGCATCATGCGGGCGGTGGTCGATTTTCCGCATTGCCGGGGCCCAAGAATGGCTGTAGCCGGGGAACGGGACAGGGACCGGTGAATTTTTTCTTCAATCAATCTCGTGATATAACCATGCATATCGAAAAAAACCTTTTATGATTTACATGGTTATATCATTTTTGAATTCCGGGTGTCAATGGACTTTCTATCCATTGAAAAGGCGGATCTGTCAGGCGTGAATGTCACAGCATGGCCGTCAGCCGGTTTTCAATGATCTGTTTTGCCTCTGCCATGATCCGGTCCAGCAGCTCTTTGCATGTGGGGATGTCATGGACCAGGCCGGCCACCATGCCGCAGGACCATACGCCGGACTCCATGTCCCCCTGCTGCATGATTCTGGGATAAACGCCTGCCACTTCTTCAATGATATCTTCAAACTTCAGGTTGCTGCCCAGGGAGGCTTCTTTTTCCAGCAGTTTTTGGGCCGCCGCATTGTTCAGGACCCGCTCGGTATTTCGTAAAGGCCGCATGACCAGGCGGGTATCGGTTTCACCGGCATGTAAAATCGCCTGCTTGACATTTTCGTGCACGGGCGCTTCTTTAGTGGCAATGAACCGCGTGCCCATGTTGATCCCGTCCGCGCCCAGGGCCAGGGCTGCCACCAGGCTTCTGGCATCTGCCATGCCCCCGGATGCCACAAACGGGATGGTCAGTTCTTCGGCGGCCCGGGGCAGCAGCACCATATTGGGGATATCGTCTTCGCCCGGATGGCCCCCGCATTCAAACCCATCCACGGAAACGGCGTCACATCCGATGTTCTCCGCCTTGACCGCATGCCGGACGGACGTGCATTTGTGGATGACCTTGACACCGGCATCTTTTAAATAAGGCAGGTACGGCTCCGGGTTTCTGCCGGCGGTTTCGACAATCTTTATTCCGTTGTCGATAATGGCCTTGATATACCCCGGATAATCCGGCGAGGACACGGTGGGCAAAAAGGTCAGGTTCACCCCGACCGGTTTGTCCGTCATGTCTTTGCACCGCTTGATTTCCTTGTCCAGATCCTGCGGCGTTTTCAGGGTGAGTCCCGTAATGATGCCCAGACCGCCGGCATTGGACACGGCTGCCGCCAGCTCGGCAAACCCGACATAGTGCATCCCCCCCTGGATAATGGGGTGCTGGATGCCGAACAACTTTGTGATTCTTGTTTTCATTGTCACTCCTGGTATGCGTTGTTTTCGGTTTAGCTGCATTCAAAGTACAACTGGTTTAATTCAGGTGTCAAGGGACGGTTCGTTTTTCCCGGAACGGTTGGTCGGCACGCTGCCAGGATGATCCTGTTGTCAAATGACCTGTATTCGAAGGTGGTGAAAAATGTCTTCAAGGCTCCCATGGCCGGATGCCAGCGCTTTTTGGACCTGTTTTTCAACAAACCGGAAGTCCGGTTCACGGGCCTGGTCATCCAGGGTCCGGTAATAGCCCAGGCGCCGGCCCATAATAAAATTGGTCTGCCTGGATTCGGGCAGGGAGAGAAACCTGTCCATGATGTCCAGCAGCCGCTGTTGGTCCCCGGGCAGCTGTCCCCGGATCTCCAGCAGCAGATCCACGCTGTGGTGGTTGGCATAATGGCTGTCAATGCCGTCGATATGTTCCAAAAGCAGGCGCTGCTCAGCGATCATGGCCGCTTCTGAGGGCCGTGTCCATTGGCCCTGCGTCATCTGCCGGTCCAGGTCCGTGCCCGGCTTGATCCCGATGGTCAGCACCCGGATATGATCCGGGTTGATCTCATTGAACACCCGGGCCGTCTCCAGGGCGTGGGTCTCGGACAGTTCGGTTCCCCCCAGTCCCAGGATGATGAACTGGGTGGTGTGCATGCCGGCGTCACGGGCCATGCGGGCGGACCGGATGATGGATGCCGGAGTGATCCCTTTCCGGATTTTTTCCAGGACCTTTCGGGAGCCGGATTCCATGCCGCAGTATAACTTGTTCAACCCGGCATCGCAGATCTCTTTGATGGCCTGGGGGGATTTTTTCACCATGGTCTGGGCACGGCCGTAGGAGCTGATCTGCCTGAGGGAAGGAAACGCTTGTTTCAGGGTCTCAAGGATTTCAATCAGGTCTTTGGTTTGCATGACAAAACTGTCCCCGTCCTGGAGAAAACAGGTCTCAAGCGGATGGCCTTGGAAATACTCTTTTGCCGCCCAGATATCCTGCTTGATCTCTGCCACCGGGCGGATGGAAAATTTCATGGTGTCGTACAAAGAGCAGAAGGAACACCGGTTCCAGGGGCATCCACGGGTGGTGCGGATCAAAAGGCTGTCCGCCTCGTCCACCGGCCGGATCGGTCCCTGCTCAAAGGGAAGGGAAAACATGGTAAAGTCCTGAGTTTAATTGTTAAAAACCAAAAAAATATCATATTCACAATACCGGAGTTTTGCAAGCCAAAGGAGGTGCCGGGATATCGGCATGGGCAAAGACCGCTGATGTTATAATGCATTCCCCCACAAACTTGACAGGGGTGCG
>JAGYOW010000098.1 GCA_018399285.1 Desulfotignum sp.
GATACAGACTCTGAGCTTGTGTTGCCAGTGCCACCAGCGCCAGTGTTGCCATGGCTGTGTGCAGATCCCGATCCCACGGTTGATGATTTTCCGACGTTTGCTTCAGCCGGATACCCATGCAAATTATAGAAGCTGGCGGTGCCTGTTGTAGAATCATTCCGTTCCCGCACTACGGCTTTTGTTGCGGTGAGTATCGTTTCAGAGAAATCCTCGGGGGGGACTTCATCGTCCCTAACCACATAATGGAAATGGCTCGGCAGGTGGGTGATGCTCAAACTGACGGCACCAGTGGTGTGTGTATGGCTGGGGCCTGAATGGTTATGCGTCGAATGGTTCGCTACACTGACGCCGGTTGTCCAGTTGATCGGATTGTCAGAATATGTGTCGTCGTCTGAACAATCCCGATAGGTATTCCCGACAATCAAGGCTGAGTTGGTTGCTGCCCAGTCTGTTTTTTTGGTCCAGCCTGTTGGAGCAGATGACTGATTGAATAACATGGAAGTCCCTGAAGGAATCTGCCTTGCTACCAAAGCGATCCCATCCCCCGCAGCGTTTACGGCCAGGACATCGCCCGCGTCTGGCTCGCTGATTTCAGGAAGTACAAGCGCTTTGGCAATGGCCGCATCAATCTGCGCTCCGCTATATGTTGACGTATATTGCGACATCTATCTCTCCTTATGGTAACGGGTAGGGGTTTTGTTTTGTGCTGCTCAGAAATTTCTCAGGATCTATCCCCAGCTTTTCCAGATCCTCCACCAGCAGGGCGCGTTTCAATTCAGACTTTTTTGCGCGGCCGGCCAGGATATCTATTGATTCTTTGACAGCATCAAAAAACCGCTGGTAATCCATTTTGCCTGTTACTCGTGGTATGTTACGCATTTTGTGTCACCTCTGATATGGACGCTCCGATTACCACCTGGTCAATGTGGGCCTTGCCTGTCAGTTTGATTTTGAATGTTGATCCCATGACGCGCGGTATCCTGAATACACTGTCAGACGTAATTGATTTGGTGAAATGCAGGGCGTCGTCGACATACAATGAAAGGGTCACGCCTTCGGACAAATCCCCCACCACTCGCCCGGCAGACAAGATGTGCTGCCGCATCAGGTAGAACGTCTTGGATGTCCAGGTGTAGTCTGTTTCATCGCCTGAATCAAAAGCAACAACCTCTCTGGCCGTGCCTTTTGTCTGAATGAGATACAGGGTATCGTATGTCAACGGATACGCGCCACCGGAACAATAAAAACCTGAACCGCCTGACGTCACAAACTCTTCGCTGCCAGATGTTAGAAACTCATAGGTATTGATCATGACCGTGGAGACATACCGCCCACCCCACACATATGCTGTTGACCGGAACCTCCTGATCTCGTTTGAACCCGGGTTGAACTCGATCCCCATTGTGGAGCCGGAAAAAAACGCCTGGTACGCACCTTTGTGGAAAAAAGCGAATATCCTACCCGGTTCAAGGTCAGACCATTGCTGATCCGTAAAAATGTCTTTGGTCAAATTAACCGGGTTGCCACCTGAATCAATCAGGTACAGCCCAAATGTGGAGGCAAACACCACTCCGCCCGGTATGCTGGCAATGGAGCGCGCGGACTTGCACGGCAAAACAACCGGGAGTTTTTCAACCGTGATGGACCCGGGATCTGTGCCGAACAACAAAACCGGGTTGGTTTTGGTCAGAACAACCATGGATGTGCCGTTGAACCCCATACCTACTATCTCGGATGGTGCGGTAAGCGTGTATTCAGACGGAAACGCATATGGGATATATGTATCAGACACATAAACAGTATTGGCATTAAAGGCGAAAATTAGCCCCCCGGACCCTGCGGCAAATCCCTTTAGCTCGTCAATCGGAGCGGTCCAGTTTGCGGTGGGTAAGACTTCCCCCAGGTCTTCGTCCGCCACGGTGTCATCATACTGGAGCGGCGACGTGGTTTTGGTCAGGTCGGCAACAAACTGAAACTCAGCACCCGTATCACCTGTATTGATCCGGTATATGCGGAAATGGGTTGTATATACTCCTGTTTCGGAAGCATCAACAAAATCAGACAGCCTGACCGTCGCGTCGTCTTTGGCTGTAAAAACCGCTGTGGACGGAGATGGTGCAGACTCCACCACGGTACCGTCCGCCCTTTCACCCACGCGCGTATAGCAATACGCAATCTCCCTGTCAGTGCCTGTGCCGGCCACGGTAATTGAATAGGTCAAAGCCGCGCTTGGAGCAGATATTCCCAGCCTGCGCGTGGCAGCAGGAAACGGGCCTGCCCCTGAAATGGCTGTTGCGGTGTCTGTTTCTTTGGGATATTCGTCCCCTGAAATCAAGATCCGTCCAAATGGATTATAAACAGGGTCATCGACAATCTGCACTTTGTTATCGAACTGAAGCCAGTCCTCACCCATCCGGTAAATAGTTTCTGCACTGGCCAGAAGGTCTTCCTCGGACACGTTTGCCCGCATAGGGGAGAGCCGCCCGTCCTGTAACTTGCAGTTGATTGCGCTGGATGCGTACTCGTCCGGCAAAAGTTTTTCCGACAGCTTGGGGATCTCCCCTTTAAAGACAGAGATGTTGATCATATCCAGGGCCTCAACTGCATCCGCATAGGTTCACGGACGTTTTTCTTTCTGGCAAGGAGAAGGGCTTGCCCGGTCTGGTGCTGGTAAGTCTGTGCATGGATCATTACCATATTGGGGTTTGACCACGGCTTTTCAGGCATCAGCATCAGGCGGGACCGAACCCCGGCGGATATCGCTTCCAGCCAGTCATTATAAAGAATATCCGGCAGCTCGGTCGCGTCCCTTTCCGGAGTAAGATACAGCGTGACCTTGATTTCATCATCTTCAGACAGCTCGTCTTCCAAAGTAACGGTCACACCGGACAGTGTATAATCAGATATTTCCCGTTCATTGATCTGCACCTTGACGCCTACCACATCTCCGGATGCAGGAGAAAGGGTAATGGTTTCATCGCCTTCCGTGGCCGTGCTTTCCTCCACTTCCTGCCAGATATGTGTTTTCCGGCAGAACTCAGTGGCTACCCTGAGCGTTTCGGCCTTGATTAAGACCTCGGGGCACCCAGGGACATACGGAAGGATATTGCTGACAAAACGCTCCATTCTATACCTCCTGGATCAGTTTCAGCCGGGCCTCGTTCTGGATCTTGACACCCAGGGCATTGTAAAAGGCATTCAGGTGTGTGACAGACTTCTGCCGGTCTATTCGCTCGGTCTCCATGCCAAAGCACCGGTGGAGCACATAATCAAATATCGGGCCGTTATAAACGGATGATACCCGAAGGTCAGACACCAGGGTGATTGTCTCAGGAACAGCGGAATATGCCATTTCCACGCTGCCGGCTGAGTCCAGCACCGGGTGAACATGGAAGACCAGGGGGTTTTCATCGTCATACATGTAATGCTCGATGTCAGATACGGACTGTGCCGTCCATGTAGCACCCAATTCTGCCAGCACTTCCCGGGCAATCTTCCTGACCGGTTTGCCGGACGTGGTGTTCCGGTTGATCGAAAGCAGCCGGGCCGCATCGGACGGGAGAGATTGCCGGGCGCTGTCAGCCACGATTGTTACATCATCGGTTGTGGCGGTTGCATCAGGCCGCAGCATGGCGATGGTTCCCACAGCATCATTAATAAACGACAGCACAAGCGTTTCGCTCCAGACATCCCCATCCTCATCGGTCAGGTAGGTCAGGACCTGATCAACCATATCCTGGCCGGTCATATCAGCCCACCATCTGCTCGATGGCCTGGACCATCTTCAGCTTTGAATCGTCGTCAACGACCTGGTTGAACTCAGCCATGGCATAATCGGCCAGATCTTTTTTGGTCACTTTGCTGACCTCACGGCCGAACCACTCTTTCACCAGCGCGGCTGCCCTTTCCTTTTCTTCTTCAAGGTCATTGTCCGGTTCAGGCGGAGGGGCGTCCATCACTTTGATTTCCGATACAGGCCGTTTTTTCTCAAAATCATACGGCACCATATCCTTTCTTTTTGCCAGGATTTTGGTTTTGACGAATACAACGCCGGTCTTGGTGTTCATCAAAAACTCAGGGGTTTGTCTCTTTTTCATCGGTGATTCCTTTCAAAAGGGGGCCAAGATGACCCCCGGTAAAAAATTATGCAAAGGGTTCGGGTTCAATGTAGAAGATCTCTACCACCATGGAGCCGCCGTCAACGTCTCCCCAGTCCGCATCGGCGGTCACGGTAACAACCGGAGTCTGTGCAGTGGCAAAATCATCTTGCATTGCATCTTCCGCCAGTACCAAAGACCCAACCGTACCCGCCGCAAAAACGCTCTGCGCGGTGTCGGCGGAATATTTGTCCGGATCTCCGTCAATACCAACACTGATAACGGCAGAGGTGTCGCCGGTGAACCCATCGGTTGCTTTTGCGCGCCACGCCAGGGGGATGGCGCCGGCCGGCAGGTCGGTATCAAATTCAATGGACCCGGCTGCACCTCCACCGTCGGTAAAATCGTCATAGTCGAGCGTCTGAGAGACAATGCTCTTAATCATTCCGA
>JAGYOW010000099.1 GCA_018399285.1 Desulfotignum sp.
GGCTATGAACAAGGGGCGTCAGCCTCTTGGGAGCCACCCTTGAAATACCACCCTTGGTCTGTTGGGATTCTAACCCCATGCCGTGAATCCGGCTGGGGAACAGTATTTGGTGGGTAGTTTGACTGGGGCGGTCACCTCCTAAAATGTAACGGAGGTGTCCAAAGGTCTTCTCAGTGTGTTTGGAAATCACACTAAAGAGTGTAAGGGCATAAGAAGGCTTGACTGTGAGAGAGACATCTCGAACAGGTGCGAAAGCAGGGCCTAGTGATCCGGCGGTTGCTGGTGGATGTGCCGTCGCTCATCGGATAAAAGGTACTCCGGGGATAACAGGCTTATCTCCCCCAAGAGTTCACATCGACGGGGAGGTTTGGCACCTCGATGTCGGCTCATCACATCCTGGGGCTGGAGCAGGTCCCAAGGGTTTGGCTGTTCGCCAATTAAAGTGGTACGTGAGCTGGGTTTAAAACGTCGTGAGACAGTTTGGTCCCTATCTTTCGTGGGCGCAGGATATTTGAGGAGATCTTTTCCTAGTACGAGAGGACCGGAATGGACGAACCAATGGTGTTTCTGTTGTTGCGCCAGCAGCATTGCAGAGTAGCCAAGTTCGGTCCGGATAACCGCTGAAAGCATCTAAGCGGGAAGCCAACTCCAAGATAAGATATCCCATCACGCAAGTGACTGAAGACCCCTTGAAGACTACAAGGTTGATAGGCCGGGTGTGTAAGCATGGCAACATGTTGAGCTAACCGGTACTAATCGGTCGTGAGGCTTAGCCACTTTTTTTTCACTCACAGGTTTAAACGCTTTCATGTGAACACATATCTTACTGCAACAGATTTTTGGATCTATGGAACAAAGCCGCGCTTTGCGCATTAATCTTTCAAACGTTTCCGGATCCATCACCATCTTAATCCGGTGGTTAGAGCAAAGAGGTCACACCCGTTCCCATCTCGAACACGGAAGTTAAGCTCTTTAGCGCCGATGGTACTGCATGGGTGACTGTGTGGGAGAGTAGGACACTGCCGGATTATTTATCAAAAAGCCCGTATCCCTGATTTATCAGTGATACGGGCTTTTTTTGTTCAGTTGAACCAGATATCGATCAGGTCTTTTTGTTTTTGACGCGTCGGATGAATTCAGCTGCCAGTGCTACATCTTTGATTCCCGGAGATGATTCCACACCGGATGACACATCGACGCCTGTGGGATCTGCTTCAGCCAAAGCCTGGTCAATATTGTCACAGCACAGCCCTCCGGCCAGAATCACGGGATGTTTGCGGGCTGTTTTCCGAACCTGACGATAATCCCAGGTTTTTGCGTTCCCTCCGGGCAGGGTGCCTTGTCCGCATTCCACCAGAAAAAAATCAGCTGCTTTATACCAGGTGTCAATCGTGTCCAGACCGGGAGTCCGGGAGGCAAACACGGCTTTGGTAACGGTCAGATGCTGGTTTTTTAAAGCGGTAATCAGGCCCGGTGATTCCTGTCCATGCAGCTGTACCCCTTTTAATCCACAAGTATGCACGGTTTTTATGATGATCTCCGGATCTTCATTCACAAATACGCCCCAGGCCGGCACATGGGCGGGCAGGGCATGGACCACCGCCTTGGCCCGGGACGGTTCAACATGCCGGGGGCTTTTGGGATAAAATACCAGCCCGATGATATCGGCACCGGCCTGGGCACATGCGGCTGCATTGTCCGGATCGGTCAACCCGCATATTTTTACCAGCGTCCCGGATTTCGGGTGCGGGAATTTGGGATCGCGGTCAGTCATCGTTTTTCAATGACCGGATAAATGTTTCTGGATCCTCTGATGTGACAATGCTTTCTCCGATCAGAAAATTAAAGATGCCGGCATGTATGCCTGTCTGAATATCTTTGCGGCAGGAAAAACCGGATGCTGCCACCGGAATGATCTCTTGGGGAAACAACGGTGCGATGCGGATGGCTGCATTCGGGTCCACTTCCAGGGTAGACAGGTTCCGGTTGTTGATTCCTACAATGTCCGCCCCGGTGGTCAGGGCCTGGTCCATTTCCCATTCAGAACATATTTCCACCAGGGGTGCCATGTCCAATTCTTTGACCAGATGAATGAAATCGCTTTGCTGGTCCGAAGACAGCATCGTGGTGATGATCAATACAGCTCCGGCTCCGGCCTGCCTGGCTTCATAAATCTGATATTCATGGATGATAAAATCTTTTCTGAGCACCGGCAAACCCGTGTGCGTACAAACGGTTTTAAGATCCGCCAGACCGCCTTTGAAATAGACCGATTCCGTGAGCACGGAAATGGCCCGGGCCCCGGCGGTTTCATAGATCCTTGCGTATGCGGCAGGATCAAGGTCCGCGCGCAGATCCCCTTTGGATGGGGAGGCTTTTTTGATTTCCGCAATAATGCCGATGTCTGCCGGGGTGCCGGCTGCCATGGCCGCTTTAAAATTCGGTGGGGCCGCAAGGGTTTCCGCTTCCCGCCGCAGGGAAGCCAGCGGCATGCGCCGCCGGTGGTCGGCAATTTCAGCTTGTTTGATTTCCTGCATGGTTTTCAAAAATCCGGAGACTGCCATGTTATGCATTCTCCCGGGTGTACTGGACCAATGCCTCCAGTTTTTTCATGGCCCGGCCGGAATCAATGGAGTCCGCCGCCATCTGGATTCCCTGACCGATATCTGCGGCGGCATTTGCCGCCACCAGCCCGGCCCCGGCATTGATGAGCACAATATCTCTGGGGGCGCCTTTCTCACCGGACAGGATTCGGGTAAGAATGGCTGCGTTTTCCTTTGCCTCGCCGCCTTGGAGCGCTTCAGGATCGGCATAGTCGTCAAAATAGGTCAATGGATCCAGGTCATAGGATTTGATCCGGCCATCACACAGTTCAGATACCCGGGTCAGATCCGTGGTGGTGATTTCATCCATGCCGTCATGGCCGTGGACCACAAACGCCCGTCTGACACCCAGCAGATGCAGGGCATTGGCAAACATTTCCGTCAGGGCCGGCGCATAAACACCCACCACCTGACAGGACGCAGCCGCTGGATTGGTCAATGGGCCCAGCATATTGAAAATGCTGCGGATGCCGCATTCTTTCCTGGCTGTCATGGCATGTTTCATGCTGCCGTGATACAGGGGGGCGAACATAAATCCAATGCCGATTTCATTGATGGCCTCTTCAATGATCTCAGGATCAGCTGCCAGATTGACCCCAAGCGCCTCAAGCACATCGGCGGACCCGCATTTGCTGGACACACTCCGATTGCCGTGTTTTGCAACCGTGATGCCTGCGCCGGCCACCACAAACGAAGCCGTGGTGGAAACATTGAATGTACCGGTCCCGTCTCCGCCGGTGCCCACAATATCAATGACGGTTTGATCCAGGGTCTGGACCCTCAGCGCTTTGCGGCGCATGGCAAGTGCGCCACCGGCCAGCTCTTCAAAACACTCCCCTTTGGTGGCCAGGGCTGCCATAAACGCACCGGTCTGGGCCGGAGTGATGGTGCCGGAAAAAATATGGGTGATCATCTCCGCGGCCTGGTCCTGGGTCAGGTCCTGGCCGCGGATGATCTGGTTCAGATATTGGGTGAATGTCATTGGGCCGCTCCTTTGATGAAATTGCGGATCAGTCGTTTTCCCACAGTGGTCATGAAGGATTCCGGGTGAAACTGGACCCCCTGGGTCTGATGGTCGGTGTGGCGCAGCCCCATGATTTCACCATCGTCTGCCCGGGCCGTGACTTTAAGGCATGCCGGCAGATCCGATTCCTGGACTGCCAAAGAATGATAGCGCATCACGGAAAAAGGACGGACAAGCCCGGCAAAGACATGCTCGCCATCTGCCGTGACCATGGAGGTTTTACCGTGCATGATCTGTTTTGCATGTACAATGGTGCCGCCGAATGCCTGGGCAATGACCTGGTGCCCCAGACACACACCCAGAATGGGAATGGTTCCGGACAGTTTTTTCACCACATCCACAGAGATGCCTGCGTCTTCCGGCCGGCCCGGACCCGGCGATATGACAATGGCACCGGGAGCCATGTCTTTGATTTTCCGGACACTGATTTTATCGTTTCTGAACACTGTCACAGATACGCCGGTGTGCAGCAGATAGTGGACCAGGTTAAAGGTAAAGGAATCGTAATTATCTATGATGACCACGTTCATGGAAAGTCTCCCGGGGTAAGATGGATAGATCCGTATGGGAAAGCGCCAGCTTCAGAGCGGATTCCACGCTTTTTGCCTTGTTTATGCATTCTGTCAGTTCGGTTTCAGGATCGGAATCATACACAATGCCGGCACCGGACTGAACGGTCAGGGTCCGGTTTTCCATGACTGCTGTGCGGATGGTGATGGCAAAATCCATGTTTCCGGTAAAGGAAATGTATCCGGCAGCACCGCCATAGATCTGTCGGGGCCGGTTTTCCAGCCGGCTGTTTAATTTTTCTTTTCTTTATTTGTTTT